>JAVHWA010000028.1:0-43209 GCA_032160165.1 Acidobacteriota bacterium
CCTCGGATCACCCGTGACCTATGGCAATCCGAATACAGAGGGCATTACCTGGGTTGACGTCGAAGTCACGACCAAGAACGACGCGAAAATCCTCGACGCCACGTTGAGCTCCACCACAGCGGTCGACCTCGACTTTGAACTACGCACGGTTGACGGAGTGGTGCTCGATGATTCTGGTGAGTCGAACGCAAACGAGCACGTCGCGGCCCGCGTCAAGCCGAACACCAAATACATCCTTCGGGTCAAAGGCTTCACCAACGGGCCATCTGACTTTAAGATCGTCAGTGACCAGTACCTGCCCGAGGGATCGCCAAACGCAAACGTGGCCGGGACGATTACTCCCGGAGCGCCAGGCGGTGGTGGCAGCTCGCCCACGGGCATCGTCAAAATGGTCTTGCGATTCACCGTCAACCCGCTTACGAAGACGGTAGTCGCAAAGATCATTCAGTAAAACGGTCTCTCCCCGTTCAAAGGTCGCTCGCCGTTTTCGACGGCGGGCGGCCTTTGTTGTTGTCGGACGAGGTTCAGTTGTCGCGCGCGCACCTATTTTGACCTCGGTATGGATTCTGTTAGAGTGCAGAGGTATTTCACCAATTCTTATCTCCATACTAAGATCTGAGTGATTGGCGTGCGCCTCGCGTGAGGGAGAAACGAGCAAACATGGGTGAGCAAAAGCGAAAGATGAAGGTGCTTCTGGTATATCCGGAGTTCCCAAATACGTACTGGAGTTTCAAGCACGCCTTGCCCTTCGCAGGTAAACGCTCCGCTTATCCACCGCTCGGATTACTAACGCTCTCCTCGATGCTTCCGGCCACATGGGAAAAGCGGCTGGTGGACTTGAACGTGAGTAAGCTGCGAGATTCTGATATCAAGTGGGCGGACATGGTCTTTGCCAGTGCAATGATCGTGCAGCAGGATTCGCTTCGTGGGGTCATCGACAGGTGCAAAGCGTTGGATCGTCGCATCGCCGTGGGCGGGCCATTCGTCTCCACCGGGATGGAACATGTTGACGACGCCGACTACCTGTTCCCCGGCGAAGCCGAACTGACAGTTCCGGAATTTCTGCGCGATCTTGAAATGGGTGTGCCTCAGCACGTTTATCAAAACGAGACGAAGCCGGACCTGACTTCATCGCCCATTCCCGACTTCTCACTGGTCGATAAGCGCCGCTACTCTTCGATGGCGATTCAGTATTCGCGCGGGTGTCCGTTCAACTGCGAGTTTTGCGACATCATCGAGATCTATGGGCGAGTCCCTCGCACGAAGACCAACGAACAAATGCTCGCCGAGATGGACGCGCTGTACGCCACCGGCTGGCGCGGACCTCTCTTTGTGGTTGACGATAACTTCATCGGCAACAAGAAGAATGTCCGCAAGCTGATGCCCGACCTGGTCGAGTGGATGGAAAAACACGATCAGCCATTCCGGCTCTTCACGGAAGCTTCGATCAACCTGGCGGACGACGACGAGCTGCTGGGAATGATGAAGCGAGCAAACTTCCGACGCGTCTTTCTGGGCATCGAGACCCCGGTGGAAGAGAGCCTGAAGGAGACGCAGAAAGGGCAGAATACCAAACGTGACCTGATCGACTCTGTTCGGCGAATACAGAGCTACGGCATGGAAGTAATGGCCGGTTTCATCGTCGGCTTTGATAACGACCCTGCCGACATCTTCCAGCGCCAGATAGACTTCATACGCGAGAGTGCTATTCCGATGGCGATGGTCGGTTTGCTCAGCGCGTTGCCTGATACGCAATTGTGGCGCAGGCTGGAAAAGGAAGGGCGACTCTTGAGCGAAGGCGCGGGAACGAATACTGAAGCATCGCTTAATTTTGTCCCCAGGATGGACAGGCAAACTCTGATCGACGGCTATAAGACGATCATGCGAACCATCTATAGTCCGGAGGAGTATTACGAGCGAGTGCGCGCCTCATTGAAGAATACTTTCAGCTCGGGCTACTCTCCCGCCAAGGCATTTAAGAAGGAATACATACTCGGCTTTTTCCGCGTCCTATTTAAGCTGGGTATGTTTGACTCTGCTCGAAGCGAATTCTGGCGCTTCCTCCATCGCGTCTATTCGGAACGTCGCGACCTGATCGGCGACGCAGTGGTCCTCGCGGTGATGGGCTATCATTTTCGTAAAATCACGGAGCAGTATTGCGAACAGTAGTTTTCTCTATTGACTCTCTGCAGGATTTGCCTTAGAAGCAAGTTGAACCGTTTAGCTTTTTATTCAGTTTCCAGACCTCAAACGGTTCTGAAATCATTTCAGAAGGGAAGCAGAAGATGACATATGTAGTGGTAGAGTTATGCGTTGACTGCAAGTACACCGATTGCGCGGCGGTCTGTCCCGTCGAAGCTTTTCACGAACTACCCGATCGGCTTTACATCAACGCCGACACTTGTATCGATTGCGACGCTTGCGTGCCTGAGTGTCCGGTCGAAGCGATCTTTGCCGATTCCAACGTACCCGAGCAGTGGGCGCATTGGACTCAGATCAACATTGACGAGGCGCCTGCCTACCCGGTCCTAAGTCAGAAAATTCCAGCGCTTCACGGGCCCGCCTGCACTGGTCCCGAGGAGTAAAAGCTGAAAAGGGTAGATGGAGGTTTGCCGGCTTAACTAAAGACCTTCCGCGGTACACCGCGGAGGGTCTTTTGATGGCTTGGCAGCGACTCAGGCCGTCGAAAGGGTGGAAAGCGGCGTCCATTATCCTTTTCTAGTAACTAAACGCCTCACGTGGGGCACATCTTCCAAAGAATCGGTTGACGCTGAATCGGATTTGACTTAATCTGCGAGCCTCAGCAACCCGCTCGCATGGATGGAGGGAGCCAGAAATGCTCTTACAAAGGCATCGTTTCGTAGCTTTGGCATTGCTGCTGGTTGGGACGGGACTAATGACCGTCTCGGCGCAGACACAGCAAAAACCGAAGAAGGACAAAGAGATTCTAACCGAAGGCCCAAAGCCGGTGGTACAGCTCTCAGAGCATGCGACTATTATTACGCCCTGTGGCGAGTCTCCCGCCGAAGCCCTGATTCCGTTGACGGCCACCGTAACCAACTTCAGCACGACCCCGCTTCGCTACGCATGGCGAGTCAGCGGCGGACGGTTGAATGGAGACGGTCCGACCGCAACATGGGACCTGAGCGGTGCCGCACCCGGTACATACACAGCCAGGGTCGAGGTCGACAACAACCGCGATGATGGCTGCGTGGCTTTCACATCCACGAAGATTGTGGTTAGGCCCTGCCCGCCTCCGCCTGTTCTCTGTCCGAGCATAACGATCTCCGGGCCTGACGTGGTTTCGGTCGGCGCCCCTGTGACTTTTACCGCGAACACCAGCGGCGGCACGCCGGGGATCTCGCCCATCTACAACTGGACGATCTCGGCAGGAACGATTCTCAGCGGACAAGGCACTACTTCAATTCAAGTCGATACCACGGGTTTATCAGGGCAGAGCATCAACGCATCGCTTTCAGTCGACGGATACAACCTGCCCTGCGCCGCGCAATATACGGTGCAGATTCCCAGGAAGATCACATCAACCCTGGTCGATTACTATCCGCCTCTTCCGCGCGATGACGAGAAAGCACGACTCGATAACTTTGCCATCCAACTGCAGAACGATCCGAGCGCCAAGGGATATATCATTGTCTACGGCGGGCCGCGCGTTAACGCTGCGGAGAAACAGAAGCGGATCAAGCGCACCACCGAGTATCTGGTTCTAACTCGCGGGATCGATTCGGCGCGGCTGGTGACTCTCGACGGGGGATCGCGCGATCAAACCACAACCGAATTGTGGATCGTACCGCTCGGTGCCGACCCGCCGGCCGGCAAGTAAGACCTGATATCCTTTGGGGAATCAAAAGGACTGAGGCGCACGCGTCTCAGTCCTTTTTGCTATGTGTCGAAGTTTCCTCTGATACGGGCGGAACTTCTTCGGCAGCTGCGCGTGTCAACCCAGCGACAAAGCCGCGCGCTCCAGATTTGCAGGAGAACAACTGCGGCCATCGAACATTTTGAATCGAAGGAGATATTGTGATGTCACTGCTCAAATTCCAACGGGCGTGTTTAGTCATAGCGTTGCTATTGACAGGCGCGATCGCTACAACCAGTCGCGCCAGCGCGCAAGATTCCGCCCTCGCGGCTGCCCAGGCCAAAGCAGAAGACGCGAGCGGGCTCGAAGTTCAACTGCATCTATTGGTGGGCACTAAAACACCAACCGGTGACGAAGAAAAACTGCCGGGCTCGCTCGATGCCGTAGTAAAACAACTGCGAGCGACTTTCTCGTTCAAGAGTTATCGACTGGCGGCAACTTTGCTTAATCGTGTAAAAAACGGAGGCCGATTGAGTCTAAGATGGGTGGGCGGTCCGCTGCTGGCGTCGTCCGCGGCGACTACGGCCACTCCCGGGTTCAATGAATTTCGGGTCAATAACGTAAGACTGATCAAGGATGAATCGGGGCGCGAAAGTGTGCAGATGTTGGATTTTAATTTCGGCGCCCGCATCCCCATTCAGGTGCCCAGCATCGCGAGTAACGGAAGTCCGGTGCCGACGGTGCAATATGAACAGACGGGCATCCAAACGGACATCACCGTCAAGGAAGGCGAGCCGACAATCGTGGGCACTCTAAACGTCGGTCCGGCAAGCGATGCGCTAATTATCGTAGTGACGGCGAAGCGACCTGCTTCGAGGTGAGTCTAGCAGGTGCGGACGGACGAGAAGGATACTCTCCCCAAACTCTCCATTCGGGTGAAAGCGGTTTTAATTACTCTATTGGAAAGCGTCGAAGATTTGGGACTTGCGATCGGAAGTGGGGCCCACGGAGAATGAGGGGCTTCGGCGTGGGCTCAATCCAGATAATGTGAAAGCAACTCGGTACGCAACTCGGTGGGAACGGCTTTCTGGGCCGTCCTTAGAGAGTAGGGAAGAAGGTCAGGTCTCACACGAGAACAGCACCAACGGTTTTTCTCGGCAACATAGTCCCAACGATAATATGGTCCATCATCGCGCCGGCTATAAAAGATCCGGTGACTACTCTTGGTCTCGGACCCGAGAGCGTTGATATAAACCCTCAACCCGTTCATGATGAACTCAAACCTAGCGCGACGGTTGGACCTCAGGCAGAGGCGTTGTTAGCCTCACCAGCTTGATCGATTTCGCCAGCCCCAGAAATTGAAGCGTCCATATGCCCCACCAGCTGACGTCGATCTCATACCACGCTAAGCCGTGGCGAGCTGCGGTTGGATGTGCATGATGGTTGTTGTGCCAGCCTTCGCCGAAAGTCAGCAGCGCGACCCACCAGTTATTTTTCGAATCATCCTTTGTTTCGAAGCGCCGGCTTCCCCACATGTGTGTAGCTGAATTAACCAGCCACGTCGAATGTAGCCCGAAAGTAACTCGCAGGACTGTTCCCCACATCAACATCTTCCAGCCACCCAGAAGAAGCAACGCGACGCCGAGCAGAACCAAGGGGACCCAGTAGAGGCGATTAAGCCAGACGTGGACCTTGTCCTTCATTAGATCTGGCGCATAGCGTTGCAGCGTGGCTTCGTCATGGCCTTGTGCCGTTCCGGTCAAAATCCATCCGATGTGCGCCCACCAACCTCCGTCGCGAGGCGTATGTGGATCGCCCGCGCCGTCAGTATGAGCATGATGAATGCGATGGGTCACGACCCAATAAATCGGTCCACCCTCGAGTGAGATCATTCCGCAAATGGTCAGGAAATATTCGACCGCTTTCGGCACCTTGTATCCGCGATGCGTTAAGAGTCGATGGTAGCCCATGCCAACGCCGAGGCTGCCCGCGACCCACCAGAGAATAAGAGCGGCGACCAATGCCTGCCAGCTCCACATGAAGACGGCGACTACAGCGCCGAGATGAAAGAGCACCATGAAAATTGCAGTAAGCCAGTTGAATTTAGTTTTATGTGCGATTTTCGTCACGTTGTCTTCTAGTTGCACTTCAGACTCCTTCGATACCTAACGCCCCTTGCACGTCTTTGTGGGTCGCTTCAAATTCGGTCTCAGCATGCTCGCCGGCCAAACCTGTCAGTTCAACTCGGCCACTTGAAACGATGCGAGCCACGGTAAACGTGCGTTCCCCTGGGTCGCGACCAGGCATGACTTCCGCCCGGAAAGTTACTCTCGTACCGACTCCCGCCCACTCGCGAAGTGACTTATTCCATTTCTGCCGTGCGCGGGCGCGCTGTGCTCGGCGCTTAAATACGCGCATGGATCAGACGTCGTAGACGATCCGAAAAGAGCACATCAATTTTCTGCGGTTCGATGATCGCGGTAACTTCGCCGGGACCAAAGGAGGGATGAACGATTGTCTGGCCGGTGCGATAGGTCCGCTTGGGGTCGTACGGCGCCCCGGCTTTTAGGACAGAGCGATTGCTTGAATCGCTGCTTTTGAAGGAACTGCGCGTCGCGCAGATGGGGCATGTTACTCGCGAGATCTGGCCTCGCTTGGTGATTGATGCGACGACGTGGCCGCGTTCGACCTCGCACCTGCCGCACATTTTCTCAACTCGATCGCCGACTGCGAATGTCTGCTTCTCCAGCTTCTCCATAAGAACTCTCTTTCAGTAAATGTAAACTACTCAACGGTCAAAGACGAGCGCGCGGAGGTTTTGCATTTCTATTTGTATCTGTATGTAATCCGCCCTCTGGTGAGGTCATAAGGAGAGAGCTCAACGCTGACTCGATCGCCTGCAAGGATACGAATAAAATTCTTGCGCATCTTGCCGGAGATCTGGGCCAGCACCATGTGGTCTCCGCCATCAAGCTGCACCTTGAAAAAAGCATTCGGCAGCTTGTCAATCACGACACCTTCAGCCGGAATCAGGTCTTCTTTAGCCAAACTATATCTCCTCTAAAAATTAACGCTCGGTGCTGCTTGCACTATGTTAGCTATCGCAACTGAATATGGGCGCAAACTGGAGGCCTAAAGAGCTCAAGCACCCGGCCATGACAAGCATCGCCCAGGGTGCTTGAAGTTATCGTGCCGGCGCCGTGGCATTACAATTACCAGCGCGGCTCGCGATCACCGCCACCGCCGCCGCCGCCGCGATTTCCACCGCCGCCATAACCGCCGCCACGTCCGCCGCCGCCGCCATAACCGCCGCCGCGTCCGCCGCCGCCGCCAGGACGATTGCCGCCAAAGCCGCCGCGACCACCGCCGCCGCCACGTCCGCCGCGATCTTCACGTGGACGAGCTTCGTTGACGTTCAGATTTCGACCGTTGAACTCCTTGCCATTGAATTGTTCAATAGCCTTCTGGCCGTCTTCCGAGGTCGCCATTTCCACGAAGCCGAAGCCACGCGAACGTCCGGTCTCACGATCTTCAACTACTGAGGCTGACTCAACGGTACCTGCTTGGGAAAATAACTGCTGCAGATCATCGCTTGAGGTCTGGAACGCGAGATTGCCGACGTAGAGTTTCATAGACATAGATGTAGTTATACCTCTCCTCTAAACAGGAGGAATGAAAGAAGCTTCGAATCGAAGTTGGCTTCCGAAGTACGGTAAGCAGCGAAGGCGCTTGGTTCGTATGCTCTGCAATGAGCGGCTTCTCGAGTTTAAATCAGCCCGCTCTCGAACCATCCAAAACGCCGCCGCCAATTCTGCAAGGCGCGGGGCGCATCACCGTCGATGCGCGAGAGAAGGAGTAACCGGGACTATGATGCACTAAAAACACCCCGAGATGCAAGGCGCGGGCCTTTGGCGGGCACGCGCACAAGGCACTTTACAGGGCGTTTAGCGAGCTCGCCGTGGTCTAAACGAACGACGGCCACTGCCCGCTCCGCGGCCACTCGAAGCGAACGGTCTGGGCGCGCTTGCGCTCGCCTGTTTGACTCCGCCGAAGCTCTGCAGCAGAACGCGTTCGATGGATTTCCCGGTCAGGCGTTCGATTGCTCGCATTGATAGCTCTTCCACTGGGGTAACCAGAGTAATTGCTCTACCGCGATTGCCCGCTCGGCCGGTTCGTCCGATGCGGTGCACGTAATCTTCAGGCGCCGCCGGAACGTCGTAGTTGATAACATGCGAGATGGAATCGACATCAATACCCCGGGCTGCGATGTCGGTCGCAACCAACACGCGGGTCTGGCCGTTCTTGAATCCTCTCAGGGCGGCTTCGCGCTGAGGCTGTGAACGGTCGGCGTGGATGCGATTCACTTTATGCGATCGAGCTTCAAGGATATGCGATAGGCGCTCGGCCCCGCGCCGCGTGCGTGTAAAGACGAGCACGCGATCAAAGCGTTCGCGCTCCAAAAGGTCCAGCAACAGCGCTGTCTTGGATTCCATCGCGACTGGATAAGCGGTCTGCTCGACCGTGAGCGGTGCGTGTCCGCGTTGACTAACCTCGACCAGTTTGGGTGCGCGCATTGTCGAACGCGCGATCTTCTCGATGGCTGCGGACATGGTGGCGGAGAAGAGCAAAGTCTGACGCTCTTTTGGAAGCACCGCCAGCACGCGCTTGATCGAGGGCCAAAAGCCCATGTCCAGCATTCGGTCGGCTTCGTCAAGCACCAGCGTTTCGCAATGCGAAAAGTTGATGGCGCCCCGCTCCATGTGATCTAGAAGGCGTCCGGGTGTAGCAATCACAATACTGACGCCACGACGCAGCGCCTCAGACTGGCGTCCGATTCCGGCGCCGCCGATGAGAGTTACGCAGCGAGCATTTTTTGGCGCATAGGAGCGGTACATCGCTTCTATCTGCGTTGCCAGCTCACGGGTTGGAGCCAGGATGAGAGCGCGTATTCCCGGTCGCGGCTTCTCAGCCATACGTTGAATCATGGGGAGTAGGAACGCTGCGGTTTTGCCCGTTCCCGTTTCCGCACAGCCGATGAGATCGGCCCCGGTCAAGACGATAGGTATCGCCTCTATTTGAATTGGTGTGGGTTCTGTATACCCGAGGGACTCACAAGCGCGCACGAGCGCAGACTGTAGTCCGAGTTGGGAAAAGTTCATGAAATCTTTCTGGCGCTGCTCATACCGATCGTCGGGAGCGCGCTCAACTTGAATAAATTTTGGGAGCGTCTCCGGCTGCGTTAAGCATTGGCCGGAGACGCTTGGCTTATTGCCAGGACCGTTGGCCCGGAGCTACCAGCGCGAATTGCCGCCGTTGCGTCCACCACCACCGCCACCGCCGTAACCACCCCGACCGCCACCGCCGCCACCGCTGCGATTTTCGCGCGGTTTTGCTTCGTTGACTGTCAGGTTGCGGCCGTTGACTTCCTTGCCATTGAACTGCTCAATAGCTGTCTTGCCTTCTTCTGCGGTCGACATTTCGATAAAGCCGAAGCCGCGTGAGCGACCCGTATCGCGATCTTCAACCACTGCTGACGATTCGACCGTGCCCGCCTGAGCGAACAGTTGCTGTAGTTCGTCACTCGTTGTTTGGAACGACAGATTTCCGACGTATAGTTTCATAGACATAGATGTGTACCTTCTCCTGCATAAGAGGAGTCATAAAGAGAAGCTGCGAATTAAAGGGGCTTCGGTGAAACGGTAGGCAGCGAAGGCTTCGGGTTCGGATGCTCCTTGAAGGGAGCGGCTTCTAGAGTTTAATTCAGCCTACTCTCGAACTATCCAAAACGCCATCGCGAAAGACTATCCAGCGTGTAGCGCATCACCGTTGATGCAAGAGAGAAGGAATAACCGGCCACTATGATGCACTAATAAGTGCGACGGTTGCAACTCCTAATGGCCAAAGAGAGGTTGAATAATCCATAAGCACGAGTGTTTGCGCGCCTTTAGCTCGAAATAATATTTAGGAATCCTCCACTTCGATTGATGTCGAACTCGGTTGCCTGCTTCGTTTCCGCGAGGAGCGCCATACTGAAAATCCCTCTCTCACGAGCCCGTATACGGTCCGCCGGTTCTGCGCGATCAGCTTGAACCAGGCGCGCTTGTTCATCTGAGGAAAGTAGATTCCCCGGAAAAAGAGGCGAGCAACGAGATGGCTGATGGGGTATTGAATGTTTGCGTCGCTTAGCGATTCGACCGCGTTGGCGTTTCGCTCTGGGCTATAGGACGCTGCCCAGGCGCGATCTACTTCGGCTCGAGCCTCCTTAATCGTCATCTTCAAGGGCGCGTGCGCCATCTCGAAGGGTGCGAAATCCAGCCAGTGCTTGGGGCGCGCGAGTCGGTTGGCCTTTTGCAGCCGATCATAAAGAGGTGTGGCCGGAAAGGGAGTCAGCTGGCCGAAGACCGGGAGCCCCGGCGGCCATGAATGGATCTCCTTGAGCGTTCGATCGGCCACTCCCGGCGTATCGTTGTCCATTCCGAAGATAAAAGAAGTAATTGCGTAGATATTGCGTTGGGCCAGGCGTTCCAGCACGGCGCCGTACTCGCCAGGCTTGCTGAAGTTCTTATTGACGTCCGCCATGTTGGCCGGGTCGATCGACTCCATGCCAATGAAAATCCATTTCCCGCCGGATTCCTTGATTAGGTCCACCAGCTCTTCATCTTTCAGTAAATTTGCGCTGATCTGCGCGACCCAGGGAAGTTGTGCCCCGGCGGCGAT
The DNA here is from genome assembly GCA_032160165.1 of Acidobacteriota bacterium. Classification (GTDB taxonomy): domain Bacteria; phylum Acidobacteriota; class Blastocatellia; order Pyrinomonadales; family Pyrinomonadaceae; genus QHXM01. Next base: position 10,535 of record JAVHWA010000028.1, read on the forward strand.
GACCGCTTTAAGAAGCGCTTTCAACCGCTTGGTGTTGATCGCCAGATTGTCGTCGATGAAGAAAACTGCCACCTGCCCGCCTTCCCGGCGCGCCCGAGCCTTGAGTCTCAACAGTTCGTCGACCACGCTTTCGTTCGTTCGGAAACGAATCGAATCGCCGAAGAACCCTGTGACAGTGCAGAACTCGCAACCATAGGGGCATCCTCGCCCGGTCTCAATCGGCACCACGTGGAATGCGCCCCATCCTCCGCCCATTCGGGACAGCATCGGTCGAGCAATTTTTGGTACGAGATTGAATTGGTTGAGGTCAAGCGACTCCCAGGGAATGGTGGGATATGGCTGAAGGCTTGGCTTGATGTCGTTGCCTTTTGCGTCGCGTTCGGGTTGGTAAACCTCTTTTAGTTCACCACGCGCTGCATCCATCACGATCTGCGGCCATGTCTGATCTGCCTCGCCGAGCGCGATGGCGTCGGCATGACGTTGACCGCCGTCGCGACCGAGCGCTTCGTCCGGCACTTCTGTAACGTGCGGTCCACCCATAACCACACGGACTCCGGCCGCGCGTAACGCGTCCGCCATCCGATATGCCTTGGCTATCATGCGAGTCATCGCGCCGATGCCGACGAGGTCCACCTTTTGTTCCCGCACGAATTCGACCAGTTCCGCTTCATTCATCGCACGAGCGTTCCCGTCGATCAGCAATACCTCGTGATCCTTCGGCGTAAGGGCCTGAAGAAGGAACATCCAAAGGTGCGGCATGAAGTTGCGCGTGACGCCATTGTCCGGATTGTAGAGAAGAATCTTCATTGACCCGTTACCTCAGCTCGGAAATAAAAGTGTTACTGCCCTTAATCTGGTGTCCTGAGAGTAGGCAACAGGCGTCATGGGATGGAGTAGGAGACTCGATCCTAATGGCGAGAGGCTAACTTTCGAGGGTGAATATACCAGATATGTTCGCTACCGTACAGAAACGGAGACGTGATCTCGGCAATACCGAACAGAAGATAACACAATCCGAACCGGGAACCACATGCCCGCGGGAGGTTTGGGGGGCTCGTTGGCTAAAGATGCGTTGTTAGGGTCGACACACGTTAGAAGTTTCCCATCAGCCTTTACGTTTGAAATATTGGACTGCGCGCTCGTGCTTTTCGGCGGCGGCCCTCGTATTGAACGTACCAAGATTTTTTCGTTTCCCGGTCTTGGAGTCCACTTTGCGTGAATACAGACGATACTCACCGGACTTCAATTTCCTGATCATGGGTGTTCCTCCAGAATGTAATGAGAATTCTCGCCGCCGGCCTGGACTGTCGTGCCGAGGCCGGTATTTTACCGCCATCGTGGGATGGATCTCGCAAGGGAGTGGGATTCTTCTTTCTTGTCGTAATGCATCTCGAGTCCTGATCTGTGCGAGTAGACACCCGGTGCGCGCGAGTGTAATACTTTCGACAGTTCCCCTGATACCGAAATCCCCTTAAGCCGACCCACTGCCCCCAAGGTATAAAACGTTCGATCTCCAGGTGAGGCGAAAAACCCGTCTGAAGTTAGAGCGTAAGTCTGCGCAACATCCATTAAGGATCGCCGCGGTGAATAAGGAGGAGAGCAAATGAGAGTAGAAGATGTTATGACATCGGATCCGGCTTGCGCTACACCGGACTCAACTCTTCAGCGTGTGGCTGAGATGATGGTCGAACATGACTGCGGGGAGATACCGGTCGTAGACAACATGGCGAGCATGAAGCCCGTCGGCGTCATAACTGATCGCGACATAACTTGTCGGACGGTAGCGAAGGGGTCAAATCCCCTGACGATGACTGCTGCCGAATGCATGACACAGCCGTGCATCACCGTAGCTCGCAATACGCCGATCGAGGAATGTTGTCGAATCATGGAAGAAAAACAGATCAGGCGCGTGCCAGTGGTGGATGACAGCGGCGCCTGCTGCGGAATCGTCGCCCTGGCCGACATAGCGAAGTCTGCCGCCAGGCAAGACGCGGGCGAACTAATCAAGGAAGTGTCAGAGCCGGGCCGTTCGACCTCCGCAGCGGGCTGAGCGTGCAGCTTGATGTTCGACAAGCTTGAGCTGGTTAGCGAATTGCGGAAGCTTGACAGAGCGGACAACTCTGGCTAAGGTTGACCATTCGTCCCAGGGACGTCTATTTGAAAACTAGTGTAGAGGCGCGACCGCCAAGAGTAATCGATCCGAATTTGAAGGGCCACCAGCGGTGGAAGGATCGACGAAAGGGGACGGTCGCCGAAATTCGCTTTCTCGATCCTTCAATCGAGAGGCGCGTTGGTCGTTGAGGCTAAATCCCAACGACTGTCACCCAGGCAGGTGGAGAGCTACGACGTGAACTATTGGTTGTGCGCTTGGCGCACAGTTGAGGTTAGATTCGGAAGGTCGGTCGTGTGAATTCACACGGCTGACCTTTTTTGCATTTCAGAGCGCCATAAAAAGATCGTCGGATTCCTATCCTTGAGAGTGGAACTATGAATTTTCCTCCCATAATCATGAAGTTTGGCGGAACCTCCCTCGCCGACGAAACCGCTTTTAGACGGGTGATGGATATCGTCAAGTCTCACCGCGAGTCGCGACCGATCGTAGTCGTATCGGCGATGAGTCGAATGACGGACGCTCTATTGAGCAGTGTGCAAGTTGCATTAGCCGATGGCGCACGTATAGCGGTTGATGCTTTGGACGAACACTTTGACCGCCATCGAGACGTCGCTCGTTGCCTGCTCCGTCCAATGGCGAAGAAGCGTTACTTGACTGTCATCGAGCGTGCACAGACGGAAATAGCCGGCCTGTTGCAGGCCGTCTCATTGCGCTCGCAGTCGTTGCCACTCCTGCAGGATGTGATCGTCTCGTATGGGGAACGTCTCTCGGCTGCCTTGCTCGCGGAAGCTTTGCGGGGCATTAACCTGGCATCGCAATATGTCGATGCCAGGGACTGTATTCTGACTGACGATGAGCACGGTTGTGCTGCGCCAATTTCTGCCCAGACCAACGAGCGTACCCGTAAGAATTTGAAACCACTCGTTGCTCAGGGTGTCATCCCCGTATTGGGCGGCTTCATCGGTTCGTCACGCAAGGGTTCGACGACCACCCTTGGACGTGGCGGCTCTGATTACTCGGCGGCAATCATCGGCGCCGCCGTAGATGCTCGTGAGATCCAAATCTGGACGGATGTACCAGGCGTTTTGACCGCCGATCCAAGGATAGTCGGAGAGGCTTACACTATCCCGCGTCTCTCGCATGCGGAAGCAGCCGAGTTGGCATATTTCGGTGCGAAGGTCCTGCATCCTAAGACACTTCAACCAGCCATCGAACACAATATCCCGGTGCGAATTTGCAATTCGCGCGCGCCACTTGAGGGAACCACCCTCGTTTGCGCAGAGACGGAAACGTCGCCGCACACCGTGAAGGCTATCGCACATAAAACCGGAGTCACCACCATCCAGGTCACGTCTGCAAGGATGCTCGGGGCTTACGGTTTTTTGCACGCCATCTTTGATATTTTCAACAGGCATAAGATCATAGTCGACGTGGTCACGACGTCTGAGGTCAGCGTGTCGTTATCGCTCGACAACACCAACGATCTTTCGGAGGTGATCGTCGAACTGAAAGCCCTTGGCTCCGTCAAAGTTGAAGAAAATCGTGCGATTGTCTGCGTGGTTGGTGAAGGACTCCGCACGACGCCGGGGATCGCCGGGCGAATCTTCAGCATGATCGAGGACATTAATGTCTCGCTGATTTCCCAGGGAGCGTCGCAAATAAATCTCACCTTCGCAATCGATGAAGATCGTGTCGCCGACGTAGTCGATAAACTGCACAGTGGATTCTTCGCTTGGCAGAACGAAAGTGTACGGGCAGTCGGTGCTGCCTAGGTGACTCAATGGATGTGATCCAATTTACGCGTCGGTTAATAGACATACCCTCCGTCACTGGTGATGAAGAGGAGATAGGGCGCTTTCTCTCGTCGCATCTCGAAGGGCTCGGGTATAACGTCGAGCGTCAGGCCGCGGTGTTCGGCCGATCGAATCTTATTGCTACGACCGGCCAGCCTCCCAGCATTGTATTTTCAACGCACATGGACACCGTGCCGCCGTTCATTCCGTCCAGCGAAGATATCACTCATGTTTACGGCCGGGGCGCGTGCGACGCCAAAGGAATCATTGCGGCTCAGATTGCCGCCGCCGAACAACTTCGCTCGCAAGGTGTGGACGATATCGGCTTGTTGTTTACCGTCGACGAAGAGGCGAGCAGTCTTGGTGCGCGTGCCGCGAACGAGCATTCAGTAGCAGACGAGTGTAGCTTTCTGATAAACGGCGAACCCACCGATAATCTGTTGGCAACAGGTTCGAAGGGATCTTTACGTCTGAGGATCCGTGCAGAAGGACGTGCTGCACATTCGGCATATCCGGAGATGGGTGAATCGGCGATTGAGCGGTTACTCGACGCGCTGGAACTATTACGCAAGATCGAATGGCCGCTGGATCCGTTTTTCGGCGAGACTACATGCAACATTGGTGTCATCTCTGGCGGCACACGCACGAATGTCATTCCTGCCGAAGCTGAAGCGGAGATACATATTCGTCTGACGAAAGCTTCCTCCGTCGTAAAGAGGATCCTCGAGACAGCGATTGATGGAAGTGGTGTGCAACTGAAGTACATGTCGGTTTCCGAGCCAGTCCGCATGTATACAGTGGCTGAGTTTGAGCAGCGGATCGTTCGCTTTACGACGGACATTCCTTACTTAACAAAATGGGGAAGTCCGCTTCTGCTGGGTCCAGGGTCCATTCTTGACGCTCACACGGCGCACGAGCGGGTGGACAAACGGGAACTAATCCAAGCCGTTGATCTCTATGTTCGACTGGCGCAGCAATGTAAGAGAGAGATTCCTGCCTATCAACAGCGCGCCATGGCCAAATCCATTTAGCCAGTCTGGCAATTCATAAGCCCTGTCGGCCCCGGGTCCGACGGTAAGCACACACCTTGTCGACCGGAGAAGTCAGATGAAACTCGCCCTCATCGGTCATGGGGCTATGAACCGGATGGTCGAGATTCTGGCTCGCCAGAACGGCCACGAGGTCTCGCTTGTACTTACCTCAAGCGATGGATCACGAAGCATCCAGGAGTTGTCCGCGCGCCTTGCCGGACACGACGTCGCCATAGATTTCTCCATTGCTGCTGCTGTGCTCAAGAACGCCGAGGCCTGCGCAACAGCCGGGGTTCCGTTGGTCGAGGGCACCACGGGCTGGAAAGACCATGACCAGGTGCGTCTCATATTCGAGGAGAAACACGGCGCGTTCGTCTATGGAGCGAACTTTTCAATTGGTGTGAATATCTTTTATCGAATGGTGTCGTACGCAGCGGAGCTCTTCCAGACGACGAAGGGCTACGAGCCATTCATAGAAGAGGCGCACCACTCGCGCAAGAAGGACGCCCCTTCCGGCACCGCGCTGCGATTGCGCGATCTTGTGGCTGAACGCTTCGGTCCAGCCGAGTTGTCGGTGGCGAGCACGCGCGCCGGCCACATTCCGGGCACTCACCGAGTGGGTTTTGATGGGCCGGCCGATCAGATCGTTCTCAGCCATGAGGCGCGATCTCGCGAAGGGTTTATGGCCGGGGCGCTAATGGCCGCAGGTTGGATCGTTGGCCGGCGAGGTGTCTATGAGTTCTCGCAGGTGATGGACGACATTTTGAAGAAAGGATGACACACGATGACGACCAAAATTGAATGGATGCGCGGTTGCGCGACGGCGCTCATCACGCCATTTACATCGACGGGAGCGATCGATACCGAGCGGCTGCGTGCTCTGATCGAGAGGCAAATCGCCGGAGGCGTCCTCCTGCTTGTCCCATGTGGCACGACGGGCGAGAGTGTGACGATGACAGAAGAGGAAGACCGCGAAGTGATCAGGATCACTGTCGAAGTTGCGCGCGGACGTGCACGGGTCATCGCAGGCACCGGAAGCAATTCCACCGCAGCCGCGGTTGAAAACTCCATCGCGGCGCGAGAGCTGGGTGTGGACGCCGTACTCGTTGTCGCTCCTTATTACAACAAACCTACGCAGGCCGGCCTCTACGAGCATTTTCGAACGATCGCACAGGCTGTCGATGATCTGCCTGTGGTCCTCTACAACGTTCCAGGGCGCACGTCCTCCAATATCAACGCGGCTACGACTCTAAAGCTGGCACGCGACGTCGAAAACATCGTCGCCGTCAAAGAAGCGTCTGGCGATCTTTCCCAGATCATGGCTATTCTGCGCGACCGGCCGGAAGGGTTTAGTGTGCTCTCCGGTGATGACGCTGTTACCTTGCCCCTGATAGCTCTCGGCGCGGAGGGAATAGTCTCGGTGGTCTCGAACGAAATACCCGACTTGATGTCTCAGTTGGTGACCTACGCGCTCGATGGCAATTGGGAACAGGCGCGGGCTTTGCAGTACAGGTTGCTTCCGTTGATGGAAGTGAACTTCATCGAGTCGAGTCCAGGGCCGGTCAAAGCAGCGATGGCGATGATGGGATTAATCGACGAGAACCTGCGCTTGCCGCTGGTGCCAATACAGGATGCGAGCCGCGAGCGAGTGCGCCATGTGCTGATCGAGCTGGGGCTGATCAAAGGGAGTTCGCATGCTGCGTGAGTGGGTTGAAGAGCATACCGCCGCCGGCAGGACAGAATTTACTCTCAAGGACCAGGCGATCTTCAACGAGTTCAAGAAGGGGCTCAATAGTGGCTCCGTGCGCGCGGCGGAACGGGATGCGACAGGCATGTGGCGCGTCAACTCGTGGGTCAAACAGGGAATTCTTCTCGGCTTTCGCATGGGCAAGATCACCGACATGTCGCTCTCCGACGGCAACCTGGTGTTCTTCGACAAGAGTACATATCCCGTCCGTGCGACAAAGCTAAAAGATGGAGTGAGAATTGTCCCGGGCGGTTCCAGCATTCGAGACGGCGCTTACGTTGCGCCAGGTGTTGTCTGCATGCCGCCGATGTATATCAACGCTGGAGCTTACGTTGATGAAGGAACGATGATCGATAGCCACGCGTTGGTGGGTTCCTGCGCGCAAATCGGAAAGCGTGTGCATCTCTCGGCGGCTGCGCAAGTGGGTGGTGTATTAGAGCCGGTAGGAGCTGTTCCAGTCATCATCGAAGACGACGTGCTGGTCGGCGGCAATTGCGGAATATACGAAGGGACGATTGTGCGCGAAGGCGCAGTGCTTGCCTCAGGAACTATTCTCACCGGCTCGACACCGGTTTTCGATTTGGTGCGCGAAGAAGTCTACCGCCGCACCGATGAAACCCCCTTGGAGATTCCAGCGGGGGCGGTGGTGGTGCCCGGTGCGCGCGCAGTTAACAGTGAGAAGGGAAGAGAGTGGGGGCTGTCACTCTATGCACCTGTGATCGTAAAGTATCGAGACGAGAAGACGGGCAAGGCCGTGCAGTTGGAGGACTATCTGCGTTGAGCGAGTTTCAGCCTGCGGCGCGCTTGCGTGGAATCGAGAAGAGCCTTATCAGACAGGTCTTCGACCGCGCGCGCCCGGGCAGCATCAATCTTGGACTTGGTGAACCAGACCTTCCGACGCCCGACGTCATTCGAGAGGAAGCCATTCGTGTCATCACGGAAGAACAGAATGGCTACACCACGCACGCGGGATTGCCGGCGCTTCGAGAGAGAGTTACGTCGGGGTATCCATACCTCGAATCCAACGCCGATCGAGTGATCATCACGGCCGGTTCGCAGGAAGCTCTCTACCTTGCGCTGTTGACACTCGTCGATGACGGCGACGAGGTCCTGTTACCAGATCCCGGATTTGTCGCTTACCCAACGATCGTGAGAATGGCCGGAGGTATCCCGCGTTTCTACAGGATGCCGGCATCCCGCGACTTCGGGTTCGATCCTAAAACGTTTCGTCAGGCGCTGACTCCGCGAACAAAAGTCGTCGTTTGCATCAGCCCGTCGAATCCGACGGGTCGAACTCTCTCCGCCGAAGATCTGAAGGCGATGTCATCCGCCCTCGAGGGCACGGGCTGCGTGGTGATCAGCGACGAAATCTATCGAGAGCTCTATTACGATTCGCAGATGCCGGAAACGATCTCTGAGTTTTTCCCGGGCACGATTGTTATTGGCGGGCTCTCGAAGTCGATGAGCATGACGGGCTGGCGCATCGGATGGATCTGCGGCGACGCTGCCATTCTGCGCAGCTCGCTTGTTCTCCATGGCTATGTCACAACCTGCGCCGCCACCATTTCCCAGAAGGCTGCGCTCGCGGCATGGACAGCGGAAGCAGACGAGGCCCGCGAACAATTTAGAGCTAAGTTCCGAGCGCGGCGCGATGTGCTGGTTGGGCTGGTAAAGGATGAGCTCGGTCTGCGTGCGGTGGTACCGGACGGGGCGTTTTATACGATGGTTGAAACCGGTTCCGAGTTCAGCTCGATGGATGTGGCGGAAGCGATGTTAGAGCATGGCGTTATCACAGTTCCTGGTGCGGCCTTTGGCAGCGAAGGCGAAGGTTATCTTCGCGTCTCGTTCTGCGCCGAGGAAGATAAACTGGCAGAGGGTGTCGCGCGAATGAAGAGCGGGCTGGATAGTCTTTCGCAGAAGAGAGGCGCGCATTGATGGAGTCAAAACTTCGCGTCGGCATCCTGGGTGCGACGGGCACAGTTGGTCAGCGCTTTATACAGCTACTGGAGGACCATCCCCAGTTCGAGCTGACGGCGCTCGCTGCTTCTGATCGCTCGCAGGGAAAGACGTACGCCGAGGCGTGCACCTGGCGGTTGCCGGGCGAAATGCCGGATCGGGTGCGATCGATGACGGTTAAGGCGCCCACTCCGCCGCTTGATTGTGATCTGGTCTTCTCAAGCTTGCCGGGAGAAATGGCGCACCAGGTCGAAGGAGACTTCGCGCGCGCGGGCTTTCCCGTCATCAGCAACTCTTCAGCCTATCGAATGGCTGACGATGTCCCGCTGCTGATTCCCGAAGTCAACCATGAACATCTTTGTCTGCTGGACCGTCAGCGCTATGGCAACGCCGGCTTCATCGTTACCAACCCGAACTGCTCGACGATCATGCTGGCTCTGGCGCTTGCGCCATTGCACGCGCGTTTTGGAGTAGAGTCCGTGATCGCGACCACCATGCAGGCGTTATCAGGAGCAGGTTATCCGGGCGTCGCGTCGCTTGACGTCAACGACAACATCTTGCCGTTCATTGCGGGCGAGGAAGAGAAGATCGAAACAGAGACGCTCAAGATACTCGGGCGTTTCAGCGACGGAGGAATTGAAAACGCGCCTCTGAAGGTGAGTGCGCAGTGCAATCGCGTTAACGTGACTGACGGACACATGGCCTCAGTACGTCTAAAGCTCTCACGGTCTGTTGAGCGCGAAGCGCTGCGCGAAACGTTCACCTCGTTCTCGTCGTTGCCTCAGGAGATGCGTCTACACTCAGCGCCGGAGCGTCCCATCATTGTTCGCGACGAGCCCGACCGCCCGCAGCCTCGGCTTGATAGAGATGCAGGAAACGGCATGAGCATCACAGTTGGTTGTCTTAAGCCCGATGCGGTAATGGACTATTGCTTTGTCGTGCTCAGCCACAACACGATACGGGGCGCGGCGGGCGCGGCCATACTCAACGCAGAGCTCCTACTTGCTTCCGGGCGCCTTCGCCGTGGCAATTCAATCGAGTGAAATGCGCCTCGTCAGCGCTTCCAAACAATGCTATGAAAGTGGCGTTAGAAACAGCTATGATGGAGCCGCAGCTCGAAAATTCTGGTTATTCCACTGTAACGAGAAGGAGAAGAAGCGATGGCTGAACCCAACAATCCGAAACTACAGAAGGTCAGAGTCAAAGGTTGTGTAGACTATCTCAGAAGAGACATTGTCGCCCCGGCCTTTTTGGCACTGAGAGAGGAAGTGTTCTTAGCAACGGGCGGAGATTTCCTGGACACGTGTGGAGACATATTTAGAGATAAGAGTTTTAAGCAGAACAATCCGGGTTCTGTAACAAGGAGTCCGCATAAACTGGGGGTGGCGTTCGATTATAACCAGGGGGCCGCGAACTTACTCCTGAAGAGAGAATTAGATGCTGGAAAAGTTTGGTGGAGAACGTACCTGATTTGTAAGCAACAGGACGGAAGCCAGGGGACCAAAGTTGCTTTAGTGAAAACGGACAATGCGGGAACGGTGAAAAATAAGTATCTCCTGGACTTCACTGCGACCGCGGCCAAACATGGTTTCGGCAGGATCCATGCAAAAGCAAAATGGCAAACCGTCTGGACCAGGAGAGAGTTCTGGCATTATGAGCACAAAGAAGTTTATAAAGCCGGGTACAATGCTCTCATGAACGATCTGTATGGCGTAGGTGGCTGGAAAGCCTAAGTTCCAGGCCCGTGCCGCTGGTGAACTCTCCGCACCTCCCATGGAGACGAAAAATGCCGCGACTTATCATCGCGGCATTCTCAGTTCAGTGGTTCTGGTTTTTACTTAGGGACGGCCGAAGATCTGGCCAAGGATGCTTCCCGATCGGCTGCGGTTATTACCGTAGCCATAGTTGCCGTTACGACTGTACTGCCGAAAGCCGGCGTCGTAGCCGCGCAGGAATCCATCGCGATAGGCCTGGATGGACTGACCGTTATTGCCGTAACCGGAGTTGGAACGGTTGTTCGCCTCTCTCCAGAAATGCGATCTCTGCGGGTTGTAGCTCTGACCCTTCTGGCCATCGTTCGAACCAGTGTAAAGACCGTCCTGATATCCCTGGTTCATTGCGGATGCATAGACGTTGCCGCCATACCTGCCGTTGTTGCCGTACCCGCCATTGTTTCCATAACGTCCGTTGTTGCCGTACCCGTAATTGTTATTCTGCTCGTAACGATCATCGACGCCGTTGCGATTGCGGTCATTACTCCAATCGCGATTAGAATCACGGTTACGATCGTTTCGCCAATCCCTGTCCCGGTTGCGATCGTTGCGGTCGTTTCGATTGTTTCGCCAATCGCGATCGTTGCGATACTGCGCCTGAGCGGTAAAGCTCGACGCGATGCCGACTCCAAATAAGATCGCGAGCGCTATCATTGCGCCGCTGATTTTGCCCTTTAGCCGAAGTGAGTTCATTTCTAGCCTCCTGTCAGAACACATTGGCAAACTGCGTGCCGTGATAGATGGGTCGAATTTCGGAGCGTACGAATCGTGGAAAACACCATCTCGTGTGGCAGATAGTCGTTTCCGTATAGGCAGGTAAACGCGCCGAGATGCTCAGGATCGAGAGGTAAGAGGCACGGCCCGCGTCAACTATGGGCCCTATTATCTACCTGGGATCTCGATCGTTCCGGCATCTGTGAGGTTCGCGATCGCGGTGATGAGCTCGTTCGGTTCGACCGGTTTCGGGACAAACATATTGAATCCAGCCGACAACGCCCTGGCTCGGTCCTCAACTCTTACGAGTGCTGTTAAAGCGACGGCAGGTATTTGCTCGCCGGCCCCGCCTGATCTGATCCTGCTGATCAGATCGCAACCGTCTTCGTCAGGCATGGCCAAATCCGACACGATTACGTGGGGCCCGAACCATTGGAGCGCGTCAAGAGCGTCCGCGACCGATTCCGCCGTTTGCACGATCGCCCGGTACTCTCCCAAAATCAGCGAGAGCATTTGAAGGCTGTCGGAATCGTCATCTACCAACAGTACCTTAATCCCATCGAGTGAGGCGACGGTGATAAGTTGCGGTGCCTCTTTCTTCTTTTGCGAATGGGGCTTGACGCCCCTTCTTCGTTTCTGGCTGGGATCGAAATCAGGCGGCAGAGGAAGCGTGATGGTGAACGTGGCGCCGGACCCTTCGCCGGGACTGTCCGCCTTAACGGTCCCGCCATGTAGCTCGACCAGGTGGCGCACGATCGACAGTCCCAGACCCAGCCCGCCATGCCTGCGCGTGCTTGTTCCATCCGCCTGACGAAAACGATCGAAGATGAATGGTAGAAATTCCGGCTCGATGCCCGGGCCGCTATCGTTTACTGTCAGTCGGACGCTCGAATCCGCGCGCTCAAGGCGAACGTCAACCCGCCCGCCCGGCGGAGTGAACTTTATTGCGTTGGAAAGCAGATTCCAGACTACTTGCTGCAAACGGTTGGAATCGCCTGAAACATGGCGAGCCGACGGGTCGAGAGTGACCGCTAATCGAATGGATTTCGAATCGGCGGCAAGTTGAACCGAATCGATAGCGGCGTTGATGACGGAAGCTATATCGACGGGCTCTATATGGAGCCGCAGCTTTCCGGAAATCACTCGCGACACATCCAGAATGTCTTCCACCAGCTGGGCCTGCGACTTGGCATTGCGCTCGATTGTAGCTATGGCGCGAGACACCGTCTCTTCATCGAGTCCGCCCTGTCTGATCATGTGAGACCAGCCGATGATGGCGTTGAGTGGCGTGCGTAGTTCATGTGAGACAGTAGCCAGAAAATCATCCTTCAAACGATTGGCCTCTTCCGCATCGGCACGGGCCATCTGTTCGCGGGTGAGCAGCATCTCCAATTCATCTTTCACACGGCGCAGCGCGTCTTCAACCGCCTTTCGTTCCGCGATCTCGGCCTCCAGTGACCGGGCCTTTTGCTGCAATCGAATGATGGCGCGAAGCCGCTCGTCGGTGTCGGTGAGAGAAGTGAAGCTCTCAGTGGGCAAAACACGCGTATGCGTGGCGCACACATGGGACAGAGGCGACTCGAGCGCTTCGCCGGCAAAGCCGTCGATTGGATAGGCACAGAATAGCGAGAAGCGATGCTTCTGCTGAAGATCGTTCCAAAGCTCTTCCAGCCGGATAGAGGCCGCGAAGTTTCCGCTGGACCACAACAACGCCACCATTTCACCGAAGACCCTTAGTGGGCGGCCGTTTGAATTTCCTGCGATGAGGCCACCAATGACTGAGTTGAAGAGTTCCAGCGATGGCTGTCCGTCAATCATGAAACTGGACAATGTCTCACTCGCATCCAGGGGCACGTATCGGCCCGACATTATCTCCGCGCGTACATCCAATCCGGATGCCTGCAACAGGTCTTCAAGCTCGTCACGATGCGGTTTTGTGGCAACGACGATGCATGGGTCGCCGTTTCTCAATCCACTTCCGACGAAGCCTCCGAGCGACTCGATGAGATACCCGTGATTCTCGTAGAGCTGGACGAAGTGTTCTGTCTCGCTCATCAGGCTCCAATCCAGCCGCGGTGCGAATGAGTTGAGCGGAAGGTCGGTGATTTCGGATGGAATCACGTGTTGACCAAACTTACCGTCGTTTCTTGCAACCAAGAGGAGCCTCCGCTTTCGATGGGAAGTTTCGAAGCCCCGGTCAATACGAGACTCCGAAGGACTATTCCAGTGGGGGGACAACTGACTCCCATTTACTAGACGGCCATGAGAGAGCCACATCATTTGGGGAACAGTGGCTAACTCACGACAGACCAACCAAACTCACACGCTAACCCGGTCGAACTATCAGGGTCAGGAGTCCCACGCATTCTACTTACATCTTAAGCTGAAATCTAGCGGAAGTCGGTCGGCCGGCTCAACTCTTGCCACTCTCCGCTCTCAGACGAAGAACACAAACTCAGGTGTGTCCGTGAGGGTCTGAAAAGCCTCTTGATTCGAGAGCACCGGAAGCGTGGACGGCGAACTCTGCGTCACATCATAAGTGACGATCGAGCCGCCGCTGGAAGATGATCCGGTCCCCGCCTGGAATGGGACATAGACAGTATCTCCGTCGAATGAAATGCCGCCGATCTTATTGCCTGATGGCGGAGTGATGGCGACTGCCTGCAGAGTGAGCGTGGGGGAGGTTGTCGAGTCAGGAAGCTGTCCCCAAAAGAGTGAATGCCCGGCGATCACCCATAGGCCGCCGTTTTGGATTGCGAAGTGTGTTGGACTTCCCGCCACTGTGCTCGAGCCGAGGAACGTGCCGTCGGCCAGAGCGTACATATTAATCTGTTCGCCTACCTCATCGCAGACGAAGAGGATGCCGTTCGCTACCGCCACATCGCGCACCGAGTTCAACACTTTGCCATCCTTGTCGGTCGACACGCCGAGTCCGCCCTCGTCGGCGGGGACGTCAGGGGCGCTACCAGAGACGCCGTGCAGGGTGCCCTGTTGCGATGCGACAAACGTGCCCTCGAGGAAAACGTCCGGCGGCGGGAATAGTCCATTAAGGTAAGCCGACTGAGAGCCACTCCCCAGTGAACCCTCGTTGTCGGCGAGCTGGACTTGCGCCACCACGTTCGTATCCTGGTTTGAGATGTAGCACGTGGACGACCCGTCAAAGGTGATCCCGAACGGATGCGCGATGGCGGTTTCGAAGTGGCCCTTCTTGCTTAGGGTTGGTCCGATGACCAGTGAGATGTATGAGCAAGTGCCGGTTGAATCGGGCAGGCTATAGCAGAACACCTGGCTTGTCGCCTTGCCGCCACTGGCGACGTAGAGCTGCCCGTTGGCGCTCACCATCGCGCGTAGTTCCGACAGTCCACCGTCATCCGGCGTCGCCAATGCGGTCGAGGTCAGCAGTTTTTGCGAGCTGGTGTCGAAGGCGGAGATGTTATTGAGTCCCTTACCGCCTCCGTGGAAAGTGACGAGCAACATAGTGGTTCTCCTTTCGTTGGCCGGAGTATGCTGCACGCGGCTTTTCAATGGCAAGGGTTGATGAATTTGATCATTGAGTCATTGAGCATTTGTTCATTTGGTCATTGAGTCATTGATCTACATAAAGTTTTGTTCGTCGGCACTGAACTAGGTCAGTGATCGAAACAATGACTCAATGACTCAATGATCCATTCCATCTAGAAGCTAAACCTCAGCGACGCCACCACTCGCCGGTTGCCGGCCGCGGGATTTCCGCCACCGGCACCGAAACCGAAGCCACCTGCAGTCGAGAGCGACTGGCCAAACAATGCCGAACTCAAGTTGCCAACGGGTGGCCCTGCGTTCGTCCTGTTAAAGAGATTCTGAAACTGCAACGAGAAGGTCAGGTTGTATCGGTTTTCGTTCGCAGCGCCGCCCCCGCCTCCACCACGGCCACCACCTCCGCCAAAACCTCCGCCGCCACGACCGCCTCTGCCTCCGCCGGCAGCAGCGCCTCTGCCCAGAGCACCTTGAGCTCCGCCCGCAGCTCCGGCGCCATCAGCAGCGGCAGCGGTCGCAGCTGCGTTACGTCCGCCGCCGAAGCCGAATGTCTTGCTCACTCCGAGATTCGCATTGAAGAACATTGGTCCCGTGCCGTAATTGCGCGGGATGAGTTCCTGTCCTACTGCTGGATTCGGATCGAACGCGCCAAAGCGCGTAACGATCACGCCTGGCTTTGTCAGGTCAGTCGCAAACGCCGGACGCTCAGTGAACAGAGAGTCGCCGTTGGTATCCCGACCGGTTGTGATATTGAAGGGTCGACCGGAAGTTAGCATGACAAGCGGATTCAAACGCACGCCCCAGGGCGCATTGATGGTTCCACCGAGGGTAAGCCGATGACGAACGCCCAGAAAGCCGCCCGCCCTCCCATACTCAGGGTCCAGATCATACTGGTTTGCGGGGAACGATCCGGCCCCTTCGGTATCGCTCTCGGCATCGTTGAATCCGTACTGCACGAAAAGCGAGAAGCGCCGATTGAGCCGGTTGCGAAGCCCGAGAATCAGTTGGTTCTGATTAAGGCGTCCACTGGATTCGTACTGATAGATGTTGCCGATGTTGCCGAACGGACGCACGCCACTGGTTGCCACGCCGACCACGAAGGTTCCCGGCAGCGGAGCATTGATGTTCCGTGCACGAAGCAAATGAAGTGAGCGCGAATTGATGAATGTTGCCGAGAACGTCCAATTCGTAAGCAGCTGTTGCTCAAGACTGATCGACGATTGCATCGTATACGCCGCCTGAAGATCGTCGGCCAGCCGCCAGGTTGTTTGCGGCCGCGAGAACGCAGTAAGTGTAGCCGCGGACGGAACGTTCGAAACGCCGTTAAGAGTAAACTGAGCGAGATCCAGAATCGCCGGCTCGGTCACCAGGAACTGCTGCTGATTCACGCCGTCGAATCGATTGGCCTGCAGGCTCAAGTCCTCGCCGACACGATCATAAAAAATGCCGAAACCGCCGCGGATGACAGTCTTCGCGGGACCCTTACCGCCGCCACCGAATCCAGGGGACCACGCGAACGCAAGGCGCGGAGCAAAATTCAACGAGCTGTCGATGTTGCTCTGGGTTTCGTAACGCAGGCCCGCAGAGAGAGTGAAGTCCGGGCGCACGCGCCAGTCGTCCTGGACGAACGCTCCAAAGTCGAACTGCTTGACACCTGCCTCGGGATCTCCGCCGGCAATCGTGAACTGAGTTGGACCGCCGCCGAGAGCGCGTATCTGCGTCGTCGTCAAACCCTGAGACTGAAACAGAAGCGTTCGCCGATATCGCTCGATACTGGTAATCGGAACCAGCACCGGGTTACCGCCGCTGAGTACGACCTGATTGTTCGCATCGAGCTGCGGGCCGACGCCGCCGGCGAAGGTATAGGTCCCGGCAAAGTTGCTCGATGAGACATCGGTGAGCGAGACGTGCCGGAGTCGAACTCCGAATTTCAGTGCATGCTGTTTCAAAGCCCACGAAGTATTGTTGGCCAGCTCCCAGCGGTTCTCTCGGTTGAAGGACAATCCGATTGGTGCACCCCCGCCCGTGAATGCGTCGAGCACGCGAATGGTGGGAATCGAATTGTCGCCCTCCTGCTCTCTGCTGCTTCGGGTGAATTGAAAGCGCGTCTCGTTGACCATTGTCGGACTGAGGATAGCGGTTTCCGTCACCTGAAAATTGTGTTGAGTTGTGGCCGTGTCAAACGCGCGCGAGATGAGATTGAAGTCTCCCACTCCGGAGTTTTCCCGCGCAGTGCGGGAATACGAGTAGCGCGCAACCAGGGTGTTGTTCTTGTTCAGTTGGTAATCGAAACGCGGACTAAAGCTGGTGCGTGTCTGCGGCGTCAGAACCGACTGGCTGAACCGATCGGTGTTGAAATTCGAATCGATAATGGTCGCATTGATGACATCGTTGTCATTTACTTCACGACGTTCAAAATCCAGAAAGTAAGAAGCCTTCTTCGAGATGAGTGGGCCGCTGATGTTACCGCCGTACTGTCGCGACTGGTATGACGCTCGATTGGGCGCGAACGGATTGCGAGAGTTCAAGCTCTCGTCATTGAAGCTAAAAGAGGCCTGTCCGCGAAACCTGTCTGTACCGGGCTTAGTGAGAATTTCAATCCGACCAAAGCCGAGCCGATCATATTCAGCGGAGAAGGGATTCGAGTTGATCCGAATCTCGCGAATCGACTCGCGCGGCGGAAGACGACCACCAGAGAAGCCGTCGATGAAAACCTGCCCGCCATTTGGACCTGCCGAAGGGCCCGCCAGAGCTTGCAGCGCATCCGCTAATTCGTCCGGGTCTTCAGGCAAGGCTTCTATGTCTGTTCCACGAAGAACGATGGCGCCCGCATTATTTTCGGGATCTGTACTAACAGGCGGCTCGGTTGCAACCGTTACCTCTGCCTGTTCGATTGTCACATCGAGTGTGATGTCCAGGTCCTTTCGTGCCGCGGTCACCTGAACTCCGGCGCTCTCGAAGAGAGCAAAGCCGGTTGCCAGACCTCGAACGGTATATGTACCGGGAGCAAGGCCGCTGACCTGATAGATGCCCTCATCGTTCGTTGTGGCAGTCTTCTCTACGCCGTTCGAATCGACCACCGTGATGGTTGCGCCAACAATCGCGCCCCCGAATTGATCTATCACGCGGCCGCGAAGGCTGCCGCTGCCGCCCTGTTGCGCGAATACCGGCAGAGCGGTCATAGCAACCAGGATGAACGAAAGGACAAATGAAACCCGACGACTACTTAAGTATGAAAACAAATGCATCACGATCTCTCCCCTATCAATTTGTGAGCTGGACGAAGCCGATGGCTTCGATTCGCGAGAAGGGGAACTCGCGGCTCAAATTTAGGTCTCACTGCTTGAAGCCAACGCGACTGGCAGCGCTATGGCAAACCAATGCCAATATCCAGTGCGCCGCTTGGCAGACCCAACGACGTACCCGCTGCGCCGTTACCGCGAGCGCCCGTCGGTGCCTGCATAAACGCTTCGACTCCCGTGATCAGCGCGATCGCCGTCACGCGCGACGGGTCGGCGCCGACTGTGCTGGAGACGATCACCATTTCGCCCGGCTTCAGATCGGAAACTACTACGGCCGGCATTCTCTCCAACATATCCTGCATGTCCTGGCGGCCACCCATTGGTCTGCGTCCGCCCATCCCCGTCCCTTCGCCACCTTCCGGGCGACGTCGAGCACCACCTTCGCCCTGAGTTCGCGGTTGCGCGTCGGTGGCGCTCGCCGTGCTTTCTCCGGTGGCGCCTGTCGCGCCTGCGGGTCGCTGTCCTCTCATGGCGAGTCTTTGCACGAACTCGGCAGGAATGCGACGGACCATGGAATCCTTGCTGATTACGATCGTCGTGCTCTTGCCCGTCGTCATGTCTTTGACCTTGATCTCATTGGATTGCGGATCGACACTGACTACAGAACCCCTGATCGATCGGAAGGCGCCTGAGACAATCTCCTCAGGCGAGAAGTGAATGCCATCTTCGTTCTTGACGCCTTTCGCGCGAAGCTGGTCGCCCGCGCGTATTTCATCGAAAGCACTCGTCTTGGCGTCAGCGAACCTGACAGAGTCAGGCGCATAGCGCCGGAACTTGATGTTAGTCCCATCGGCTGTGATCGTGATCGGCTGCGCAGCTCCGAACGAGCGCACTTGAAGAATGATTTCCCGGGTCTGAGGGTTGACTGCCGAGACAGTACCGACCACGCCCCGACGTCGCCAATCCTCGCGGTCGCGCTCCTGCTTGTCGGCGATGTCGGCCTTTGTCATGACAACCAACTGGCGTGTGGAAATCGTCTTCTTATCGGCATCCACGGTACCGCGCGCATAGACTCGATCGCCAACGCGTATATCCGCGAGCGTAATGGGCGTCGCACCCTCAAGGTCCGTAGCACCGGGCCGCGAACGAAAATAGAGAGTCTTGTCGAAAACGGCATTCATTGGAATGCCGGAGTCGGATTTGATTGTTAATAGTCCGGTGCTGGAATCGACAGCCGTCACTTCGCCGATCACGCGGTTTGCGGTGATGCTTCTATCTGTTTGGGCGGTCTGTGAGGCCGGAGCGGCCGGCTGAGCGAACGCCCCTCCAACTGACGCGAGTGCGAACAAGATCAATACAAAGAGTATGAAGAGCCTTTTCATTTACAACCGCCTATCTCTAATAGCAATGCCGCAGCCGATTCCCGCTGAATGGGTTTCTCGGGTGAAGCCCGTCGTTATGTGACCTCTCGACCTCGTCCCAGAATTGTTCGACGAAGCTTTTCTTTTTGGGGCCGCGAAGGCCCTGGTCCTCGTCTCGCCATAAGAGAAGCCGCCTTGAGACTTCCATTCTCAAAAGGTAGGGCAGGCTCGCGTAGCGGCTGACGAGAGTTTTGATTGGATCTCCCATCGCTCCTCCTTCGTGCCGTGTCCTGATCTTCTACTTGTCGTCCCGTTCCCGTTTCGCGTCCCGTTCGGCGACCTTGGCGTCGAACTTCTGTTGCTGCGCCGCGTTCAGCAGAGCACGGATCCTGGTTCGCGCATTCTGGCGAACCGCTTCGTATCGCGGGCGCCCTTCGGCGCGAATGGCGCGATACTCGTTACGTGTCTGTTCGAGGATGGCGCGTATATCTGTCGCCTGGCTGTCGGTCAGATTCAGGTCGCTCTTCATGCGCTCGAACATCTCTTCCGTTTCGTGTCGACGCACTGCCTGGCGCTGAGTGCTGGTCGCCCGCAGGCGATACACACTATCAAGCGCCGCACCGGTCACGCCGCCGAGAACAAATATTCCGAGAACTACGAGCCAGATTTTCCATCGGGTCTTGGCGCGGGGTGTCATTTTGAGGCCCCCTGTTCGTCTTCATTAAGAATTGTGTCCAGCACTTCATCGCTCGAGGTGAACTGTTTGTCAGCGAAAACCACCTGCTCCTCCGCGCTATCTCGCTCTCCCAGGAGCACATCGTAATTGGCGTTGCCGGAACCAAGCGAGTTGGAACTCGTGGACAGGAAAAGCACCATGGCAAAGACGGCAACAAGCGCCATGGCAGGAACTGTGCGCCATATCACGCCCAGCATTGCGAGCCAGCCTTCACCTTCTTCGCGTCGCTTGCGCTCAGACTCAATCCGCGAACGAAGACGTGTGTAAAGAAAAGGCGACGTGGCCGCAGCGTCCGCTGCATCTTCGTTTGTGGCTGAGGCGCGAACGATTGCGCTGCCGAGCCCGTCGAGGATTTTCTCCGATCCATGATCTCTCTTATTGCTGACCATTGGTTTCACACTTTCTGCCATCGATGCTCCGATAGCTTTCAATCTTGAAAACGCACGCGCCGCGACAGCGGTTACAGGAATCTAGCCAACCCGCGGCGCAGCTTTGCGCGCGCTCGGTGAGCGCGCACTTTGACCTTCGAAGCTGACCAGCCCATCGAATTCGCTATATCAGATACAGACAGGCCTTCGGCATCGAGCATCACCAGGACAAGCTGGTCTTCCGGGCTTAGACGGGCAAGCAGCTTGTCCGCCATATCGCGTGAAATGGCGACGGATTCTATGTTCTTGCCCGGTCCTTCCGAGCTCAGGGTCTCGCGGATCCAACTGGCTTCCTCTTCGGAGAGGTCGCTAAATGTGCTTTCCGGTCGCCGTTTCAGTCGCCGAAGTTCGTCATAACAGACATTGAAAGCGATCCGGGCTATCCAGGCGGCGAAGGAGGATTCCTGTCTGTTTGAGAATTCTGCAAGCGCGAAGTAGGCCTTGGAGAAGCTCTCCTGTATGACCTCTTCGATCTGTTCGCGCTGCCGAAAGAACCGGCCGCCGATTAGGGCGACACGCCGACGGTGACGATTGAAAAGCTCCTCGAATGCCGATTCATCACCCGCAACCACGCGAGCGACGAGTTCAACATCCGCGGGATCCTCAATCGACCCGAGAATCTCGTCGGCTTGGGCTGGTTCGGAATTGTCTGCCATTACGTCTGTGGATTATTAACCACCCGCAGACGTTATGTCTTCTGTTGAGCAGCGGTTCACGGGGATTTGTGGGATAGAAAAAAGCGGCCACCCTCGATTGAGGGCAGCCGCTCTTATCGTGTTCCGGCGACAAACTGAAGTTTGTCGGACAATGGCGCAGACTCTGTTTACTAGTTACGCCCCGCGCCTGTGCCCGTGCCACGTCGCGAACGCCACTCCTGGCGCTTTTGCTCTCGCTCCTGACGTGCGGTCGCGAGCTGCGCTTTTTGTTCGGCAGTCAGGACATTGTACATATCGGACATCATGTGTGCTCGCGAGACTTCCATCTCGACTCGAGCGTTGGCGCGTGCTTGTGCGGCAGCGCGAACGGCCGCTTCATTGAATGTTCCGCCGTTGAGGACATCGAAATGGTCCCCTCTTTCGGATCTCTCACCACTCTTTGCTTTGAAGGCCTCGTGGTAGCGAGTTGCGATTTGCTTCATCTGCTCTTTTTGTGCGTCGGTGAGATTCAGTTTTTCAAAGAATCCGCCACCGAACCCTCCACGCATTTCACCGCGGCCCTTCCCGCCGCGTTCGCCTCTCTCACCGCGTTGACCCCCATGACGCTCAGAGCGCCCCTGGCCCTGCTGATCCTGAGTTGTTTGCTGTTGCGCGAACCCTGAGATTCCGGCCAGCGCCAACGTACCGGCAAGTGCCAGCCCGCTGATAATCTGCTTCGAGCGAATTAATTTCATCTTTCTAATCTCCCATATCCTGAATTTAGGCGAGCCGTATCGGATCCGCAGGGGAGAATGACGATCAATCGGCCATTCAGAGTGTAAGACGAAGGATAGGACGGCGTGGTTACGGATTTTTCAAGGAGGGTGCCGCGTCGCGGGTGTCAGGTGCCGACACTTCAAGACAGCTGTTAATCTTGATCTGTGACTATGGAATTGCGTCCTTTCACTCAAAACTCAAATTTGTAGGGGGTCATAGTCATGGCGCGAGAGCAATTCGCGGACTGTGACCCTGCAGCCAATAATTATTCACGACATAAAAAAGGACGCTCCTTATGAGCGCCCCTTTTTTTGTCGTAGTGATGATTTTTTCGAGGGCGACTTCATTCCTTCGGCTTGCGGGCTTGCTTAATTTGATTGCTCGTTTCTTTCACCTGAGGTTTTAGGTTGCTATCCAGCTTGATGGCAGCATCAAGGTCTGGCTGTGCTTCTGCGTCATTACCGTTTAACAGTTTTAAGAGTCCTCTATACATGTAGGCCTTAGCATGTTGAGGGTTTAATTCGATGGCTTTGTTGTAGTCAGCTATCGCCCCATCGATATCACCCTTGTTGAATCGTACAGAGCCGCGACTGACATATGCCTCAGCGTATCCAGGATTTAATTCGATAGCTCTATTGCTGTCGGCTATCGCCCCATCGAAATCACCTTTGTTGAATCGTATAAAACCGCGAGTGACATATGGCTCAGCATATCGAGGATTTAATTCGATAGCTTTATTGTTGTCGGCCATCGCCCCATCATAATCGCCTTTACCGTATCGCGCTTTGCCGCGATTGTAATATGCTGTAGCAAATTGAGGGTTTAATTCGATAGCTTTGTTGTAGTCAGCTATTGCCCCGTCATCATCGCCTTTATCCTGTCGCACACTGCCGCGATTGTTATATGCCTCAGTAAATTGAGGGTTTAATTCGATGGCTTTGTTGTAGTCGACCATCGCGCCACTCTTATCACCTTTATCACCTCGCGCAGTGCCGCGATTGTAATATGCATCAGCAAATCGAATATTGATGTCGATAGCCTTGGTGTAGTCAGCTATCGCCCCATCGAAATCACCCTTGTCGTACCTCGCAAGACCGCGCTTGTTATATCCCTCAGAGGAATAAAGGGGGGTTTGCCCGTAAGCGAGTGTAGTTGAGAGAGACATGAGAAGAAGGATTAATAAAGAGAAGTGGCGCATGATGTTCCGTTTGCTGTGAAACCGCTAGTAAGGTTACCGAGAAAGAAGCTAGAAATTAGCGAGAATCTTCACGGCAAGATCCTTCTCCTGAGAAAGGCCGTGATCTACTAGTCCGTCAATCTCAGGCCCGTTCAATGTCAGCAAAAATCCCTGATCTCCCTTGCGGACGTAAAGGGTGGAACCGTTCGAGCCGTTCAGGTTCAGTGCCTCGTCGCCAACGCCCGCTATCGACGTGGGAACAGCGCGACCGCCGGTCGCCGCGCCTTTGATTCCTTCCCAATCACCAATAGTCAAAGAAGCGCCCGCCGCAAAGCCCTCTGCGTTGTAATCACACATCCCCAGGGGAATGTTCTCCGTGGTCTGCGGCAATGCTTGACCGACGGCTGCTTCCGCATCGACTCGTGCCATAAATTCACAAGGCTTGTGGGATGAGCCGGCAGGGTTCGCTATCCCGGACTTACTAGCATCGCTACGGCCTTTCGATGTTGCCTTGCTACCCCCACACGCATTAATTCCTGCCACCGTGAGGAGAGTTACGATTAACGCCGCAGCCTTTAGATTAGGATCAAAGATTGTTTGAAAGTTCATGATAAGCAAGTCTCCTGGGGTTGACAGGTGGGCTGTGTACTTCAGATGCTCTGGATGATTCCAAAGAAGCTGGGAAGGGAGTTAGCTCGCGCTCGATTCGGCGCGGACTCTATCACGCTCGGCCTGATTTACCTATCCTTGCTGACATAGTTGGCACCGCGGAAGTGAGCGTCGGAGTCCGCGAATTGCTGTCGCATTATGACAATGGCGCTGCACAACTCAAAACTAAATTAAACATTAAAACCCACGCTCCGGCATCCGGCCTGACACCCGTCAACCGTCTTCCGGTATCAGCGCGATGCGGAAGCCCAGCAGCGGCCAATCCGTTTCCAGCTCGACTTCGTTGATGTAGGAAAAGTCGTGCAGCGCGTTGGAACCAACCGCATAGCAGGTGGCGTTTCCTTCGTCGTCGCGATAGAAACCGAGCTCAAGGGTTTCCGTTTCGCTCCACTCGGGATGAAAGATCGAGCCGATGAGGTTAAAGACGGCAGGGGGACAAATAGTTACGCGAAAGCCCGCCGGCAGGATGTCTCGTGCGCGCCAGTCTTCGTTGACTACGCGAAGAAATTCTCTTAGAGAAAGATAGTGATGATTGTATCGCGTGGCGTTTGTCATACCCGCGCGTCCCATATAGATCGCAAGCGAGTCGACACTGGCATCGACGCCATAATGTGTTCCATAAAACTGACGATTGCCGGGAAGATAACGTGGCTTTTGTGTCGTCTCGATGCCGCAGATGCGACCCTGATGTTTTTGGTGCCCGTTGATGATTACGTCGCGATAACTTCGCGAATGATCGCGCGGGTCCTCGAAGCCACGCGGCGCCATCGGGTAGAAACGTGTGAAATAGGCCGCATCCAGGGGCACGGAGTCTGCCGACGGTATGACATGCCACTCTATATTGAAGTGGCCGAGTTGTTCCGCGACGTGCGGAGAGATCTTGGGTGGTTGCACCCCCGGCGCCAGCAACTGCAGATCGTCACTCAATTTTAACTCGTGACGAAGGGTGCGCTCTCTCGCGTCCAGCCAATCATCCATCAGTTTGAGATCCTTTCTAATCGATAATTTGTACTGCAACAGCGAAGCCGTGACCGCGGGACCAGCGTATGAGCGCGGATAGACAATTTGCCTTACCAGACTCTGACATTCTAAGCTTAGCGTAAGAACATCATAAAGCTTTCGTTCGTAAATCCAGAAAGAGTGTAACCGGCTGTCAAACCAGGGCGTCTTTCACTCAGAGTTGACTGCAGAATAGACCAGAAATGTATTTTACTTTTCTCTCCATTAACATTCCGTCGAGAATATTGGGCAGCTTTGTGCTGATGGGCGCGATTCTGGCAACCTCAGCATGCTCGAGAACCACTTCCAACTCAACCAACAGTACCACCAGAGGGGAATCGGGAGCAGCGCAGGCTTCAGAGGTCCGCCCTATCGTTGTCACCACGGGCCGAGCAGAGTCGCGCGACGTGCCATCGAACATCGAAGTGACAGGCAGTCTGGCGGCTGACGAAAGTTCAGATGTGGCATCGCAGGTTTCAGGCCAGGTTATCGCCACGCCCGTGGGAGTCGGCGCATTCGTACGGCAAGGGGCCGCATTAGCGCGACTCAATGACAGAGACGCGCGGCTTCGATTACGACAAGCGCAAGCGAGCGAGCAGCAATCTATTGCCGCAGTCCGCCAGGCAGAAGCACGATTGGGTCTGGGCCCCAACGGCCACTTCGATGCGAGCACGATACCCGAAGTACGGTCGGCGGCCGCGGCACACGACGTTGCCCTCGCTCAACAGCGTCTGGCTGAAGCCAATGTGAGACGCTACGCTGATCTTGTGGAAACCGGTGATGTGGCACGCACCGTCTATGACCAGTATCGAACGCAGGCTGACACCGCGCGAGCGCAAACAAACAATGCTCGGCAGCAACTGGAGACCGCGATTAATCAGGCGCGGCAGAACAACCAGGGTATTCAGGCGGCACAGGCGGCGGTCGAGAGCGCGCGAGCACAGATCGCGATCGCGCAAAAAGCATTAGTCGATACAACCATTCGCGCGCCTTATTCCGGTTTCGTCAGCGCGCGTCCGATCGCTGTCGGCGAATACGTGACGCCGGCTTCGGTAGTGGCTACAATTTTGCTGACCAATCCGCTCAAACTGGAAATGCAGGTACCCGAGTTTGATGCGCCCAAGGTGGCAGTTGGCATGGCTGTGGCTCTGAGCGTCGACGCTTATCCCGACAGAAAGTTCAGCGGGCGGGTGTCTGCGATTAATCCGGCGATCGATCCGACATCGCGCGCGATTACAGTTGAAGCGGAAGTCGAAAACTCCGACAACAGTTTACGGTCGGGGATGTTTGTGACGGCGCGGGTAACGCTCCCCGGCGGCGGCCAGAGTGTTTTTGTTCCCCGGGAAGCAGTAGTGAACGATCAGAACACAAATTCGTATAGAGTTTTCGTCATCGACGGCACGACGGCACACTTACAGGTCGTCCAGATCGGCGACGAAGAGAATGGCTGGATCCAGATTCTCTCGGGCGTGCAGGGAAACGCCGAGGTGGCAACCAGCAATTTGCAACAGCTCTACGAGGGAGCTAAGGTTCAACCGACCCAGCAAAAGTAGTTTCAAGGCTGCGGGTACCGGTGGCCGGGTGCCAGTTCTTTCAATTATGAGTTTTGAATTATGAGTTTTGAATTGCCGCATCTAGCGTAAATTCAAAATTCAAAATTTAACATTAAGAATTTGCGTTGTGGTCTCGGGCACCCGGCCCCCGGCACCTGAGACCCGGCCCCTCTTTTAGATATGCAGAAGCTAGCAGAGATTTGCGTTCGTCGTCCGGTCTTCGCGACCGTAATTATCCTCGCGCTGACAGTGATCGGCGGCTTTTCGTTCTTTACACTTGGCGTTGATCGTTTCCCCAAGATCGACATACCCACCGTCTCTGTCTCGACAACGAACCCCGGCGCAGCGCCCGCCGAAATCGAATCCGAAATCACGGACGTCCTCGAAGGAGCAGTGAATACAGCCACCGGAATCGACGAGCTTCGTTCGTCTTCGACTACCGGACGCTCGCAGATCACCATTAGCTTTGACCTTTCGAAGGACCCGGATGTTGCGACTCAGGAAGTGCGCGACAAGATAAACACGGTCCTCAATCGCCTTCCTGAGACGGCGGACCCGCCCACAGTACAAAAGTCAGATCCCGATTCCACGCCCATCCTGCTGTATTCGATGACCGGCCCGTATTCGATCCTCGAATTGACGGACATGGCGCAGAACCAAATCAATAAGCGCATTCAATCTGCATACGGTGTGGGCGATGTCTTTGTCTTCGGCTCGCGACAACGACAGATAAATGTCCAGCTCGATCCAAACCGCCTGCGAGCTTACAACCTCTCAGCGGTCGACGTATCAACTGCTCTGAGAACGCAGAACCTGGAATTACCCGGCGGCCGCGTGAATGAGGGAGCAAAGACGGTAACGCTACGGACGATGAGCCGCGTCACCAAGGTTGATGATTTCGCCAACATCGTCATCACCACCAAGAACGGCTATCCGGTGAAGATCGGCGATGTGGGAAAGGTAGAAGACGGCGGCGTCGATCCGTCCTCAATCTCGAGCCTCAATGGAGGCCCGGCGGTCACGCTGGGAGTACGTAAACAGTCGGGCTCAAATACTATTGCCGTCATCAATGCCGTCAAGCAACGCATGGCAGAGATCATTCCCACGTTGCCTAAGGACCTTAAATTCGTAATCGTCCGGGACCAATCTGAGTTTATCGAAAACTCGCTGCACGCCATCGAAGAACATCTGATCATCGGCGGCATTCTGGCGTCGCTGGTTGTCTTTATCTTTCTCTGGAATTTTCGCTCGACCATCATAGCGGCCGTCGCAATACCGACTTCGATCATCGCCGCCTTCGCCTTTCTGGCGGCCTTCGGTTACAGCTTGAACCAGATGACGATGCTTGCCCTGACGTTGATGGTAGGTATTGTCATCGACGATGCAATCGTGGTGCTGGAGAATATTTATCGCTTTGTGGAAGAGAAGGGCATGCATCCGTTCCAGGCCGCGATCGAAGGGACACGCGAAATTGGATTGGCCGTTCTGGCCACCACTCTCAGCTTGCTGGCTGTCTTTCTGCCGGTGGGTTTTATGGGTGGCATCATCGGACGCTTCATGTCCTCGTTTGGCCTGACCGCTGCCGCTGCCATCGCTGTCTCGCTGCTGGTTTCGTTCACGCTTACGCCTATGCTGGCCGCGCGCTGGATTAAGGCGAGAAAAGAAACGCCGCACCCTGCGGGGCCGAACGACATTCCGAGTCCAGAGCCTCGCGTTTCGCATTCGGAACAAGCCCTCGTGGGCACGGATGAAGCGCACCACGCTGAGCTGGAAACTCGAACGTCGAAACTCGAAACTCTGGAGGCTGAACGCGAAGGGCGGAATTCGAAAGAATCGCGTTTCTATCGTCCCATCGATCGCACATACACGTGGCTGCTCCGGTGGTCGATGGGGCATCGCTGGATCATTGTGGTGCTCTGTGCGGTTGTCATTATTTCTATTGTTCCTCTTTACAGGCTCGCAGGCTACAACCTTTTGCCGGAGGAAGACGAATCTACTTTTCAGGTCACCCTACGTGCGCCTACCGGCACCAGTCTGGCGGCGACGCAGGGCATCCTTGATCACATAGCTCGCGATATTCGAGAAAAGATTCCCGGCGTTGAAGCCACCCTCGCTATCGCGGGCTTTGGCCAATCGGGGGGTACAAACTCCGGCCAGATAACCGTCCGTTTGAAACCTCCGGATCAGCGCTCGCTCTCGCAAAGCGATATCATCCAGCGAACACGCGGTGTCACCAAACAGTATCCCAAGGAACTGGTCATCAGCGCGGCGCCCATCTCGTCACTGTCCGGCGCGATTGGCGGCGGTCGAGGCGCATCTGCGATCGCGTTTTTCATAGCCGGCCCCGACCTGCAAAAGCTCGACGACTATTCGAAAAAGATCATCGATAAAATCAAGCAGAACCGAAACGTCCAGGATGCCGATCGATCGCTCGTCCTGGGAAATCCTGAGGCCCGGATAATCATCGACCGTCAGCGATCGGCGGACCTGGGCGTCAAAGCGGGCGACATCGCCCAGGTGCTGAGCACTATGGTTGCCGGACAGCGGGTGACCACCTACAGCGAAGGTTCGGACCAGTATGACGTGGTGCTGATGGCGCAGAATCAGTATCGACAGAACATCGATCTACTGAGCGGGCTGTCGGTCCCGTCATCCAAAGGCGGAACGATTCAACTCTCGAAGGTTGTCCGCCTGGAAGAGGGGACCAGCCCGACCTCCATCGACCGGATAAATCGCCAGAGACAGGTAACAGTGACGGCGAGTGTTTCTCCGACCGGATCAGAGTCAGAGGCGCTGCAGGCGCTGCAGACAGCAGCAGCCGAAATCGGCATGGAGTCGGGCTACACAACCGGCGTCACCGGACAATCGAAGCAACTGGGCCAGGCGAACTATTACTTCATGCTGGCATTCATCCTGTCGTTCATCTTCATGTACCTTGTGCTGGCGGCGCAGTTCGAATCTTTCATTCACCCAGTCACCATTCTATTGACGCTCCCGCTTTCGATTCCGTTCGCACTTTTGTCGACGTTCATAGCTGGACAAAAACTCAATATCTTTTCGGCGCTCGGCATCCTGGTTCTGTTCGGCATCGTGAAGAAGAACGCGATCCTGCAGATCTCGCACACCAACGATTTGCGCGCGCACGGCATGGAACGCCACAGCGCTATCATTCAGGCCAATCGTGATCGACTGCGTCCCATTCTGATGACGACTATCGCGCTGGTGGCGGGCATGATCCCACTGATTATTGGAAGAGGCGCCGGAGCCGCGACGAATCGCTCTATCGGTGTACTGGTGGTCGGCGGACAATCGCTCTGCCTGCTGCTCACGCTGCTTGCGGTGCCGGTTTTCTATTCGCTCTTTGAAGATGCTAGCGAGTCGCGCGTCTGGGCTTACGTGGGAAACCGATATGGAACGTTTGCGAGCGGGGTTCGGGGTCGATTCGCCCGGGGCTGGACAGCATTTGCAAGTCGTTTTTCGCGTACCAAGCCGCCTCCCGGCAAGACTCAGAAGGATAAATATGTGGACCAAGCGTCTGGCGACTAGATCGACCAGCTCGACATCGCGGTGGCACTCGCTGACACCAGAGTCCCAGAGAGATATACGGGACTCCTCGCGTGCATCACTATCCGTCTGTTCGTCTCGCTCGGAGGGAAATGCGTTCGCAAATCGTCTTCAGACGCTTTGCCTGGTTCTACTGTTACCCATCGTTGTGTTTGTTGCCGGTATCAATGTGGCGGCGCAACAGACCACGCCCACTCCGCAACCCTCGCCAGCTCAGAATCCGCCCAATGCTGCAGGCTCTACCGTAAGACCGAGCAACGAAACTCAACAGAGCACTCAACCGCAGACTGGACCGCAACAACAGCAGCAGCAGACTGCGCCAACGACCCAAGGGCCTCGTCCTCCGACGCCACGTGTGCCCGGCCAGACCGCGCCGACGACCGGATTGCCGACTAGTGCGAACCCTGTAGGAACTGCGGCGCCTGATGCAGTGCAAACAGGTCCGACGACCGGTAACACCCAGTCCGGCGTGCAGCAGACGCCGGGACAGACAGTCGGCGTCTCGAGCGGCATCGCTCCCGCTGAGCTACCGCAAGACCCGCCGCCGATATCGCCCAACTATCAAGCCCCTCAGCGACCGCTGCCTTCGGCCGATCGCGTGGGAGTGGATGTAGCGGACCAGTTGCCGCTTTCCTTGAATGATGCCATCAGACTGGCGCTCAAGAACAGCAACGATATTGATGAGTCGCGAATCGACGTTCAGATCGCCGAATACAGTTTGAAGTCAGCGCGAGGTGTTTACGACCCGTTGCTGTCTTCTGAGAATTATTACGAGCGAACTACCACGCCAACAAGTTCTACACTGGGAGGTGCAGGTGCGAGCGGCGCTGTGACGCAGACCGATATGACCGGGTCGGCCCGGCTGGGAGGCTTCTCGCCCTGGGCCGGCGGCGCTTATCAGTTGGATTTTTCTTCCACCCGATTAACAACCACGAATCAGAACGTCCGGCTCAACCCTCAATTTCCCACTGCGTTTACCTTGACCTACACGCAGCCGCTTATCAGGGGCCTGCGCTTCGACCTCAATCGCCGGAACATCGAGATCGCGCGGAAAAATCTTTCACTCTCCGACGCGCAGTTTCGACAGCGGGCGATTGATATCATCACCCAGGTCGAACAGGCATACTGGGACCTGGCCTTCGCGCTGAGGAACCTTCAGGTCCAGATCGACGCGGTGAAGCAGGCGCGCCTTCAGGTTGAAAGCAATCAGCGACTGGTTGAGAAAGGCGTGCTTGCGCCGATCGATATCGTGGCGGCGTCGACTCAAGTGACTACGTTCGAGCAGAACGTCTACACCGCGCAAGAGTCGGTTACCCAGGCGGAGAATACTCTAAAGACTTTGATACTCCCTGACCGGACAGAGGCGATGTGGTCCCGCGCGATTACGCCTGTTACACCCGTCAGTTTGGAAGCGCCTCGCGTTCCACTCGAAACGGCGATCCAGGCGGCGCTCGCTAATCGGCCCGATCTTGCGCAGCTCAAGACCAGTGCCGACATCAATCGAATAAACGTTCGCTACTATCGCGATCAGACGAAGCCACAGGTCGACCTGGTTGGGACATACACCACGGTCGGGCTGGCTGGAACGCTGGTTCCATCATCTTCGACAAGTAGTTCCAGCAGCGCGTTAACCCAGCGGGTGAACGATCTGTCAGTTCTTCTTGGTCTACAGCCTCTGCCGGCTACCACAACCTCGTCGGTGGCTCCCGCATTGATCGGAGGCTATGGACAGTCGTTGCGGAATCTAATAGATCAAAGCTATCCGACTACGCGCGTGGGTGTGCGAATTTCGCTTCCGCTTCGAAACCGCACTGCAGAGGCAAACCTCGGAAGCGCATTGGCACTGGGCCATCGAATCGACGACCAGTTTAAGCAAGCCGAGCAACTGGTCGAAGCTGATGTGCGCAACTCTCTACAGTCAGTGCGCTCGGCGGAGGCCCGCCTTGCAGCAGCAGCGGCAACAAGGTCGTCCGCAGAGCAGCAGTACGCCAGCGAGCAGCGACAGTTTCGGGCCGGCACGACCACGCTCTTCCTGGTTCTACAACGCCAGACGGACCTGCTAGCCGCGAGCGCTCGAGAGCTCGAGGCTCAGACAGCGCTCAACAAAGCTATATCGCAGTTGCAACGTGCTACCGGCAATACACTGACTGCCAACAACGTCGCGGTCCGGACCGACACGCCGATGCGTGAGCTTGAGCAGCGACCCGCGCTACAAGTGAACGGCTCCGATGTTGGTTCGGCAGCCTCGGATCCTTCTGCCGGAACTGCAACGTCAGGCACGCAACCGTGAAGTGGGTTTCGGGTTCCGGGCCTTGCAGGCAGTTTTGAGTTTTGAATTATGAGTTTTGAATTGCAGCAATCGACTCAACATTCGAAAGTTACGCGCTGCCACCCGATACCTGGCACCCGACACCCAGCACGTCTCCCGCGAACCACTTTCACGGCTTTCCTCGTCACGCTCCTCGCATTATGTGCGGCATGCGGTTCATCTCAAGCTCCTGACGCGAACCAAACCGCGGGCATCATCGTGGTGAACGCCCCTGCGGCGGGTGAGGTGCGACGGATACTGGTTGGGGAAGGAGTGGAAGTCAGCGCCGGCGCTCCCATTATCGACATAGCGGTCGAGACCGCGTCTCAGAACAAGCCAGCCAATGCCGGCGAGACCGCAGAATCCCAGGCCGTGCGCGGCGTTAAGTCTTCACAAGCGGAGATCGAGGCCGCAAGGGTTGAGGTCATCAAACACGATGCCGAAGTGCAGAGATTGACTCCGCTCGTCTCGTCAGGTGAAGCGAGCCCCGGTCAACTGGATGGCGAGCGCGCGCTGTATGAGCGGGCGCAGCAGCGCCTTCAGAAGGCGAAGGACTCGGAGCAGCAGGCAGAAGCGGGCCTTCG
>JAVHWA010000037.1:0-25622 GCA_032160165.1 Acidobacteriota bacterium
GTAGGCACTGTAAGCAAACGTCCCCCCAGGCGCCCTGTGCGCTCTGCGGTACTCCCTCGCTTTGCGTAGTGCTTCGTGATCATCGCCCTTCTTTGGACCAGATCTATCTTCCTCCGCCCGCCAGACGCCTGAAATATTCGGCGGCACGCGCGTCCGCATTGGGTAACAAGTTGTTGCTCTCGCCGCTTGTGGCCCGCGTGCGACTCTCCACGATGGCAAAGAGGTTTGACGCGGCCTGAGTCAAAAGAGCGAGGGGCTTGGCGATTCGATTGGCAAACTCGTCACTGGTACCTCCAGGCTCCGTCCTGCCAAGCTCGACCTCGACAACGCGCAACTGCCCGGCAGCTTCGGCGATGGTCGCTGCATGATCTCCACCGGTCACCGCCACCAGGAGGTCCGCCGCATGCCTGGCCTTCTCGCCCGCGCGCGCTATCGCGCTGGGGCGCGCATTGACTGACACGCCGAGCGTTTCCTGTAGATCTCCGAGCGCGGAATACGCGTCCGCAAGCGCGGCACGCACAGGTCCGGACTCTTTCGTATCAGCCCGGCGCGACAACTTCTCCAAACGCGTCTTGATTTCCGCGAGTTCCCCCGCATACCGTCGCTTGAGATCAACCGGTTTGCTCTGCGCCACGATCGGGGGAATATATCGCAGAGCCGACTGCGCTTTCTTCAGACGCAGCAGTGCCTCGCGTTCATGCGTAAGCGCCAAAGCGGAGTCCGCGTTCGTCAATGCATCCTCTGCGTCCCACATCGCGCGAATCGCATAGGTCAGTTCTCTGACCGACGTTGGCGAGCCGGGAGGCGGTTCCGGAATGCCATGAAAGTGCGGAGCGGTTCGCTCGTCTTCTGCAGCGCGCACCCTCTCTTCAACGGTCGGCTCGCCGCCCGACGCGCTCGCTTGTTCCTCGCCCTCGCCTTCAATGTTGATGTAGTCACTGAAAGTGTTTTTGAACGCGCGCTGCTCGGCAGCGATGTCGTTTGCGCGATTCTTGAGCTCGGCCGGAGAAAGCCGCCCGCGCTCACTATGAAGCCGTTCTGTGTGATTGATGATCTGGCGCTCGCTGAGAAGAAAGCGGCCAATCTCGCTCGGCATCAAATCGCTCAAGTTGAGTTTCGCCAGTTCGGGCGCCGCCATCGCGATCGCGAGACTGGCTGAACGACCGAGGTTGTTCGCGCTCGGGTTACGGTCGCGTGCCTCAATCCAAAACACCAGCGTGTCGCCAGGTTGCATGTCCAGCCTGCCCAAATCCAGATTGGCAGAACCGCGCCAATCTCGTGTTCCCTCCCGGGCAATCTCTCGAATCCCGAGTTCACCATTGGTAAACTTCGCCGAGTCGCCTTCGCCGCGGCTCTTGATGTACTCGAGAACGACACTACCAAGGCCGAGGTCGTCACGCGCCTCCCACCGAACATTGATGGGTGAGTTCGGCAACGCGCGTAACAGTTGGTCGCCGGTCGGCTGTGTGAGCCGCACTTCGGGCGGACCGTCGTTGTAGACCTCAACCGCGCGCACCACCGGCGGCGGAGTAACGGCTGCATCGGCAACGACCCGGGCTTCAAACGCGCCGCTGACGCCTGCGCTTAACGTGCCGCTGTAGAGTCCGTCACCGAGAGAGCGCATCGGATTGACTATGGCATTGAAACCGAGCGTCGCGCCTTCGACATTTCCAGTCACATCCAGCACCACTTCGATTTGCGATCCCGCGAGGGCGCGAACCGGAGCGTCGCCTGTTGTTTCTTCGACGCTCAAGCCGGAGTACGCTGGGGGTATCACGCGCACAGTGACCCTTTGAATCGAAGGGAGCGCGCTCGTGCTACTTTCGTTTCCCGCGCGTTGCGTGATCGATGCGCCCGCGCCATCCTCGGACAGCAACAGCAAGCGATGCACCTCGCGCGCGAATGCAGTTGGGGCCGCCACACGCAACGCGATAATAATTAACAATGCTGCGGCGGTACCAATCGTCCAGCGCATTGCGCTGATCGACTGCGCCATGACTCGGTGGTCGATCTTCGATAGCTCGAGGCTGGCTTGTGAATTTAGCCGCCGGAGCATATAGGGTTGGCTCAAGCACCCAACGCTCTCCAGATTCTCAGCCAAAGTCACGAGCGAGTTTTGATTGCGTCCGGCGAGGCGCTCAACATGGCGCGCGATCTCGACCAACGTGGGTCGGTGAAGAAAACGCCAAAGCGTCTGGGCTAAGAGGAAGAAGACCACGACCGCAAGCAGTAAGAGAAGTATCAAGCGCGTCGTTCGCTGCAGCGGCCGCGTGTAATCCACGAATGCCATCAACGTAGTGACAAATATCGCTCCCGTGAAAACCATTCCCGTTCTGGCGAGTACCTGGAAAAATCGTCGTCGATTAAAGAGCGCGCGCAGCGAGCCCCCGAAGTCTTCGGGCGAAGCTGTCCTTTCGATAGTGATTGCCGGTGAGCTCATTGATTGTCCTGCGATTTACTCTCCCAACCTCTCCGGTGGGGAAGGAGACAAGCGAAACGCGCCCCCGCTACTTGGGAACAGCTCGGCGATCATCAGGAGAAAGGCTCCGATAAGAAAGTAGCGCCAAGCGGTCCCGCTTCGCTCGGCCGTTTCACTCGACTCGCTCGTAACCGAAGCCGAGATATGCTTCTCAAAAGAGAACATGCGCTTCATTTGATCGTCACTTAGAACAGTGCGCTCCGATTCGCTCGCCGGTGGGTTCAGGGCGACGAACATCTGGCGGCCCGCGAAGTCCAGCCTGTAAATCCCAGGCTCATCGAAGTAATCCAGTTGCTGGCTTGCCAACTGCCCTACCTTCGCTTCGATCACTCGACCGCGCGTGTTCGTGATCTTTACTTCCGTGTTCGAAGCGACGTCCAGTCGAACTGCTTGCCCGATTTCGTAGGAGAGAGGCCGCGGCGATTGTGTCGTCGAGCGCACGATCGAAGACATCAGCACCGGAAACGAAACGGACGTCCCAAGCTCGCTCGAATCGCGCGAGGCCGAAGTAGCGTACAGGAGGACCTTCCCTTCCCCAATTCGCGAAGCGACGACCGCCGGGCTTCCGTCGTTCCAACGCATCGTTATGTCGGCCGAAGGGTTTGGATGGATCGCGTAGCCCGACTTGACTCGAACAGAGCTGATCGAAGCGAGTGAGCTGTTATCGAGTTCGCGGAGCTCAGGAGCATCCTTGTCGGTAGGATTGAGATTCAGCTTGCCGTCGATGCGCGCGAGACTTTCGAAGGGCATCTCATTTTCCTTCTGGGCACGCGCCAACGCGTTCCATGATTCGGTGTCGAGGTCCCTCGAAAGAAACATCAACACCGAGCCACCGCCGCGCGCATAGTCCGAAAGGAACCCGATAGTTTCGCGATCAGGCGCGCCGTGCAGGGTGAGTACGACGAGCGCATACCGGCTTAGCTCCGCCGCGCTGTTTGGCAACGCTGGCTCCCTATCGATTACGAGTTTGTCGCTGGCGGACTCGAGCGCAACCCGTATGTACGGGCCATCGCGTCCGTCCTCGATGAGAAGAGCGCGCGCTTCGCGTGGTGGCGCAAAGGCGAAGTATCGCTGATCGTCCTGGTCAAAGTCGTCCGGCTCCAGAATGCTTATACGACCAGTGATCTGCCCATTGCTCTCACTCCTCCACTCTATCCCGTGGGAAGCGCCTTCCGCAGAATCGAGGGTCCACGAATGACGCGCGCCCTTGCGCCCGTCGAGCTGGGAGAACATCTCGGTCGCGGAGAGATCAATGCCTTGCTCAGTCTGCTTCGCGCTTTCCTCGATCATGAATCCGTTACGATCGAGTTGAGCACCTACCGAGTAGGTCACGATCGGAAGCGTGGCGGGAAGCGCGTTCCTGTTTTGAGATTCGGATTGTTGGAAGTCAGAGATGAGATCGATCTCACCTGTGGGCTGAGGTTCTTGTCGAAGCAGAAGGTTGATCGAAGCCATTCCTGATTCGTAATTGGTCGCGCTGTACGCAGGCTGATATTTCTCGACTGCTTCGAGCAGCTTCCTCTGGTCCCCTGTTGGTTCCGCCAGCACCTTTGCGTCAGACGCAAACTCTATTACAGCCGCGCGCTCCCCGCTGGAAAGCTTAGAGATGATGGCGCGCGCCTGTTCTCGCGCGGCGTCTGTTCGTCCGCGTGCATTCATGCTCAACGACGAATCCATCAGAATGAACCGAATAGAAGAAGGCTTGCCTTTGCTCAGGGTGAAGAGCGGGCGCGCGAAACCCATGACAAGGAGAATGATGGCGGCGGCGCGCAAAGCGAGTAGAAGAGGCTGTCGAATTCGTCGCGGGTGGAGCTTGAAACTCGGCGTCTCGCGCATGAAGCGCAGCGAGGGGAAATCGAGTCGGCGCGCTCGCCTTCTAACAAGCAGGTGTATAGCGACCGGCAAGGCGACCAGGGCTAAGCCCAGCAATGTGAGCGGAGAAAGAAAACTCATAAGCGAAGGCGGGAATAATACATCTACTCAGCGGGCTATTGCGGGTTGCGGATTATTCTATCAACGCAGAGGGCGCGGAGGACGCAGAGGGTTAACTATGAATTTTGAGTTTTGAACTGTGAATCACGGAACGACGAAAGCCGCCCTCAGTTCAACATTCAACATTCAAAATTCAGAATTCCATTTAAACTCTGCGACCTCGGCGTCCTCTGCGTTTAATATACTTCCTCGTCCACACCAACACTGAAACCTTCAACTCAAAACCCGAAACCTGGTCCTACGGCGTGGCTTCTATAGTGGCCTTCTTAGACCGGGCCCCCTCCACGAAGTCTCTCGATGTTTGGAGATATTCTTTCTCTTTCTCACCATATTGGCTGCTTCCTGAGGCGACGTGTTTGCCGTTCCCATCGATCCATCTGATCATTCGGTCGTTGAGGAAGTAACAGCGATCTTCTGACTTGCGCACTACTTTCCCCGAGCCGGGCCGATCGTAGCTTGAAGTGATGCTGAAGACGAAGATTA
Organism: Acidobacteriota bacterium; assembly: GCA_032160165.1. Classification (GTDB taxonomy): domain Bacteria; phylum Acidobacteriota; class Blastocatellia; order Pyrinomonadales; family Pyrinomonadaceae; genus QHXM01. Next base: position 4,955 of record JAVHWA010000037.1, read on the forward strand.
GTTTGTCATCCCAGTAGTAGTACTCCTCGACATTGTTACCGCTCTCCCCGAGATGGGTAGCAACTATCTTCATGATCTTTGGTCCATCAAGATAGGCGACCAACTCACCGCCCTCAAGGGAATACCCAGATAACTCTTTCTTGACAGCTTTATATCCCTTAACACCTTTGTTGATTGCCGCGTAGTGTTCTCGAATGCCCGCGACCGGATCATCGGAGTGCGAGCCCCCGGGCAGGATGTCAGCCGGAATTCCCGGATACTTTTTCTGCAACGCCTCAATATACTTCGCGCTGGGGTCATGGGGTCCTTCGTGAGCCTCACCTTCCATGCCCACATCGTTCAACTCCTGAGATGTCCACTTTCCTTTGTCGTTGTGGAACAGCAAAGGCGCGGGCTCTCCCACCGGCGTGCCGCGCGCACTAAGCGGCGTAACGTTAATCCACGCCCATCCGTTATGGACTTTCAGATAATTAACTTTGAATTTGGCCGGATGATCTTCGCCTTCTTTATACAAGTCGGCCACGGCCGCAAGTATTGCTTTGCGTTCTGCAGTCCCTTCGGCGGGCGTACGCAATTGGTCGTCAGTTTGAGATCCGGCATGCGCAGAAGCGAAACTAAAGGCCAACAACGCGGTGCCGAGCAGGATGAATATCAGGGACTTAAGGGGCTTCATAATCAGATGTCTCCAGTTTTAGTTTTAGGCGGCAAGCAAGTGTTCCGAAGAGATGCCGTATGCGCTTTTTCATGCCTGCGAACCGCGAGCAGAAGCGGGCGTGGCGTGCGAGCGGGGACTATAGCACGAACAGGCGGAAGGTGGAGAGCTTGAGGTGAGTAGGGGCGCGCTTCCAGCTGCCGCGAATTCCGTCAGCACTCGGGTCAGAACCGCCTGCGTCAGCGGGCGGGGTGCCGTGCGGAGTTGATCGCGCTAACGGACGAAAATCGTGTCGATGATATCGCGTTAACGCATCACCAGCTGGTGGGCGCTTGATGTGGGTGCGGGCGTGAGAATGAGGTCAGTACCGAAACGCGGTAGCGTCGGGTCTGGCTTGTTTATCGAGCAGCAACATGGAAACAAGCGCGATTCCACTCACGCTCGCAACCTGCAAGGCGCACCCGACGCTACCGCGTTTCGGTACTGACCTCATCCCACCCGCTGACGCAGATGGTCGTGCGTCACCTGACCAACCCCGGCGGATTGACGAGCGTTGCATTCGGATCGGAAGAATTCAAGAGTATCGCGCCATCGTCCAAACAAAAGTTCTGCCTCATGTCGTCATAGGTTCGATTGCACTGGGGACAGCTTTTCCCCGCTCCTCTCCCGATCGCACGGCGCTTGAAGGCGCTGACGAACATTGCCACGCTCAATCCGATCTCCAGCGCAGCGAAGACGGCGAAGATCGCCGCGCGTTCGGGCATCGGAGTCCCCAGAGTAAATGCTTCATAGACGCCGACGAGTGAGAGCAGCGACATCAGGAACAGGACAATCGCCAGAATGATCTTGGTTATCCTGGCGCCCTTCGGTCGCATCGGGGGGTTCTTGATCGCGTCTCTGAATAACACGAACGCGCCGACGGCCTCGATGAAGACGGCGATCAAGCCCACTAGCAGCGGCTCCGAATCAATCCCGCGCTGACCGGTCAGCTGGAGGCCGATGATCCACGCAAAGGACGCAAGCAGGCTGGCTAAGATCAGCTCGATCACCTTCGCTGCGGTGGACGCCCGTCCGGTCTTGAGTAGGGTGACACTTCCCCACATCACCAGGATCAGGAGCAGCGTAGTAATCGGCACTTCTATACCGATCCGCGGTGCATACTGCACCTTGCCCAGATAAAACAAAGTCGCTACGGCCACAAAAGCCAGGATGCTTCCAAGGGTAAGCTTAAGCGTGTTCACTCTTATCCTTCCCTCCTTACAGTTTCTGGGGTCCGCGGCAAACAACGATCGCGTTGGTGTGATCATTGACAGCTTTAAGGTCCGCCAACCAGGATATACCCGTCACGATCACCGACGCTGCGGGAAAGCCGATGAAGGTTAAGTCTCTCCGGCGTAAGGCGCAAGAGCGTGTCACGTTAATGAAGCGAAATGCGCGAAGCCTGGCTGGGTCGGACATTCAAAACTATGCCATCTCGATCGAGTGCAGGTGTTGCCCACTCAAGTGCAAAATAGACATCATTTTTCGCGACTAGGATGGGAAGGCGCGTCTCTCCAGGCTTGACCTCTCTCTAACGCTTTCCTCTCGACTTCCCTGCTCTTCGCCGTCGTAGATAGGTCGCAAGCGCCTTGTCGAGCGGCTCCGACGTGTCGAGTTCGCAGTAGTCTGCGCCGGCTCGTTCGAACTCGCGGTGGAAGGTCGCGCGTGTCTCCTCCAAACGCCCGAGATATGCTTTGCGAACTCGCTCGATGTCGGCGACCAGCGTGTCGCCCGTTTCCAGATCGTGAAACTCGAAGGTGCCGCTCATCTCGCGAAGACGATCCTCTCGCTGGTCGACGCTGCGCCCGCTGCTCTTCTCGCTCGACCGCTTGCCGCGCTTCTCAAGAAACCGCTCGGCGCTGTCCAGCAAATGAAAGACGATCACATCGTGGCCTACGCGTCGTATGCGGGTAACGGCGTCGATGATCTCTGCGCTCTCGTCGTAGAGATCGGAGATCAGAATGACCAACCCCCGTCGCTTCCATTGCGATGCCAAGCTGAGAGCAGTCTGGCCGATGCGCGTCTGGCCGCTCGCGCGTTGTTGCTCCAACGCAACCAGGATCGATTGAAGGTGACGCTCGCCGCCGCGGGCCGGTAGCGCCGCCTGAATTCGTTCATTGAAGCATGACAAGCCTACTCGGTCGCCCTGTCGCATGGCGAGGTACGCAAGTGCCGCCGCGAGGAAGCGCGCGTAATCGAGCTTGCTCACATCTCGAGGCGCATATCCCAGCGATGCGCTCACATCCAGCAGGATACGCACCGGCGCATTCGTCTCTTCTTCCGACTCTTTGACGTAGAGCCTGTCGGTGCGAGCGTAGACGCGCCAGTCTATGCGACGGATCTCATCGCCGGCGATGTATGGACGATGCTCAGCGAACTCCTGCGATAGACCATGATACGGGCTCTTGTGAAGGCCTATGAGGAAACCTTCGACGACCGTGCGCGCAATCAGGTCGAGCCGGCCGATGGCCGCAAGCACGGAAGGCTTGAGCAGGTGTTCGGTGGATCGGGGGATGGGCATTCGTGACTCTCTTTGCGTTCACGTTCCAAGGTTCGAAAGCGGCGCGCTCGTGCCCAAAGTCCAAGGTCCAACGTCCAAAATCTGTTCAATATTCAAAGTTCAACGTTCAACGTTCGATACGGAAGCGCACATCTGATTTTGACGGGACAGCTTCAGGGGCGAACTTTGGACCTTGGACCTTGGACTTTGGACCGGCTTTACCGGACTTTGGATGCTCACGTTCGCGCTTTCACTCAAGCGGTGGGTCGCTGGCTGTGGCGGACCGCGTGGCGTTGGCGCGGATGACGTTGCTGGTTGAATCCAGATACAAATGGCGAGCGCCGCCGGTCGGGGTCCCGTCCGCAGACCTGGGATCGGCATTGACGGTGTAAGCTGCGGAGTCCGACCCTGATTTAGCAGTGAGTGTCATCTTAAAAGCATAGCCGCCGACCACCGGAGAGGCGCCCGCGAAGCGCGAGTCGAGATAGTTGTCCGCAACTAACTGATCGAACGTCCCGTAATCTTCCGCGTGGCTGAGCATGTATTCGGTCTGCGCCCGGAACATCGTCTGCAACGTACGATTGGCACCCGCCTCGTCGGCTACGTTGACAGACTTTCGCAGTGTGCCCGTCTCGTTGGATGAATTCGCTGAGTTCGTTGATTTTGATCCGCAGGCGGTTGAGAAAAGTGCAATGATCACTAACACCAAAAAGCCTAAAGCGGTTTGCGAGTAGCCATGCTCGGTTTTCATTGCGAGTAACTCCACGTCGACCCCACCCTGAAATGGGGAAAGGTCCAGAACGGTGTCTTTACGCCGAAGGCGTTGGCGAATTCCTGCCCAGGATGAAATCCTGGGTTAGAAACTCGCGATAGATGCGACATCAACACTGAAGGTGTTGATGTCGGCGCATGAGCACCATTGCCCACATCTCTCTCAACCCTTTCAGGGTTGCTACTGCACGATGGGTTCCCACACCCAGGGCGTTGCCCTGGGCTTGAATTTCTGAACGCCTTCGGCGTTCGAAGATCGCCGCAATGCGCTCCCAGCGGGCCGGGCGCAAACTAACAGTTTGCGCTACATTGCCCAACAACCACCCTACTTCGCGTAGTAACCTCTTCTTGTGCGCGCGGCAAGGTCTGGCCGTGAAACAAGCCGCACGGAAACATTACGCCACGATCCATCACGGTTCCGATTGGTAGGACGATAACCGATGCTGTAAACAGTGCCCAGATCGCGTATCACTTGTTCATAGACACCGCGCAGGTCTTCGAGCTTGCGAGCGCGATAGAGCATGCTTCCGCTCTCGCCTGCCAACTGTACGAGCTGCTGACGCGCCAGCGCATACGAACCCTCTGTCGCGCGATGCTGCTTTATCATCTCGCGCTCGGTATCTAGGTAGATAGGAATCAGAATGGCATCTGATGACTTCACTCCTTCGAGAAGCATTTCGAAGGTCGTGTTCGAACCGGGACCGGGCACATCCGGCAGCGCATTGTCCACTCCATCCGACATGACGATCAATGCCTGACGCCGTGAAGGGTCGCGCGTGCGATAGATAGAGTTCAGTACGAAGCCTACAGCGTCCCAGAAATTCGTCCCGCCCCGAGGCTTCTCGATTTTCTTGATCCGTTCGATCAGCAGGTTGCGGTCGCTAGTCAGAGACGAGACGACGAACGGCATGTCTGTGAAGGTAATGATGCCGATTCGATCCGTCGGCCGAGCAGCCTCCACGAAGCGGATCGCCGACTTTCGAACCAAATCAAGCTTATCGACGGTCGAACCTGAGAGATCCATCAGCAGTACCAGATCGAATGGCGTCGAGGCCGAGGCGAAAGACGAGATCTCTTCGGGCGCCCCATTCTCGGACACCGCGAAGTCTGTCTGCTGCAACTCACCTACGGGATGTTGGCTGTCGCGGCTAAAGACGCTGACGTTGAGATCGACGAGCTCGGTATCAATCCGAATCGTCTCGATGTCATCGTCCTTCTGTTGCGCAATATTGCGGGGAGGAGGCGGCGGCGGATCGTCCTGCCCGAGGACGGGCAATGCAAAAGGAAAAAGGAAAAAGGCAAACGTAAGAAGGCAAAAGTATGGATGAGCGCAGCTGGGGTCGAACGCGGCCATTCGGCCCACTTTTACCTTTTGCCTTTTTACTTTTGACTTAGTTGGCATAGTAGCCGCGCTTGCCGCGCGCGACGGCACCGGCGCGCGTAAGCGTCACGCGAATCGCGCGCCATTTTCCGTCTCGCTCTTTTTTGGTGGGACGATAAGAGAGACTGTAGACGGTGCCCAGATCTGAGATCACGCGCTCGTACGCACCCGCCAGGTCTTCCAGCTTGGCTACCTCGTAGAAGAGGCCGCCACCCGCCTCTGCCAGCTCTTCCATCTGCTCGTAAGCGGTATCGAACGTGTCCTCCTGGATATCGAGCACGCTCAGAGGTTCATAGGTGGTGTCGAGCCAGAGCGTGTAGAGCACGCCATCAAATTCGCGTACACGTGATAGGACCTCTTTGTAGTCAAGCATGGACCCTTCGCCGGTCACATTCGGCATCGTGCTGTCCAGTCCGTCGGACATCATCACGATAGCGTTACGCCGCGAGTCCTTCCCGCCCTTTAGAATCTCTTCCATGGCGAAAGCCAGCGAGTCGTAGACTTTGGTGCTGCCGCGCGGCTCGATGATCTCGCCGATACGCCGGCGCAGGGCTTCGCGATCGTCTGTCAAAGGCGAGACAATAATCGGAGTCTTCGCGAAAGTGATTATGCCTATGCGGTCGGCCGGGCGAGCGGCATTGACGAAGTGGAGCGCCGCGTCGCGAATCAGGCCGATCTTCTCCTTTGTGGAAATTGAAAGGTCTACCAGGAGGATTAGATTGAATGGCGCATTGGCCGATTCGAAGTGTGCTAACTCCTGCGGCGCTCCATCCTCGAAGAGCTTGAAGTCTTTCTCGTTTAGTCCGGTCAGGCCGCGATTAGTTCCCCGATCGATCACGCTCACGTTCATCGTCACCAACTCGGTATCGACGCGGACGACATCGCCCTCTTCGACCTCTTCCCCCGAGGTGAGCGGTTTGGAAGGGGTCCCAGACGCTGTTCTACTTGCGTCCGAGCCGATGAGGGTCGGTCCCGTATGGATCTCTTCCGCAGAAGGGGAGCCTGCCTCAGTGGAGTAAGCGATCAAAGTGATCCGTCCTCGCTTTGAAAAGAGGCGAGCTGGTTTGCCTCCCGCGCCGAGGCTTAGCTGGAGTCTGTTCGTCGCCCCGCTGGCCTTCACCAGGGAAGGAATCTTGTTCACAACTGGGCCCGCTGGCGACTGAGCGTCGATGTCGACATCTGCGGAAGCAGGAAATTCGGCGCGGATATCGCCATATCCTGTTTGGATGTTGAGTTCTGCCGGTGCCCCACGTACAACCACCTGACCCGTTTCAGCGATGATGGTGGCCCGGGACCTTTCAGGAATCCGCAACGTCAGATCTACGCGTGTAAGCATCCCGATATCCAATGGGGACACGCTCACGGTCAGCAACTCATCTGTTCGCTTGATCGAGACCGGCGCGCGGTTAGGTTTTTCGCCCTTAACCATCGCCATCACCGAGACATGTTTCTCTCCCCAGACTTCGACAGTGATCGCCCCCCTCGGATTTATTACCGAGAGTTCGCCGCCGGCGGGCAGATCTGCGCGCACCCCATCGTCAGCCTGCGAGCGGACAATAGTCTGCGGCGCCAGCAGCAAGACAAGCATTGCGAGTCCGGGGATTAAAAATCTGGTGAGCTTTGAATGGAGCATGACTACAGTCTCAGGGCTTCGTGTACATCTCGTCGACCCTCCTAGTCAGAACCGCCTGATGAACCGGCTGTGTGAAAATCCCGACCTCTCTCATTCTCACCCGCCTTCACGCGGTGACCACCCGCTCGCGACTCTCGGGTAACCGTTTCAACGGTTTTACCGTTCGTGGAGCATGAAACAGCACGAGAAACCGTCAAACGGTTTTCTCTCTTGAGTGTCACTTGTTCGCCCGGCTGAAGCCGGGCGAGAATGAGAGGCGCGCTCCGCTTCGCTTCGCATGGCCCCTTCCCAACCTGAGAGATAGTCCACGTTGCGCTCATCCTTTGACAACTGGAAAAATGCAATCTAGGACGCCGGCAAGCCATTTCTCCATTCACTATTCACCATTCACCATTCACCATTCACGATTTGCGATTCACTAACCTGCGTCCATCGCCTGCTTCACCAAATGCGCAATGATTGCTTCGGCGGTGATGCCTTCGGCCTCTGCGCGGAAATTGGGGAGGATGCGGTGTCTAAGGACGGGATAAACCATCGCACGCACATCATCATATCCCACCGCGAAGCGGCCGTCGAAGAGGGCGTGGGCCTTCGCCCCCAGGATCAGGTATTGACCGGCGCGCGGGCCCGCGCCCCAACGCACGTTCTCGTTGACGAAGGCTCCGGCCTCGCTACGGTTGGGACGACTTGCACGAACCAATCCGGTCGCAAAGTCTATGATGTTAGACGCAGCCGGAACGTCGCGCACGACTTCCTGGATCTTCAATAGCGCAGCTCCATCAAGGATTGGACGCGCGCTCTCGTGGCGGTTTGCGGTGGTCTCGGCGATGATGCGCCGCTCTTCTTCCGCTTCGGGATAGTCGACCACAATCTCGAACATGAAGCGGTCGAGTTGGGCCTCTGGCAGATGATACGTGCCTTCCTGCTCAATCGGGTTCTCGGTCGCCAGAACGAAGAACGGCGGTTCGAGCGTGTATTTCACTCCGCCGGCGGTGACCTGGAGTTCCTGCATAGCCTCCAGCAACGCGGCCTGGGTCTTGGGAGGAGCGCGGTTGATCTCGTCCGCGAGTACGATATTGGCAAAGATGGGGCCGGCGATAAAGCGAGCGGCTCGTCGTCCGGTAGCACGGTCCTCTTCGATGACTTCGGTGCCCGTGATGTCGGACGGCATCAAGTCGGGAGTGAACTGGATGCGGTTGAAGCGAAGATCGAGAGCCTGCGCCAGCGTCTTGACCAGGAGAGTCTTCGCCAGGCCGGGCACTCCGCGCAACAGGCAGTGTCCGCCGCAAGCCAATGCAATCACACTTTGACGGACCACTTCGCGCTGCCCGACGATTACCTTCGCAACCTCGGCTTCCAGCTGCGCGATAGTCTCCGGCAGTGTATCAAGCGTCGCGGCCTTTTCGCTTTCGCCTATCACTTGCATGTCAATTCTTACTCGCAGAATGCGGCGTCGCCAGAGCTGGAATCGATACCCTTCAATAATCCTTCCATGTGCTGCTTTGCCTTCCAGGCGCCGGTTCGATCGGCGACCTTGACTCCGTCGGTCCATGCTCGGCGAGCTTCGTCTATCTGACCCTGGTTAGCCAAGGCGGCTCCCAGCAGTTGATACGCGGAGGTGTAGTCAGGGTTGACCCTAACTACATTCACGAGGGCGGCGGTAGCTTCGGCCCATCGCTCAACCTTGATGTACTCATTGGCGAGCCCATACCAGATCATAGCGTCGTCCGGTTGCTGCTTCGCCATCTCGGCAAAGATGTCTATTCTCGATTGGGTCATCGCTCTACGTGTCCAAAGTCGAACGGTTGAAGAATGTCCAAGGTCCAAAGTCCAAAGTCAGGAAGCGTTCAATGTTCAATGTTTGAGACCGAACGGTAATATCTGATTTTGACGCGACAGCTTCCGTGGTGAACTTTGGACATTGGACTTTGGACCTTGGACATTTCTTTGCCCATTGGACTTTGGACCTTGGACATTTCTTTGCCCATTGGACTTTGGACCTTGGACATATAACGTTGAACGTTATCGTTCGATCATGTCCAGCATAGAATCGTCGCTCGGAGGCTTGGATGCCGCCGGATCGGGCGGTGTTTCGGACCAATCGCTCAGACGCAGAAGCAAATTGTTTTGATTCGATGCGAAAGGAAGAGCGTCCTCTTTGGTTACGACGCCATCCCGAACCATTTGCTCGAGCACGCCGTCGAATGTCTGCATCCCCTCCTGATCGCCCTGCTCCATCGCATCCAGCAACGACTTTCCTTCGGTCTCGCCCTTCTCGATGTACTCTTTTGTACGCGATGTCGATTTCAGAATCTCGATTGCTGCCACCCGTCCGCGGCCGTCGGCGCGCGGTAGCAGGCGCTGTGACACGATGTAGCGAAAAGCCTGCGCAATTCGCGTTCGGATTACGTGCTCCTCGTTTTTCGGGAAGACTCCGATTATTCGATCAACCGTCTTGGCAGCATCGATGGTATGTAAGGTGGAAAGGACAAGATGGCCAGTCTCAGCGGCTTCGAGAGCTACCTCGATCGTCTCCCGATCTCTCATCTCTCCCACTAGGATGACCTTCGGGGCCTGGCGCAGGGCCGCCCGAAGAGCGCGCGCGAAGTCCGACGTGTCCGAGTAGAGTTCGCGCTGATGGATGGTCGAATTCTTATGAACATGCAGGAACTCTATAGGGTCCTCGATGGTCACCACGTGGTAATACTTCAACTCATTGATCAGATCGATGATGGCTGCAAGCGTGGAACTCTTGCCGCTCCCGGTTGGGCCGGTGACGAGTACGATCCCGTTCTTGATGTCGACGATGGCTTTAAGATGCTCCGGCAGGTTGAGCTCTTCGAACCGCGGTGGTCGCGCGGGAATCACGCGCATTACTATGGCGTGCGTACCCCGCTGCATAAATATATTCACGCGAAAGCGCGCAAGGCCAGGCGCGCTGAACGAAAGATCGGCGGAACCGTAGTTTTCAAGGTTCTGCGCAGCGGTCAGGTGATGACCGGATCTTAGATGGCTGCCGATAATTAGCTTTGAAATCCCGGCGGTGTGCGCGGGCGTCAGTTTCTCGAGCCCTGGCACCTTGACCGGCTGGAGCTTTCCCATAAGCTCAATCTGCGGCGGCCGGCCCGGTGAGAAAATGAGATCCGAGACTTTATCTGAAATCCCCAGCATGCGTTGAAGCACTTCCACGAAGTTAGGAAGCGGCTGAGGATTCGCGGGAGGAGTCGAAGATTGAGGAGTCTTTTGTTCGAGTGTGCTCATAACGATAGTGGTCAGTGGTCGGTTTTCAGTGGCCAGTAGTGTGATCAGTTTTTGGCTGACCACCGACCACTGACCGCTTCAGTGTGTTAACGCGTATACGACGATGTTGACGCCGAAGCGCGTATTGTCCTTGGTGGAAAAGCGCTTGTTAGGCCAGTCGTAATTCCATTCGCAGCCGTAGTCCTTATTTGAATAAAGCACTGCAACGCGCCCATCGATCTCTACGGCTTTCAGATAATCGTGGACCATGTCATCTCCCCACCCGTTGAGCTCGTGAGAGGTCGAGGGAGGGCCGTCCTTGAATTCAAAGAAGCTTCGATAAAGGGGGTGGCTTTTAGGCAGCTTTCTGAGAGACTCCTCCGGCCGGTCGAGGACGGCCTTGATCTCGCTCTCAAAAGTCTTGGCAAACGTCCCATCCACGTCGTGGTTGCAGTCGTCCACGAACAAAAAGCCGCCATTGCGCAGGTAGCGGCGCAGGTTGGCCCTTTCAGCCTCAGTGAATCGCACCATCTTATTGCCGGTCAGATAGACGAATGGATAGTTCGCAAGCTGGTCCGAGCTGATGTCGACAATCCGTTCATTAGGGTCGACACGTATTGATGTATACTCCACCAGGGAGTTTAAGAGGTTGGACGGCATCTTGGGGTCCGCGTCCCAGTTGCCGGAGGCGTAGCGAAGGCGGGCGAAGGTAAAGCCCGCGACGGCGCTCAATGGCCGCGGAGTCGAGGAGGGGGCCGAGACACCCAGCGCCTTGCCGCCCTTCGCCAATCGAGCTGAAACCGTCAAGGCAGAGGCTGCGACCACTGAATTGCGGACGAATTTTCGACGATCCATATTGTTTACCTCTTAATAAGAGCTAAAGGATACCATCCGATCCAAGTGTGGACGGACGATTGTGACAGAAAATAAATCTCGGGCGCGAACAACTGCGACACAATCGGCGTACATCCAAAAGAGTGCAAGAGGGGACGACTCCTGCTTTCCCGAAGAAGTCCCACAAACCGAAGAAAGAGAGGCGCCGAAAGTCATGGCAACTTACAGAGATCCTGTCAGATGCTTTGCTCCACTGGAAGTCGTTGAGCGCCTGCTGGAAATTCGTGCCGAAATGGGTTTCTCTCCTGTTGTTTATCTCGTCTCGAACGATGATTTGGCGGCGTGTTTAGACGCTTACGGTTTTGATGTTTACGCTTTTTCCAACACGGAAGCCGAGTTTCACTTCGGAGATTACCGCGCCCCACTCGCGCCGGGTGGAGATCGCGCTCACGGTTCCTTGACGGCGCATTAGAGTAAGTTAAAAGTAAAAAGGTAAAAGGCAAAAGGGAAGACGAGAAAGAGTGCTCTTGTCCTTCCCTTTTGCCTTTTTACTTTTGCCTTCATCTACAGTGCCTTGATAATAAAGAACGTCATATCGTCGCTTGCCCCACGCCCGCCGGTCCATGCCAGCACATCCTGTTGAATGGCGGTGATGATTCCGCGAGCGCTCAGGTGCCGGTTTGCCTTGACCGCTTTCTCCAGCCGCTTACGTCCATACTCCTCGTCATTCGCATCCGTCGCTTCCGTCGCACCGTCAGTATAAAGAACCAGCGTCTGCCCAGGCTCGATCGATTGATAATACTCGTAGTAGCGCGTATTTCGGAACATGCCAAGAGGCAGACCGCCACGTTCCATGAAATAGCCTGTGCCATCCGGATTGATCACTAGTGGCGGATTATGCCCAGCGTTTGTGTAAGCCAGCGTTTTGTTCGACGCGTCCAGCACTCCATAGAATGCAGTTACGAATTGATTTCGTTCGATCGACTCCCAGAGTAAATAGTTCACCTTGGCCATGGAGATATGAGGAGCATAGCCGATGTGAATCGCGGCGCGCAGCGAGGCACGCAGAAAAGCCATCAACAGCGCTGCCGGCACGCCTTTGCCTGAGACATCAGCTATCACCAGGCCGATCTGGTCTTCGTAGATGCTTACCCAATCGTAATAGTCGCCGGAAACCTCTTCCGTGGAAAAATTGTAGGCGCAGATATCAAACCCCTCAAGCTGAGGATCCTGGGCCGGCAGGAGCTCGAGTTGCACCTGTCTGGCTACTTCAAGTTGGCCTTCGAGCCGCTTCTTCTCTATCAATTGCTGGTGCAACATCACCTTCTCGATGATGATGGCGACCTGAGAAGCGAGTAGCAGCAATACCTGTAGATCGTCCTCATCGTATGCGTTGAGCTTATCGCTCTCGAGGTCGAAGACCCCGATCACTTCGTCGGTGGTGATGATGGGCGCGACCATCTCCGAGAGCGTTTCTTTGCGCGCGTTGACATATCTTGGGTCATGGCGAACATCGGGTGATATGACAGGCTCACCGGTCAGCGCCACATGACCGATAATTCCCTCGCCTGTTTTCAGCCGAAGTTCCTTGAGGTCGTCAATGTCATAGCCGCGGACTGCCTCGGTGGTAAAGACGCACGCTTGATTGGGTGAAATGGAGGGATCGAGTTTGGTGCAGCTCAATACGTAGATTCCGGCCGCATCGTAAGGGATCAGCGAACCAAGAGTGTCCATAACCAGATTGAGGACCTCTCCAAGATCGAGCGACCGGCTGATCTTTTTGGTGATATCCAGCAGCAGTCGCAGTTTATCCGTGACGGACAGATCCACCGTCGCGACGCTTGCTCCTGATTTTAGTTTCGTCATTCTGTGGTGGCGCTCAATAAATGTAGGTCACGACTGCTCTGATTATAAACGATGATAGCTCCGCGTGAAACCTGCTCCTGCGTCCTGCGTCCTGCTCCTGCGTCCTGCTCCTGCCTCCTGCTCTCCTACTACCTGCCTACTGCTCCTTCCTCCTGCCGGCTCTTATACTCCGGCCAGAGCCGAGAAACCTTTATGCGGTACTCCACCAGGTCCCGACTGACATGAAAGTGCTTTGCGATCATCCTCGAAGTCCTGCCTTTCGAAACGAAGTCGCGAAGCGCGGCGAATGGAACTAGCGCGGCCGCTCCGACCGCGTAGGCGGCCTCCTCGTCAGCATGGTTGTAGTCGCGCGCCACGGTCTTTCCCTGCTTGTTCTCAGCTACGATTGCGAGCCGATTGGCTTTGTGGCCGAGGAAAACGTGGCAAACTTCCTCCATCAGCGTCGCATTGTTCCGTTGAGGCCCGTGTTGCGGATTGAGGATCACAAGCCGCCAGCCGTTTGGCAGAGGACGCGACGTGGCGCCGCCTGACCATGCATCCGCCCCCTCCCCGAGCAAGTGTTGGCGTGTTTCGACGGAGAGTCCCTGTATCTCCTCGAAGCCGATGACCCGCAGTTTCGCATACTGCGCGAGCGCGAAAGGGTCTAGCGGAGAGTCGCGTCGAACTAAAGCAAAATCGCGCAGACCAAGCGCGTGCAGCTCATAGCGTCGGCCCTTAGCGGTCGGTGGCAGATCCTTTTCATCCACGGCCGAAGTATACCTTGAGGCGGGTAATCGATTCACGCCGCAGAGACGGTCGATCCTGAAAGAGAATGGCCGCGCTGTTCCCTCACAACGCGGCCCTCGGATGCTTAGCGGAAATACAAATCCGCTCTATCGCCGAAGCTACTTAACGCTTTCTTTTCCGCGTCTCCTCACCCGGTCGACTGAACTGCGCATAAGCGACGCGAAAGAGCTCGGAAAGGGCTTTCGCTGTTTCGGGTGAGAGATTTCGGTCGGCCCTAAGGTGGGCCTCAACGATTTCTGGTGTTGATTCCTGAGGATAATAAACGACTGCGCGCGACTCTTCTCCGTGGACCTGATGGCCACCCATAATGCGCTCCATTGGCACATCCAACCAGGCAGTCAGCCGCGCGATGTTATCGGCGTCAGGCTTGCCTGTGCCGTTCTCGATCCTGGAAAGCGTAGATGCGGAGACGCTCGTCTCGTCGGCGACATCGCGCAGGCTTAAACCCGCTTCCTCCCGTTTTCGCCGGATAGCTCGCCCAAGCTCAGCCGTATTAACCAGGTGTTTGGCGGTTTGTCCCATTCTGATGACCTCCCTCTCGCCGGCCCGTGGTAATTTCCACCGACGCACTTAGACCATATCATACGTCTATTTTAGATGCAAGACTGTGTATTATCCCTGCAACACATCATCATAGCAGCGAAAACTGTCAGTTTGCGGTCGAAGAAGCGTCGCGGCGGCGAGCAATCCGACGGGTCTTTATCTGTAACGATACGAAAACGGTTCATCGAACTCGCGAAGCAGTTCTGAACGGATCTCGTGAAGTCTAGTGTGCACTCGTGGATTGACTTGCATACTACCGGTATCACAGCTGTAATTGTGACTGAGCTAAACCGAAGTTTGCGCTAGCTTGAGTCGCTGTGGTATTTCTGACTGCGAACAGCCTCCACGAACGATCGCTTCGAACAATAGGGAACCCAGGGATGCCAGAGAAGAACGAGGATTTGCACGGAAACGTACCCGACAAGGCCGAGGTTGCGTTATTGTTAATTGACGTTATCAACGATCTTGAGTTCGAAACTGGTGAGCAACTTTTGAGATACGCCCTGCCCATGGCGCACAAGCTGGCGGAGCTCATTAAGCGCGCGCGACAAGCCGCGATTCCCATAATCTATGTCAATGATAATTTCGGCAAATGGCAATCCGATTTCAAGAAAATTCTCAGACACTGTCTGGAGGACAACGTCCGCGGAAAACCTATCGCCGATTTGCTGCAGCCTACGGACGATGATTATTTCGTGCTCAAGCCAAAGCACTCCGGTTTCTACTCAACGACCCTTGATCTACTTCTGCAGTATCTGAAAGTCAAAACTCTGATCGTCACCGGACTGACCGCGGACATCTGCGTGCTCTTTACCGCCAACGATGCTTACATGCGGGACTTTGATCTGTTGATCCCTTCTGACTGCGTAGCGTCCAACACCGCCGCCGACAACGAGCACGCGCTTCAGTTGATGCAACGGGTGTTGAAGGCAGATACATCGCCATCGACGGTGTTGAATCTTGACGGGCTTAGCGGAGGCGACGGAAACTGCGCCGCGTGAGATTGAGAAGACAATTCAAAAGGGGAGATGACATAATTGCAGTCATCTCCCCTTTTGAATTTGTCGGCGTGATAGTGGATTAGGGCTGGCTTCGTCGGTTCATCGCGGCCATAGCAAGCTCGCGCGCTTTCGGCATCACCGCGACTGCCTTTGCGACCTGCGGGTCATCGGCGATCAAGACCTGATCCGCAGAGACTCTGCCGAAACCCGCGGTCACGATATTGAACCGTAATTCGAGCTCGATAAACGAGCGGCTTTTGTCGAGTTGAGCCGCCGGGATCTTCCACGAAGCATTCCTGGCGACGAATTCCTTGAAGGCCTTGAATAGATCATCGCTCATCGGGAAGTCCGACCCTTGTAGTTTGTGTTCGAAATCGATCGAGCGCTGAACTTTGTACGAATCAAAGCCGGTGATTCGACCATTGATCAAATCGCGCGTGAACGCGAAGATCGGATTTCGCAACCGTGCCTGCGACCCGTTGATCGTGCGGGGCTTGATTGCCTCATCGGGCGATATGCCGCCGCCACCGTAAACCGGGCGCCCGGTATCTGTTTTGCTTTCCGGTCCGCTGGGCTTGGGAGTCGCCTCTTTCTGATCGAGCGCAATAGTGCCGCCCTTGGTGTAATAGTCATAGAAGCCTCCGTTCGAATAGTCGCGCTGAATCAAGCGACCAGAAGGCGTGTAGTATTTAGCGGTGGTCAGCGTCAAGCCTGTTCCGTACTCCATCGGGAAGATTCCCTGGACGAGCCCCTTACCAAAACTGGTTTGGCCGACGATCAGCGCCCGATCGTGGTCCTGCATGGCTCCGGCAACGATCTCGGAAGCAGATGCCGTATTGCCGTTGACGAGAATGACGAGCGGTGTCGTATCAGGACTGCGATTGCTGGAGTCGTAGGTTTTGTCGCCGAGCCCGTTTCGCCCTTTCTGAGTAAGAATCGGCTGTCCCCGCGATAGGAATTTCTCGGAGACGCGAATGGCCTGATCGAGGAAGCCACCAGGGTTATTCCTGAGATCGAGGACAAGCGATTGCATGCCCTGCGCGTGCAAGTCATCGAGCGCAGCCTGCAGTTCTTCAGACGTCGTGTAATTAAAACCCTGCGTCATCCCTATGTAGCCGACTCCGGGTCGAAGCATGTAGGCGTCAGGGATTGACGGTTGCGGGACGGCATCGCGCGTGATCTCGACGGTCTCTTCTTTGAGCGTTGCAGCGCGTTCGAGAGTGATCTTGACAGTCGAACCGCGCGGTCCCCTGATCTTGTCGCGAACGTCTGATGAAAACTTGCCGGCCATCTTGTCGCCGTCTACAGCGATAATTTTGTCGCCATAGCGAAGGCCCGCGCGCGCGGCGGGTGACCCGGCGAAGGTGGCCATTATATACGTCTCAGTCTGCTCTCCGATGGTCTGATTCTGAATTGAGGCGCCGATGCCGAAGTACTCGGAGCGCTGGTCGGTTTTCAGTTCGTCAAACTCGTCGCGGTCGTAATAATTTGAGTGCGGGTCGAGCGACCGCAGCATGCCGATGATGGAAGACTTGAATACCGTGTTGTATTCGAGCTTGTTGCCATCGATGTAATTCTCCTGAATGATTGTCAGCGCATCGGCAAAGTCCTGCTCAACGCTTGACGCGGCTTCGCTCATTATCCGGGGCGGGCGCGTGTTGCCTCTTCTTCCCGCGGTTCCGGTTGAACGAATGGTGGTCGACGGTTCTCCCGTCTGAGATTGTTTCTGTTGCTGGGCAGAAACGAAAACCGGGACGGTGACGGCGATGCTGAGTAACGCTACCAGGGCTAGAGTAAGTCTGTTCTTCACTACGAACCTCTTTTGAATAATCTGGCAACTCGGCGCGCCCTAGCGAGGGCGCTTCCCATGGGTGATCGCCGAACGTTTCCGGCTTTTTGCATAGTACACGGATGCGGGAGGCGCGGGCAAGGTTGCGCGTCAAAGTCATACTGTTTTTCCGGGCCGGGACGATGAAGGCAATTGGGCCCCATCGGCTTCCTTTTCCCCGTGCGTAATCGGCAGCGCCCATCGTACAATACCCCACCGATCGTTTACCCAACTTGGACCCGTCTACGCCGTTTCCGCCACATGGCAAAGTCTAACGCGAGAAGAACCAGTCGTCCTGCAATTCCTAATCTTTGGGAGAACATAACTCCAGAATCGGTTTGGAATGGACGCACCGGACGCGGGGTGCGGATCGCCGTCATCGATAGCGGAATCGACGGGCAACATCCCTCGCTGAGCGGCAAGGTGACTCACGCGGTGGAGGCAGTGGTCGAGGGTGGTCGCGTCAACTTTCGACCGTCGTCGACGGGCGATGCGGCGGGGCATGGGACCGCATGCGCCGGAATCATCAGCGGGATCGCACCAGACGCCGAGCTCTATAGCGTCAAGGTGCTGGGCGCCAATGCGTCCGGTTCGGG
The DNA here is from genome assembly GCA_032160165.1 of Acidobacteriota bacterium. Lineage (GTDB taxonomy): Bacteria > Acidobacteriota > Blastocatellia > Pyrinomonadales > Pyrinomonadaceae > QHXM01. The sequence continues at coordinate 22,625 of JAVHWA010000037.1, forward strand.
CGATATGTTTCTCGCGGGACTTGATTATGCGATCAAGCAAAAGGTACATGTCATCAACCTCTCGCTGGGTACGACCAAGCCGCAGTATCACGGTCCGCTACACGACCTGCTGGATATGGCTTACCACGCGCGTTGCATCGTGGTAGCGGCGGCCAACAACCTGCCCCAACCGAGTTTCCCTTCCATCTTCTCATCATCTCTGGTCTCGGTCGTGAAAGACACCGGAACAGATCCGTTCAAATTCACTTATCGCTATGGCGAGGTGATAGAGATCGTTGCTCCCGGGGTCCAGGTGCTGACTAGCTGGCCCGGCGGCGGTTACCGCCAACTCACTGGCAACAGCTTCGCCTGCCCGCATGTTGTCGGAATCATTGCACTGATCATCGAAGCTTATCCTGATCTCACGCCGTTTCAGATCAAGAGCATTCTCTACGCCATAGCGCAACGGAACGAAGCGATAGGCTAGGGTTCAGCTTGCAGGTTTAAGGTTTCAAGTGGACGCGGCGGGTCGTTCGTTCGAGCGATTCGCCACTCGGGTCAGAACCGCCTGCGTCAGCGGGCGGGTTGTCGTGCCGCGTATATGGCGTTAGCGAACGACGCTCAAACTTTGAACCTTGAACCTTGAACTTACTTCAAGGCTTCCTCTTCCGTCTCGAAGACTTCGAATGCTTTGTGCATGTTCGTCATCTTCATAAGTCCGCGAATCGGTTGAGGGACGCTTGCTAGCCTAAACACCGCGTCATGCCGCGTCGCCGTGACGAGACAAGTCACCAGTTCGCCGAGGCCCGCGCTATCGACACGCCTGCACTGCGACATGTTGATGACCAGAAGGCGACATCCGCTCTCGATTCGCGCCCGCACCTTGTCGAGCAGGTGGTCGGTGGTGCCTCCCACGGTCAGTTCGCCCGCCAGATCCATCACTATTCCCTCGCCAACCTCACGCTCAGATATTTCGAGTTTGTTAGCCGACATAGAGTTGTTCTCCGAAATAGATTCCGCAAGGATATAGAGCATTTGTATTTCGAAAACAAGCAGCGTCCGACAAACTTTTCGTTCGTCGCCGGGCCACCACAAGCTAAGAGCTTGACGGAAATTAAACCCGTACCCCTTCTGACCATTGCTTGACGATAGATCAAGCCGTTCCTAGAATGCTGGCAGCCAACATTCGCAGCATCGCTGGCCGCCATTGACGCTTCGCCGTGCGAACTTTCGCACGCCTGAATGCGTAAGTCAGCTCAGAAGGAGTTAATTAACAAATGAGTAATTATTACGACCCGCAAGACGATGCAAAGCCGGTGGAGCCGATCGACGACTTAATGGTGCGTGAAGACGACTCGGAACAACACAAAGGTCCGCGCACCGCATCTTCCGTGCGCGAGATTGCCTCGCGCATACCTGAGTCTCTGAGCGCCATCGGACGCGATATCAGTCGCACCATCGAGCGCGCAATTTCAGCAAAGGATGATTACGTGGTAGCGGTCAAAGTCTCACACGACGCCCAGGAAAAACTTGAACAGCTGGTCCAGGCCGGTGTCTTCCGAAACCGGGCCGAAGCCGCCGCTTATCTGATTGATGAGGGTATTAAGACGCAGTCGCCCCTTTTCGATCGGGTGCAGCAGAAACTTGCCGAGATCGAGCGATTGAGGGCCGAACTGCGCGGGATGATCAACGAGAATCCGAGCTAGCGGCCTTTGCGTACAAAAAAAGCCGCCCGGGGTAGATCGCTACACCGGGCGGAATCACAGGAGGAATCGAATGTTACCCCGCCATTCTTCCCCAAGAACGGCTCTTTCGGGTAACCTTGCCAACCATCAGATGCGGGGAAACTTTGGTTCGGTTGCTCGCCTGCCCCCACTCATCTATCGTACCGCAAAATAATTCCTTTTTGGCCGACGGCCCATCCAGTTTTCTTGTCAATATAGAGCGCGAACAGATTGAGTTTTGTGCTGGTCTCCTGGCGAATCCAGGTTTTGCCGGCGTCGCCGGAACGGAAGATTGTCCCTCCGCGGCCTACGATCCAGCCAAAATTATCCTCTGGAAACTGCACGCTGAGGAGAGTGTTGCGAACTGGAATCTCGACCGGTGCCCAGGTGACCCCTCCATCAGTAGTTCGTAGGATTGTGGCTCGCTCGCCGACCGCCATCCCAATTCGCTCGTTGCGGAAGTCAACGTGATAGAGCGTCACCCGAGTCTTTGATTGCTGTTCGGCCCAAGTCTCACCTCCATCGTCGGTATGCAGTATCGTTCCGTGCACTCCGACGATCCACCCGCGCTTTTCATCCGCAAAATCGACATGAATCAACTCTTCCTTGGTAGGTACGCGCTGGCGCTGCCACGACTTTCCGCCATCGTCTGTATAAACAACCAGGCTGTCGACCACAATATCGTTGTGGCTGATAGATCCGACTACCCATCCTCTTTTCTTTCCCGAGAAACGGACACTGTACAGCTCGGGCGCGGCTTCACCAAAGTCCGAGGCGGAATACCTGCGTGTCTCGCGCCATGTTTGGCCGCCATCGTCCGTTTGAAAGATGCTGTTGCCCGCAAGCAGATAACCATTGTCCTTATTGCGAAAATAGATGTCATTGATGGCCGCAATCGTGTCGACTGATTGTTTCTGCCAGGTGAGTCCACCGTCGACCGTCCGCATGACGACTCCGGCATCGCCTGCGACCCAACCGCGCTTCGAGTCCGCAAAATAGACTGCGTTGAAGTCGGTGTCCGTTGCAGTAATGGGGACAGGTTTCCAACCGACCTGCGCGCTGGATACGATGGTCGAAATGATGATCAGCATCAGCACCGTCGCTGTCCGAGTAACTCTCTTTAATAGACGTTTTTTCATTACTCTTAACGAATCTCCACCTGCTGCACACCCGAAGACGGTCCTGCCTGAGAGGTAACGACCTGCTGAGTTTTGTGGTAACCGATTCCTCTTGCCTTTGTACACGAACTCCGCGCTTTAAGACAAGATGAAACGCGGCGGGGGGGAGATCACGGA
>JAVHWA010000046.1:0-17189 GCA_032160165.1 Acidobacteriota bacterium
ATCGCAGAACCTGCTTACCGTGACCCGCGCCTCTTCGGTCCTGGGCAGCGATCGAAACAGCTTCACAACGCGAATCGCAAACAGCTTCGTTCGGCCCCTCAGTTGTTCTTGCAAGCTCTCCATCCAAATGGATGGGTGGGAAGTATTTCAACGATTAATAGATCAAATAACCTATAGATGCAATAGTCCAATGGCTAAATGAATCAATGAATCAATCGCTCAATGACTCAATGAAGCAATTCTGTCACGTCAGCTGCAGTTCGCGCTCGCGCAGGTACTTGAGGCGGTCGCGCAGCTCGGCCGCGCGCTCAAACTCGAAGCGGCGGGCCGCCTCGCGCATCTCGGCTTCCATGCGCGTTATGGTGGCGTCAATATTCTCGCGGGTGTAGTCGTCGTACTCGTCCAGGTTCAGCGGCACCTTGAAATAGTCTGCTTCGTAGGCAGTGACCAGTGTCGCTTCAATGGGCTTGATGATCGTCCTGGGAGTGATCCCATGTTCAAGGTTATACGCTTCCTGGATCGCTCGGCGCCTGTCCGTTTCGTCGATCGCCCGCTTCATCGAATCCGTGATCCGGTCGGCGTAAAGAATCGATTTTCCGCGGGCATTGCGGGCGGCGCGTCCAATGGTTTGGATTAGAGAACGGTCCGAGCGCAAAAAGCCTTCTTTGTCCGCATCCAGGATCGCGACCAGCGAGACTTCGGGCAGGTCCAATCCTTCCCTCAGCAGATTGATTCCAACCAGCACATCGAACTCGCCTCGGCGCAAATCACGAAGGATCTTAATGCGCTCGAGCGTCTCAATGTCTGAATGCAGGTAACGCACGCGGATCCCGACTTCGGCGAAGTACTCGGTCAGGTCCTCCGACATTTTCTTGGTCAACGTAGTCACCAGCACACGCTCGTTGAGTTCGGTCCGCGTGCGACACTCTTCGAGTAGATCGTCGATCTGTCCCTTGACAGGTCGTACTTCGACCTCAGGATCCATCAGGCCGGTGGGACGTATGATCTGCTCTACCACTTCGCCTCCCGCCCTAGTCAACTCGTATGGCCCCGGAGTCGCCGACACATAGATCGTCTGACCGATGCGGGTTTCGAATTCTTCAAAGTTCAAGGGCCGATTGTCCATCGCGCTTGGAAGACGAAAGCCGTACTCCACCAGCGTCCGCTTGCGCGACTGGTCGCCCTTGAACATTCCGCCGATCTGCGGAACGGTCTGGTGCGATTCGTCTATCACCATGATGGTGTCGCGCGGAAGATAGTCGAGCAGCGTCGGCGGCGGCGCACCCGGCGGCTTTCCCGTCAGATGTCTGGAATAGTTTTCGATCCCTCGGCAGAACCCCATCTCTTTGATCATCTCCAAATCGTACATGGTGCGCTGATGCAGCCGCTGAGCTTCAACCAATTTGCCTTCCGCAATCAGCTTTGGTTCCCACCAGTCAAGCTCTTCGCGAATCGTCTTGATGGCGCGCCTAATCGTCGGCTTGGACATCACGTAGTGCGATTTGGGATAGATCGGTTGACGGGTGGTGTGCTTTTGCAGCACTTCTCCCAGTAACGGATCGATAGTGGAAAAGGAATCGACCTCGTCGCCCCATAGCTCAATACGGTAAGCCTGGTCCTGATAACTTGGATACACCTCGACCGTATCACCACGAACGCGAAAACTTCCGCGATCAAACTCAATGTCCGAACGTTCGTATTGCAGTTCGACAAGTCGCTGCAGCAGCGCATCGCGAGTGATGCGCATCCCCGGCTCGATGAAGAGCAGCATCCCGTAATAGGCGTCGGGATCTCCCAATCCGTAGATGCAGGACACCGATGCAACCACGATCACGTCACGCCTCTCGAAGAGAGCGCGCGTCGCGGACATGCGCAGCCGATCGATCTCATCGTTGATCGTGGCTTCCTTTTCGATGTATGTATCCGACGCCGGGACGTAGGCTTCAGGTTGGTAGTAGTCGTAGTAAGAGACGAAGTACTCGACGGAGTTTTCAGGAAAGAAGGTCTTGAATTCCTGATAGAGTTGAGCGGCGAGCGTCTTGTTATGCGCCAGGACCAGCGTCGGACGTTGTGTCTGTTGGATCACACTGGCAATGGTGAAAGTCTTACCGCTGCCTGTGATGCCGAGCAACACCTGGTCCTTGGCCGCCTCGTCCAGGCCGCGCACGAGCGTGTCAATCGCCTGTTGCTGATCTCCCTGCGGACTATATTCAGAGCGAAGGTGGAACGCCATATATGGGTAAATAGTAGATGGAAAATGGTGAATAGACAAAACGGGCTCGTCCATTCACCATTCACTATTTACGATTCACCAGCTCAGGCTGGTGTCGGCGACTGGCTGCTGATTTGATAGATAGCTTCCATCACCGCCGAACGCACTTCGGTCGGCAGCGATCCGCGAACGGCCAGGCGCCGGAACGCGGGGAGGATGTCCTGTTGCCCGCTCAACGCCAGCAGCTTGACCACAGCCAGGCGGACCTCGTTGTTGGGATGCTCTTCAATCGCCCGCATCAGGGGTTGCACCTCTCCTGCCTTCGACATCAGGAACAGGAGCGAGAAAGCGTCGTAGGTCTTCTCTCGGCTTTCACCCATCAGTTGGCCGATGGCTTCACTGGCCAGGCCGGACGAGGCGAGCGCAGAACCTATCTTGCGTCGTCGCTCGGGTGGAGACTCGCGAAGCGCGCGCGTGAAGGTGGCTGCGCGATCTGAAGTTAGGTTGAAGAGCGAACGGGCCGCGGCGTTTCGTACTTCCACAGCCGGATCATCAAAGGCAGCGCTAATCTCGCGGAACGAATCGTCACCGCTCACGCGCGCGAGATCCGAAACGGCAGCGGCTCGCTCTGTCGGTTCTTCACTGCTAAGCCGCTTTAAGATTACACCTGGAACCGTCGAGAACTCGTCGAGTGGGGCAATACCCTTTTCAGAGACGGCGAACTCAATTTCCTTGGTTAATGGCTGCGCCGGAGTATCGTGGACAATTGCGTAGTCCGACGGTTGGATTTCTCGCGACTGCGCAACCGGGGTCTCATGTAAATCGACGTCAACCCATTCAACGGGGGTACCGTCGTTGGCCACGACCACGGGACCAAGGTCCATTTCGGCTTCCGCCAGGCGAGCCTCTTCGGCGGCGCGTTGTCGCTCCTCCTCAGCTACGCGTACCTGTTCCGCTTCCTGCTCGGCTCGCCAACGCGCGGCTTCTTCCTCCGCCTTTAACCGCGCCGCTTCGTCAGCTTGTCTGCGTTCTTCCTCAAGCCGCAGGCGCGCTTCTTCCTCAGCACGCACGCGAGCTTCTTCTTCGGCCTGAAGTCTGGTTTCTTCTTCGGCTTTAAGTCTCGCCTCTTCCTCGGCACGCAGGCGAGCTTCTTCTTCAGCCTGAAGTCTGGCTTCTTCTTCGGCCTTCAGACGCGCTTCTTCTTCAGCACGCAGGCGAGCTTCCTCTTCGGCCTGGAGCCTGGCTTCTTCTTCAGCCCTTAGCCTGGCTTCTTCTTCAGCCTTCAGTCGCGCCTCTTCCTCAGCACGCAGGCGCGCTTCCGCTTCAGCCTTTAGTCTGGCCTCTTCTTCGGCCCTTCTTTGTGCTTCGGCTTCAACAGCGAGTCGTTCTTCCTCGGCCTTACGATCAGCTTCTTCCTGTGCGAGTCTCGCCGCTTCGGCCGCTTGGTGTGCCTCCTCTTCCGCACGCACGCGCTCGGCTTCCAGTCGTTCGCGCTCTTCCTCTTCCGCCCGTCGCCGCGCGGCTTCTTCCTCTCGTTCGCGGGCCGCGGCCTCGTCTTCAACCACGTCTGTCTCTGGCATTGCAGAAACGAGCGATGCGGCGGTAAGACCAGCGGCTAGGTCTGCAGGCGGCACTTCAGGTGCACTGACAGCAGGCGGCTCGGTCTCAACGGTCACGCTTTCCACTTCAATGACTGAACTGGCTTCGATGGCATTCTTGATCAGGTTCTTCGGGACCTTGCGATCACGCTCGCGTCTGAGCAAATTGCGAAGCGGCTCGGCAGCCGACGGGTCGTGCAAGTCTGCCAGGGCTTCTACGGAAGCGCAACGCACTTCCGGTGCTTCATCTTCAAGGGCCGCCACCAGATGCGGCGTGGTCGAGCGGTCCTTGAGGTAGCCAAGACTTCGCGCGGCCGCGGCTCGCTCGGCGGGCGCCTCTGCGGTACGAAGGTTTCTGGTGGCCTCGTCCAGGTAATTGTGCTTGATAAAGACATCGCGAGCGCGGTCGCGTCTCTCGATGTTGCGGCTAGCCAGAGCGGAGAGCAGTTCGGTGGCGATTAGTTGACGTGTTCCTGCGTCGCTCGCCCCGATCACGCTTTCGTCGTAGGTGTCGCCCGCGAGAGCATTCTTGACCTCGAGATCAACGCGCTCAGCATCGACAGCCGGAGCGACCTCGACCTCTTTGGTAACTTCTTCAGCCGCGACCGCAGTGGGCTCGGCTTCGGCGGGCTCTGCTGCTTCAGCAACTTCGGCCGTCTCGACTGCTTCCACTGCCCCGACTGCAACGACCGCCGGAGCTAAATCCTCCGCCTCTTCCACGGCCTTGGCGAGCGGAACGGCAACTCCGGCTGACGGTGCTGTGATACCAGCCGAAGATTCGCGCTCAGGCAGTTCGGCAGCTTCCTTATCGTAGCCACGTTTTCTGTCCCGCCTTCGAACACGCGGCGTCGCTGATGTTGCGTTCCGCTGAGCTCGTGAACGGGCAGCCACGATCATTACTATGCTTAGCAGGACGAGCGCGCCGATCAATACCATCAGCCAGTTCTGCTTGAGCACTGCTCCTAACGTGGGGCTGGATGTGGCTGGCTGGGAAGACGTGGAGGGCTCTACTGGTAGAGGCGGTTGTGCCTGCGCGATTTGATCGCCGCCAGCGGTTGCCTCTGGACTGGCAGCAGTATTTGCGCCCGGACTTGCCGACAGATCAGGCGTGGGAGCAAAGACAACCGCCGGGCTTCCGGTAGTGGTCGGAGGATATGCAGGGGGATACGCCCCGGTGGAGTACGGCGTCCGGGGACTCGTGATCTGACCGTCGGTCGATGTCTGGGGAGTCGTGGTAGAACTGCTATAAGGTTGCGGCGTTTGACGCGGTGTAGGCGGGGTTGTTGGGCCGGTCGTATCCGGCGTTCCGTTGCGGCCGGTGGTCGATGCGGTATTGGCCCCGCCTCCACCGGGAGTCGTCAACTCGACATCAAGCTTATCAAATCTTTGGCTTACTCTTGCGTTGGTTCCGGGCTGCAGCTTGAAAGAGAGGACGGTGTCGCTGCCGCGCTTCTGCACCTTTACGTCTTCAAAGCCGCGGCCGCGAAGGCCGCCCTGTGCCGAGGGAGCGCTCGCTTCGGGAATGACAACGTAATAACGGTCGCCGCTGCGGTAGGCAGAATAGTCGTTGAGGGGCGCGTCTGCCCTGATGGTTATGCGCGAGCCCTCCGACGTGTCGGCAGATCGAAGAGGAGTGATTTTCTTCTGCTGCGGCTTCTGCTGCGGGGTCGTATTCGCATTACCCTGCTGTTGCGTCGGTCGCCCTGTAGCTGGACGCCTTCGTCGCAACTGAGCGTTCGCTTCGGGGACCGCCGCGAATACAAGGACCAGGAAGACAAGCAGAAGATTCCTGACGGACTTCATTTTCAATTGGGGGTAAGAGAGGGGCATCATGTACATTACGTTTTTTCCGCACTTATGGGTCGTTCATTCGATCCGCATTATGCAACGCCCAAGCCGCTTAGTCCAGACCTTAAAAGAAAATGGGTGGCTGTTGTCCATTGGCAGACGGGCCTTTGTATCGGACGCCATCTATTGTAAGACCGGCTGGGTCTGATCCAGTTTATAAACTACTTCCAGCAGCGCCGAACGGACCTTCTCGGGCAAGCCATCACGCACCGCGAGATGACGCAGCAGCGTAGCGACTTCAGCACCGCCCGATGTTCCCAGCAGGCGAACGAGGGCGAGGCGCACGTTCAGTTCGGGATGACTGCTGATGGCATCGACTAAGGGCTCGGTCTCCTCCGACTTCGCCAATAACGATAGCAGCGAGAACGCCTCGTACGCCAGACGGCGATCTTCGCTGATCAGGCGATCGATTGCCTGCGCCACCATGCCTGCCTTGATGCATGCTCGCGCGACTTTACCAAGCGTTTCGGCATTCGCCGTTTCAATCAGACGAACGTACGCTTCCGCCCGTTCGAAGTTCATACGAGACAGCGAGCGCGCCGCGGCTGCACGTACCTCGCGAGCCTCATCCGCGAACGCCATTATGATGGGACCGAAGACGGACTCGTGTTCGATCTCGCCAAGACTGGTTACGGCAGCGGCCCTGACGCTCGAGTCGGGATCGTCGGCGGAGATAGCCGTCAAGGCTTGAACCGCGGGCTGGACCTGGAACTGTGACAACTTTCTGGCGGCAGAAGCGCGCATGCCCGCATCTTCCTCTCGCAGCCCTTCAAGGGCCTGTGAAAGTTCATCGTCATCGAACCATTCTGGTAGCGCCTCAACGCTGTGCGCAGGGTCAAGACGCGTTATCTCTCCGGGATAGGAAACTTCATCGCCGGTTTCGAGCAGGAGGCGATCCGTAACCGGGGTATCGAGGAAGTCAAAGCATTCGATCGAACAGGCATTGAGCGCACCGCTGACAAGTGATGCCGGCATTTCTGGATGTCGTCGCGCCATGTCAATCAGGGCCCCGATCGCGGAAGGCATCTTCAGCGCGCCCAGGCTTGCGACCGCTTCGGCCCGAACTATTCCCTCTGTATCGTAAAGAGCTTCGAGCAGAAATGGCAGAGAAGCCTGCGATGCGATCTCGCCTAAGGATCGCGCAGCCGACGCGCGGTCGTACGCATTATTCGCCAGCAGCAGCGATGCGCACTGTCTCGCGATAAATCCGTATTCTTCCAGGGCCTCACGCGCCCTGCGGCGTCCGTCGTCGCCCGATTCCGAAGAATTCATGGCTTTAACAAGCGACGTCTCAAGCGCGCGGCGATCATCGGGAGCTCGCGAGGAGAGGACATCGAGGCGGTGTGCCTGACCTAGCACAAGCTTTCCAACCTCCTGGTCCACTCGATAAGCGCCGAAGAGCGCTGGTTGCACCGGCGCCAGTGACCGTTTCTCCAAGGCCTCGACGTCGGATCGACCGTCGGCCTCGGGATTGCTCGAATTGCCGGCGTTGATCAGAGCTTTGTCGGTCCTCCTGCGAAACAGTTTTCGTCGTTCTCTTGCAGGACGTTCTTCGGCAACCACAGCCGGCGCCTGCTCCACCAGCTCGATGGCCTCGATCTTTTGTACGACAAGTTTGTCGCTGCCCTCTTCCTCAAATCCCTGCGTCTTCCGATAACGACGCACGCCAATCAGCGCGATCCCGCCAAGGAGCAAAAGAACAAGCACTCCAGTGGTTGAGAAAACGTATGAGAAGAGCCCGCCATTTTCTGCGTCAGCGCTCGCGACAGTGACGGGCGTCGCGGGAGCATTTGCCGGTGTGATCCCTTCTGTTACGGGAACCAGTTGCTGAGGGGCCGCTACGGGCGCTCCGTTCGCCGCAGGTGCGGACGCTACGGGGGCGGCGGTACCGGCGGCGGCCGGCGTTAACTGCCCTTGAGCCTGTGCGAGCGGCACCGAAGCGGACCGGGTCGCCCAGTCCTGTTGACGCAGAACAGGATCGTCGAGCGCACCGTCAGACGGTAAGCGACGCTCCCTTGGTGCTCGAACAGGGGCTGCGTAGTCTACGCTCGCCTCAGACGACGCTGGGGCGCTCACCCGCTTGGGAGCTGACTCGACTTGCCCTTGACCCTGTGATGTATCGACTCCGCCGGTGACTATCAAATTAAGTTGATTGAACCTCGGATCGACCGTAACACCTGCTCCCGATTTGACGGCCACTACCACTTCGAGCGACTTCCCCAAATTGCGCACGGTGACGCCGCGGGGCAAGCCCTGAAGCTGGCCGGCAGCTGCGCCCGGCAACGTGAGGTGAAACCCTTCTGCATCCTGCCAGGTCTGTGTGCGAGTGAGTGGTGCGTCGGCCGAAACCGTTACCACTGCGCCCTCGCTCGTCTTGTGCGTGTTCACGCCGGTCACCTTTACGCTTCCTTCCTTCTTTTGAGCGAAGGGTGAAACGCCGGGAACGATGGCGATGCCTATCAGCAGCAAGCTTACGCAGACCGCGCGCGCGATTTTCCATCGGCGAGAGGCGGGCTTTTGCATTCCATTTTCCGTGAAGCCGCCGCGGACCACGTTCTTTCTTACAGAAATGTTGAAGGATGAAAGGTTCTTCATAGCTCTACTTTCGGGAACAGACTGAATGTCTGTAGTGGAAGCGGGGGGCGCCGAAGAATGTTTGGCGTGAAGGCCCGCGTTGGGGTGAAACCTTTGGGTGTCAGGCCGCGTGAAGCAGCAACGACTTTATTGGTAGGAGACCCTTATGCTCTCTCGCCGGCTACTCGTCGCTAAACTTGTAGCCTATGCCCCAGACGGTTAGAACCATCTGAGGATTTTCGGGATTGTCCTCGACCTTTGCACGCAGCCGGTTGATATGTGAATCAATCGTTCTGTCATAGCCTTCGTAGGAGTAATCCCAAATCTTCTCCAGAAGATACTTTCGAGGAAAGACCCGACCAGGATTCGATGCGAACAGCCGCAGCAGATCGAACTCCTTGGGCGTCAACTCGACGTGTCTTTCGCCCACCATCACTTCGCGCTTTGATGGATCGATTCTAAGCTTCCCGCGAGAGATCGGCGCTTCATCGCCTCCGCCATCCGGGCTCGTGCTTGTTCTAACCCGACGAAGGACTGACTTGATACGCGCTTCCAGCTCGCGAAGCGAAAAAGGCTTGGTGATGTAATCATCCGCGCCCATCTCGAGTCCCAGCACTTTGTCAACAACGTCGTCTTTCGCCGTTAGCATTAGGATCGGGATATATGGCGCCTTTTCCCTGAGCTCACGACAAACCGACAGACCGTCCATCTTTGGCAGCATCAGATCGAGCACGACTGCATCCGGGTGATCGTTCAGCGCGGATTGCACGCCCGCCAATCCATCCTCAGCCGTTTTCACGCTATAACCCGCGCGTGAAAAATACTCTGTAATCGCCGTTGAAATGTTTTCGTCATCTTCTACGACAAGGAGAGTCGGCTTGCGTTCACTGACGCCGAGCGAAGTGTTCCCATCAGGGGTTCCAGATCTACTCTTGTCAGCAGTTGGCATCTATGATTTTAGTCAAAGATTGGTGATAGGAGGCGTTGGAGCAGACGGCGCCGGTGGCTGGCGCGCCTCAGACGTGAGGAATATAACAGGAAAAGCTGCCCCGACTCAAGGAAAAACAATTGGCAGGCCCAGCCGGACGGCCGGCTGGAGGGGATGTTCGCCCCTTTCCCCCCGGCCCGTTCGGGATCAGAGGCTACCCTTTCACTCTCCGCTGGCCTTCGGTGCGGGCTGCCCCGCCTGGCGCAGCCGTTGCTGAAATTGTTTCAGAAAGCCTTGAATCTGTGGGCTCTGGGCCGATTTTAGGGACTCTTCGAAAACGTCGATGCCTCGCGGATCACCCAGCTTGACCAGCGAATCCGCCGCCGCCAGGGCAATTTGAAAGTCTGTGCGTGAAACTGCGCTGAGCAGTGCCTGTGAGATCAATTTGAAGGCTCGCTCGTCTCCCTTTCCCACCGATCCGAGCAAGCGAATTGCCGCTGCACGTACCGATGGAAGGTTGCCGCTGGCCGCATATCGAATCCCGGTTTCGAGCGCGCGCTTGTCTTCCAGCCTTGCCAATCCCGTAAGCGCCGAAGACCTAATCTGATCGCGCCAGGAAGATACGTCGAGCAACTTGTTGAGGGCATCGTACGCGTTTGCGCTCTTCGTCTCTCCCAGGGCGATGGCCGCGGCATTGACCGTCGCATAGCTTTGATCATTCAGAAACTGTTCGTAGACGCTGGCCAGCGCGGCATCCTTGCTCTTAGCCAACGCGTTAATCGCGCTGGCGCGCACGTGAGCATCGGGGTCCCTGGTTGCGGTGACCAGCGCGGCACGATTCGCCACACCGGGTGCAGTTCCCAACGCGGTGGCGATATCTACTCGCGCGCCCCAAAACTTTTCCCCCGCCAGCGCCGAACCGAGCGCGGACGCGATCTTCTGCTTTTCGCCTTCGGCAGTCGCCTTATCGTTCATACGAGCGGCGAGTTGATTGAGGGCCCAGAGACGTCCCGTCAGGTCTTCGTCACGTGTCATTTGGTACACGAGTTCGTCCGTTGATTTGTCGAACTTGAGTTCCTTAATCAGCGTGCCACCGTAATCGAAGTTGACCAGCATCGGTGGCGCATCAGAGGCGAAGGTGAAAGTCTGTTCCTCTTTCGCATCGATCTGCGCTCGCTCGATTCGGGTACTGGCGGCCGTACCGATTTCTATGTCCACCGGAGCGCGGAAGAATTCCACCTGAGGGTAGCCGGAGTTTGGATCACGCGTCTGCTCCTGTCTCACTTTCAGCGTCAGCATCTTCGACTGTGGATCGTAACTTTGGGAGACGCGAAATACGGGGTGTCCCATCCGATAGAGCCATTGTTCGAAGAACCAATCCATTGGCTGCCCGGTTGTTTCCTCGATTGCGATGCGGAATTGTTCTGTTTCCACCGGCTGATTGGTGTACTTGCGCAAATAGCGATTGATTGAGCGCCACCAGTTCTCTTCTCCCAGGGTCTTTCTCAGCATGTGAAGTACTGCGGCCCCACGCGGATAAGCGTAGTTGTCGAAAACGGCGTCCTTGTTCTGGTAGTAATAAGCAACGATCGGCCGACGATTACCCTGCGCCCACGTTCCGTAGTAGGCGTCCTGATTTCCCTTCACATCACGGTACAGGAAATCATCGCGACCGTAGCGGTGTTCGTCCCACATCGCCTGGAAATAGGTTGCGAAGCTTTCGTTGAGCCAGATGTCGGACCAACTACGACACGTCACCAGGTCGCCGAACCACTGGTGTGCCAATTCGTGCGACTGCAATCCATCCGTATCGCGATCGAGCGTTGTACGGGCGTCGTGGATCATGGTATCGGTCTGCGTGGTGGCCGATATGTTCTCCATTCCACCGCCGAAATCACGCGTCACGGTCTGCGCGTATTTTGCATAAGGATATTTGACGCCCGTCTTCTCGGAAAAGAATTTGACCATCTCTGGCAGGCGCGCAGCGGTAATCTTCCCCTGCTCCAGTTCATTCGGGTAAACGTATGTCGCGATCGGAATCCCTGCGTAGCTGCCTTCGACTGGCACGTATTCACCAACAACTATTGAGGTCAGATAGCTCGCGTGAGGTTGGTCCATCTTCCAGTGATAGGTGCGTGTGCCGTCTTTATTATTTCTTATCTCAAGCAGACGGCCGTTGGCGATCACCATCAGCGGTTTGTCTACTGTCGCGCTGATTTCAGTTGTGGCGAAATCGTTTGGATGGTCGTAACACGGGAACCAATAGTGATTGTATTCGGTTTCACCCTGAGACCAGATCTGCTTTGGTCTGCTCGGTTCTTCTGCCGTCGGCTTGATAAACGTCAGACCTCTTCCGAAGCCGCCGATTCCGCTGCCTTTCGAAGTGCCGTTGGTGTTGTAAGCAATGACCACAGTGACGGTCTCAGTCGGTTGATAGGCGCGGTCGAGAGTTATGCCGAGTTTTTCCCTGGGACCATCCGCCTCGTATTTAAGGGGAGCTCCCCCCAGGAGCTTGACTGATGAAAAAGTCATGTTGGCGGCATCGAACTCGACGTGACGCAAATTTGTAGTCAGCGGCACAAAGCTGATCGTCGCCGTGCCGAGCGCCCGTTCGTGTTCCCAGTCAAATCGCAAATCAAGTTTAATATCTTGCGTGTCATAGTTGCGGTCAGGAATATATTGTCGGGGTGGAAGCTTGGCCTGCTGGGTCTGCTGCGGCGCCGTCTGTGAACGCGGAAGCGCCAGCGAGATCGAAGTCCCGGAAAGCGTAAAAGCCAAAACAAAACCAATGACCCTGTGCACGAGACGGTTCGATGTCGGTGATTGCATTGAACTCTCCAAAGTTGTAAAGGTGCGGTTGGACCCAGTGCGCCGAAGACGAATGGGCGCGCTTGTTTTGACGAAACAAGTAACTGGTTCCTTACGTTAGAGGAGACGTCATTGTTGCATATAGTTTTCGAAACCTGAAAGGAGAGAGGCATGAACCCGCAGGAACGACAAGAGTTGATTTCACAGTACGCCGCAGGGTATGACGAGGTGGTTGCGAGCCTGGAGGGATTTCCCACTGACCAGCTCACGACTCATCCTGTGGACGGCAAGTGGAGCGCATGCGAGATTGTCCAGCATCTGGCGGACAGCGAGATGAATTCTGCAATCAGACTCAGGCGGCTGCTTGCCGAAGAACGCCCGGTCATTCAAGCCTACGATCAGGACGATTACGCTCAGCGCTTGAAGTACAACGAACGCGCGCTGGCGCCGGCGCTCGATGCTCTAAAAGGAGCGCGAGCCACCACTGTTCAGCTTCTTTCCATCATGTCAGAGGACGATTGGATGCGTGAAGGCTGGCATCCCGAAAGCGGAGCTTACACCGCCGAAAACTGGTTAAGCATTTATGCTGTTCATGCGCACAATCACGCCTCCCAGATTCGGCGACTAAGGGAGATCGTAACCGCTCGATGAAGAATTCTGATCCTCATATTTGAGTTTGTCATCGATGGCCGATACTCAACCGCTAATTGCCTTGACAAAACTGTTAGGGGGCGAGCATGATCTCGGCTCGCCGCTTCTGGACGATGCTCTTCTAATCATGATCGATTCGAGCCAACCTATATGACCGGGGCCGTACCTGTACTCGAAACCTCTCTCTCTAATCTGACTCTGACGCGACGCGGAAAAGTGCGCGATGTGTATGCGATCGATGACGATCAGCTCCTGATCATCGCCTCAGATCGAATCTCGGCGTTTGACTGCGTGCTGCCGACTCCGATCGCGCGCAAGGGTGAAGTCCTAACCGCACTGTCGCGTTTCTGGTTTGAACGGCTCAAGCACATTGTCTCAAATCATCTCATCACGACCAGAATCGAAGAGATGCCGGAGGCTGTGCGGGTGCATGCTTCGACGCTCGAGGGCCGCTCCATGCTGGTCAAGCGAACGAAGGTGTTCCCTATCGAATGTGTAGTGCGCGGCTATTTGGTGGGATCCGGTTGGAAGGATTACCAGCGCAGCGGCGAGGTCTGTGGACATCGGCTACCCTCGGGGCTGGTAGACTCTGATCGGCTGCCGGCACCGATTTTCACGCCCTCTACCAAGGCAGACGAGGGCCACGACGAGAATATCAGCGAAGCGCGTATGGCTGAGATACTGGGAACCGAGACGACCGAGGTATTAAGAGAGATTTCGTTGAGGCTTTATGCGGAGGCCAGCGAATATGCCCTCACCCGAGGGATCATAATCGCAGATACCAAGTTCGAATTCGGCACTGACGGGGACGGCGCGATTATTCTGATTGACGAGGCGCTGACGCCGGACTCTTCGCGGTTCTGGCCGGCAGCCCAGTATACGCCGGGTGCCTCGCAGCCGTCTTTCGATAAACAATTCGTGCGTGATTATCTTGAGACACTCGATTGGAATAAGACGCCTCCCGCTCCCGCGTTACCAGCAGAGATCGCGGACGCCACCACCGAGCGATATCTGGAGTCTTATCGGTTGTTGGCCGGAGAGAGTCTGTAGTTGGCAAGTGCGACCCACGATACGCCGTCCTTTTCTCGGGTTGATGACTGCAGACTTCATTGAATGACTTTCTTTGACGTCGTAGTCTTCGCACTCATAGCCTTCTCGGTAGTCTCCGGCGTTCTTCGCGGTTTTGCGAGAATGCTGATTTCGGGAGCCGCGATGATCCTCGGTCTCCTGGTCGCCGCCCGTGGACACGAAGCAGTAGGGGCAGCGATCCATGGCCTCAGGATCGTTCGGTCAAAAGAGCTGGCGAATGCGAGCGGGTTTCTGTTAATTGTCATTGCCGCGCTGGTGGGCGGCTACTTCGCCGGACGGCTTTTTGCAATCGGCGTGCGCCGCATGGGTCTTGGATGGTTTGATCGAATCTTGGGCGGAGTACTTGGATTACTGAGCGGGCTGGCCACCTGCTCCGTGCTTTATCTCGCGCTGACTGCATTTCCGGCGCAAATCGATTCCGTCAGGAGGGCCAGCACTGCCCCAGTCCTCGCATGGGGAGCACGCATGCTCGGCATTTTCACTTCAGCCGATGTACGCACACGCTTTTCTGAGAACCACTCGAACATAGAAAAGGTTCCATAGAGTACCCGCTCTGACAATCCCGCTTCCGGAGAATATTAATCGATGCGCGCCCGCCTCGAAGCCTTAATAGATGAAATGCTCGACGGCCAGATCATGCTGGACGAAGCCGTGGCCGAGTTTGAGAAGCTCTATATTCAGAAGGCCCTGGCGCGCAATAAGAAACACCTCTCCAAAACAGCGCACATTCTCGGGATACATCGAAATACGCTCTCGAAACGCGTCTCGACCTATCGTAAGCAGGAAATCGTGAGCAATCCGACCAAACGAGTGACGCGAAAACGCGGATGATCGCTCCAATCGTACCGATGTTCTATCCCACCATGCCCGACGCCTTCAGCGTTCACGTCCACTCAATAGCCAACGTCAGTTCATAGACAACATCTCCTCCAGTTGACAAGAGTTAACCCTCAAGGTATTCTTGGCACTCACCGATAAGGAGTGCCAGAATCTAGCCGGTGAGTACCTTTTTTTTGCTTAGAATCCGTAATTTTCCAGACAAAGTTCGAAAGGAGCAGTGAAATAAGCATGGCAACCAACATTACACCTCTGCATGACCGCGTCATCGTGCGTCGAATTGAAGAGGGAGAGCAGGTTCGGGGCGGCATTATCATCCCGGATACCGCCAAAGAGAAACCCCAGGAGGGCGAGGTAGTCGCCGCGGGCCAAGGGAAGTACAGGGAAGACGGAACGCGCCAGACGCTCGACGTTAAGACAGGCGACCGGGTGCTGTTCGGTAAGTATAGCGGCTCCGAAATCAAGATTGACGGCGAGGAGCTACTGATCATGCGCGAAGACGAGATTCTGGGAATCATCGAACGCGCCGGCGCAGCCGGATCAGGCGGCAAAAAAGGCGGCAAATAATTTCAGACTGAGGAGAGATAGAGAAAATGGCAAAGCAAGTAGTTCATGGCGAGGAGTCGCGCGCTGCCATCTTGCGCGGCGTCAACCAGCTCGCTGACGCTGTCAAGATCACGCTCGGCCCGAAGGGACGCAACGTCGTCATCGATAAGAAATTCGGCAGCCCGACGATCACCAAAGACGGTGTGACTGTGGCAAAAGAGATCGAGTTGAAAGACTCGCTCGAGAATATGGGCGCCCAGATGGTGCGCGAGGTCGCCAGCAAGACTTCCGATGTGGCCGGAGACGGCACAACCACCGCGACCGTGCTCGCTCAGGCCATCTTCCGCGAAGGCGTGAAGACGGTTGCTGCCGGTGCGAACCCAATGGCTCTCAAACGCGGTATCGACAAGGCCGTCGAACGCGCGATTGAGGAGATCAAACGATTGTCCAAGCCCGTAAAGGGCGACATGATCGCCCAGGTGGGAACCGTTTCCGCCAACGGCGATACGACCATCGGCAATATCATTGCCGAAGCGATGAACAAGGTCGGCAAAGACGGCGTGATCACCGTCGAAGAGTCGAAGACAATGGAGACTTCGCTGGAAGTCGTCGAGGGTATGCAGTTCGATCGTGGTTATCTTTCACCTTATTTCGTGACCGACCCCGAGCGAATGGAAGCAGTGCTCGACAATCCCTTGATTCTGATTCACGAGAAGAAGATCAGTTCGATGAAGGACCTGCTGCCGTTGCTCGAGCAGGTCGCCAAGATGGGCAAGCCGATGTTGATCATCGCCGAAGACGTCGAGGGTGAAGCGCTGGCGACTCTGGTCGTCAACAAGCTGCGCGGCACGCTTAATATCGCGGCGGTTAAGGCCCCCGGTTTTGGTGATCGCCGCAAGGCAATGCTCGAAGACATTGCGATCCTGACGGGTGGCAAGGTCATCAGCGAAGACCTGGGCATTAAGCTCGAGAACGTCAAGCTGGAAGATCTGGGACGCGCGAAGAAAGTAACCATCGACAAGGACAACACCACTATCGTCGAAGGCAACGGCAAACACTCTGACATCGAAGGACGAGTGAAGACCCTGCGTGCGCAGATCGAAGAGACGTCTTCCGACTACGATCGCGAGAAGTTGCAGGAGCGTTTGGCGAAACTCGTCGGCGGCGTTGCGGTGATCAAGGTCGGCGCGGCCACCGAGACGGAGATGAAGGAAAAGAAGGCCCGCGTAGAGGATGCGATGCATGCAACACGCGCGGCAGTCGAAGAAGGTATCGTCCCCGGCGGCGGTGTCACTCTGGTTCGCGCGGCGAAGGCGCTCGAGAAGTTCAAGTTGTATGCTGACGGCACGGGTGACCAGGACGAGCAAATCGGCGTAACCATCGTCAAGCGAGCTCTGGAAGAGCCGCTTCGCCAGATCGTTCAGAACGCGGGTAAAGAAGGCGCAGTGATCGTGCAGAACGTTCGCGACCACAAGAAAGAGACCTTTGGATACAACGCGCAGACTGAAGTGATGGAAGATCTGGTTGAGGCCGGCGTGATTGATCCTACAAAGGTCACTCGCACGGCGCTTCAGAACGCTGCTTCGATCGCAGGCCTGATGTTGACGACGGAGGCGATGGTTTCAGAGCTTCCTGAGGACGACAAGGCCCCGGCGATGCCCGGAGGCATGGGCGGTATGGGCGGTGGAATGGGGATGTAATTCCTGCTTCACGTTGCTCGAAAGCAAAAAGCGGCTTCGTTTTAGGACGAAGCCGCTTTTTCCGTTGGACTGCTACTATCTTTCGTCAGTCTGGAAACGGGATTCGACCACGCTTCCGCGCATCTCTCCGTGCTGACGTGTTAGTCGGGGATAGGTGGCCAGCTCCGCTTCCACGTCCACTAGTCCCAGTTCCCTTTCAACTTCAGTGATCGCGCTTTCATCCCCTTCAATTTCCGCGAAGAGGCCGAACGGAAGTTCGTCAACCACAACCTCGGTCCCCTTTAATCGCCACGTCGCGCGTCGTTTCTCGTAAACGAGCGCGGGCTTGAAGCCAAGCGCTTCCAGAATTGCAGCCATGGCATCCGGGTCTTCTATTCGTGTCTCCTCTTCACGTTGTC
>JAVHWA010000171.1:0-12968 GCA_032160165.1 Acidobacteriota bacterium
TTCGAGCCTATCACACAGCTTCGACAGACCGCAATTCATCGCCCTTGACACTCATATCTAATGAGGCTTGGGCAGCTTCGACCTAAGATTCGAGGCTGCCCATGTGCGCCGCTCGGGCATGTCCGGACTAGTAGACGATCCTCACGCTAAAGCCGCCACTATTGTCCCTATAATCATTATCGTTGATCATGAGAAATAACCGACCGTCTGCCGGAGCGCGAAGCGTCCTTTCGCTGCCGATCAAAAAAGGCGCGGTTGATCTGCCATCGCTCGTGCGAATGTATCCAACGAGCGCTCCGAACGGGGAATCTGGCACCGGAGTGTTCCCCGAAATCGAATCGTACCGCCGATCCCCATCTGGAGAAATTCCTCCGGTGCCTCGCGAATAAATCAGTCCTCTGGCGCTGAGCGAGACGGTGTCGCCTCGTCGCAGTTCAATCCCAGTGTCGACAGCCTGGGAGGTCGCCCCGACATTCACGGTCTGTTGCGAGTTCCCGGCTTCGTTCCTCGGAAAGTTGCCGGATGTCGTACCTCCCGAGGTAACGTTGATCGTGGCGTTAAAGCTGCCGCTGTTATCACTATAGTTATCGTCGTTAATTTGTAGAAACAACCTGCCATCGGCGGGCGCAGTGAACGTCTGCTGACTGCCGATTAGAAATGATTGCGAGACTTGTCCGTTCTGCAGGCGTATGTAGCCAACTAACGCGCCGACGCCTGCACTGGGAACAGGACGAGTACCAAGCAGCGCTCCGCCAATGCTTGCTCGTCCGCCATCCGGCCCAACGTCTCCGGCACGACGCCCAGCGGTAATCACACCAGTCGCTGACACGGTCACGCCATCGCCCGTCCGTAGATCAATTCCTGTGTCAGTGCCGCGGGAATCGCCGGGGATAGATATGGACCGAGTCATGCTCCTCGGCTCGGACGGAGTATTTGCTGGAAACTGGTCGCCGCCTGTGTTGCGCCGTCGCACGCCTGCAGATCCGTTGCGCGGGCTTCCGCTGCCGAAGAGGTCGTTCGGGTCGTCGTTCTCATCCGTGGCCTCGTTTCGACGACCGCCGGCGCGCTGACCCAGGTTTATCTCTCTACGGATCTGAGCTGTAAAAGCGCCGCTCGCGTCCGCGTACGAGCCGCGATTCAGGGTCAAGTAAAGCCGCCCATCACGGTCCGCGACGAACTCACGATTCAGTCCGATTTCAATAATAGGAGCGGTGGAGTCGGTCCCGATTACTCCGATCAAGACACCTTCCGCCGCGCGTGGAAGCGGGGCGTTCGGATCCGTCGTTCTCAGACCTCCGGGTGTGATGCGGCTTCGGCCGGCGAAAATTGTCCCTGTCGAATTCACCTGCACGCGCTCGCCGCGACGAAGATCAATACCTGTATCAACCCAATTGGGACCCAGCTCGACCGATACATTACGAGTTACGTAGCGCGCGTCATCCAACGGTCGGCCGTCGATCTCAACTCGTTCGATGTCTCGGGGTCGAATAAAAACTATCTCTCCAACTTCGCTGGTAGTACGAACGGTCGCGTTGTTGCCTGACTGTGTGTTGGCTTGCGGAGTGAACGCTACCGTAAGCTTGACGGCGAAACGTCCATTAACGTAGCCCAGTACCGTGCCCTGCAACGTTTGACCGTTCCGCAGATATATAGTGTCGGCCGCCACCACAGTCGCAGCCATAACCAAAAGCAGTATCGCTAAAATTATCTTTCTTAACATTTTCGTCCTCCTCAGCGGATCCGGCTGGGCGGTTTGTAATAGGAGAGGTTTGGCCGATATTAGAGTGGCAAGGCCTATGCCATGCGCCCATTCGATCAATACGACAAGGATTTCGCGTCGAGAAGCGCGCGACACGCAATTCCAAGGATGTGCTCGTACCGCGCTGGTACGCCTGGACCTTGAAAACATACATGAAAAGGCGGCCGAGGTTTGTGTACCTCACCCGCCTCTTCTTCTGTGGATAAGCTGTGAGCCTAGACCCTGGCAAATACAATCACCAGCGCGAACAGCACCAGCGACTCGATCAGCGCCAGTCCAATGATCATCATGATCTGGATTCGTCCGGCAGCCCCTGGATTTCGCGCGGCGCCTTCAACAGCAGAGGCGGCGATCCGCGATTGGCCCAGGGCGCCCAGCCCGGCTGCGATAGCGAAGCCGAAAGCCGCTGCGATGGCCTTGTACTTGCTCACACTGAATTCGTTGTCATCTCCGTTGGCGGCGAACGCCGGGATAGCTGACATCAGAATGCCGACAACTGCGAAGAAAAGCAGTCTCAGTTTTCTCATTTCGATTCCTCCTGTGTGACCGGTGCAAATGCTTCAAACCAGCGACCTCGCCGGTAGTCGCAATTGGCAACAGAACGCGTGGGGATTATTTCGCCTGCTCCCGGTATACAGCCGCCCCTCGTACAACGGCGCTCCAGCGAAGCAAAGCACAATGTGCTTTCGATTTGGAAAGCTATGACTCGCGTTCTTCTCTTGATGCCTTGCCCGATTTTGCTCGGTCACTTTGAACCATCAAATGCGAAACGCTCCAACGTGTGCGGGAACGATTTCCCGCGCCGCTCAAAACGCTATAAAGGAGATGTCAGATGCTGGATGTCAGATATCAGTTTCTTGTTCTGACTAACATCCAGCATCTGGCATCCGACATCTACGTAAGGACTGGAGCGATGATCTCGTCACCATCAACGTGCTCGTGCCCGTGTTGACCATGCTCATCATGGGGTGGATGCGAGACCTCACTGATGTAGACCATCGATAGAAACATAAAAATAAATGTCTGTATGAATGCGACGAACAGGCCAAGCGGCATGATAAGCACCGGCACTATCCAGTAAGTCTTCCCCGGTGCGAGGTTCGCAATGTTCTCCGCCACTTTTTCGTCAGCGAACATGTTGCCGAAGAGACGAATGCCAAGCGACATGGGGCGAATCAGGTTGCTTATGAGCTCAATCACGAAGAGCAACGGTGCGATGGCGAGCACGGGCCCGGCAAAGTGCCTGAGATGGCCAAACAGTCCGTTCTCCTTGATGCCTATGTAGTTGTAATAGACGAACGACGAGATGCCCAGCGCGAAGGTCACGCTGGTGGAAGAGGTCGGGGCCATCATCCCGGGGATGAAGCCCAATAGATTCGACATCAGGATGAGTACGCCGAATGTGGCCACTACCGGAAAATACTTAACGCCGTGCGGGCCAACGACGTCGACGATCAGATTGCGGACGGCCAGCACGCCAACTTCCAGGGTCTGTTGTCCGCTGCTAGGCTCATCTTCGGATAGCTTGCGGCGCAACAGCCATATCACCACGATGGTAACCAGACACGCGATGATGAACATGACCGTGTACCACGGCACAGCGGTTTGTGGAGTGTATTCACCCAGAACTTTGGTCGCGTCCTGCCCCAGCAGTTTGTCCCACATGGGCTTGGTATATCTCAGTTCGAACTGGTGGACCGGGCCGCCAATAAGCTGATTTACCTTCTCGACGATCCACGGCATGTGCTCCGCTGCCTTCTCGGCATGCTCCTGCACCTTCTCGCCGTGCTCGGCGACCGCGCCTGCCACCCCAGGTTCGCTCAATAGCCAGAACAGCATCTATGATTCCTCTCGATTGACAATTACGAAATAGATTTGCATGAAGGCTTCAACCATCGCTGCCACCACGAACGAACACATGCCCAGTAGAGTTGCAACAATAGACACCCAATTCAGCGCGTAAGCTGTCGCGACGACGGCGCCGATGACGAGGTACCTAAGG
Source organism: Acidobacteriota bacterium (assembly GCA_032160165.1). GTDB lineage: Bacteria > Acidobacteriota > Blastocatellia > Pyrinomonadales > Pyrinomonadaceae > QHXM01. The sequence goes on from JAVHWA010000171.1 coordinate 3,762, forward strand.
ACGTATCTTGCGGCCCCGATCTTTACACGCCTTCCCTTCTCAGCCGTACTGAAGATCGCGGCAAGCGAAGTGCGAAGCCAGTGATGATTGAAAAGCGATAGCACACCGCCAAGCAACAAACCCGTTGTCACCCGCCACGGCGCGAACGGGGCGCTGATCATTACGGCGAGCGCGACCGCCAGGTACATGGTGCGGATCAGGCGCTGCTCCATTGCAAACGGATCGGCGATAGCGAGCGCACCTGTCCCTGAAATGCTGACCGTTTCATTCATGATTAAAGCCGATGATTTTACACGCGAGCACTGTTCGCTGTCGAGTTGAGCCGCAACGACTTCATGAAATTCTCGATAGCAGCCTCACGAACTGATAGAAGCCGACCCCCGCCCCGACAACGATTCCTGTGACGACCAGCCAGGGAGCGGTCCCCAGCCATCGATCGAGTAACCAACCCAAACCCAACATGGCGACTGTCGATAGCACGAAGGAAAGGACAGCAGCGTAGACCATCCCGCTTTTACGGGTTACGGCCTGCTGATCCTCCGCGACATTGGACTTTGGACTTTGTACTTTCGACATCGAATTCCTGGCTACCACCGATTTCTCGTCAGGTAATTCTTCGGTAGCTCATACAACATCGCGCGGCGCGAATGTCGCATCGAGTCGTGGATAAAGCACACATGCGTACACCAGCAGGCGCGCCCTTCGTCAATGGCGCCGAGTTCGGTTTGTCTCTCATGGGCCCTCCAAAGCGCGGCGAAGTCGTAATCGTAATCCGATAAGGTCGCAAACTTCTCGCGCCGCTCGCAGGCCCTCACGTCGCCGTTGTAATCGATGACCGCCGTCGTCTCGCCCGCGGTACAGGGGAATGGCCAGGCGCTCGAGGCCCCGAAGTTGGCATGCTGCGTTCGATAGTGCGTGGTTATCGCCCCGACATACGCTACGTTCTTGATGAAGCGGCGACTGGTATCGTCGAGCTCAAACATTCTGTCGCCATAGCGCTTTGTCAAAGCGGAGACTCGAGCGTACATCCCAGGGAGGACCTCAGGCGGAATGTCCTTGATCTCGGCTCCCACCTTCGTCTCGCCTCGGACGATATTGAAGTAATGCCCGTCGAGCCGAAACTCTTTCCACAAATAATCAGAGAGCTTTTCAATTTCGCTGTAGTTCTCGGCGCAGACTACCGTATTGACGTTAAGCCGAAAGCGGTCGGTATACTTCTCTTTCAGCGGATAGAGAGCGCGTATACACTCCAGCGTCTTCTCCCAGTTACCAGGTACGCCGCGGATCTTGTCGTGAGTCCGACCATAGCCGTCGAGCGCTATGTTGAGATAGAGATCGAGCTTTGGATAAGTACCAAGCGCATGGTCGACAACCTCGTAGGTACGCGTTTTCACCAACGCGTTGGTGGGAATGATAACGCGGCTGGCCCCATTGTTCTGCACGAACAGATCGATGATCTCAGTCAGGTCGCGCCGGAGCATCGGTTCGCCACCCGATAGCCAGAGGTCTGTGATGGGTGGCATTGTCTGAGAAATGTTCCTGATCTGCTCAAGCGTCAGGTCTCCCGGCTGATTCAGCTCCGCATGGTAGAAGCAGGTTTTGCAGAATGCATTGCAGCGCGACGTAACGAACAGAATCACAGTGCCGAGACGCTTTTCGCGCTTGGTCGACCGCAGGAGCTGAAACAGTTGGGCAGGCTTTGAAGACATGGAAAGCAGAACTCAGAATTCAGGACTCAGAACTCTGGACGAAGAATACAGAAGAAAAGAAAACTCGTCGAGACGGTTTCAGCCTCATTATTCTGAATCCTGAGTCCCGATTCCTGAGTTCCGCTTGATGATGACAGTTTCATGTGGGGATATCAATTGATAGTCAATCCCGCGCCAGTTGAACCGCCTCGAAAACAGCGCTGCTATCGCATTGAAGAGGTAGAGCACCGAAGCAAGCGGCCAGATCAGTAGATGGGCCATCGCGTCTCTGCGGAGCTCCCGACTATATTGCGAAAGCGGAATACTCACTGCTCTCAACCGCAAGTAGGCTTTGAGAATCCCCAATACATAAATCGCCGCGACCAAACCCAGCGGCAGCGCAATCGATAATCCAACGCTGGCGCGCGCCACGATCAGAGCGATGCCGCCAAAGAAAACGGAAACAAACAATAGATTACTGGTCAGTACTACGAGCCAGAATTCGGGAGCATAGGCGCGGGTGATTTTCAATTGCCTGGTAGTAAATTCAACCAGCTCTCGAAACGTGCAATCGTCGTGCGTAGCAGTGAGGCAATCGGGTGCGAAGTGAATCGGCAAACCTGCGCGACGGAGGGCGCGCATCATGGCGAAATCATCGGATGCCGCCCGGCGCCATTCATCAGTGATCTTCGCGCTCTCGAAGGTGGAGCGCCGGATCGCCGTCGATCCTCCCCAGCAGAAGTTTTTATCACCCCTCGGCCCAAGCGCGGAAGCAATGGAAGCATTCCAAACGGACCGTAAGGTTGAAGCGAACCTTCGCTTCGTGGGTAAGAACCATCGGTATCCCGTGGTAGCACCTACCCGCGGGTCAGCGAGCGGGCCCACCAGGGAACGAAGCCAACTCCTTCGCGGACGCGCATCCGAGTCGACGAAGACAAGCACACGACTCTTGAAGTCAACATCCTTTACGGCAGCCAACAGATTGTGCACCTTCTGTCCGCAGTCGATCGCTTCTCCCGCTATCACAATGCGAGTTTCGACATGTCCGAACGGTCGAGGCACCCGGCTAACAGTTTCGAAGATAGCCAGCGCCTCGTCGTCACGGCGATCGGTGACGAAGATGATTTCGTAGGCGGGATAGTTCTGCTCAAAGAGTGCCGCGAGGTTTTCGCTCAAGCCCGGATCAACGCCGCGGCAAGGTACTATGACTGAGGCCCAGGGCGTGAAGTCCGGGCTCTTCCTTGCCATCTCACGTTGGACGTAGGAAAGGTAGCGAGCGCCGCCGCGGAGCGAGACAACAGCCTGCAGTGTCAGTAACGCGGCGAAAAAGTAGAAGACCCACATAAGTTGTTCGAGGCGGTGATTCTACGTGAATAACCGCCCCAAACAAACCGAGGCCTAACGGCCGCACCGTCTCAGGCATGTTCTGTAGCGGAGCATGCAGGAACGCCGGCGGGCCGCGCTTCCGTCAGCCAATCTAATACAGACGCCGTATGCTCTGCGGCACCTGATTCTGCAACGGCTCGGGGCCGGCACCCGTGTATCCTGCTCGGATATAGTTGACGAATTGGTGTTCTGCACACGTGTAAGTGTCGAAGAGGCGATCGACATCTGAGCGGTCAGGGCCATCGCCAGCATGAAGAGAAGAAAACGCGCGTGTTGGTGTTTCATCGTTTAGTCTCCTATTGAAGTGTGGCCTGCCCCGAAAGCGAGCTGTGAGTCGATCGCTCCCGGCTGTAGCAAGCCTGGTGAGTAACTCCGTTGCGAGGTGATAGGCGGTCGAGGAGAATTACGGACCGTCGGCGCCAAACACTATCACTATTGCGGGCATCGTCTCAAGCACACTCGCAATCGCACGCGACAGGTCTTTAGGTTCACCTTACTTCGCAGGCACTGGCGATAGCTGATAAAGCACTTTCGGCGACAGGGGCTGGTCGGGATGCTCGGCCCGTTGTCGTTTTGCGTGCCGGTGTCCGCAGTTGTAGACGAATTCGCGTTCTGTGCCCGGATGGACGGCGAGATGAGTGAAAGTTGGGCCGTCATTGCGAGGACGACCACCAGCAGCGAGAGACGCGCCTTTCTGTTTTTCATGTTCTCGAGCTCCTAGAGGTAAGGATTTGTCGGTATTGCCGCCGGAATCCAAACTCGCCAACCTCCGCGGGGAGAGGGATCAGTGGGGCATTAACCCTTGCGCGATCTTTATGAAGGGATTCGGATAAATGCCGATGAAAATGATGCCTACCAGCGAGATGACGAGCGCCGTCATCAACGCGGGTGAGAGCGAGAGTGGCCGATCATCGGCAACGCGGTCGCTGAGATACATTGCGCGGATGAAGCGCACATAGTAATAGAAAGAGACCACCGTATTGAGAATTGCCCAGATCGCCAGCCAGTAATACCAGGCTTTGCCGTCTGTTTTGCCTCGCTCAATCAACCCACCGAAGAGAAAATATTTGCCGATGAAACCGCCCGTCACCGGAAGACCACCGAGCGAAAGCATGAAGACAGTCATCATGATCGCCATCCCCGGCGCCTTCTGTCCCAAGCCCGTGAAGTCTTCAACGTTATCACCTATTATGCCTCGTCGCCTGAGGCTGATGATTACGCCGAAGGCGCCCAGATTCATCAACGTGTATACCAGCAGATAGATCACCAGCCCGATATAGCCATAAGCGTTCGCGGCCACCAACGCGAGCAGCAGGTAGCCCGCGTTCGAGATAGACGAGTAGGCCAGCAAGCGTTTCGAATTCTCCTGGGTTACAGCGGCCCAGTTGCCGACCATGATGGTAATTGCGGCCACAAGTCCCAGCAACGGGGCCCAGTCCGCGCGCATCGCCGGCAATGCTTCCATGAAGATGCGCGCAAAGAGCGCGAAACTGGCGGCCTTCGACCCTGTGGAAAGAAACGCCGTTACCGATGTGGGCGCGCCTTCGTAAGCGTCCGGCGCCCACATGTGAAAAGGCACGGCGGCAATTTTGAAGAACAATCCCGCTGCGATGGCGATCATCCCCAGAAGCAAAAGCGGGCGAAGAGGAAGCGACGTCGCTGCGCCAAGAGCGTCGCTCGATGTCAGCGCTTGGGTGACCTTTTGCGAGATCACGCCCAGATTCGTCGAGCCGGCCACTCCGTAGAGTAGCGACATCCCGTATAGCAGGATGCCCGACGAAAACGCCCCGAGCAAAAAGTATTTCATCGCCGCTTCGTTCGAGCGCTTCTGCCGTTTGGTAAAGGCGACCAGCACATAGAACGTAAGGGCCATTAGCTCTAAACTGATGAAAAGCGTAATCAGATCGTAGCCGCACGCCAGAAACATCATGCCGACGGTGGCAAAGAGCACGAGGGCGTAGTACTCCCCATGCTGCTCGCCTTCTATATCAAGAAATCTGGTGGCGATCGCGATCGACAGCGCCGCGGCCAGCAGGAAAATTAACTTGAAGAGAATCGCGAAGCCGTCTATACGGACCATTCCGTAAAAGCCATCGCGCGCTGCCAGCGAACCGAGTTCGTTAAGCTTGAGCGTTCCGCCGATCCCGAAGAAGACAAAAAGCAATGACACAATGGCGAGCGCGATCCCCGCGAGCGCGAAATACGCCGTCCATTTGCTCTTCTTGTACGGTAAGACGACTTCCATCACGAGCACCACGCAGGCGCAGACGGACAGAATGATCTCCGGCGCGATCAATTGCAGATCGCTCAGACTATATAGATCGGTGCTGCTTGCTTGTAACAGTGAAAACATGATTCAGTCTGGTCAGTAGCACTCGCACCCGTCGCTAACGCAGGCGGTTCTGACATCCCTTATTTGGCCGCCCTCACCGCCGGAACGGGCTTAGCTACCGGCGACATGCCCGGCATAGGATAGTCAGGCCTCACCTGTCGGACGACGGCCGCGACCGGTTTCTGGATATAGTCAATAAAACTCTTCGGATAAACGCCGATCCATAGCGAGAGAGCCAGCAGCGGCACCATATACGCCCATTCACGCCCGGTCATATCAGGCAAGTTCCTGTTCTTCGGATTCTCGATGTTGCCAAAGAACATTCGCTGATAGAGCCAGAGCATATAGCCCGCATTCAAGATGATTCCCAGCGCGGCCCATCCGGCCCACCATGGATTGGCCTCGAATGCGCCCCGCATGGAGAGGAACTCGGAAATGAAGACGCAAAGAAGCGGCAATCCGATAGCGGTCATCGTCATCGCAAGAAACACCGCGGCGTAGCCGGGCATCACGTGCGAAAGCCCGCCAAACTCGGCTACGTTTCGCGTATGTCGCCGCTCGTAGATGATCCCCACCAGCAGAAAGAGGGCGCCCGAATAGATGCCGTGATTGATCATGTGAAGCGCCGCACCATTTAGGCCATTCGGGTTCATCGAAAACAACCCGAGCATGACAATGCCCATAGATGAGACAGACGAATAGGCGACCAGCTTCTTTACGTCGCCGTCCTTCTTGACGACAAAATACATCGCGGCAAGGGCGCCATAAATTATCCCCACAATCGCAAGGAAGATCATGATGCTCCGCACGCCGAAACTCCCGAAATACGATTCATCCATCGAGGCCTTGGGAAACATTGGAAGATTGAAGCGGAAGAAACCGTACGTTCCCAGCTTGAGCAGGATGGCGGCCAGAATAACGCTTCCGGCCGTTGGCGCCTCGACGTGGGCATCGGGCAGCCAGGTGTGAAACGGGAACATCGGGACTTTTATTGCAAAACCCAGAGCGAAGGCGAGAAAGAGCAGCACCTGCGTAGTGCCCATCTCCATCACCGAGCCCATGGCCTGCATGTAGATAATGTTGAAAGTGCCTGTCCCGTTTGAAATCGCGGTCTGCAGCGTACCCGAGACCAGGTTGGCTGCGTCCTGGTTGCCGGCTAAATTCGCCAGTGTGGTTCCTGTAATTTGAGAAGCGAGCGCCGGGTCCTGCGTCAGAAAATACATCTTCAAGACACCGAGCAGCATCACCACCGATCCAACCAATGTGTAAAGGAAGAACTTGATTGCGGCATAAAGCCTGCGCTCACCGCCCCAGATTCCAATCAGGAAGTACATCGGTACCAACGAGACCTCGAAGAACAGATAAAACAGAAACATGTCCATCGAAGAGAAGACGCCGACCACAGCCGTCTGCAAGACCAAAAGCAGGACGTAATACTCTTTCTCGCGTTTCTCAATGTATTTCCAAGACGAGAGGCAGGCGATCAAGCCCATTAGCGTGGTCAAAGTGATTAACAGGACGGCCACGCCGTCGGCGCCCATCTGATATCTGGCACCGATGACGGGAATCCATTGATAATCTTCCAAAAACTGCATCCCGCCCTGCGTCTTGTCATAGGCAAGCAGAAATAGCGAGATTAGGAACGCCAGTCCGAACCACGCAGTCGTAAACTTCTTGATCAGACTTCCCTGCTCCTTCTTGAAAAGAGCGAGAATAAGGACCGCTCCGATCGTCGGCAGCCAGGTGATAAGGGAGAGGAGATATGGGATTTTCATATTAATTGTGAGTTTTGAATGTTGAGTTTTGAATTAAGAAAACAGGTCGCGCTTTCAATTCAAAATCCATAATTCATCATTCATCATTGTTTCAGCAGCCCTACGGCCGCCAAAATGTCTTTGCCGAAAAAGAGGGCAACCGCGATGACCAGTCCCAGGACCATCATCAGCGCGTAGTTTGCTGTCAGTCCCGTTTGCGCAGCTCGCAAAAGCCGCGACATCAACTTACCTACAAAATTGGCGACGCCGTTAACCAATCCATCGACGATGTATTTGTCAAAAACGCCTGAGACTTTGCTGGCGAAGCGAGTCAACCAGGCCGAGCCGTTGACGGCACCGTCTACAACACGCGAATCAAAGGTGTAGACCGCACGCGCCGCATCCATGGTCCGTCGCGTAAAGAGCTTGCCATAGAGCTCGTCAACCCAGTACTTGTGAAAACTGGCGCGATACAACGGGCGCAGACGGGCGGCCCATATTTCCGGCAGGGCCGGACGTTTGACGTAGAACAGATAGCCGAGAAACATGCCAAGGCCCGCAACCAGGAGCGAGATGACAATGAAGAGCCTTTCGGTCCAGCTCTCACCCAGGCTCTTTTCGATCGAGTGAGCCAGGTTGAATCCGGTGTCGCCGTAAGGCGTCGCAGCCTCCTTCTCTCCACTTGTCTCCTCGCGAGGGGCCGTCGGTGAGGTGGAGGCGATCAACGAACCAGTCTCCGGCGTCGCGCTTCTCGCCTCGGTATCTTGAGCGTCATTGAATTGCCCGGTCGCCGGATTCCAGATTATCGGCCCAAGCCATGTCACGATGTTCAGCTTTCCGCCGACGTGTTTCCCACCGGTAAAAGCTGGACTGATTCCCACCAGTCCGCCGATTGTCGCGAGTATCGCAAGCGCAGCCAGCGGGACCCACATTGACCTCGGCGATTCGTGTGGAATATGAATTCCGTGACCATGGTCTTCGTGCGCGTGTGCGCCAGTAGTCTCAACTGCATCGTGAACCGGACCGACGTGCTCACCCGGCTCATGGCGCGGACGGTCGCCGGCGGACTCCAGTCGGGCGTCGTGAGGCTTAAGGCCCTCATCATAACCGTGCGCATGCGCTTCATCGGCTTCGCCCCCAGCCGCCTTCTCCAAAAACCTTGGCTTTCCCCAAAAGGTCATAGCGACCAAACGCGTCATATAGAAAGCCGTGCAAGTGGCGGCAACCGTCGCCACCAACCAGAGAATCCAGCCTCCCGGGATGAAAGAGGTAGAAGCCGTGCGCCAGAGAATCTCATCCTTGGACCAGAAACCGCTGAATGGAATGATGCCGCAGATAGCGAGCCAACCAGCTAGAAAGGTCATGTACGTGTACGGCATGTATTTCCTGAGGCCGCCCATGCGTCGCATGTCCTGCTCGTGATGCATGCCGTGGATGACGCTTCCGGCGCCGAGGAACATCAGGGCCTTGAAAAACGCGTGCGTCATGACGTGGAAGATTCCGATCGCAAAGGCCCCCACGCCGCAGGCGAGAAACATGAACCCCAGTTGCGAAACGGTGGAGTATGCCAGGACCTTCTTGATGTCGTTTTGGGTAATGCCGATAGTCGCAGCGAAGATCGCGGTCGCGGCACCGACAACGGCCACCACCAGCATCATCGTCTGTGAGTGTTGAAAGATGACGTTCGTCCGCGTCAACATGTAGAGCCCGGCCGTCACCATTGTGGCAGCGTGAATCAATGCCGAAACTGGAGTCGGCCCTGCCATCGCATCGGGCAACCAGACGTGCAGCGGGATCTGCGCAGACTTTCCGATCGCGCCGATGAATAATCCAAGCGCGATCCACGACATTAGTCCCCACGACCCCAGCAGCTCTATGGGGTATTTGGCCGCGGCTGCAACAACATCGGAATATTGTGCCGATCCAAAGGTAGCGATGATCGCGAAGATCGCGAGAGTAAAGCCAAAGTCGCCGATGCGGTTCGTAATGAAGGCCTTTCGAGCTGCGTCGCCGGCCTCTTTACGATCGAAGTAGTATCCGATCAATA
>JAVHWA010000156.1:0-39372 GCA_032160165.1 Acidobacteriota bacterium
CTTGCAACAACAATTGAAGGACAGAACAAAGCTGTTTGCGATCCGTATTGTCAAACTCTTTCGTTCGTTGCCCAGGATCGAAGAGGCCCGTGTGATTGGAAGGTAAGTCCTTAGGTCGGGTACTTCAGACGCGGCAAACTACCGCGCGGTTTGTCGAGCGAGATCTAGAGCAGAGTTCATCGCCAAGATCGGAGTTGTGGTCGAAGAAGCAGATGAAACAGTGTTTTGGCTGGAACTGCTCGTTGACACCGAGATCGTTCCGCAAAGAAGATTGAACAACTTATTGGTAGAAGCGAACGAACTGCTTGCCATCTTCGCCACGTCGCAACGGACTGTCAGAAAAAATCGACCTTCAAATTGATGCTACCCAATTCATCAATGAATCAATGAACCAATGAACCAATGAACCAATGAACCAATGAACCAATTGCCTAATGATTAACTCGCCCGCCTTCCGCTTCACCACTGCCGGAGAATCCCATGGTCGCGCGCTCGTCGCGATCCTCGAAGGCATGCCGGCGGGACTCCCGATCGACATCGAGCAGATCAACAAAGAATTAGAGAGGCGGCAGTGGGGTTACGGTCGTGGCGGGCGGATGAAGATCGAGCGAGACACGGTCGAACTCTTGAGCGGTGTGCGTCACGGTCTCACTCTTGGCTCACCGATCGCTCTCTTAATCGAGAACAAAGACTGGGCCAATTGGATAGAGGTGATGAACACGGAACCACGCGAAATCTCTCCAGAAAAATCGAAGCGCCTAAAACGCCCGCGCCCAGGCCACGCGGACCTGGCTGGGGGACTGAAATTCGGCGCTCGTGATCTGCGAAACGTGTTGGAACGCGCATCAGCGCGCGAGACGGCAGCGCGTGTCGCTTGTGGTGCCCTGGCGAAACAGTTGATGGCGAGCTTTGGCGTCGAAGTTCTCAGTCATGTCATACAACTCGGCGACATCCCCAACCCGCCGCTTGAACTTTCGTGGGACGCGATCGCGGCTATTCCTGACGATGCGCCGTTGCGTTGCGCTGACGAGGACGCGGAGGCGCGGATGGTGGAGTTAATCGACGAGAAGCGACGCGCTGGAGATACGCTTGGAGGAATTTTCGAGGTGGTCGCGCGAGGAGTGATGCCTGGACTGGGCTCTCACACTGCGTGGGATCTCAAGCTGGATGGTCGACTGGCGCAAGCTGTGATGTCGATCCCGGCGGTGAAAGCTGTCGCAATCGGCGCGGGAACTGAAGCGAGTGGACTCCCGGGCTCTGAGGTTCACGACGAGATCGCCTATGACGAGTCCAGCCGGCAGTTCATCCGTCAAACCAATCGCGCCGGCGGACTCGAAGGCGGGATTACGAATGGCGAAGAGCTGCGAGTTCGCGGTCACATGAAACCAATATCGACGCTTCGCCGCGCACTGCGCTCGGTTGATATAGACACCAAGCAGGAGGAATCGGCATCATTCGAGCGCTCCGACATCACGGCGGTGCCCGCCGCCGGAGTGATAGGCGAAGCAATGGTTGCGCTGGTCATCGCGTCGGCAATGCGCGAGAAGTTTGGCGGCGACTCGCTTGGCGAGATGCGCCACAACTTTGATGGATACAAAGAGCAGTTGAGGGGATATTAAAGAGCTCTCCGCGGTTTCGATTTGTAATGGCGCAAGGGGTCGGAGTTCGTAAGCGCCAACGGCGCGAAATGAAAAAGCCCGGGGCAACGCCCCGGGTTTTGGCCAACAAAGAATGAAAGCGCTGAAAGCGCGAAATGTGCAACACTCTGAACCAGGTATTTCGCGTCTCCCGCGCTTACCGTCGTTCAAATAATATCGGTACCAGGCTGCTACATCTCGCGCCGTTGGCGCTGAAGCGCCGCCACGCTTACGAATCAAGACCCGGCGATGCGGCGGTACCGCGCTTCGATGATCATATAGAAACCGAACGCGATAAGACCGGCGGCAACAGCCCCGAGCAGCCACGCGCCGTACGAGATCTGCGCGAGCGTCCCAAGCACTTCGTCCACGCCCTTAGCCTCGTGAGGACGATAATTCACTGCGGCTTGAATCACGAAAAAACCCATAATGCAAAACACCACGCCGCGCGCCGAATAGCCTATTCGCCCACTCCAGGTCGCCCAGGCATCCTCCGTTTTATTCATCTCGTACAGCTTAAGCCCCTTTCGAAACTTCGCCGCAAGCCCTTTGTAAATCTGATAGAGTCCGAAACCTATTACGCACGCTCCGGCGCCAATTATTAGTGCGCGACCAAAGGGCATCGTCAGCACGCGGGCAATCCAGTGCTCTTGTGCATCACTACTGCTGCGCGGTTCTTCGATATCAATTAGTGCCTTCGCTGCTGTATAAGCCAGTCCGGCATAAACGGCCCCACTGAAAAAGTAGCCGATGCGTATGAGGACGCCTTTCAGCTTGGTGCCCTTGTGGGCGGTATCCGCCAGAGCCTGGATCCAACGCCATAGCACATAGCCGATGAGACCGAAAGCAACTGTCGCCAGCGCCGCCTTGCCTAACGGCTGCGTCTCGATCTCGCGAAAGGCCCCGTTTGTATCAGCGGTGCGTCCGCCCCACCCGATAGCTACCTGGGCCGAAAGCGCGCCGACCACGATATACACGAGGCCCTTTGTGCCGTATCCAAACCGCGCAAGGCGCTCCATCCCCGGACTGTAAGCCGCCTCGTCAACAACCGCTTCAGTCTTTTTCTTGATGCCCTTTGCCATTGACGCCCACCTTGATCTCATTGCTTGAGTGAATTCAAATGCGACCCGACATCCTACCGGAGCCAGGCCATCAAACATTTTCGTTAATGTCACATTTTCGCTCCAAGAGTGATGACCAGGGCGCAGCGACAGTCTCACTGCAATCAAACTGCGCCGGAAGACGGATCGCAAACTAAGATCTGGCTAACACACGAGATAGCGCGCGCGCCGCCGGTGAGTTGAGTACGTCCACCGCTCTATGGCTGATGGAACACCTGTTGCCGAGTGCCTCATGTCATTTTAAGGAGGCACTCAATGACTTTTGAATCTCGGTTATTCCGAACGACACGGCTCGGTAGATATGGACGTTGTGTCGCACTGATAGAAGCGAATTCTAAATGTGCACCGCTGTGGGAAAGAGTTTGTTTAGCGCTATTCGTCGGAATCGGGCCACCGCTCGCGAGACTCTTTGGCGTGAACACGTGTGAGACCTGGTCGCGGGCTGAGAGGATCCTCGAGGAGGTGCTCGCGGTCACACAAGCCAGCCCGGAGGAGATCGCTGCGCTTCTTCGCGAGTACGTTAAGCTGAGAAGCGAGCGAGATGACCATCTTCCGGTGGACGAGGCGCGCGAAGGAATTTACGATCGCTCGTTTTATCCAGTGGTAACGCACTTCACTTACGCGTTGCAACCGTCGGCGACCGCTCGGCTGAATTTCATAAACGGAATTGTCAGCTCCATGCGCGCCGGACACGCGCGCGTAGCAGATCTTGGCTGCGGCTCGGGCGTGATACTTACAGAGATACTGGCGATGAAACCGCATTGGTTTGGAAAAGGGCTCGATATCAGCGAAGCGTCCGTCAAGTATGCCCGTCGATTGGCCGCACACAAAAAGGTGGAGGAGAGGGCCGAGTTCCGCGTAGGCAACATCGCTGATTTGCCGTTCGACGATGAGTCTTTAGACCTGGTAGTGGCTTCGGAAATAATCGAGCACATGGCCGAGCCCGAACTGGTCGTAGCAGAGATCGCGCGTGTACTGCGACCCGGAGGAAAGGTCGTGTTAACTATGCCGATACAGAGTCACACGCCGGCCCACATTCACAGCTTGTCGAACTGTGAAGACCTGCGGGACCTCTGCGAGGCGGCGGGTTTGAGCGTGCGACGACTCGAACCCCGCTGGCATTTTGGGTTTGGCGATGATCGAAGGCATGTGTTTGCGTTGGCGGAAGCGACGTTGGTTAGCGCGCGCATCCGCACGATGCGATCCGGCGGATGGGGATACAACCTTACAGAACCCGCGGCGTAGGGGCGCTAGCTCGGGTCCGCGAAGCGGACCAATGAAAATAGCCCAGCGATGCATCGCTGGGGAGGAGGAGGATCTTGGAGATTGGCAGTCCGCTCTGCGGACGGCTGAATGGTTCCTGCGCTCTCGCCAGGTGAATGTTTCAGTCGCGCGCTTCACGGGCTCGCTCAATCTGAGAATCGCGTTACCCAGCCCCGACAAGTCGGGGCTGGGCTATTTTCAGGCGTCGGCTTCCGCCGACTAATCCAGCCGCATCGCGGCGACAAATCTCTAGCCCACGGCGTGAGCCGTGGGTAAAGGCGAGCATTAACGACCGAGCCGCGGAGCGGCGACACCAAAAACAAAGGCGAACCTCAATGTGTCGCCCCTCCGGGGCTCGCCTCCCTTTTCAACGGAAGGACCAATGGCTCACGCCATGGGCTACAGATATTCCGCCGCTACGCGGCTCCGGCCCGCTTCAACATAACCACGCTCAGTTAGGCCTTCGCCACCCCGACACACCATCAGCGCCCACAGGAACTCCACAGGATGTGCCCTCGATTACGGCCCACCTAATGGTTTCTCGTTGATCTTCGAAACTCGCCCCCCGGATCTCGAGACTGGCGACTCCTCTCTGCATCGAAATTCGCTTGCCCTCTGTGTTAGACTAGCTTTCTTGCTCAGAGGACTTGTTTGAACAGGCACCGCCTCAAACCCTTGCTCCGCTGACGCACGCGCGAAGTCCCGACGTTTGACCCTGGTCCCCGGAATCTACGATCCCTCTATGAAGTATTGCCCCACTTGCCAAGCTAAATACGAAGACAGCATCAGCTTTTGTGCGCTCGATGGCGAAGTGCTCGAGGACGACGCCACTCACATAGTCGGCTCCACACTCGACGGTCAATACAACATCGAATCCCTCCTGGGCAAAGGCGGCATGGGCGCGGTCTATCGAGCCCGCCACATTCTGCTGGGTGACAAAGTCGCCATCAAAATCCTTCCGCCGCAGATGCGTAACAACGCTGAGTGGCTGAGACGCTTTCGCCGCGAAGGCCAGGCCGCGCGCCGCTTCCGTCATCCGAATGCCGTTACCGTCTACGATCTGCGCACGACCAGCGACGGCCTGATCTACATGGTGATGGAGTTTGTCGAAGGGCACACGCTCGACGCAGAGTTGAAACGCCGCGGACGCTTCACCGCGATGGACGCCTATGCCGTGCTTGAGCCCGTCATGAGCGTGCTCAATGCGGCCCACGCCATGGGTGTGGTCCACAGAGACCTCAAGCCGGAAAACATCATGCTGGGCAAACCCGGCGAAGATGGACAGGTAGTAACGAAGCTCCTTGATCTTGGTATCGCGAAAATGCGAGAGATCGCGGGACAGGAAGCGGCCGGCACCACTGCGCTAACCATCGCCGGACAGGTGCTGGGAACGCCCTTCTACATGTCACCCGAGCAGTGGGGTGAAGTACCGGACGACGGCAACGTCGAGATAGACGGACGCGCAGACATCTACAGCCTGGGCGTAGTCATCTACGAGCTCATCGCCGGACGAAGACCATTCCTGGGACTCACTCTGCAGGAGCTGCGCCGCGAGCATGTTTCGGTAACAGCCAGGCCGCTTCACGAGCTCGTCTCAGACGTGCCGGAAGCATTCAGCCAGGTGATTTCGCGGACGATGTCGAAAGACCGCAATCAACGTCAGACAACAGCCGGCGAACTATCCGCGGGGCTGCGCGCGGCGCTGGGACTCGCACCGCTTAGCGGATCGTCACCCAGTCTCAATCTCAGTTCATCTCAAGCCTCCGCCGTGCCTCAGGAGACAGTTCTCGGCTTCACTGACGCGTCTGAGAGCACACACGACAATCTGAACCCACGTAACACGAGTGCGGACGTGATCGGCCCGACCATCATTACGATGGACTCGCCACCCAAACCGCAGGGGCCGAGCGCGCCACAGCCGCCGCCCCTTGCAGCCACATCGTTGGCGCAGCCCATGCCGTCACCGACTCCGCCGCCCGCGAGTTATACCCCGACGCCCGCGCCGAGCTATGCTCAGTTCGATCCGAACGCTCAGGCTTACACAGGGTCGTACGCTCCGGCGGCAGAACCCAAAAAATCTTCCTCCAGGGTTCCCATCATTATCGCGGCCGCAATACTGCTCGTCGGTGGAGGTATCGGCGGCTGGTACTTGTTGAGCAATCGAGGAGAGTCAAGGGGAACTGTTAACGGCTCGAACACGGCGGGGAACAACGGCTCCGCAAACAACGGTGCCACAACCGCTACTCTTGAAACCTTGAGCTACTGGTTAGAGATAGAGGGCGCCGGGCCGAACGGTGATTCCGCGCGAGTGGCGGGCGTCGTCCCGCTCGCTTCAGAGCAGTCGTTCAAGTTTCATTTTACGCCTAAGACGAGTGGCTATCTGTACATCATTGGCCCCGGACCTGACGGCAAGCCTATGACGTTTCTAACTGCGGAACCGGCCCCGGATTCGGGCGTCGATTCAAACTCGCTCGAGGGCGGGGTTGATTACACTTTCCCGGAGAATGAAGAGAACGCCGAGCACTGGGTAACGCTCGACAAGAAGGCAGGCACCGAGACCTACACTGTGATCATGTCTCCCTCCAAAATGGCCACCCCGGCGTTTCTCGATATGGGAGCCGGTCATGAACTTACCGACGCCGAAGTGCAACAGCTCGACGACCTGAAAGCGAAATATAAGGCAAATCCGCCGCAGACAGCCGTCAGCAACGGAGGTGGTACTGAACCGTCTGTGTCTGTGAAAGTGCCGCAGGCTGCTTCGAGCGACCCGGTAATATTTGACGTTCGAATCGAACACAAGTAGCCTGCGCAGGCATGAGCTCTGCTAAAGGCCCGAACTTCTATAGAATAATGAAAGACATTGAAGGAGTAATTCATCAGATGCGTATCAAAGTATTCGTTCCAATGCTGGCCTCGCTCCTGATCGCGGGCGGAGCCGTTGCCGCGCAGGCGCAGGGTGAAGAGGAATTGACCCGCGGCTCGTTCCTAACGACTCGAGTGACCACATCGGGCTCCAGCAGCAACACCAGCTCCGCTATTGCCGCCAGCGCCAACACCGCCGCAACGACTACGGGTGGCGGAAGGACTACCGGCGGTCGAACCACCGGCGGAAGGACGACTGGAGGCAGGACCTCTACGGGAGGCCGGACGAGCGCGGGAGCCAGTGTTAGTACCAAGAACTCGACAGTGAAGGCAGGTGGCTCAGTCAAGACGAGCACCACTGATTCTTCCTATGTTCCCAGCTCGATCGGCATCGGCTATACGCTCTACATGCGAGACTCGACGGGTAATGCGGTGCGCGTCGATCCCACGCAGGAGTTTCATGCGGGCGACCGCATACGACTCTCGCTTGAAACCAATACCGATGGCTATCTCTACATCTTCCACACAGAGAACAATGGGATCCCGCAGCTCTTGTACCCTGATACCCGATTGGCCAAGGGCGATAATAAAATTGAAGCCCACGTTCCTTACGAGATTCCATGGAACGAGCCTGGCGTCGAGAATTGGTTTAAGTTTGACGACAACCCGGCGAACGAGCGGCTCTATGTCGTGCTTTCCCGGCAGCCCCTTCCCGGCGTGCCGGTCGGTTCTGCATTAGTGAGTTATTGCGATTCGAATCGATGTCCGTGGCAGCCGCCCACCGGAATCTGGGCGCAGGTCAATGCGAACGCATCCGCAAAGGTCAAGGTATCCAGAAGCAAGTCGTACGGACAGAAACAATCGCAACTCGAACGCGAAGCAACCACGCGCGGCATCGGATTGGACCAAAGCGCACCCGAGCCTTCGGTGATTCGCATGAGCGCTTCATCGGATGCGCCGGTGTTGGTCACCGCCGTTGAGTTAGTTCATAGATAACAGAGAGTCCATCATGCAGCCGTTCGCAGCGAGAGCCACATCGGCTCTCGACTCTTGAGCTCTGCGTCGCCCGGAGAATACACATGAAGCTAAAGTCGAACCTCCTCGTCTACTCCCTTATTCTCGTTTTCATCTCATCAAATATTCCTGCGGGCGTCGCGGCCGCTTTCGGCTCGGGACCTGGTCCTGCGCCGGCCGTAGGTGAACCGATTCAGCAGGCGGGCCAGGCGCTGAAGCAGGGTCGTGTGCTTTTGAAGAGAGGAAAGGCGGACCTGGCGCTCGCGAGTCTGCAAAATGCGCTCAATCTTTTTAAGGCGGCGAACAATGCCAAGGGAGTGGCTGCAGCGAATGACGCGCTGGGTGATCTCTACGTTCGACAGGGACAATATGCAGTAGCACTCAAATACTATCAAAGTGCTCACGATGCATTCGGCGAGGCCACCAGTCAGCAGGGAGCCGTCGAGACCACCCTTGGAATGCCGGACAACGAGTTCAATGCCAACCTAATGCTCGCCAAGATCGGCGATACCAACTTCCGCATGGGAAACATCAGCGGAGCGAGTTCGGCTTATGGACAGATGAAGGTTGAAAAACCGGACCCGTCAAAACTCACCGGCGGTATCGTGAAGAAGCCCAGCCTCGGCGGGCTTCTTAGCGGCGGAGGCTTACGAGGAAGTTTGCCCAGCGGGGACGCGGCCAGCACGGCGGCGGCAGTTGGTGGGGCCGTCAAAGGGGCTATCGAACTTTACAGGCAGAACATAATTTACTCGACTCACGAGATGGGCGTAGGCAGGATCGATTACTTCAACAACAGCTTCGACAGTTCGAAGGCGCACTTCACGGACGCGCTGGCGACAGCCGGCATGCCCATCATCGGAAAGTTTGGACAGTCGCGACGCGTACGCGCCGCGGCGCGCACCAGCCTGGGCGACATCGCGCTTAAGCAGAACAACACCACGGCTGCGGTCAAGTTTTATGGCGATGCGGTCAAGGGCGCGCGAGACGACAAACGGCTCGATCTGGTCTGGCCGGCGCAACGTGGCTTGGGGAAAGCCAAATGGATGCAGGCTTCGCAGGAGAGGGACCCCAAGAAAGCCCAGAAGGGAAGAGATGAGTCGATCGCAGCGTACCGTGAGGCCCTGCAGACGATCGAGACGATTCGGCAGGGAAGCCTCAGGTCCGATGAAGCTCGTACGACCTTTCTCGGGACCACGAAAGATGTCTACGACGAGACTTCCGGCAATCTCGCGGAGATGGCCTTGGTGGCCGCGCCCGCTGGCGGAGCTCTCGAAGGCCAGGCGCTGACTTACGCGGCCGAAGCCTTCAAAGTATTGGAGCAGGGTCGTGCTCGATCATTGCTGGATATGCTGGGAGAGTCCGGAACGGACATTACCGAAGGCGTGCCGGCTGACTTGCTCAAGCGGAAACAGGACAACCTGGACCGCCAACAGGAAATAGCACAACAACTCTCAGGCGTTACTGCTGTCGAAGGCGAAGAGAAGCCAAGCACGGACAAGTTGGAAGCTGAGCTCGAGACGCTTACCACGGATTACGATGCAATCGAAAACCAGATTCGCGCGGCCAGTCCAAAGTATGCAGCGCTAACTGCGCCGCAGCCCTTGTCGCTGGCAGAAGTCCAACAGAGGGTGCTGGACGACAAAACAGCGCTGCTCGAGTATAGCCTCGGCAGCGAGCGCTCATATCTGTGGGCCGTAACGCCGACTTCCGCCGCACTCTACAAACTCCCCGCGCGAACGGAAGTTGATGAGCAGGCGCACGCCTTGCGCGCAGCGCTGATTCCGCCGAGGGCACAGCGGAGGCTGATCGGAATAGACGTCGCCGAAGCGCAGCGCGGCATCGGACTGTCAACCGATCCGGCCATTCTTACAGGCGTTGCAGCCCAGTTCGCCACCGCGTCGAACACGCTGTACAAGACGGCTGTCGAACCAGCTGCGAAGATCGTGGGAGATAAGCGATTGCTCGTGGTGGCTGATGGAGGCCTCAACTACATTCCATTCGAATCCCTGGTCACAACCACCGGCGGAAGCGACTACTCGACTATGTCGTACCTCATCAAAACGAATGAGGTTGTCTACGCGCCGTCGGCTTCGGTGGTCGCGGTCATACGTCAGGGCGCGGTCAAGCCGTCAGGCAAGAACATGCTGCTGGTGGCCGACCCGGTCTTTAATACTGCCGATCCGCGCGCTAAGGGCGTTGCCGCAGGAGCTCAGGCATCCGCCGAGACGCGCGGGCTCAGCCTTTCGAGCGCGGTCGCCGACGTGGCCAGTCCGGGGGCAGGGGGAGCCGTCCCGGGCGGGTCAACACTATTCTTAAGGTTGAACGGTACGCGAATCGAAGCCGACCAGATTGCGCGGCTGGCGCGTGCGAGCGGAGGTCAAGCAGATGTGTGGCTCGATCTCGACGCGAACGAAGCGAATATGACGACGCGCGACATGAAGAAGTATCGCGTGATACACATCGCCACACACGGGCTACTCGACGCCGAACGACCACAGTTCACCGGTATAGTGCTTTCGCTAATCGGCAATAAGGCAGGCGATGGGTTCCTGCGCACTGATGAGGTATTTAATCTCAACCTCGGTGGCGCGCTGGTGATGCTCTCGGCGTGCGAAACCGGTCTGGGAAAAGAGAAGCGCGGGGAAGGCGTGATCGGTCTCACGCGCGCGTTTATGTACGCGGGAGCGCCCACAGTTGGAGTCAGCCTGTGGTCGGTGGCCGATAAATCGACGGCAGATTTGATGACGGACTTTTACAAGCGTCTGCTGGCAACGCCTGATGCGTCGCCCACCACCTCTATGCGTGCCGCACAGATGGCCATGATAGACGGGAAGAAGTACAGTGCGCCGTATAACTGGGCGCCATTCGTCCTCGTAGGCGAATGGAAATAAGAGAGCGCGAGCTTTAGTTTGCGATCTGGCCGGATGACGCCGAGAGTAAAGAAGGCACGGGCACGCCCGGAACAATGTCTTAAGGGGAGCTAAACGAAAAGATGCGAATGCAGAGATGGCCACTAATCGTGAGCATGATGCTGATACTCGCGGCGGCATCGGGCTGCAGCTTTACGACGGCTAATATCAGCTCGCTAAAACTGAGCAAGAGCGAGGACGGCTCCAACGAGACCGCTACATTCGCCCCCGGCGACATGATCTATGCGAAAGCAAATGTCTCGAACGTGCCCAGCAAGATTACGCTCAAGTGGCAATTATTCACGGAGAAAGTCGAGGGACAGCCGGAGAACGCGCCGGTTCCAAAGTTCGATACCTCCGTGCAATTGGAGCATGACGGAACAGGAACCTACACGTTAACTCCCTCGCCGAGAGGTTGGCCACCGGGAAACTACAGGATCGACGTCTCCATGCTAATCGAAAGCGGAGAGCAGAAGGATCAGAAGTCGATCAAGTTCACGGTCGCGGCGCCGTAAGCTCGTCCAAGGTCCAAGGTCCAAAGTCCAAATTCAGTTTAGGGTTCCACGTTTAAGGGCTAAGGTCGTACGATTCAGGTGGGAGGTTTGAGATTCGAGGAAGGACGCGAGTGCTGAACTCGAAACTCGGAACTCGAAACTCGAAATCTACCTTGGACCTTGGACCTTGGACGCCCTTTCCCACTCCTCCGATTGTCCTAATTCATCCCCGTAAGCTAAACTCACCCCTGGCCCCTTCGTAAATTCAGAATTGCCTTACTGCTTAGTATTATGCGAAATCATTTCACTCAAATTACGGATGCGGACGATCTCGACCAACTTCTGGCGCGTTCTCATGATGCTGCGGTCATCTTGTTCAAGCATAGCTCGACTTGTCCGATCAGCAGCGCGGCCTACGAGGAGATGTCCGAGGTCAAGGCCGATGTTTCACTGGTTGTCGTCCAGAGAGCGCGCAACATCTCGAATGAAATAGCGTCGCGGACCGGAATCCCACACCAGTCACCGCAGGTAGTCGTTGTCCGAAATGGCAGGCCGGTGTGGAATGCTTCTCATTACGACATCACGGCAACGGCGGTCGAGGACGCGGTTCGCCAGACCGGATAATGATCAGCCGACCGGCTACCCCTGAGGCTTACGTCAGATGAGCGAAGCGCCTGAAAGACGCGGACCGGCAATTGAACCGCGGGAGATCATGCAGGAAGGAGACGCAGGCGTACGCATTACGTGGGCCGATGGGCGCGAGTGCCATTACACCGCTCCACAGCTTCGCCGCTCCTGTCCGTGCGCTCAGTGCATAAACGAGTGGACCGGGCAACGGGTGCTGAAGCCTGAGGCGATCTCAGAAGATCTCTTTGTCGCGGACCTCTCGATCGTAGGTCGATACGCTCTCAACTTCCGTTGGAGCGATGGTCATGAAACCGGGATCTACAGCTTTCGTTACTTGAGAGAGTTGTGCGAGGCAGGGGTAGTTAGCGGTTAGCAGTTGGCGGTTGGCAGTTCTCTAGTGGCAGTCCGCAAATTTCCGAGCCAGGCAACTGTGTTTGTATGGGGGTTCACCCGCGACCAGCCAACTGCCAAACGCAAACCGCCAACTGCTAACTGCTTTTATGAAGACCATTCTGGTCATAGAAGATGACGAAGTAGCGCGCGAGTTGATGCGCATGGCGCTCGAGCGTCGCGGCTACAACGTGGTAGTTGCCGAGGACGGCATAGCCGGATACCAACGCGCATTGGAGACTGTTCCCGATCTGATAGTTACAGATATCAAGATGCCGGCGGCCGACGGTGTTCACCTTGTTCGTCGCGTGCGTGACGCGCCCGAACTGGCCACCACCCCCATTCTTGTGACGACCGGTTTCGGAAGTGGCAGCGCGACGTTCGCACTGGCTCAGGGTGCAACTGCTTACGAGCCCAAACCGATCGATCCGGAAAGTTTTATGGCCACGGTGAAGAGACTGCTAGAGATGGGTGAGGGATGAGGGGAACCGAGCTGGTTGGCTGGTCTAGTTCGCTTGTCCTGTTGCTTACCATCGGCAGACAGGTTCACAAGCAATGGCGTGAGAAGACCAGCGAAGGCGTCTCTAAATGGCTTTTCATCGGACAATTCTCCGCTTCGCTGGGCTTTACCATCTATAGCTGGCTTGTTCGTAACTGGGTATTTGTCGTAACCAATATTGTAATGCTGGCTAGCGCATTAATCGGCCTTGGTATTACTCTACATTACAGAAAGATCGAGCGGAGAAGTGATAGTTGAAAGCATCCTGTAAGTGAACCTGGGATAGAGTATCGGACACAACAAATTATGAACGAGAGAGACTACTTCAACGAAAAGCAGGAAACCAAGCGCGCGAGCTTCAGCTGTCCTCATTGCCGCGAACGAGCCGACTACGATGTACGTTGGCTGACTCGAACCAAGAAAGGCGCATTGCCCCGCGGAGCGAACGAGCAGGATCGGGCCCGCTTCGCAAAGTCGCGCGACTATATGGTGCGTATTGACGATCAGCTGGCATGCCTTCGTTGCCGCAAGCGCTTCGACATTCCCAATTCGCAGTCGGTTGTGTTCATCTGACATTGCAGGCCGGCGGTCGATGTCCTAAGAGGACGTTAAAGTGAATAAGGACGCTTTCAGGCCCGCGCCGAATGTCAGCGTAAAGCCATTGCTCGAGGCGCTCTTGTTGCTCTTGATGGCCCTTCTGACCGTGGCGTCGCTCACTCTAAACCTTCCAGGGACCGTCGCACAGGGACGACCGGGTCAGCAGCGGGGAATACCAGAACCGCCGGGATATACCTCTCCCACACGCCTGAATAGAATCACCGTAGAGATCCTGAAGGGCAACTACCTTCGGCTGAACCGAAAGCCGATTGGCAACATTCACAATACAAGCAGACTGCAGTCGGCTTTGGCTAGAATTCTTGAACAGCGTGAGCAGCAACGCGTCTACATACTCGGGACCAACATCGTCGACAAAGCCGTCTTCATCAAGGCGCGAAAAACACAACCGTATGGCGACGTAAAGAAAGTGATCGACGCAGTTAAGAGCGCCGGGGCATCTCCGGTCGGATTAGTCCTTGATCCCCCGGATCCCCCCATTCCTGCCGCGGCCCCACCAGTCGTTCCCGATGACGGTAGTATCAAGATTCCACAGGAATCCGAAAATGCGAAAGAAACTCCGCTTGTCTCTTCCAAAGACTCGATAGTCGTTCTCGTCAAACGGGGCGACAGGTATTATCTTGGACTAAACGGCTACGATATCCCGGACCTCCGAGACAAGAACAACCAAGACAGAACGGCTCTGGCCCGGGCTCTGAAGACCGAAGTTGAAAAGAAAACCATCGACGAGCGGATCGTATATATCAAGGCCGACGTTGACGCCGGCTACGATCAGGTGGTGCGTTTGATCGACTTGATTCGTTCTGACGAAGCCGGCGGGGCGAGGCAGATTGGGCTTGTCGCTGAGCGGAAGCGCCCGGTTTCGCAACCGAAGCATTAAATCCCGCGGAAAACCGTAATGGATTTTGCGAGTACGACAAATGTGATACAAGAGGAGGAAAGTATGGAAGAGCTGATCAAAAGAGTTTCTGAAAGGACAGGGCTATCGGAAGACAAGGCGAAGACGGCCATTGATACGGTCGTCGGATTCTTAAAGGAACGATTGCCGGCGCCGATCGCGGGCCAGGTAGATAATGTGCTTACCCAGGCAGGTGGAACGATTGTGGACAAGGCCGGCGATCTGATCGGCGGCATAGGCGGCCTGTTCGGTGGCAGTTGAAAGCCAATCTCCGGCCTGGCGAGTGTGGCCGTTAAGAAATGAACCACAGGGTACGCAGAGAGCACAGAGCGAAGACAAATTGAACTAAGACGTCGGCGGTTGAATGGATCATAAACGCAGAGTACGCAACTCGAAGCCCAAGGTCCGTCGGCCTGATTCGACTTTGGACCGGTGTGGCTGCCCACAATCAGGGCGCGTGAAATATGACGCCACGCTACACGGGCATCCTCCTCATGCGGTGATGGCAGAGACCTAACAGCAAATCCAGGCTCCGATAAGAATTGCTTCAGCGATTGAATCGCTGAGGCAATTTTCTTTGCCGAACATGTCGAGTCGGGAGGAGAGTGTCATGCACAAACTCAAAGCTGGTCTCGGATCAATTCTTTGCCTTTCTCTATTGGTACTGATCGGGTTTGGTCAATCGGGGCAGGAGCCGGCCACCCCGCAGAATTCTGAGGCGAACCAGGAGGATGCCCCGGCGGGAGCACCCTCAGAAAACATCATTGAGCAGGAAGCGGAACTCGCAGGGCGAACGATAAGGTTCGGGCCGGTGGAGCCGCTCCGCGCATATCTAAACACCAACACTATCGCCCTGCGTGAGACGCCGGATGAGAACGCACCGATCGTCGCAAGGCTGGAAGGCGGCGAATTTGAAGCCGCTGAGGTGTTGGAAACCAAAGGTGATTTCGTTCGCATCAGGCTGTCGAAGAATGACGACGCACAGGCCGACGTACCGCATCGCGACCGAGCTTACGAGGCTTGGACGACCTGGGACGCCATCGTCCCGGATATGACCGCGCTGGTGCTCGATGCAGAGACAGGGGCCGTCGTCGCTCGTGTCCCGCTCACCGATGGCCTCTCTTCAGTAATCTTTTCGCCTGATGGTTCGAAGGCGATGTTCTTCAACGGCGGTGGTGGGATTGGGTCCGTGGCCTATGAAGTTCGAACCAGCGACTACAAGTTCACCCGCGCGCTCTCGTCAACGGAGGGTGCACAGTTCGGCACGCTCTTTTATGGTCCCGCAGACGAGAGTCTCTACGCCCGGGTGTACGGCACGAATTCGACTCTGATGCGTATAGGTGGGGACGGGCTCGAGAATACCCCAATCGCGATTCCGGCGGACATGATAGTCTCGCCCGACGGGCGCATAGGGTTTTTCGCGCATGAGCAGGAAGGCGGCGAATTGCCGGTCGATGTCATTGATTTGGCGACTCTTCAACTGCGCAACAGCTTCACCTTAAGCGGCGAGAATGTGCCTTCGGGGATAAACTCGTTCGTCTTGAACAAGGACGGATCGGAGTTATACGTCAAACTGGGTCAGGATTCAGGGCCCATCTCCGTGATCGACACCTGGACTGGACAACCGCTTCGCGTTCTGGCGAATCCGGCGAAGAGCGATTGGTCTTACTTCTCGCAGGGCGACCTGGTGGGCAATTCATTGATCGTCAGGACGGGAGACGAGGGCAATGATGAAATGCCGGTCAAACCCAGGAACTATTGGGTAAGTGACGGCAGGATTAAGCGGGCCGACCCTGCCATTGAGTTCGCGGTTGAAGCCGGCGACAAACGGTTCGCCGTGAATGGCGAAGGCACGCGTCTCTTCAGACTGGATAGTAACAATCGCATCCAGGAACGTTTCAAGATCCATCGGCCCGAACGCGGCACCGATCGAGAAACCGGCAACGCGCTAACAGTCTTCGGCCTTAGCTCAAGTCCCGACGGCAAACAGATAATAATGTTCGTCGGAATCGAGCATGGCTGCTGAGTGAGAGAATGTCCGACAAGAGAATGTCCGACAAGAGAATGTCCGACAAGCTTGAGCTTGTCGCCGCGCTGCGACAAACTAAAAGTTCGTCGGACAATTCGTGGATGATGCTAAGGAGCCGGCGAGCGAACACGCCATACCAGAAATTATGGGATTTCGAAATTCCGAAATAATTAGATTCAACCACCTGCCATCCTGTACAATCGTCAGCACCACTTAGGGCTTTCTCCCCAGAAGTCTCTGACAGTCACTTCGCGCTACTACCGGAATGAAGACTCGACCCCCGCTCCCTCTTACCTTGCTGGTGACGGTAGCTCTCTGCCTTCTGCTCGCTGCACCCGTCTGTGCTGGTACGACGGAGGGACAGTGGATGCGTGTCGAATCCAAAAACTTTGAACTGGTAGGCAATGCGAGTGAGCGCGATATGCGCAAGGTGGCGGCGCGGCTTGAGCTGTTTCGGCAAGCATTCGTGCGCCTGCTTCCCGTTGAGCGCCTGGATTCGTCGATCCCAATGACGGTTATGGTCTTCAAATCGGATGAATCGTATCGCCCCTTCGAACCGCTTTACCGGGGACAGCCGGCAGATGTCTCTGGCTTTTTTCAGTCGAACCCTGATGTCGATTACATCACGCTCTCCGTAGATCAAAAGCACGTTCGAGATGCGGACAGCCTTGCCTTCCATGAGTACGTACATCTGCTCGTGAGGAACAGTTTCCTCAACGCGCCGCTTTGGTTCAACGAAGGGTTGGCCGAATACTACAGCACGTTTGAGGTCTCTAACGGCAATCGGCGCGTGACACTGGGAAAGCCCATAAGTTACCGGCTGAAGACTCTCCGCGAGCACGAATTGCTGCCGCTCGATTCGCTGTTCAAGGTGGAGAGCAGCTCGGCTTACTATAACGAAGGCGAGAAGCGGCGCCTCTATTATGCGGAAGCGTGGGCGCTGGTTCACTACCTGCTCAGCGGTCCGCGTCGAATTCAGCTTTCCACTTATCTTTCACTTCTGGCAAAAGGATCGCCGGTCGATGACGCTTTCCAGCAGTCTTTTCAAACCAGCTTCGCGCAGATAGAAGGCGAACTCAGACAGTACATTCGGCTCGAGCGTTTCCCGGAGCAGCTCATCGCTTTTGATAAAGGGCTTGAATTGGATACGACCATGGAAAGCTCAGTGCTGACAGAAGCTGAGAGCCAGTTCTACCTCGGAGACCTGTTGCTGCACATCAATCGGATCGACGAGTCTGAGCCGTATCTGCAAAGAGCGGTCGCTCTCGATCCGAATCTGGCGAGGGGACACGCATCTCTAGGGATGCTGCGAATGCGCCAGAACCAGTTCGACGACGCTGAAAAACACCTGCAGCGGGCGGCTACCGGATCTTCCAACTATTTGGCACACTACTATTACGCATACGTGCTCAGCGAGGAGGGAACCGGAGCCAACAGCTCGCAGGAAGGTTTCTACGGACCGGAGAAGGTCCGTCTGATGCGGTCCGAGTTGCGGAAGTCGATTGAACTGGCGCCTACGTTTGTCGAGGCATACCGACTGCTGGCTTTTATTAATCTTGTGCAAGACGAGGAACTGGCCGAATCCATCGCACTTCTAAAAAAGGCGATCGAACTTTCGCCCGGGCGACCACAGCTCTCGCTTCTACTCGCACAGATCTACCTTCGGCGCGAGGACTTTAACGAGGCGCGAACTATCCTCGAGGCTGCGAGACGGGACAGCCTTAGCCCGCAAATACGAGAGCAGGTTCGCGACCTGCTTGAGCGAGTCGCTGCGCGTGAGGCGCTGGTCGCCCGCGTGCAAGCTATGAATGCAGATGCCTTCAAAGCGGTGGTTCCGGCGGGCATCATCCAACCGTGCGACGCGCCACAACCGGGACCGCAGTTAAAGAAACTTCGCTTTGAAGGCCGCCAGATCTGCGGTCTCCTGGTCCGAGTCGAATGCGACGAAACGGGTGTCGTGCTGTTCGTCGATGCTGACGGCAAAACTCTTAAGCTGCATAGCGAACAACTCAACCGAATCAGGTTCGTCAGCTATACCGCCGATGTCAGAGGACAGGTGACATGCGGGCTTCGCACTCCCGCCAATCCGGTTCTGGTAACCTACCGCGAGCACGCCGTTCCCAATCAAATCAACGGTGAGGTAATCGCAGTCGAATTTGTTCCCAGAGAGTGGAACACCAATCACTGACTCCGCTTATTCGGCTAAGCGTGCTAGGCTGAAGCCCACCAATCGAAGCGAATCCCAATCTGACTTCCGGACCGATCGACGCTCGCGGTGCCCCTGACACCGTTTGATGACCACCGTCCCGATCCTGGACTGTGGCGGGTTTGCTAAAAACCGTACGGAGGGTGGCGAGAATGTACGCATCGAAGGCAGGACAGAATCGGGTAGCATCACGCCGTCTTTCGGGTATCCAGCTCAGAGGCTCCGACTAATCAGCCAGGATGCGCGTCTAAGTAACCAGAGCAGCGCAGCGGGAAGCCGGAAGTGAGATTTGAATGATTTTGGCCTGCCATTTGCAAGAACCTTCTGCCAGCAGCGTTCAAAGGAAGAATAAATGAACTCTGCAGGAGAAAATTCGTTAAAGAGATATAACTCAGGCAATACTTACAAGACAAGAAGCAGGCAGATATGACCAAGAAAACCCCTATAAAGATCATCAAGCGCGCCGAGCGCGATCGTTCCGAAGACGCGACCAAGCAGGCGAAACCCGTGAGAAAAACGGCACAGGAGACGGCACGCGACATGGTTAGCACCGTCACCAACTGGGTCAATGAACTTCAGCAGAAGAGACGCATCGACAAGTCGTTGGCGATTCAAACGCTGTTTCCGGACCCGCCTCGTCCGAACG
Source organism: Acidobacteriota bacterium (assembly GCA_032160165.1). Classification (GTDB taxonomy): domain Bacteria; phylum Acidobacteriota; class Blastocatellia; order Pyrinomonadales; family Pyrinomonadaceae; genus QHXM01. The sequence continues at coordinate 19,211 of JAVHWA010000156.1, forward strand.
AGGCATAAGGCACTCACGCCAATCGGACCCGAAAAGCTGCACCATTTCGCGGCGTCATCAACCAAATCGAGCAGAGGGCGGGCAAGCATCAAAGGGCGATCCAATGGATCGCCCTTTGTGCGTTTCGACCGATATTGACATGGCCGCGGGGGAGACTTAGCATCGCTCATTCGAGCATGAACGAGGTCGTTTGATGAAGCGTAACGGACAGTCGGGAACGAAAAAGAGCGTTGAGCGACCGATTTTCGACGCGATCCGAAAGCCGCTCGCTCCCCCAGGCCATACGCTGGGCCACCCCAAACCTAACGATCGCGCCAGACCAGCTCAGCGAAAGACAAAGCACAAGCGACGCCCCGATGCCTTAAGAGAGGACGACTAATAGAGTGTCTCAGCCCGCACCGGAAGCCGAATGTGCCGCGACCTCGCCGACCGGAGACGTTGCCCTCACGTTCATAGCGAAATCTAGATCGTTGTTGAGCACGGAGTATCTTCCAAAGATCGAGCGCTGCGTGAATCTGTTAACCGACGAACAGATTTGGTGGCGTCCAAATCCGGAATCCAATAGCCTGGGAAACCTGCTGCTGCATCTCGCCGGCAACGTGCGACAGTGGATCGTGTGCGGAGTAGGTGGGGAAACTGATCTGCGTGAACGACAGCAGGAGTTCGACCAGAGGTCGGTCCTACCAGCCGAGGAACTGCTCTCGAGACTCAAAAACACTCTCGCTGAAGTTGACACCGTCCTGGCTACAATCGATGGTGGATTACTTCTTCAGCGACGTACGATTCAGGGCTGCGATGTAGTGGTGCTCGATGCCATCTACCATGTAGTCGAACACTTCTCCATGCACACCGGCCAGATCATTTTGCTCACTAAGCAACTGACCGCGTCCGATCTTCACTTCTATGATTTGTAACGGTTTGGGCAATCGTCGTATTTTTTCTCGTCTGCCTTGTCTGTGTTGAGCGCCGCTGAAGCGGTCAAAAAGGTGCCATCGATCTTGAGAATTCCAAACACGCCTGCTCTGGCCGGGCGTCAGTCCCTTGTAGGTGCTTTGCGCGAAACAGTTGGCACAAGCTAACCGCAACAAGAGAATGATTACAGCGATTCTGATCATGATTGGCGTCGTCGACAATTAGTCCGCCGGCCTTCGTCTCGATCATCTCATTTGACCTTAGGAAGGAGACGTTCATTGCCTTCCAACCACTTAGTCAATCTTTCACTACAGTTTTCGATGAGGACCTAATGGTTGTCGTATGCAGTTTTAACGCAGCGAGCAGAAAACTTGCCCTTTTTAGGTCCCGTACCAGTTCTGCGTACCCATTCGCCCGAGAATCTGTCAGCGACTTCATAATCGAAATCGATCACCATAGTCCCGGTGCCGGTGTCGTCCTTCCACTCGAAAACAGAACCCGGTAACTTGCCGGTAAAGGTTCCGTTATTACTTTCATATCTACCTCTCACGAGCACAGTGTTGTAACCTTCTTTATCGCGAGCCCCGTGACCTTCTCGCGTAATGATCATGCGTCCCAGATCCGTATCCCAGTCTCCAAAGATTGCTCCAGTACAACCCCTCTGGGGCACAGTGGCCTCAAACAATTCTTTCGAATAGAAGGCCCAGGATCGAGTCTCGGGGTTAGAATCGTATTTGCGCCCCCAGACGATGAAAAAAGGGGACCCGATATAGTCAGTACTTTTCAGAAACCCGTCTGTCGTATGGCTAGTCACACTGGCGTCAGGAATTGTCAGGTTGATCTTATATTCACCCTGCGTTGCATCGTGCCACTTGCTGCACCGCAACCCTTCATTGCCAGTGCAGATCAATTCGATTCTGTCCACGATAGCTTCCGAAGATTCATCGCGGTATTGCACGAAGATCTGATCGACATCTCGTCGCGGTTTGTATTCAATGAGTGTCTTACTCGCGCTCCGAATGGGTTGGCCCGAGGTCCGTTCAATGTCGACGCGCGTGCTTTTGCCCGCAGTCAGTCCCATATAGGGCGCTTGTCCCAAGCAAGTGACAGCCGAGAGAAACAACAGGCTGCTGATAATGAGTCCTTTTCTCTTCATTGGCGTATCCTCTCCTAGCTTCCGCCGGTGTTCGTCTCGACGCAGCGCCCCTCCCACTTGCCTTCGCGCGGGCCGCGGCCCGTGGTGCGCTTCCACTCCCCGGTGAAGCCGTCTCCCTCAGCGTGTATTTGCATCGTCCCCGTGCCGGTCGCGTCCTTCCACTCCCCTTCAACCGTCCACATGCGAAGCAGGCCGGTGAAAGTTCCGTTGTTAGCGGAGTACGTGCCCCGGACGCGCTCGGTGGCTAACAGGCCGCTGCCCACGGTGACGCCCTCGCGCGCGATGCTCATGCGCCCGCGATTCGTCTCCCAGACGCCCAGCATCAGTAGCCCGTGGCAGCCGGGCTCGGGGGCCGCCGCCTCGAACAATTCCTTGCTGTAGAAAGACCACCTGATTTCCCATCGGCCGGTCCCGTTGAGGAACGGCTCGGTGAAGACCATGAACCGGGGTTGACCGAAGTAATAGATATGCTTCGAAGTGCCCGAACTTCCCGCGGCAGCTTGCTTCAGCGCGTCGGACATGTACACGTTGACCGAGTATTTCTCCTGGACTGCGAAGTGCAGCCGGTTGCACCCGCTGTTGGTGTCCGCGCTCGCCGCGCCCTGCGCCTCGGCGCAGGTCAACTCGATGCGTTCGACCACGCCCGCGGGCGTCTCGTTACTGTACTGCACGAAAAGCTTGTCGGCGTTCCAGCGCGGTTTGTATTCGGCCAGCGTCGCGGTCGCCTTCTTGACTGGCAGGCCCAACACCCGCTCGGCCTCCGCCCGCGTGCTGCGGCCCGGCGTCAGTCCCTCGAACGTGCTTTGCCCGAAGCAAGCGGCGCACGATAACAACAGGCCGATGATGACGAGTGCTGTTCTGTTCATGGTCGCGTCCTCTGCGAGTTAGTTGTTTCTTTGTTACGCAGGCCGTACTTTTCGCTTATTCGCACCGAAGCGAGTCTTTTGGTGGCTATCTTTTATCCTCGACGGTCGCCACTTCTATGCCGGTGGTTGTTTCAAACGTCGGCAAGATGAGCTTGTAGTTGTCCTTGTCGAGTTGCAGGATTGCGAAATCATTCGCCGTCTTGATGGTCAACCAGTGCTTTTTGCTTTTCATGAAAAAGATCGGCAGGGCAAAGACGCCGATGAGGACGGCGGCCCCGATGGCCGTCTTCCAGCGGGGGCTAGTCGAGTGAGAATACTCGGCACTGACGATGCTGTTGTATCGGAACTGCTTGTAGATCTTTTCGCCGTGGTCCGCATCTATGATGACGTCTCGTCGGTCAAAAAGCAGTCTGACCGATTTGCTCTCTGACTTGTCTCCCTTCGGCACAAGCAGCTCGACATCCTTAAAGCTTTTTGGCGCGGACTTTGCGAAGTTGCCGGTCGGTGCCACACCCGGCGGCGGAGCGGCCGCCTGCTTCGGTGTACCCGTGGGTTTTCGAAGGGCGACGGCGAAAAGATCGCTGCTGTAATAGCCGACGCGGTAAACGGGACTCGACGCCTCAGGGGTTTCGTGAGTCAGGACGATCAGCTTGTTCGCCCCGAAATACTCCTCGATCCGCCCCTTGGAATCCCACTTTGTCGAGTCCGCTTTTTGGCTGAGCCCGAGCACACTGGAGAGGACGGCACGGGGGACCGCCGTCTCGAAGATGACCTCGATGCGATCTATGACATCTGCTTCCTGACGATATTGCACGTAGAGCTTCTGACCGGGTTCCTTTGACCGGTACTCCAGCAGTGTCTCGCTAACATTTTTGATGGGCTGTCCTAGTAACCGGTCAGCATCTGCCTTAGAGCTCGTTCCCGGCGTTAGCCCCATAAAGGGCGTCTGTCCTGTGGCGATGCCCACCAGCAGGCACACGGTTGTTGCGGCGCGTAGCATTTTTTTCATATTCGTTATGAGACCTGAGGTTGATGTCAACTGAGTAACGGTTATCCTCGCCGGACCGGACCACGTTAGCGTTCCTGCGGTGGATGTACTCGGCAAGAGTCGCGCTGGCGTCCTTCACGGATTAGAGTTTGGCTCACACTCTTAACGGGCTTTCCCAACACACGCTCCACGTCGGCGCGCGTGCTCCGACCGGACGTCAGTCCTTTGTAGTGCTTTGCGCGAAGCAGGTCAGAGCGAGCAGCAGGACGAGCAGAACGGCGCACGATAATCTGTTTCTCATGACCCTCGCCTTCTTCATTTGTTCAGAGCGCGGCGTGCGACCCCGCAAGGTCATTGCCGCACGGCGCTGATGTTGCGCGCCGGCATCGTGATTTGAAGTCGCGAATTGCCGCACTTTATCCAACACCTTTTTGATCAGTCTAAATCGGGACTCAATTTTGAAGTATTCCCATTTCGATCAAATCACGCTTCGATGGGCACGTGCCGTCCCCGGAGTTTGCGATGATCGGGACAACTACTTTTGCTCCCATTCGGACGTTCCTTACATACGTCCATTGCAAACCGGGAGCACAAGCGACAAGCACGAACGTCCCGCTACCCGGTACACCAACGCGAAAGAAACTACCTGAGCCGTCGGTCTTCATCTGAAAAACGTCAAGACTTCCCTCCAGATCAACTCGGTAAACATCAACTGTCGCCCGCATAACCGGCTTGACTGAGCCATCGGCCATTTTCATCTGCACTGTGCCTTCCATTGTGCTGATCATTCCAGGTGAGCCTGTCACTCGTGGCGGGATTTTAGACTCGACTCCCCCGCCTACCTCCCGCGATTCAGCACCGGGCCTTTTTAAAGCGGCACTAAACAACTTGTCACTGTAATAGGCCTGGCGAATCACGCTGCTCGTGGGACTATCCGCTTCATGTGTGAGGACGAGGCCCCGCCTGAAGTATTCCTCCAGTCTACCCTTGGCGTTAACTATTGTGTCCTCGGGTTTGACCGGTGCAAAATAAACTCCCCGACTAACATATTCACTTAGAATCGCCTCTCGGTTTTGCGGCTCCCTAAAAACTAGTGCGATCTGCTCCACGATGGCGGTATCTTTCTCGTATTGAACGAAAAGCTGATAATTCTCGCGCTCGTTACGGGGCTTGTTGTATTCAAAGAGCGTCTCACTGACTTTCTTCAGCGGCTGGCCTAGAAACTGTTCGACCTGTCGCTTGGTGCTCTCGCCGGGTTTAAGTTTGTAGTACATCATCTGCCCAAGGCAGGTGAAGCAAGACAAAAGCAGGAAGAGTATGATCGTTAGTGTTCTGTGCATCATGGGTTGTTACCTCCAGACGATCTGAGCATTTCCTGGCTAAGTGACCTCATCTCCCGTGTCGCCCTTTTGCCAGACGGATTGGCTGCCGTCGGTCGGGCGGACGAAGACCGGCGCGGCGGCGCCACTCAATTCCGCTGGTGCGCCGTTGATTTCTATTGCCGGATCACGACGCCGCAACCGCCCCCCCCCACCGAGGAGTATGTTCTCTGAAACTGATCATTACTGATGATTTTGAAATTTACTTTGCCGCTTTGGCGAACTACGCCCGGAGGATGATCTTGATAGCTTCCCCTTATTTCATCGCCCGCAATCTCTCCCGTGAACGTGTGAGTCCACGTCGCGCCTCCATCAGATGACTGCCCTTCCCACGTTAGACTGGAACCCGATTGCGTCAGCACAAAAGTTCCTGCTCCATCTTCGCACTTCCAATTTCCTGACAGCGAAAATTGGGCAGTCCCACTCCCCGATTCGCCGCCGCCTGCGGGCGGGCTTTGACCCGTGGCCGCTGCGCGAATGGCCCCGCCGAGTTGCGACCAAAAGTCCGGCTTGTTCGGGTCGCGCGGTTTCTTCTCCTTCTTCTCCTTCTTGGCGGGCTGGCTCGGTGCGCGGTCAGCATCCGTGGATGGTTGTGAGTTGCCACCGGACGGAGGCCGGTTTGCGGCAGTCTCCTCGGGAATCTCTTCGACCACCGGCGGCCTGTTCGCTCCGCCTTGGGTTCTGCCGCCTGCGCTCGTCGCGGCGACTTCATCCTCTGGTATCTCCTCGACCTTCGGGGGCTGGTTGTTCCGTCCGCGCGCGGGTCTGTTACTAGCGGGTCTGTTACTAGCGACGGGCGCGTCGCCCGCATCCTCGGGTATCTCCTCTACCTTGGGTTGCTTCGCGCCTTTGTTTATGTTGCTGATGATCCGCCCCGCCTCATCGGCGTCGTCGGGAATCTCTTCCACCTTCGGCCTGTTGACCGGCGACCCCAGCGCGCCCGTCCCCGAAGGGTTGCTTCTCCGCTTGGTTGAATTGTTGGTTGCCGTCTCGTTCGAGTCGGTCGCGACTTTGGTCGAGTTATCGTCAGGGATGTCTTCAACCACCGGAGGCTTCCTCGTCTTATCAGTAGTCTTTGTCGTCGCGGTGGTTGTGCTGCTTTCAGAGTTTTCGCCCGACGCGCGATTGGTGGTCTTGTTTCTGTCTTTGTTCGTGGCCGTCGTGTTCGTGCGATTCGCGTCGTTCGAATTCTCTTCCGTCGTTGTAGAGGGACGAGTCTTCTTGTCCTTCGTCGTCTTCGTTGTATTGGTGCTCGTGTCGGCGTTCTCGCCGCCGGTGTTGGAACTCGTTGGCTTCGCCGGCTTGTTGGTGATCTTGTTTTCTGCATCCCGCGCACGGGCCTTCGCGCTTTCCCAGAATCCGCCCGCAGAGGTTGTTTGATCAGCGGGCTTGCTCGACTTGGGCGCCTTGTCCTCGGGCGATTCAACGACGGGCTGCTTGTCTTTTGGCGGATTGATTTCGACGGATATCTGCTCGTCGTTCTTGTCCCCGCTGTTTGTTTGCGGGCGCGGCCCATTCGGTCTATTGGTGGCTTTGGCCATGCACGCGTCGGCTTGCGTCGGGAGGTCATTCGCAAATCCGACTTCGAGGCCTGCATCCTCCATGCTTTTGTTCATCGCTTCGATCGCATCATCGAGCGTGATGACCGGGCAGACTTTATTGTCGAATTCCGCCACGCGAGCATTGGCTCTCGCCTCGAGTTCAGCAATCTCCGCTGGAGCGTTGTCGACAATCGACGTTTGAGTGGGAGTGAGAAGGTTGTTCGGGAGCGCCAGCGTATCGCTCATGGCCTTGACGCGTGGCGCCAAATCAGCCGGCAAGCCCGTTGCGGGATCTACTGTAGCCAACAGTCTGTTTAGTTCATCCTGAAGCGAATACTGAACTATGCTTGAATCTCTCACCGCCGGTCCCACCCGACCGGCATATGCGACCGCCTTCGATTGATTCTGCTTGGAGGCCAGGGCCAACGTCTCAATTTGTGTAGCTCTATCTTTCATTTGCGCGAGCGTGCGTTGCGCGGCCGCAGCTTTATAGATCAGTAGCGATAACTCTTCCTGGCTTCTAACGGCCTCGCTCTTGAGTTTCCCCATTTCGCCGAGTTCCTTGATTGCTTGTCGATAAACCGCCCGGAGCGATTCGGCTTCAGCAGGTGATACACACCTTGGTGCGCGCGCCAGGGCGTCTTTCAGACTCTTGTCGATCTGTGAAGCCGTTGCGTTGAGCTTCGATTGGCTCGAACGAATACCTAACTGAAGCTTCGCAACCTTTGCGCAGAGCGAGTCGCTGCCGAAAGTAGTTAGCTCGGGCAACGCTTTGGCGGCGGCCTCGAACTCCGTCATTAACGCGCGAGCATCCTGCGCCTCTGACGTGGCCGTATCGATGAACTGTTGGAGTTGAGTGGCACCTGGTCTTGAACCCTTCCAGGCGTTTACCTTCGCCTCGAGGGTTTCGACGGCTTTGCGAATTCGGTCGGATTCCTTCGCCGCGGTGGAAACCTTCTTCAACCATATCGTTGCGCGATAAGCCTCGAGAGAAGGTTTGAGATCCGTAATCATACTCTCGCGCAGCTCGTAGTCAGGAGCTTCGGCAATCAGCTTAAAACCCGCGCGCAGTTTCGCAAGTGGTAGCGCTTCACTGTCTCTGAAGGTGAAGGCAGCTTCACCCGCCGGCGCTGTCTCTTTGGCGATCCGTTTGTTATCGAGCCATAGATAGGCATTGGCATTCTGAAGGAGTTCGTGTGGCTCGGCATCGTCGCGCACCTCAACAATCAAACTCAGCCTGGCTGTCACATCCGGCTCAAGAATAAACGTGTGCTGCCCATAGGAGTTGGCAGTCAGCACTTCCTTTCGGACGTTGATGGGTTCGGTCTTGGTCGTGTAACCGTCAGCCGTGACGGTGGCAACTTCCGTAAGGGAGTACGTGCCTTTCAGAGTTGCTTTGCCGTCGTTGTCGGTTCTCGTGCCACGACCCCCTATGCTGACTAACGCTCCCGGCAGGGGCGATGGTTTAGCACTTTTGTCTGTGGGATTCTTTTGCAGGACGGTAATCTCGATTATGTCTTGCTCCCGCTTTTCTTTCGCTTTCAATTCAAAAGGAGGCGGCGCTGCATCCTCGCCGAATCGCACATGAATCTGCTTATCGGAAGACGTTTCATAATTGGCCTGCGAGATTGTCACGTTGTAAACGCCAACTTCTTTTACGTATAAGGTTGCTGTTCCGGAACCATCAGTCGTCTTAAAATAAGGTTGCGGTCCCACCAGAGACACTTCCGCGTCGACGACGGGTCTGTGCGTGTCCTCATCCGTTACTGTTACCACGACTTGGACACCCGCCGCTTTAGCCATCGTGATTGTCGGGCCACTGACTATCTTTCCGAGCTGTTCCTTGCTGAGTTTGATTGTGTCGCGTTTGGACTCAAAGCCACTTTTGGAAACCTCGATGCGATAAACCTGCTTGCCCAGAAGCGGAACCGAGAGAGTAGCCACGCCGTCGGGGCCGGTGAGCGCGTCAGCCCGCTCGTGTACGGAATTTCCCGAGATGAGGACACTCGCCCCCTCCAACGCGCCACCTTTGTCGCGGACCTTAACTTCGACCGTGAGCACATCCATTCCCATCGAGTCGATCGGATGCATGACGATGGTGCATGTTTCCGGTCTATAGTCAGGCCCTACAAACTTGACCCCCGCACGCCCTTTCTCGAGACCCCACTCGCCGGTTTCCGGGTTCCGGTACCAATTACCTGTAAACTTGACCCGGCCCTGGCCTCTCTGTAGATCCTTCTTTGCTTCAATATCCACCACCGGCCAGTACAGGGATCCCTCGCCCCACTTGTCACCAATGGTGACCTCGGTAGTGACAACTCCCTGCGCGTTCGTCGTGACGTGGGAGTCGTTGGCGCGGAACTCGGGTCCAAAGGCATCGTGCGTAATATCCACCTCGGCATCGGCAACAGGTTTACCTTTTTGATCGACAACGATAATTGTCAGCTTAACCGTCTTCGTCGGCGCCGCGAGCGCGCGTGTGCCAGCCATCGCATGTGAGTTGAGACCGAGGCCCTCAGCGGATCGAGCATGCGATACCGTGGAAAGGCTCAAAAGCGAAACCGTGAGTGTCACCACTGCGATTAGCAGAATTCTTTGCGTTTTCATAATCATCTCCTGATCTCTTACTCAGCGGCGGACAAGTGTCGCTTGAGGTAATCCTGCGCCTTTTCTTTCGAGTTGATTTCCTGCCGGAACGGTTCTGTCTCAGCCGTCATTCCCCAGTTAACATGTGCACTCATAAATGCCATGTACTGATCGTTGGCTTGCCCGCGGGCATCGACGATTCCGATTTCCCGGCAGACTTTCTTAAATGTGTCGGTGTCCTGCGGGGAGTCGCTCGCCGCCAGGGCCGCGCTGTAAAGGCGATGCTTCTCATCTTCATCCATCGAGTGCCTGGACATACTGATGAAGCTTCTGCTACACCCTGAGAAATAGAGGGCGATTAGCGTGATGGCGACAAGGCTGAACGGCTTCATTTTTTTTCGGATTTGGCTACGGTATACTCGGTCTCGTTTCTGACGAGCTTCGGCTTTCTGGTTCAAGCGAGACTGCTTATCCCACAAAGAGCTTGCCGAAGTCCTGAGGGAACGCTGAAATTCCGCTGAATTCGCTGCTTAAAACCACGGAAACTTATGAACGGGCAAGCTTCACGTCTTTATCGGCTTGAGGGCATCGAAATCGATACGTCACGGCTTTGCCTACGACGGGACGGAGAAGAACGCCACCTGCGGCAGCAGACCTTCGACGTCCTGACATATCTTTTGGAAAACCGGGAACGGCTGGTCAAAAAGAACGAGCTGATTGAGCATGTCTGGCGGGGCACGGCGGTAACCGACAATGCTTTGGAACAGTGCATGGCTGAAATTCGAAAGGTGCTGGGCGATGACTCCCGCCAGCCGCGATTCATCAAGACTGTGCCCCGAAGGGGCTACCGATTCATCGGCGATGTCGAGGAAATTGATCCCAACGTGGAAAGTGCAGACGTGGCAGCGCCGTCGGCGCAGGCTGCAAAGCAGGCTGCGTTGAGGGGACCGAGCCATTCATCAACCGCGCATTGGATTACGCGCCGACCTGCGCTGGTCACGATTGTAGTGGTGTTAGGTGCGGTGGTTGTCGCGACGATCTACGTAATTCAAACTCGGCGAGCCCTCAGTCGTTCGCTATCGCCGGTGACGTTATCGCAAACGGCCGGTAAGCGAACAGTGGCCGTGATGTTTTTCGATAACCAATCCGGAAGCAAAGACCTCGATTGGTTGCGTGAAGGTCTGGCTGACATGCTGATCACTGACCTGTCGCGTTCAAAGAACCTGACGGTTCTCAGCCGCCAGCAATTGCGCGCGCTGCTCGACCGAGCCGGTCATCAACCGTCTGAGAGAATTACTCTGGAAGAAGCGATCGACATCGCGCAAAAAAGCAAAGCGGGAATCGTGCTGATGGGTAGCTTCGCGCGACTCGGGGAGCAGATCAGAATCGATGCCCAACTACACGATGCGCGCGATGGTCAACTTCTTTCAGCCGAACGCCTGGTCGTCGATCAGCCGGCGCAGATTCTTACTCAAGTTGACGTGCTTTCGATCAAGCTCGCTTCTCATCTCGGCGCGGGTGAACAGTCGGGCGGCGCAGGCCTGACTACTGTGATGACCAATGACCTTGCCGCCTATCGCTTTTACTCATTAGGCGTAGAGAAGGCGCTGGCATTTCACAGTCCCGAGGCAATCGCCATGTTTGAAAAAGCGAGCTCACTGGATCCGGGGTTTGCGATGGCGTATGCGCGGATCGGCTACACCTATGTTGTGAGTTGGGGAAGGCTCGACGAAGGTAAGCCATATCTGGAAAAGGCTTTCAAACTCACCGATCGATTGAGCGAAAAAGACAAACTGAATATTACCGCGTGGTACGCGCTCGCGAATCAGGATTACGAGAGCGCCATAAAATCCTATCAGGAGATCGTATCCCTGTATCCGCTGGAAGTGGAGGCTTACCGAGGCCTGGGCCGACTGCTGCGCGGCGAAAATCGTTTCGATGAAGCCATTGAAATTTTCAAGCAAGGTCTGGTCATTGACCCTGAGGCGAAGGATTTATACAACGGTCTGGGTGCGGTCTATTCGGATATGGGGCGACATGATGAAGCTATCTCGATGTTTCAACACTACGTCACACTTGCTCCGGCTGAGCCTAATGCTCACGACAGTCTCGGGCTGGGGTATCAATGGGCCGGACGTTATCAGGAGGCCCTTCAGGAGTACGAACGGGCGCTCACACTCAAGCCCGACTTTGAGGTGAGCGTCATTCACCTGGCGAACACGCTTTATCAACAGGGCCGCTACCGTGAGGCACTTAAGAAATTCCAGCGTTACATTGAAATCGCGCCCACGATGGCAGACCGCGCCCGGGGCTACCTCAGTCTTGCTCAAACCAACCGGGCTCGCGGCAATCTCGTTGATGCGGAAAGGGCAGCCAGGGAGGCCGTGGCGAATGAAAAAAATAGTACCCGCGGACTCTTGCTTAACGCGCTTGAGAAAAATGATCTAGCCAGGGCGGAAAAGCTGAAGGCGGCAATGGAGAAGTTCAGCCGCACGGGTAGAGGGGCCAGGGGTGACGCGCGCGAACTAGCTTACTTTGAAGGGATGTTTGACTTGAAGAATGGGCGCGGGAACGAAGCTATCGAAAAATTCAAAGACGCGCTAAACCACCGAGCACCGATTTGGAATTTTACCTCCTACGAAGATTGTCTCGCCAACGCTTATCTCGAATTGGGCCGCCTGGATGAAGCCATCACTGAATACGAACGCATCCTCAAGCTGAATCCGAATTACCCGCTAGCTCATTATCACCTGGCGCAGGCTTACGAACGAAAAGGCCAAAATGAGCAAGCGCGAGCTGAGTACCAGCGTTTTCTGGAGGTCTGGAAAGATGCGGACGCGGATATTCCGGAGGTTGTGAACGCGAAAAAGGCTGTCTGAGTTTACGAGCGGCCATTCGCAATGAGCTTAACCGGTGCCAGCTTCTTTTTTTAGAAGGCCGAACGTGCCAGCTTCTATGACTTGTCCTCGGGCCGCACCTACCTCAACTCTGGAAGTGTAACTGCGGAAGAAGCGCGATACGCAACTTTTTGCTTTTCAAATCCCACTCAATCGTGCTTAAAATAGGCGCGGTTTTAGATAACAACATTGTGGTTCCGGTCCGACTTCGGATGGACCTTGTTCGCCGCCGTCCGTGGTTAACCGCTGACCTCGAAGATCCTTGTTGGAGGGAGATATTCTTTATGACGTATGTCGTCGCGGAGCCCTGCGTAAACTGTCGTTACACAGATTGCGGTATGGTTTGCCCTGTGGACGCTTTTCATCTCGATGACGATATGTTGGTGATCAATCCCGAGACCTGCATCGACTGCGATGCTTGTGTCCCGGAGTGTCCTGTCGAAGCAATATTCGCTGCAGATAAAGTGCCGGAGGAGTGGACCAGGTATACGGAGATCAATGCAGAGAGAGCGCTTAGTGGATTACCGGTATTTCCCAGTGGCGTGAAGCTCGAACCGTTATGCTGAGTTCAGGGGCGTTCGCCTCCGTCGACGATAGACAAGTCCAGCGACGTTCGCAAACTAGAAAGGCCGCCTTTCCCCATGCGGAAGGCGGCCTGATGTTGTTCGGGACGATTGTCCCCGTACCTCACCATTCATAAACGCGCCCAGCCTCCATCACTCCTAATTTCGGAATACCGAGCGCCATCAGTTCGTCGATGACTCGCTGGCGATAGGCGGGTTTCAGATGAACTGTCACGATATCTAATCCGTTGTGAGTCAGCTTTCTCAACTCCTGACGCAGAGACTCAGGAGTAAAGTGGCGTGAGTCTTCGGCGAGTTTCGCCATGGCGTTGGGAAACGACGCCTCTATCAGGAGAGCATCAATTCGCGGAGTCTTATTGACCAGCTTCCAGAACTCGTCAGTCTCAGCCGTGTCTGAGCTGAATGCGACTGTCGATTTGCCGTCGGTGACGATCAGGCCAACCGTGGGAACGATATGATTGACATTGACCGCCGTCATTCGCAGATGCGCGACCTTGAACTCAGTTCCGGGTACAAATGGAATGTACTCCATTACCGGTCCGTATTCGTTCCGCAGTTCAGAGAACCGGGGATAGACAGTCCAGTTGAAGACATCGCGTTCAAGAAGTTCGACGACCTCCTGTGTGGCGTGAATTCGTATTGGGGTTTTGAGAAAGCCGAAGAGGTCGTCGATGTAGATGGGAAGGCTTGCGATGTGGTCCATGTGGGGATGGGTGACGACGATGTCCCGCACGGTATTCCGCTGGTCTTCCGAAGTAGCGATGGCAATGCTGCCCGCGTCTATGGCAACGCAGTCGTCGACCACATAGCAGGTCAACCGCTGTTCCTGATTTGCGTGGCCTTGTTGATCAAACGTGCTGGGTAGAAGTTGGATCTTCAAGTGGGCTGCGTCCGCTGTTTTATGCTCCAAGAACTCCGTCAGTATAAGCCATCATGCCGAAAGCAAGCGAGAACAAATTCGCCGCCATTTTAGAACGGCCCCAACTGTTTGCGGAGCTCGAACAGATGATTGACGTAAGCCATTTCCCGCTGGTAGGCCGCGTGGGGATCGCTCACCATCCCGCGACGGACGCGGCTGCGATGAAAAGCGAGTTCGCTGGCCAGCTGGTTGTACTTCATCCGCGTACGCCAGAGCCGCACACCACCCCATTTCAAAGCGCGAAACGATGCGCTCATCCTCCCGCGGATCATGCATAGCCGATAATACTCGTCCAGAGAGAAGAGACCTCGCTGACAATCGTACCAGAGGTGCTCGCGCACTATTCGTCCTTCGCGTCTGAGCGCAAACACGATCGAGACGATGGCGCCGGCGAATATCGGCAACATTATGATGCCGTAAACCACGAAGAACACTCCAGGGCCGGAGACGGCCGAGCGGTTCCATGTGAAGTGCAGGAACATCGCCGACAGCAGTCCTAGGATCGGCATGAAGATTTTGATCGCTCTGTTCTGCGTCTGCGCCGCGAGCCCGAGTCCGATGCCAGTCATACTGGTGAAGAGCGGATGCGCAAAAGGCGAAATAGCGCCGCGTAGAATGAAGAGACCCGTCAAACGGTTTCCGCCCATCAGCGCTGCCTCGCCGTAGTATTTGAAATTCTCGGTCATTGCGAAACCGAGCCCGACCATCCCCGCGTAAACTATGCCGTCGATAACGCCGTCGAATTCATCCTTCTTCCACCAAAACAGGATGAAGAGAACCAGGCCTTTGGAAAACTCTTCAACGATTGGGGCCGACACGACCAGAGCGTAGTACATGCCTATGTAGGGATTGTAAGCCTCTGAGACGGCGCTCGCGATTAGCGAGTTAATGACGATGGCCATGAAGGCGGCGAAGGTCGCGCCCCAGAAAAAGGCCATCGCCAGCATCCATAGCGGCTCAGATTCATAGCGATCGATCCACAGGATGAGGAGGACATAGATGGGAAGCGGCAGAGTAGCGAACAGGATGCCCATCATCAGGGCCGTCGTTCCGGTTTCGTACCCAATCGTATAGAGAGTGAAAGATCCAGCGAGAAGGGCGAGGAAAATAAAGATGACAGCGAGAACCCACTTGATAGCTCGGCTGTTGCCTGTTGGCCTGACGCTGTACGGCTGTTGCGGAAAAGGGCCGCCGAGGTTTGTCATAAGGTCCAGTCTGAGAAGCGGCCACTCCGCATGAACGTCGATTGGTACGAAGCTATGCGACCTGTGTGAAAGTAGTTCCGTCCGACCGCGGGTGGCGCCCGGACGCACCCAGGCGATTAGGGCGATTGGCTCGAAAGCTTTCGCATCCGCTCAAATTACTTTGAAAGCGTATAGAATGACAAAAACCACGATCAAGACGACGACCACTCCGATGATTACCGGTAGATAATTCTTCTCGCTCACCGCCACTGGCGGAGGCGGAGGAGGAATGGGTTCAGGCGGACTATAACTGACCACGGGAGGCGGCACGGAGGCCGGACCTGGTTGCGAAACGGGTTGGGGTGTCGCACTCGCAGGTGGCTTCTTCGAAGGCGGCATCAACATCTGCCGATATTTTTCGGGATCGTCTCGAATCGTAGCCAGCATGTCGCTGCTGAATGAATGGGCTCGATTGGGAGTCTCTTCGGGCTCCATCGGTTCGCTGCAATTGGGACAAAACGCCTTCTCAACAGGTACGAAGGTTCCACAGTGCTGGCACTTGTTCATCTCAGGCACGCTGAACGACTCCTTTGTTCGCTGATCTGATACTTCGGATGATAGACGTCATAGCGGGCAGAACGAAAGAGTATCCATAGAACCCTTCGCCCGGACTCGGCCCACGATTCATTCCGGCGAGCAAGTATAGCCATATCTACGGGTTTACTTCTAGCCATATTCGCTGGTTACCCATCATCTGGCGCACGTTTGAGAACGGCCGCCGTCAATCGAGTAAGTGACGCCGGTGATCCATGAGGCGCGATCGGAAGCGAGATAGAGGATGAGCTCCGCGACTTCGTCTGGCATTCCCACTCGGCCAAGCGGATGAGTTGTCTGCGAGTGTAGCAGGAAGGCCTCGTAGGCCTTCTCGCTCATTCCGCCTCGTTTATGAATTTCCGTTACCACGACGCCCGGATTGACGGCATTAACTCTGACTCCGCGCGGCGCAAGCTCCAGCGAGGCGCAGCGCGTGAGTTGATCGACCGCAGCTTTGGACACGCAATACGCCAGCACGCCAGGGAAGGCGCGAAGCCCCGTCACACTCGAGACGTTGACGATGTTGCCCCTGCGTTCAGCGAGGGAGGGAACGGCGGCCTGCATCAAATTGAAGACCGAGCGCAGATTCACCTCCATCATGGCATCCCAGACTGCGAGTTTGGTGTTCTCGATATCGCCTGACGCGATGTGACCGGCGGCGTTGACGAGGACATCCAGCCCTCCGAACTTCCTGATAGCTTGTGCGACGATTCTGGGAGCTTTGCCCTGACCGGTGATGTCGGCCCTGAGTGGCAGGGCTTCGCCTCCGAGTTCCTGAATCTCGCTCGCGAGGTCCTTGAGAGACTTGGCATTGCGTCCAACAATAGCAACGCTCGCGCCTGCTTTGGCGAAACGAACAGCCGTCGCTCTTCCGATACCAGACGTAGCACCTGTCACAATGGCAACTTTTGATTTGAGCTCTAACTCCATCTCGTCTCCTTGTTCTTCGGTCGGTTAGTAACGACGCGAAGCCTATCACACGCTGATGCTCCGTTGGCCTCGGATGTTGACATAAACGTGGAAAAAGTCAGACTATTGGCGTTCTGTGTCCTTGCACCGCCTTCGCGAGACTTTGGAGAAAGCCGAGTTGCAGAGTGATTCCGTCGAGAAGGCTTATGCCAGACGAGCTCGATTGCGCAGAGCAATGACATCGTCATCTCAGCAGGCATCGCATACGCGTTCGCCGCGAGCCCGCACCCCATCACCCAACAGTTATCTTTTGGCCGCCGGCGCTGCAGCCGCTACACTCTTTTTCCTGCTTTGGTGGATGCTCCATACCAGCGGCGACGAAGCGCCATGGATTCCGGCCGGGCTAGCTGCGAGTGTGGTGATGCTGGTTGCGCTGGCGGCCCGCGAGGTGGTGATGCGTCGCGCGTGGACCCGTTATCTCCTGGAGCACGATCGTCGCGAGCAGACCAGGAGCGGAGCGGGCAGAGTAACTGAGCGCAGCCGTGGAAGCACTGGGCCGCTCGATTCCTACTCCGCCGCCCTGCGAGCAATAAAACGACAGGCAAAAGAAGCCGACGCGCAGGATGCTTTGCCCGAAGCGCACCTCGACGCGTATTTCTCCTGTCAGGAATATCTGGACAGCGCAGACGAGTCTTTGCGATCGGGATCAATCAGGAATGAGACGCGAATCGCCTTGCGCAGCGGCTGCGAGCAAGTGCGCGCGCTGGCAAGAAATCAGCTTCTTCACTGGGCCCGCCAGGCAGCGCATAACTGGACGCAGGAAGCCCAACAGCGCGTTCGTGTCTCAGACAAAATCGAAACCGCCCAACGCGCGCTTGAGGTCATCGGGTCGGCTCTCAACCGATACCCCGATGAGAAAGAACTTCGCGAGTCGGAGGCAGCCGTGCATGAGTTTGTCGCATCTGTTAAGGTTACTCACTGGGTCGAGCTCGCGGAACGCTCGGCATTCAAGGGCCATCTCCGGCGGGCGATAGATCGATACCGCGACGCGCTCTACTTTCTCTCACGGGCAAACATGAACGAAGAGACGCGCACGGAAACCGCGGAACGCATAGGACGGGAAATCGACCTCTTGCGCGCGAGGCTTAAAACACAGAAGATACTCTCGAAAACGGAAGGTTAGGCCGTTCCATAGCGGACGACCTGAAGGAATTGGGAAATGATCTCGCAACGTTGTCCCAAATGCAGGAGCTCCAGAATACGCCGGGGCTATAAACCAACGCCGCTGCTGCTAAGAATGGTTGGCATATATAACCTTTTATGCAATCATTGTAACTTGCTTTTTACTGGTTTCGCCGTCCCAGGGACCGTTCCCAAGCATCGAAAGCCCAGGAAGGAAGACCGAGCTTCGCCGACGAGCGACGCCAGGAATGGGCATGGCGCGTGAACATTCTCACTGACCGTCGAACGAAGCGGATGCGCGGTCATCATAGTTGGAACATTCTCGGCCCGGTACTTTTTTGAGGATACTGAAATGAAATTAAGACCCTACCTCATGCTGATTGCAATCGCGTGCTTCAGTCCAGTACTTCTGGCACAAGAGCAGAGTCAGACGCAAGCTAACGGGCCGAACCTGCCGCAGGGAGGCTCCGTTCTCAATGCGTCGTCAATTGATGCTCAGGGCATCAGGAAATATCTACTGGGCCCCGGCGATACGCTCGACGTCCGAGTCTTTGGCCAGCCTGACCTGAACTGGACCGGCGAAGTAGAGGCCGATGGCAATATCACCTCGCTGCCATTCATCGAGGCGCCGGTACGTGTTCAGTGCCGCACGGACAAAGAGGTACAGAAGGACATTATCGCCGCCTATTCGAAGTTCCTGCGAAAACCTCAAATTAGTGTTCGCGTCACTGGACGCAACAGCCGTAGTCCAGCGACCATATTCGGCGCCGTAGCCGCCCCAACGCGGGTGCAGATGCTTCGGCCGGTGAGACTAAACGAGGCGATTACACTGTCAGGAGGGCTCACGGAGCGCGCGAACGGCGATATTCAGATCCTTCACACCGAGGGTGTGATGTGTCCAGCGCCTGGTGAAGTAGTGGAACCGCTGACCACGGCCGAAGGGCTCGCGCCGACAACGCTTACGATTTACAAATGGCTCGATCTGCTGTCGGGTAAGCCCGAAGGCAATCCAACGATCCGCCCAGGCGATGTGGTGACGGTGATGGAGTCGAAGCCGGTTTACATAACGGGCAACGTGGCTTCACCGCAACCTGTGTTGCTGCGCGAAGGCTACACGCTAACTCGTGTTCTCGCCATGGTGGGAGGCCCGACGTCCGGGGCGAAGTCCACCGATGTTCGTATCTATCGCCTCAAGCCGGGAACGGCGCAGGACGAGGTCCTGCACGTTGACCTGGACGCGGTGAAGAAGCGGAAGAAGGCGGATGTCGTCCTGCAGGCCTACGATATTATTGAAGTGCCGAAAGCTTCGGAGTGGAGAGCCGACATTCTGTTGAAGGGGCTTGCGAAGACTATGATGGGCGGGTTCATGGGACTCCCCACGCAGGCGCTTCAGTACAGAGTGATTTACTAGCACCGTCCTTAGCTCAGGAATAGAAGAGGTTGGCCTGTGGCCAACCTCTTCTTATTGAAACGTCAATGACTATCACACGTTTCAGCCCCTCCAGGGAGTTGTGCTAAATTACCGCAGATTGATAAATGGTTTCATATTTGGAGAGAATCGGAATGAGCCAACGAATTTCAAGAACGGATTTGAAGCGTCAGAAGCGAAACAGGCGGTTGATCACTCTCGGATGGATTGTGGGCCTGACAACGATCGTGATTGTTTTGCTCTATAAGGAAAAGGCCGACTGGCTTTATGTGCTTGCCACTGTGGGATTGACGGTCCTGCTGCTGATAGTTGCCCTGGCGGATCTGCATGGGGAGCAAACGGGCGCGGGAGACGCTGCGGTGGAGCGAGAGCCGGTGCTTGCCGGGGGCAAAGTTCCGGCGACGACGCAGGCCTCAGCCACGGCTCCATCGGACTGGCGTGGGGGTAAGGGTCGACGCAAGTAAGCGGCTCCGTGCGGGACGAAGCCCGCGTCACAGCTCCTTTCGAATTCGATCCCGCCTCCTGTTGAAGCCGATCTCCGACGTTTCGCCGCCACATGCGCGTTCATGATGGCCTGTATCCTAGAGAGTCCCTTCCCCAATCTCCGCTCTGGCGCGCTAGTCGCAAGACCTTTCCGCAAGCCGGATTTCCCAGTCAGAGTAGAATACCCACGGACAAATTGAACTGGACGCCCGGCTGTGGTTGTGGCGTTTTGGCGAACCGTGGCGTTAGTGTAGTACCGTCAGGGAACATGGGCGCAACATCAGAGCTGTTTCGACTCCGGCAACTACGCCGGAGAACAGACACGCGCGGTTGATCATCGTTATGGGTTATCTGAAGCTACATCTAAAGACGACCGTTCTGACATCAGCCATCACCATCGCTGTGATTGCCGTCGTTCTCGCGCTGGTGAATCCCCGCGTCGCTTCTATCGTCGGCCAGGAACAGCGGGAGCGCGCTGAGCTGCAGGCGGTAAACCTGGCCGAGCAGATCAGCCTTATGCCCGCTCCGCGTGATCCTCAAATGCTGGCCCAGG
>JAVHWA010000163.1:0-9829 GCA_032160165.1 Acidobacteriota bacterium
TTTGATTTCATGAAAATGTATCAGCAGGTCGGCGCCATTTCGCGCCTGGCGTGAGGAATACATTTGTCTTTCAGCCGCCCGGCGAACAGCGTTTCGCGACGGCGAGGTCATGCTCGCCTGATATCGCTAACTATCCACGAACTCACACCAAGTCTCCCGAACGAAACCCGGATCGACAAATCAGCGGGCTTAAGTAAACATGGCGATCCTGCTAGAATCGACGAGCTATTCAACGAACAACCAAATGAGCATGACTGGTCCCATCAACACATGACTGATCTCATCAACATAGGCATCATCGGAACCGGCTTTGCCCGGTCGACCCAGATCCCTGCGTTTCGCGCCTGCCCGGGTGCGCGCATCGTCGCCATCGCAAGCGGCCATCGTGAGAACGCCGAGCGGGTGGCGGGCGAGTTCGGTATCGAACACGCCTTCGGCGATTGGCGCGAGGTGGTCGCCCGCGATGATGTCGACCTTATCAGCATAGTCACGCCGCCGGTGACGCACGTGGAGATGACATTGGCCGCGCTCGAGGCAGGCAAATCCGTGCTCTGCGAAAAGCCGATGGCCATGAATTCACAGGAAGCCGAAGTGATGTCGCGGCGCGCCGCTGATGTCAAAGCGCTGACATTGATCGATCACGAGCTGCGTTTTCTGCCGGGTCGAATCAAAATGCGACAGATGATACACAGCGGTGAGATAGGAGAGGTCCGCCATGCGAAAGTACATTTCCGCGCGGATTCCAGGGCCTCAACGGAACGCAAATGGGACTGGTGGTCCAACGCTGAAAGCGGCGGCGGCACGCTCGGCGCGATCGGTTCACACGCAGTAGACGGGCTTCGCTGGCTGCTGGGCGCTGAGGTCTCGAAAGTCTTTTGCTCACTGGCAACGCATGTCGCGGCTCGTCTCGATGAGCGGACCGGCGAGATGCGTCCGGTGACCACGGATGACGAAGCGAACCTGGTCCTACATTTTGACGAGAGCGATCTCACCAAATCAACCACCGCAACAATCGCACTCTCCGTAGCAGAGCAGGGCCGACCCCAACATCGTCTCGAGGTCTTCGGATCGAAGAGCGCACTAAGGGTCGAAGAAAATGGCGATCTGTGGCAGGCGCAGACGGGTGCGGGAGAATGGAAACCGGTCGCGACAGATCCCGGGTCATTAGCGCCGGGGATGCGCGACGGCGGATGGTCCAGAGGTTTCACCCGCTTTTCGCGCGCCATCGTCGTGGCGCTTCAAGCCGGGCGGACCACAATCGAGGGCGCGGCAACCTTCGAAGATGGATATCGCACACAGCTCATTCTTGATGCAGCAAGACGCTCGCACGAAAGCGGGGCGGTAGCCCGACCGTAAGGGAGGGCGTCTCATTGTAGGCTCGACTTTACCATCGATCTATCAAGTCTCTGCGAGATTCAACAACCGCAGTGTGGTCGCCACTGGAAGCTCAACGCCCTCCCTTACGGTCGGGCTACCGCCCCGGTTCCGCACAGCTTACGGGCGATAGGTCTGCATGACTCGAATCGATAGCAAATCGAAACGCGTGCGCGTTGGCGTGGATACCGGCGGCACGTTTACTGATTTCGTATTTCAGACCGATGCCGGCCTGCATCTCTTTAAGATCGCTTCAACCCCTCCCGACCCCTCAAGGGCAATCACCGAAGGATTACGCCGCGTTTCCGAGTTGACCGGAGTGGGCCTCGATAAGATAGAGGTCGTTCATGGCACCACGGTGGGCACGAATGCGCTGCTGGAGAGGCGCGGAGCAAGGACGGCGCTTGTTACTACCGCCGGCTTCGAGGATGTGCTCGCTATCGGGAGACAAGCCCGACCCTCTCTTTATGACTTCAATGCGGTGCGGGCCGCTCCTCTGGTACCGACAGAATTGAGATTTGGTGTTGGCGAGCGAGTGACGACTACAGGGGAAGTGCTTCAGCAACTGGAAGAGCAAGAGCTTAAGAGGCTGGTAACTGCGCTAACGCAAGCCCAAGTCGAATCGGTTGCAGTTTCGCTTTTATTCTCTTTCGTTCACCCACAACATGAAATCCGAATCGCCGCTGCGCTCTCAAAGCTAGGCGTTCCGCTATCTATCTCGCACAGGATCCTTCCCGAGTATCGCGAGTACGAACGTACATCGACAGTCGTAATCAACGCTTATCTTCAGCCGCTAATGAGCGGCTATCTCAACCGACTGAAGAAACCGCTGCCCGCTCTGCGTGTGATGCAGTCGTCGGGCGGAAGCATTTCCGCTGACGTGGCAGCGGCCGAGCCGGTTCGTACAATTCTTTCCGGACCTGCGGGTGGTGTGGTGGGAGCACTTCGCGCGGCGCGGCTTGCCGGGATCGACAACATCATCACCTTCGATATGGGCGGCACCTCCACCGACGTTGCGTTGTGCGACGAGCAGGGGATGCGCATGACGAACGAAGCGATGATTGCCGGGGTTCCAGTCGCTGTCAGCATGATGGACATCCACACCGTCGGAGCGGGCGGCGGTTCGATCGCGCGCCTGGATGAAGGTGGATCGCTACGCGTCGGACCTGAATCGGCAGGCGCAGATCCCGGGCCGGCCTGCTATGGTCGAGGGACGCAGCCAACAGTGACAGACGCCAACCTGGTGCTGGGAAGATTCGGCGGCGCAGGGCTCCTCGGAGGCGAGTTCAAGCTGGACGAGAAGAGGGCCCATGCTGCTCTCGCGCGACTCGCACGCGAGGTATCTGCCGCAGCGAAGCGACCAGTGTCTTCAACGAACGCCGCGCTGGGAATAGTGCGCGTGGTAAACGCAAACATGGAGCGCGCGTTGCGCTCAATCTCGGTCGAGCGAGGCTATGACCCGCGGGATTTCACGCTTCTTCCCTTCGGTGGCGCCGGCGGGCTGCATGCGGTCGAGCTTGCCCGCACGCTCAGAATCCCTCGCGTCATCGCGCCAACCTCTGCCGGCGCGCTTTCGGCGCTCGGCGCGCTGGCATCCGATGTGGTCAAGGACTGGAGCAGGACGGTGATGGTCGAAGCCACACGAGATAATCGAACAAAGATCGAGCGGACGTTTCGCGAGATGGAGATCGAAGCGCGCGCTACGCTCGGTAGCGAGGGATTTGCGCCCGCCAATCAACGTCACGAGAGGTCGCTGACCGTGCGTTATCTCGGTCAGTCGTTTGAGCTCGTAATCAAGTGGACTGCGAGTGGCGACATTGCGGATGCGTTTCATCGCGCACATCGCGCGCGATACGGATATGCGCAGGAAGCTAACAAAGTACAAGTCGTCAGCGCGCGGCTGCGTTCCATCGGGGTCATTGATAAGTTGCGAGATGGGCGCCCGAAGGGGCTTTCAAGCCAGAAGGATTTCGCTCGAGAGCACGACTTTGCAGCCGCGTACTTTGCAGAAGGCAAAAGGCGAGTCAGTGTCTATGAGAGAGAAAAGCTTGCGCCGGGCGCGCGCCTTCGTGTTCCATGCATCGTGACGGAATACTCCGCCACTACGCTGGTTCCGCCCGGGTCGCGTGCCAGCATTGACGGTCGCGGAAATGTGATCATTGAGCCGTGAGGAATGGTCATTTTATGATCTTACTGTCCTTCCCGATGGTGTAGACATTCTCTGAAACGGTGTTGCCTTCAAAGACGTTGCGATTAGAACCATGGGTTTCATGCATCAGCCCACGGCCTAACGGCGAACGTGGATCGACGGTCACTGAGTTAAAAGCAAATCGCGAATCGGTGGTGTTCGAAACCTCAAAGCTAAGAATCCCGCCTGTACCGGTTGATACCAGTTTGACTCTCTCGACTGTGATGTTTACGCCTCCCTCAACGCGAAAGCCCGACTGCCCCACCCTTTGCACATAGGAATCAGTGACGACCACATCTTTTACACTCGCTAAGTAGATTCCGCTTGCGATATTGCTCTCGTTGGAAGTCAACGGACCTCCGATGACAGTAACGCGGCGCACGGTCACGTTCCCAAAATTTCCACCTGCTCCGTTCTGAATTACAATTCCGTTTCCATGGAGAAAGCGAGAGCCGCTCGAGTCGATCATGATGTCCTCTATCAGGATGTCTCTCGCAACATCGGTCGAGTGGTTGGGCTCAATATCGACCGGGGTCACGCCTTCGCAGGGTTTTCCGTCTGCGCACATCTTGCCTGCTCTGAAAAACTTGTTACGCCGGAAGATTATTTTCTGCCCGTTAACGACATTCAGATTTTGCGAGGCCACGCCTTCGAAAACGCAGTCCTCGACCAACACGTTCTCGGCGAATTTCCCTGTTAGACCCGAGCCACCGGCTGTAATCCCAAGACACGTCGTATCCCGCAGCTTCACGCTCCAGATGTGAACATCGTGCGCGTTACCCAGTTGGATGGTCGAACGCACACCTCCTTCGCCCGTCATATTTCTACCTTCGACGGTAAACCCGGCAAAGCGCAGATTGGTTCTTATGCCCACCCAACCGTATCCGCGTTCCACATCCAGCACACCGGCCGAGGCCATTACAAGATACCCGGTTGCAGGTTCAAGAAAGATGGTTTCGTCCATGCCGCTTCCGTATAGGGCAGTATTGTTCTCTAAAAGAAAGGGACGATCATCTTTGGCGAAACCGTCCAGTGGGTACCTGCCCTTGGAAAACTTTAACTTGTGTCCAGCCGAAAGACGGACGGTTGTTGAGATCGGGCCAACCAGGTCAACGCGAATCCAACCCTCTTTTACGCCCAGAGCTTTGTCTGCCTTGTTGATACGCTCTCCGATATCCTTCCCTGGATAATCCGACACCTTGACGATGGTGCCGGTTGGCATAGGCAACGGCGCCGGAGCAGTGGTTTGGCCTGTCACAGCTATACCGCGCTTGAGAATGACGGCACCGGGCATCTCGGTGAGTCGCCGGGCCGCTGACGCGGCTGGGACCCAAGCCTTCGGATCGCCCGTGCTATTTTCAACCACAACCTGCGCCAGAATTACTATCGAGCAACAGAATAAGAATTTGATTACATGCATCCAGAATCTCCCATGCACAATGATATAGTACGGCGCCCGAGAGGCATAAGGCAGCGGGCAGCTGCGAGATAAGCAATGGGTCAATGAAGTATCGGAATTGATCTACTTGTAAGTGGGGTATTGCTTATTGTATTCAGCACTCCCCTTGATAAGTTTTATCAAAGTGTGTCGCAGCGAATGCATGGTGGGTCACCCTCCTTACGGACTGAGGCGATAGGGAACATAGTTACGAGGGCAGTTCCTGGAGCACTGGGCTTATTCACCCTCCTGGAGATCATTCACGTCAAATGAGTGGTTAGCCAAAACGATGCGGAAAGTTAGTATCACCAGCTTCGACCCCACGACGCTCGAGATCTACCGCGCGCTCTATACCTCCGTCGCGGAAGAGATGGGGATTGCGCTTCGGCGAACGGCCTTCTCTCCGAATATCAAGGAGCGGCGCGACTATTCATGCGCTGTATTCGACGGTGCCGGCCGCGTCGTGGCGCAGGGCGATCATATGCCCGTTCATCTTGGTTCGATGCCGATGGCCGTCGCCGCGGCCCTGCGCGAGATAGAACTCATGCCGGGAGACGTCGTCGCATTGAACGATCCCTTCGCAGGCGGAACGCATCTGCCTGACGTGACGCTGGTCATGCCAGTTGGCAGTTGGCAGTTGGCAGTTGGCAGCGAGACTCAGCGGTACGAATTAAGCGCTCGGTTGCGAAGCGATCATGAAC
This sequence comes from Acidobacteriota bacterium, assembly GCA_032160165.1. Classification (GTDB taxonomy): domain Bacteria; phylum Acidobacteriota; class Blastocatellia; order Pyrinomonadales; family Pyrinomonadaceae; genus QHXM01. Next base: position 5,702 of record JAVHWA010000163.1, read on the forward strand.
CGAAACGTAGACGCAATAAGACTGAACTGCCAACTGCCAACCGCCAACTGCCAACTCTCTTCTACGTTGCCAATCGCGCCCATCATGCGGATATCGGCGGAGCCAACCCCGGATCGATGGGGATGGCAACTGATGTTTATGGCGAGGGACTGCGCATCCCGCCGGTTAGAATCGTGCGAGGCGGCACACTTGATGACGACATGATGCGATTGTTGCTCGCGAACGTTCGCGGGATGACTGAGCGGCGCGCAGACTTTGAAGCGCAGATGGGATCTCTGAATACCGGGGCCGGCCGTCTACTTGAAATCGTGGCTCGACGAGGTGCGCAGGAGGCGCAAGAGTATGCGTCGCACTTGATCGCGTACTCTGCGCGCTTGATGCGCCGCACGATCAGCGAGATCCCGGACGGCCAATACAGCGCGGAAGATTGGCTTGACGACAATGGCGTGGACGGTGAGGAGGTGAGGATTCGCGCTTCGATCACTATCAGGAAGGACCGCGCTCGCGTAGATTTCACCGGCAGTTCAAAACAGGTCGCCAGTCCGATCAATGCCGTCGAGGCGATTACCGTCTCTGCCGTGTCGTACGTCTTTCGCTGTTTGGTAGGCGGCGATGTGCCGGCAAGCGCAGGGCTGATGGAGCCGATAACCGTCATGGCACCGATAGGGACAATCGTCAACGCGGAACATCCCGCGCCTGTGGCAGGCGGTAACGTCGAAACGTCGCAACGGATCGTGGACGTTTTATTAAAGGCACTTCATCAGGCTTTGCCGAAAAGAATTCCTGCTGCGAGCCAGGGGACGATGAACAACCTCACCATCGGAGGTGTCGACCCGCGCAGCGGTCAGGAATTCTCGTATTACGAAACCGTCGCGGGTGGGATGGGAGCGCGCCCTGATCTGGATGGCATGAGCGCCGTCCACACACACATGACCAACAGTCTTAACACGCCGGTCGAAGCCCTTGAATACGCATATCCTCTTCGCGTTCGCTCATACAAAATTCGAAATGGTTCCGGAGGTCGAGGAAAACAAAATGGCGGCGATGGTGTAGTACGCGAGATTGAAACGCTGGTGCCGTCGCGGATGTCGCTGCTTGCCGACAGGCGCAAGCGTGCTCCCTATGGTCTCGATGGCGGCGAGGACGGAAAACGCGGGCGCGATTTCATTATTCGGGCCGGCAGGGAAGAAGCGATGCCATCGAAAGGCAGCCGGCAGCTCGGACCTGGGGATCGCGTACGGATCGAAACGCCAGGCGGAGGAGGATTCGGAAAAAACAACCCCAGCGTCCGTCGCAAGCGACGATAAATGGTTCGCCGGTGATCGAAGCAGGGCTACCGGGACATATTCGGGAAATGAGAGGCTTGTTAGCGTGAAGCCCACGGACGCACAACTAGCTCGACAGGTCCGCGTCAGTAAGATGCTTGGACTTGGCTTCATCCTTACAATCGTTCCCATGGTCGGCCTAGGCTCTCTAGCGGCTCTTTTTATTGGCTTGAAGGCGAAGAGCATTATTCAAGAATCCAGGAATGAGATTGCCGGCATTCGGATGGCTTGGTGGTGCATCATAGCCGGAGCTGTTGGTGTAATTGTCTTCCCTTTGCTTTTCCTGTGGGCGTTCGGGGCGACCATACATCTATAACTTTCCAGCGTTACCAACTCACTACCTCGCTACCGACCAACTCACCCACTAGAATACTGTCTTTTATGCGATACACACGCTACTACCCCACGACCTAGAACTGATGGAGAGACTGGCTTCGCGCTTCGCGCTCAATGCACGCAAGATGCGTGCGTTCCAAGCAGAGCGGTCAGATATTGCTTGGATTCTCGGCGCCGTTCAACGCGCAAGTCAATCAATGTTAGAATCCATTTCATGCGGGTCACCATCGGGCAGATCAATACAACCAGCGGCGACTACGAGGGCAATACCGCGCGCATACTTCGCGCCATCGCGCGAGCGAAAGACGACCGGGCGGACCTCGTGGTTGTACCGGAAACGGCTGTGCAGGGCTATATGTCTTTCGACTGGTTTCTCGACCGTGACGTGGCCCGCTCTGCTCTAAACCCGCTCGCAGAAATTATCGAAGCCACCGAAGGGCTGACTGCGGTGATTGGGACGGTGCGGCCAACCGAACCAGGAGCGCCGCGCAGGCTCTATAACTCGGCGGCGGTTATTCGCAACCGCCAGCTGCTTGGCTTCGCCGACAAGACGCTCCTTCCGGACTATGACGTCTTCGACGACCCGCGATATTTCGTATCATCGTCAGAACGTCGCCTCTTCCCGCTACCTGGCACTCAGTTAGGGGTCGCAATCTGCGAAGACTTTTGGAACGATAAGACGTTCTGGAAGGACCGCCTCTACTCACACGATCCAGCGGACGAACTGATCGAGATGGGAGCCAGCGTGCTCGTTTCGATCAATGCCTCGCCCTTCAATAAAGGCAAGATGGGGCAGCGTTGTTCGATGGTCTCGCACAGGGCAAAGTCCGCCGGCCTTCCAATCGTTTTCGTAAATCTGGTCGGCGGCAACGACGGGATTATCTTCGATGGAGCGAGCATCATTGCCGACTGCAAGGGCGAAATAATCCTGCAGGCGCCGCCGTTCGAAGAGTTCTTTGGAACCGTGGATCTGGATTGCGGCGTCGCATCGGACCGCTGCCTGCCGGGCGATGATATCGAAACCATTCACCACGCGCTGGTGCTGGGGATACAGGACTATGCGACCAAGAATGGTTTTTCTAAGGCGGTGCTCGGTCTTTCGGGTGGAATAGACTCGGCGCTGGTCGCGGCGCTGGCGTGCGAAGCGCTAGGTTCAGAGAACGTTCTCTCGGTGATGATGCCCTCGCCGTACTCGTCGCGCGGGAGCATAGATGATTCTCTCGAGCTTGCAAGGCGGTTGGGTATGAAGACGATCGAGCATCCGATCATCTCCGCGTTCGAGGCGTTGACGAACGAACTCAACTTACGTAAGCCGACCAAAGGCGGGGAAGAAATCGCCGCCGAGAATCTTCAGTCGCGCCTGCGCGGCAACATCCTGATGACGATCTCAAATAAAGAAGGTCGACTTCTGCTCTCGACCGGCAACAAGTCCGAGCTGGCGCTGGGGTATTGCACGCTCTATGGTGATACCAACGGCGGGTTGGCGGTACTTGGCGACGTGCTGAAGACAGAGGTCTATGCCCTGGCTCGTCACTATAACCGCGAAAGCGAAATCATCCCGCTGGCGATAATTGATAAGCGTCCCAGCGCGGAACTCGCGCCCGGACAGTTTGACGATCAGGCGTTGCCGCCCTACGACGCCATCGACCCGGTCCTTAAACTCTACTTTGAGCAGAAGGCCATGCCGGAAGAGATCATCGCAGCCGGCCATGATGCCAGGTTGGTTTACGATTTGCTGAATCGAGTGGAATCGCCCGCCAATGAATTCAAGCGGCGGCAGTTGCCACCGACGCTCATCATCTCCAAGAACGCTATCGGCATCGGTCGCCGCCGTCCTGTTACCCACCGTTTTAGACGCCGTCCTCCGTCAGCCGAAGAACGTGCGAACATCGCGGGCTCCGAGCCGCGATGATGAGATCACGTATCCCTGTGCGTCGGGACAGCGTCAGGTCGGTCACACCCAACGCGAGCCTTGAGTGCTAGCGAGCACGTTGCCATTGCCGTGCGAGATAGATGAGCCCGACCCGACGCTACCGCGTTCGGGTACTGACTCCATCATCTCGCGGCTCGCATCAACATATTGAGCGTGCCCGGCTCAATGGGCTTATTACTACTTCATGTCATTGTGGATCTTTATTCTCACAAGGTCTTCCACGTCGACATCGGTGCGCCCGTTCGCCTTCACGCGTTGGATAAAGGCTGTGTCGATGTTGAATATCCTGAGCTTGACCAGGTCTTCTATCGACAGATTGTCCAGGCCGGCGGATCGCATGTCGCGCAGGAAATCGGGCGTGACCTTAAAGATCCGCATCTTGACGAGGGACTCCAACGAATTTCGTCCGAAACCCATGGCTTCGACTTCCCTTGCGAATTGGGCGTCCACTTTGAAGATGCGCGCCTTAACCAGATCCTCCAGATCAAGATTGTCGAATCCAATCGATTTCAGCTCGCTGATGAATGCCGGCGT
>JAVHWA010000077.1:0-39591 GCA_032160165.1 Acidobacteriota bacterium
CAGTTGGCAGTTGGCAGTTGGCAGTTGGCAGTTGGCAGTTGGCAGTTGGCAGTTGGCAGTTGGCAGTTGGCAGTTGGCAGTTGGCAGTTGGCAGTTGGCAGTTGGCAGTTGGCAGTTGGCAGAATACGCGGCGGACAGGTATCAGGTTTCGCTGCTAACTGCAAACTGCAGACTGCCAACTTTTTTTTCACGTCTGCGGTACCGGCTCAGCGACGCGACTCGCATGAGGCGTGACCACTCTCCCGGAGGGAACACATAGCACTGGGCATGGCGCGTTGCGCACGACCCGTTCAATCTCCGACCCCAAAACCGGTGCGCCGCCGAAGATCGACGAATGAACGCTCGTGCCGATGACGATCAGGTCGACATCCTTTTCCGTAGCCGATCGAACGATCTCCTCGTAGGGCCGCCCTTCAGCGATATGGGTAATAACTCGACCCTTAGCTTCACGTTCGAACCTGGCCATCTTCTCCATGACAAACTCGCGTAGCTGCGAAACCTTTGCTCCGGCACTCTCGGGAAACATTTCCGCCATCTGCTCCATGTAATCGCCGATCACATAGATCGCGTGAAGCTCTGCGTCAGTGTGGCCGGACAGTTCCGCGGCAACTTGCGAAGCAATCAAAGAGGAGGGCCGAAAGTTTGTAGCCAGCAGCACCCTGTTGAGGCGAATTTCAGTATGACCTCCTCTGTGTTCTACAAAGTCACGCTGCGGCGGCCGAATCGTCAGCACCGGACAAGGCGCTTCGGCAATAATCTCTTCGGCTGTGGAACCCCATAGGGCGCGCGCCAAACCTTTGCGGCCGTGTGTAACGATGGTAATCAGATCTATGTTGAAGTCGCGCACTGCACGCGCGATTTCAGGCGCAGGGTCCCCTTCAATAATGACCGGATCAACTTCCAGCCCATCGAGCAAAGGGTCAGACAGCAGCTCCTTCACGTCTGCGCGCAGCTGTTGCAGCCAGCGTTTGTCCGGCTCTTCAAAAACACGCTCGGGCAATGTCAGAAGATTCGCCGGTACGCTGCCTTCCTGAACACTAAAGAGCACGACGCGTCCACCGCCCGCGCGGGCGAAAGCCGCTGCGTACTTAAGTGCGGCACGCGCGTGCAAGGTAAAGTCGGTGGGAAACAGAATGTTTCTATATGGAAGCATGGTGAAACCAAGAAGTCAGAATTCAGGACTCAGAAATCAGAAGGCGTTCGTTAATAGAGCCGGAAAGGACCTTCGGACTCCTTGAGTCCTGAGTTCTGAATCCCGACTCCGCCACTCACATTTTGCCCCATAGCATTAGGGCGCCAATGACGATGAATGCCGATGCAGCGATTTTATGCAATACGTCCTCTGGAAGATACTTCCCGAGTGCCGCTCCAACAGCGATCCCAATCAACGTGACGAGCGTAAGCGCCGCCACCGCACCAAGAAAAACCGAAACGGGGGAACGAGTCTGAGCAGCTAACACAATTGCCGCCAACTGAGTCTTATCACCCATTTCCGCCAAAAACAAAGTGCCGAACGTCGTCCAGACTGCGGTCCATTTGATCATAGTTTTAAGCTTTGAGTTCAGAGTTCAGAGTTCAGAGTTCAGAGTTTCGAGCTTGAGGTTCTTGTCCGTAACTCAAAACTCACAACTCAAAACTGGATTTACAAGACCTTCGTCCCCGCGATTCTATCGAGTTGCGGAGTAAGATTGAATTTCATTAACTGGGCCTGTCGTCTGCGCGCCAGAACCGCCAGTTCGAGTGCGACGCGCTCACGTATGCTCGCGCTTCGTGGACCGGTTGCTATTCTATCGACCACACGACGCATGGCCTCGCTGATACTGGAGACATACGCCTTGGTGTTTGGCTGTCCATGAGACTGGACCACTCCATTCGCATAGTCGAATCGGCCTGCGGCCGGATCGAGGAACGAATAATCGTCGGCCATGCTTAGGCGCACCGCATTAAACGTCTTTGCGAAATCTGCGCCGGCGCTCAAGGCAGCCCTTTCGATCGTGCCGATCAATTCGCCGGTCAGCCGTACCAGATCTTGCCAGTCCTTCTCTTCATTCCACGAGCCGGCACTCTCCGTGGATGTTTCGGTCGATTGCGACAGCATGGCGAACAGATCGCCGGTCGGCACTTCAGCATTGTGCTCATAGACGCTGACCCGGCCACCCGGATCACTGGCTCGCACGAGCAGACGCTGCAAAGCCTCCTCACCCTCGGCCTCGCGACCCGTTTCGTAATTCCGCTCACGGACTCGCGGCTGCTCTTTACTTTTGAGGTACACGTCCGCGTCGTAATCCTCCAGTTCTACGTGGACGCGGCCCTCAAAGTCGTGCTCGCGCAAAAAGCGCAGCAACGCAGCCAGGTTTGTGTAAGTAGTGTCCAGGTTCTCGTGAACCGGACGAGATTGCGGGTCGAGTTCGCTCATGGCCCTCTATGATAGTGATGGAATCGTGGCGGAGTCTAACAAAAGTAGAGTGAATGGTAAATCGGGAAAGGGGAACGGTAAATCGTGAATCGTGAAGGATGGGTTTCCGTAGTGAGCGCTCAGCTTTTTGGTTTCCGACGCGGGACGCAACATCACGACTTACTATTTACGATTCACCGTTTCCCATTCACCATCCACCATTTACCATTCACCATTCACCATTCACCATTCACTGTTCACCATTCACTATTCACCACTCATTTGCTAGACTCCGCCGCAAAACTCGATGGCCGCATGGCATTCTACTTCTTGAACTCAGAATTATTCGGGAGCGAAACGTGATCGAAGTTTCAGACATCATCAAACGGTACGGTTCGAATACCGTGCTCAATCATGCCACGTTTCAGATTAACGAGGGGCAGCTGACCACCATTCTGGGACCGTCCGGTTGCGGCAAGACAACAATGCTGCGCTGCATGAACCGTCTGGAGCGGTTCGATCGCGGCCGAATGAAGATCGGCGGCGTTGAAGTTCTGGGGACGGAAGATCGAAAGCTGACGGCGGCGGAAGAAAAGGAGCTGACGCGAAAACTTCGCGAACGCGTCGGCATCATCTTTCAGAACTTTAATCTCTTTCCACATCTTACCGCGCTGGGCAACTGCATCGAGTCTCCCATGACCGTCAAGGGCTTGGATCGCAAAGCGGCCGAAGATGTCGCGCGTCAGTACATGACAAAGGTCGGCCTTAGCGGGAAGGAAGATCATTACCCGGCCCAGCTCTCGGGAGGGCAACAACAGCGCGTGGCGATCGCCCGCGCGCTGGCTATGGAGCCGGAAGTAATTCTATTCGACGAGCCGACCTCGGCGCTGGACCCTCAACTTATTCAGAGCGTTGCGCGTATGCTGCGCGATCTCGACGACCTTGGCAAGACGCTCGTAGTGGTCTCGCATGATATGAATTTTGCACGCCGCATCTCCGACCAGGTGATTTACTTTGAAGGTGGGCACGCGGTTGAATCCGGAACGCCGCAGGAAGTTTTCACCAACCCGCAAAAGTCCGAGACGCGCGCCTTCATGGAGAGCTTCCAGGACGAAGAGGCTAACGGGCAGCCGGCCGGAAGCGTCGAGGACGGACCCAAAATCCCAGGGGACGTCGGCACACACGGACATTGAGAGCCGAAGCTATGATTATGGACCACACCCTCAGCATCGCGACGCGTCTTCGAGATCTCGGCTACCGCCGTGCCATCTCGCGGGTCTTCGCGGCCCTGCTGCTCCTGCTGCTTTCTCCTCTTCCCTTGTTTGCGCAATCGGCCCTTCAACGTGTGCGACAAAGCGGAGAGTTGCGCGTGGGCACGGATGCCACCTATCCGCCGTTTGAATCAGTGGAAGGTGAAGAGTTCTCAGGCTTCGATATCGATCTGATCAACGCGATCGCCAAAGAAATGAATGTCCGCGCGAGGTTCATCAATGCGGGCTTTGACGGCATCTTTCCGGCGCTGCAGAACGGGACTTTTGATGCGGTGATTTCCGCCGTCACCATCACCGATGAGAGAAAAGCGTCGATGCTTTTCTCCGATCCTTACTACGACTCCGGACAGTTGATGGCCGTTCGGGAGGATACGCAGGGAATCTCAACCCCGGACGACCTCAAAGGCAAGTCCGTCGGTGTACAGATCAATACGACGGCCCAATACGATCTGGAAAAACGAGCCGGCGTCACAGTAAATAAATACAATACGATAGATCTCGCTCTGCTTGACCTTCAAAACAAGCGCATCGATGCAGTTGTGGGCGATGCGCCTGTTTTGAAATACATGATCTTCAAAAGCTTTCGCGGATTGAAGACCGTCGGTCGCCGATTTACTGATGAGAAGTTTGGAATCGCTGTCGCTGCCGGCAACGAAGATCTGGTACGCGAGATCAATGCGGCGCTCAAGAAGATCAAGGAGTCGGGCGACTACGACAAGATTCACGAGAAGTGGTTTGGCGAAGCAGCCGAACGAGCGGCCGAAGCTGAGGCCGGCAAGACAAAACCAAAAGTCTTTGACTTCGAGCTGGCGAAGAGGACGCTGCCACTCTTCCTCAAAGGTATTTGGTTAACTGCAAAGCTCGCGTTCCTTAGTCTGCTCTTCGGTCTGCCCATCGGGCTCTTGCTGGCGCTGGCGCGCGTACAGTCCTCTCGAATCCTGAAAGCTCCTGCCGCTGTTTATGTCGAAGTGATGCGCGGCACGCCTCTTCTCGTTCAGATACTTTTCATCTACTTCGTACTGCCTTCCTTCGGGGTCAGTATCCCTGCGTTCTGGAGCGGTGTCATCGCGCTTACGCTGAACAGCGCCGCGTATCTGGCGGAGATTTTCCGTGCTGGAATTCTTTCAATTGACGCGGGGCAGATGGAAGCCGCGCGGGCGTTGGGTATGTCGCACGGCCAGGCTATGCGACGCATAATTCTTCCGCAAACGTTCCGACGCGTAGTTCCGCCCCTGACAAACGAAGCCATCGCGCTGCTGAAAGATTCTTCGCTGGTTTCGATTATTGGATTGACAGAGCTCGCCCGCACCGGTCAGGAACTGGCCAGTCGCAACGCCGCGCCTCTGACGATATGGCCGATGGTGGCAATCTTTTATCTGCTTTTGACGTTTCCTCTAACGCGGATCGCGGAGTATTTAGAGAGGCGCTGGAAGACGGTGACGCGATCGTGAAGATTCGCCTCACATGCTGAAACTTCCGGCGTTCTGGAACGGATGAGATTACTAACTCTCTCAGTGATCTTCCTCATAACACTCAGCGTTGGGTGCGCCATAAGCACTCAGGACACAGTAGTCTTTGAAGGTACGTCAATGGAGCCCAGCATCCACAATGGTGACAGACTGCGTGTACGGAGGTTTGATCGAGGCGGAACGCGCGAGGTGATGCGAGGCGAGGTAATTTGGTTTCTCACTCCCGAAGATTCCTCAAAGTACTACATCAAGCGAGTCATTGGACTACCTAATGAAATTGTTGAAATTCGGGAGAACTCGGTATTCATTAATGGGCTCAAGCTTGAGGAGCCCTACATTGAACTCAAGCGTAATCTCTCGGGTATTAACCGACCTCCATTAACGATTAAAGAACATCAATATTATGTTCTGGGAGACAACCGGGACGCGTCCAGCGATTCTCGTATCTGGGGATTGGTCCCTGAAGAGCTTATCGTAGGCAAGGTATTTCCAAAGTAAGGTCGCGAATCGAATACCATGAAGTATCTCGTTCTTGGCGCCGGTCGCATGGGGCTCGGGGTAGCTTATGACCTGGCTCATAGTTCGGATGTCGAGGCAATCACGCTCGCCGACGTAGACGTGGGGCGAGCGGACGCTGTCGCCTCTATTATCAAGAGCCAGAAGCTAAGAACCGCGCATGTCGACGTCGCTGACTCCGGGCAGGTAATCGACTTGATGGGCGGCCACGATGCCGCGGTAAGCTGCGTTGTCTATCATCACAATCTGCGACTCGCGCGTGCCGCGATTGAAGCACGCGTTAATTTCTGCGATCTCGGCGGCAATAATTCAGTCGTTGCCGAAGAACTCGCGCTCGACGAAGCCGCAAGACAGGCAGGCATCAACATCATTCCCGACTGCGGACTCGCTCCCGGAATGGTTTCAGTGCTGGTCGCGCACGGGGCCGAGCGATTCGAGCATCTGCAATCTGTGCGCATTCGAGTAGGCGGATTGCCACAGAATCCCCGCCCGCCGCTCAACTACCAAATCAGCTTCTCGGTCGAAGGCCTGATCAACGAATACGTTGAGCGCGCGCGTCTCATACGCGAAGGCCACATTGTTGAAGTCGAATCGCTGACTGAAATCGAGAGGCTCGAATTTCCTGAGCCGTTTGGAGAGATGGAGGCGTTTCACACGTCCGGCGGCAGCTCTACTCTCCCCGAGAGCTTTCTAGGTCGAATCGGCGAGCTCGATTACAAAACGATCCGTTATCCGGGCCACTGCGCGCAGTTCAAGCTCCTGGTTGATCTGGGTCTTGCAAGCAGCGACGAAGTCAAAGTTGGGAACATATCTCTCGCGCCGCGTCAGTTGCTCGCAGAATTGCTGACACGGACTCTGCCATCTGACGAACCCGACGTCGTCCTCGTTCGAATAGACTTTCGCGGGCAGGGCGAAGGTAAGTTGCGCGACCTTCGGTACCAGATCATCGACAGGTTCGATCAAAGCACCGGGTTGAGCGCAATGATGCGGACGACTGCCTTCCCCGCTTCGATCGGCGCCCAGATGATGGCCCGCGGTGAGACGAAGGAAAAAGGCGCGCTGCCTCAGGAACGGGTCATTCAACCGGAGAAGTTCGTGGCTGAGCTAACCAGACGAAATATCCGGATGACGGTAGATGATGGTGCTTGAGGGGATTAGGTGGAGAATTATCCGATGTTGAGGATGTCCGTCGTCATTGCGAATGGTTTCTAAGCGGCCCGAAATAGAGCCGGCACGACGAGGAATATCTGGATCTTCGACCGGAAACCATCTGATCGATATTTTTTGCAGAGACCACCCACGACCCCGCCCACCCAACGGGATCGCAGGCAGTCTCTGCGCGCTCGCCCCTGAGCGCAAACCGAGTAACACAAATCGATGAAGAGGCTCTTCCAACAACCTCCGCGCCAACGTGCGTCAAGCGCGAAGAGGTCCGCCTCAGACTGTTCGAAGCTGATATCGCCGGCACTTGAGATGAGGGTTGCCATCCTGCCACCTGTCGGGACGTTGCTTTATCAGTCGTAGAGTCCTGGGAAATTGATAACTCGTCGAGGACCCATCCGGTCTCCGGTAAGGTTTGAACCAGCGAGGCTGTTGTCGCTTTTCGATAGCTGGAGTCGTGATGGCGTGAGGCCTGCTGCATCTTGTTAACCGTGTTACCTTGTTGTCTTGAAGCTCTGAGGAACTTAACTGCAATGAGCGTGGTGTGAAAGTAGAGCCATTTTCATTTCGCGTCAACACCTAAGTTATGGCCGATTTGATGATTTCTTGGCCATTATGATGATTTCCGCTAAGAAAGATCTTTCCGACGCTTTGACTCAATATGTCGTGCGCGATACTGCGCCGGCGCCAGCCCATGAGTCTTCTTGAAGTCCCGCGCGAAATGGCTTTCGTCCCGCATACCAATTCTGTACATGACCTCTTTGATTGAGAGGAATGTACTCTCAAGAAGTCGTCCGGCTTCCTCCATCCTCAGCGACTTCAGATATTGGGCAAAGCTCATGCCCGTGTCAGCTTTAAAGAGATACCGAAGGTGCACAGGCGAGAGGTTGACCGCACGCGACAACTGTTCTGACGTTAACTGTCGCCTGAGGTCCTCTTTCATAAGCCGCAAGACCTTTTGGACTCGTGGATCCATTTTTCGAAGCTCGAACTCCTCCGTGATGTACATCTCAGTACTCACCCGCGAGGCGTCGGACTGTTTCGATCAACGCGTCTATCTCGTCGGGCTTTCTCAAAAATGCATTTACCCCGGCGTAGCGCGCAGCCTTGGCGGCGTTGCTCGCGGAAAGCATGATTATCGGCGTTCGTCGACGATGCGTCAGCCGGCGCGCTCGCCTCACGAGCTCGAGGCCGGTCATCCCGGGCAAGCTGTTATCCAGGATGAGTAGGTCATAGATATTGCCGCCTTCGATCGCCTCAAGAGCCAGGTCGCCGTCCGTACAGGCTTCAACCCGCCATCCCTGGTCTTCGAGCATCTCTTTCACGTAACGGAGTAATAACTTGTAGTCTTCGGCGTAGAGGATCCTGAGAGGAGGTCGCATGTTGTTTACACCCTGAGCGAAATGGAAAGACAGTTCGGCGATTACGGGTGGGACAGCGACGCTTTCGGATGAGAGAAAGTGAACGAGATCAGTCGCAGCGTCGGTGCGGCTCTTGCACGAAGCGAGCCACGACATATTCCCTGCCGATTTTGCTGGGGGTTGGGCAAAGGCCAAAACGGCCGGAAGGAAGTTTTTATATGATCGGCAGCCAGATTATGGACTTAACCGCGTGATACCACTGAGTATGAGCAATTGAGCCGGATAATTTGCGAAGAGCAAATTTTTATGCCATTTCTTCAGTAGAATATAGCCAGTCGGTGATGAGGAAGATGTCTATTCCCTGGCCCACGCCCCGCCCGACGCCAAAACCGATCATCCTTCCGCGAGCGTCCTTATGATCGCTTGACCTTCGAATTCCTTCGCAGGCTGAGACCGCAGCGGCGACATGATGAATCTTGTGCGCGGGATTCTGATTTAGAAACGCTTCCGGTGGAACTGCGGCTTCGCCGCCGGATGCGAGGTATCGAGACTGCCCCGCGTAGGACGAGTCCACGCACGATTCTGGTTAACGAGAGGAAAGGAACAACGCACCCCGAAGTTTCAGGAACAAAGATCATTGTTGCTTAGTGTGACAAGCGGACCGTTTCGCGTCCTCACAAAAATTTGCTTTGCGATTCGGGCTGAGGTTATTGTGTTCCCCTAGCGAACAGCCTGGTCTTGCTGACATCGAAGACCGTCCACCCAGGACCGTCTCTGGTCCGGAGAGTTTCAAATGAGCGCTCTACCGATCATCATCGGCGCACTGTGCGTGATGGCAATTTCATATCGCTACTACTCTGCCTTCCTCGCAGCGAAAGTCCTGGCGCTTGATGATTCGCGGCCCGTCCCGTCAACCACGATGTACGACGGCCACAATTATTATCCGACGAACAAGTGGGTCCTCTTCGGTCATCACTTCGCTGCCATCTCAGGCGCCGGGCCATTGATCGGCCCGGTGCTGGCGGCACAGTTCGGATTTCTGCCGGGGCTCTTATGGTTGGTGATCGGTGTCTGCATCGGCGGAGCGGTGCATGATTTCATGATTCTTGCGGGCAGCGTGCGCCGAAGAGGAAAGTCTCTCGCCGAAATGGCGCGCACCGAGATCAGTCCGCTTTCGGGTCTGGTTGCCGGCATCGCCATTCTTTTTATCGTGGTCATTGCGCTCGCCGGGTTAGGGCTTGTGGTCGTCAATGCGCTGGCAGAGTCTCCCTGGGGAACTTTCACCGTTGGTTTTACCATTCCGCTCGCGCTGTTGATGGGACTTTATATGTACAAGATACGCCCTGGGCGTATCGCTGAAGCGAGCGTGATAGGTGTCGCCGGACTTCTGTTCGCCGTCTGGCTGGGTGGACGCATCGCTGAATCTTCGTGGGCGGCCAGTTTCACATTCTCTCGCACCACCATCATCATTCTGATGGCGTGCTATGGCTTCATTGCCAGCGTGCTGCCCGTTTGGATGCTGCTCTGCCCGCGCGACTACCTGTCATCGTATTTAAAGATCGGAACGGTGGCTATTCTCATCATCGGCGTAATCGTGGTTGCTCCACACCTCAACATGCCCGCGATAACGCCGTTCGTATCCGGGGGTGGGCCGGTCATTCCAGGCACCGTGTATCCATTTGTCTTCATCACCATTGCCTGCGGAGCTATCAGCGGCTTTCACGCGCTGATATCTTCCGGCACCACACCGAAGATGATCGCCAAAGAAACTGATGCTCGGGTGATCGGCTATGGCGGAATGCTTATGGAAGGTGTGGTGGGCGTAGTTGCTCTGATCGCCGCAACCTCATTATTCCCGGGCGACTACTTCGCCATCAACACCGCGCAGAAAACCGACGCGCAAAAGTCGGCTTACGTTCGCATGGTCGATGAACACACCGGAAGCGGGTTCGATCTCCAGCCGAAGGAGATCGATCGTCTCGAACAGGAGTCGGGCGAAACGGGTCTGCGCGGTCGAACCGGTGGAGCGGTCACACTCGCACTGGGTATTGCCAAGATCTTTGACGGCATTCCGGGTTTTCGCGGGCTGATGAAGTACTGGTATCACTTCGCCATAATGTTCGAGGCGCTCTTTATCCTCACAACGATTGATACAGGGACACGGGTTGCGCGATTCCTTGTAGGCGAGTTCGGCGGCAGGTTTTATCAAAAATTCGAGAAGCCGAATTGGCTTCCCGGCTCTTTGATCACTACCGCATTGGTGGTTTTGGGATGGGCCGCATTTATCTGGTCAGGCTCGATCTCGACCATCTGGCCCATGTTCGGCATCGCCAACCAGCTATTAGCGTCGGTCGCGCTCTGCGTAGCAACTACGATTCTCTTCAACATGGGTAAAGGCCGCTATAGTTGGACGACAATCGTCCCGCTTTCCTTCGTTGCAACAACCACGCTGGTCGCGGGTTGGAAGTCGATCACCGACAACTTCTGGCCGCTGATGTACAAGAGCGACACGGTATGGCAAGGCCGAGTGAACGTGGGGCTGACCGCAATTCTGATGCTGGCGGCAGTCATTGTCTTGATTGATTCGATTCGACGGTGGACCGGCGGCAAGCGTCGTCCGGAGTCGGCAACGGGCGCAGGATTGGCCGAAGCCGGGGCACTGTAGCCATCGCGGATTGCGGATTGCGGATTAACGCTGATCGCTCCCTGTCCGGCGACTACGCCTCCTTTCACGATAAGACGAGCCCCGCCGTGTGGACAGTTCAGGCCCAAATCAGAGATAATACCCGCTTTTAGCGCGACCACGCTTCCGAGCGGTTTTAACAGGGAAGGCCTTCCTGTGTGTGAGGGTCTGTCCAACCCGCCTGGCATGCGAGTCGCGCATCGGCTTGAACATCTCGCTATCCATTTAACTTCAGGAAGGAATCTCGCAATCGTGGAGAATTTTTTGTCTTACCTTATTCTCACTATCAGCCTGGTGGCGCTTGGTTTTATAAGCCAGGCGCTTCGCCGGTCTCGGCGCCACTCAGCTTTCGCCCTGCGGATCAAACACTCGGTTATCGCAGTCGGTGGTTTGGTATCGCTTCTCAGCTTTAGTGCTGTGGCTGCATTGGCCGCGGAAGCACACTCTGCCGGCGGAGAAGCCAACCTCACGCTCCCGGACCTCTCGCAGCATGCTGAATTCTTCGGTGTCAGCGGTCGAACGCTCCTGATGGGCGGGCTCATCTTCTGCCTGCTGGGGATGGGATTCGGGCTCGCCATTTACATCAACTTGAAGCGGCTGCCTGTGCATCGCGCGATGCGCGAGATCTCGGAACTGATCTACGCGACCTGCAAGACCTATCTTACGACGCAGGGCAAGTTCATCCTTGTGCTATGGGTGTTCATCGGCCTGATTGTCGCAGTCTACTTTGGCGTACTGACGCAAACAATTGATCCTGTGACGGGCGCGCTGCAGAACGGCTTTCCTCCGATCAAGGTCGCGATCATTCTTCTGTTCAGTTTGATCGGCATCGCGGGCAGCTATGGCGTGGCGTGGTTCGGCATTCGAGTGAATACATTCGCCAACTCGCGTACAGCCTTTGCCAGCCTCGGGGGCAAACCATACCCGATCTACGCTATTCCGCTGCGAGCGGGGATGAGCATCGGCATGATGCTAATCAGCGTCGAGCTGCTGATCATGCTCTGCATACTGCTGTTCATCCCTTTCGATTATGCAGGCCCGTGTTTTATCGGCTTTGCCATCGGCGAATCTTTAGGCGCGGCGGCTCTTCGCATCGCCGGAGGAATCTTCACCAAGATCGCGGACATCGGGTCCGATCTGATGAAGATTGCCTTCAAGATCAAAGAAGATGACCCGCGCAATCCTGGCGTAATCGCCGACTGCACCGGCGACAACGCCGGCGATTCGGTCGGACCATCGGCGGATGGGTTCGAAACTTACGGCGTGACGGGCGTGGCACTTATCACTTTCATTCTGCTCGCCGTGCCCAGCGACACAGTTAAGGTGCAGTTGCTCGTCTGGCTGTTCGTGATGCGCATCATGATGATCGTCGCCAGCGCCTTGTCCTACTTCGTCAACGGAGCCATCGCAAAGGCCCGTTATGCCGGCAAGGACGTAATGAACTTCGAGGCTCCGCTCACTTCACTGGTCTGGATCACGTCCATCGTCTCAGTGGCGCTGACGTACCTGGTGTCGTATTTGATCATCCCGGAGCTTGGTGACGGCTCGCTTTGGTGGCAACTAGCTTCGATCATCTCGTGTGGAACCCTGGCGGGCGCGATTATCCCTGAACTGGTCAAAGTCTTCACCTCGACCGAGTCGAGTCACGTGAAGGAGGTTGTTACTTCTTCCAGGGAAGGTGGCGCCTCGCTCAACATTCTGTCCGGTCTGGTCGCCGGCAACTTCTCGGCTTATTGGTTGGGCATCA
This sequence comes from Acidobacteriota bacterium, assembly GCA_032160165.1. Lineage (GTDB taxonomy): Bacteria > Acidobacteriota > Blastocatellia > Pyrinomonadales > Pyrinomonadaceae > QHXM01. Next base: position 12,604 of record JAVHWA010000077.1, read on the forward strand.
GTATCGTAGGGCTGATGAGCATTGCGTTCCTCCTCAGCACAATGGGCCTCGGCGCGCTGATGGTGTCGACTGCGTCTTTGACAGTTGCGCCAGTTTTCGCCTTCGGCCTGGTGGCGTTTGGCTTCCTCGGCATGGGACCGGTGACGATCGCCGTCGACTCTTATGGCCCGGTGACGGACAACGCGCAGTCGGTCTATGAGCTATCGCTCATCGAGCAGGTGCCCGATGTCGAAGCTGAGATCAAGCGCGACTACAACGTCATCGTCAACTTTGAGCGGGCCAAGCATCTACTGGAAGAGAACGATGGCGCGGGCAATACCTTCAAGGCGACCGCCAAGCCTGTGCTTATCGGTACCGCGGTAGTTGGGGCCACGACCATGATCTTCTCGATCATCATGGCCCTGACCAACGGACTGCGCGATGCCGAGGCAATCGGCAACCTCTCGATTCTGCATGCGCCGTTCGTGCTCGGCCTGATAACCGGTGGGGCGGTTATCTACTGGTTCACCGGAGCGAGCATGCAGGCCGTTACGACGGGAGCGTACCGCGCGGTCGAGTTCATTAAAGCCAACATCAAGCTTGAAGGAGTCGAGAAGGCATCGGTTGAAGACAGCAAGAAAGTTGTGTTGATCTGTACGCAGTATGCGCAGAAAGGGATGTTCAATATCTTTCTCGCCGTCTTCTTTTCAACTCTTGCCTTTGCCTTTGTTGAGCCGTTCTTCTTCATCGGCTACCTGATCTCGATTGCAGTCTTCGGGCTGTACCAGGCGATCTTTATGGCGAACGCCGGAGGCGCATGGGACAACGCGAAGAAGATCGTAGAGGTCGAGCTCAAGATGAAGGGAACGCCGCTTCACGACGCCACCGTCGTCGGCGATACCGTCGGCGATCCGTTCAAAGATACGTCGTCGGTAGCCCTCAATCCCGTCATCAAGTTCACCACGTTGTTTGGTCTTCTGGCCGTCGAATTGGCTGTGAGCCTGACGGCACGCAATGGCGGAACAACACTGACTCACATTCTCGCTGCCGCGTTCTTCCTCGTCTCAATGGTCTTCGTCTGGCGCTCGTTCTACGGGATGAGAATCAAGGTGGAGAATTCGGCAACGAAGGAACTGGGAGAGGGCGACACTAGCGAAACGATAAAGTACTGTCCGCGTTGCAACAAAGGGTATGGGGACGCGACCCTGCAGTTTTGTTTGGAGGACGGGGCGGCGCTCGTGGTTGCGCATGTGGAGGGAGGCAAGGAACGGGCATACGACTCCGAAGCAACACAGGTCCTTCCAGCCGACGCTGTACCTGTCACTCGACGAGGTGGAGACGGCGGCGACGATATCGGACGAAAAGCTGCGGGAGAATAGTTGGCTAAGCTGGAGTGAGGAGCGAATAAAACTAATCGCTGCTCACTCTTTATGGCTTACAATCAGTTCAATGGAAAGAGTCTTCTTCATCTGAACCGTCAGCCGCGAGGAGCAATTACAATGAATACTTCCTACGCAAAAGCCGAAACACTGACGGGAGCGTTGTTCGCCCCGCTTGATATTCTGCGCTCGCTTGCGCTGGTGATCGCCTTCAGTTTATTGACTGCATTGGCGGCCCAGGTAGCGATTCCTTTACCGGGAACCGTGGTACCGATTACCGGACAAACCTTCGCAGTGCTTCTGACAGGCGCTCTCCTCGGTTCGCGTCTTGGCGCGCTGGCGATGTTTGCGTATTTGATAGAAGGCGCGAGCGGTCTGCCGTTCTTCGCGGCTGGTGGGAGCGGAATCGGCTGGCTCTTAGGCCCAACAGGCGGATATCTTCTGTCGTATCCCGTCGCTGCATTTGTAGTCGGCCTTCTATCGGAACGAGGTTGGGACCGACGCGTATTGACGGCGGCTGCGGCGATGGCCATTGGATCAGTCGTGATATTGTTGGGAGGTTGGGCGTGGTTGGCGCGCTTTATGGCTCCGGCCGCAGCCTTCAATGCTGGCGTGGCTCCGTTCCTGATCGGCGATGTCGTGAAGATTGCGCTTGCCGCCGCGGTGCTGCCAACGGGTTGGGCGGTCTTGCGAAAGATCAAACACAAGGACTAGGCGCCTGGCTTAGCGGTCCATCTCAACAGCCTAAGTGAAGCCCCTGATCGCAGAGACGATGATCAGGGGCTTGCGTTCTTATGTGGTAGACCTTTATGCAAACGATCAAAGTCCGGTCCACACAGCGCGAGCAACTCGTAGAGTTCACCGACGAAGTGCGACACAAACTAAAAGAAAACGGAGCGCGCGAAGGCGTCTGCTTCCTTTATGTGCAGCATACGACTGCCGGCTTAACCATCAACGAGAACGCCGACCCGGATGTGCCGCGCGATATGCTGCACGCGTTGCGCACCCTGATACCTCAACACGCGATGGACTTTAGACATGGCGAAGAAAACTCAGATGCGCACATCAAAGCCAGCCTGGTTGGCTCGAGCGTGACTGTTCCATTTCACGATGGAGAACTCTTGCTGGGGCGCTGGCAGGGGATATTTCTCTGTGAGTTTGACGGTGGCCGCGAGCGCAAGGTCATCATGATATTGCGCTGACGGTTTGGGCTCTCACTGCGCTAAAGCGCCGCCTCAATCATCGAAGAGATATCGAAGAAATCTGCCGCATCGATAGCCGCGCTGAAGCCCATCTTAGTCACACGCGGCAACGTAGCGATCACCAGCATCGTTCCATTCGGTTGCGGCATGACCTTGCAGAAACGCTTCATGGTCAGCTTGAGTCCGCCAGATTGCGATTCAGTCCGCGCAAACGTATTCGCTCGCTTAATCAGTTCGCCGTTGGCATTGAGCCTTTCGCTGGCGGGATCGCCTTTGAACTTGGACTTACCAAACGTCTTTGGTTCCTCCAGGTAGACCTCGCCAGCTACGGGTCTTGCGAGCCAGGTAGAATAAAGCAAGAGGCTGACGTGTGAGCCCACTCCCTGACGATCTACTGAAACCTGCAAATGAGCTGGCCGGGGATGCGTCAGATCGAAGTGAAGATTGAAAAGCAGGTTTGATTTACCACCGAGGATGCCAGTGGCGATGTCACCGAAAAACGTTCTGGCGGTGAGCGGTCCCGCGCCACCGTCTTCCACCTGGTAGGATAAAACCGCGGGGGCGCCGAGCTCTTCTCTGATCTTCTCCTCGACCTTGGGGCCGATGTAATTGACATCCTGGGATGTGTAGGCAAAGTTGTTCATGGGTTCTTCCCTTGGGTAATGCAAACTGCTGGTTTGCGTGTAGAGCAAACTGTTAGTTTGCGCTACGTGAACCTGCTTGGCGTGATCGGGATGCGCGGACGATACGACAAAGGCCAACCACGAGTCAAGGTTTGGGTCTACGTGGTCGGCTGGAGATCATCCCTGTTGTCATTCACATCTCGCTTCAGCGCGGTGAATGCGGCGACAAGCCCAGTCTGAACCGTTTCAACGGTTTTTTCGAGGCCCTTGAAACGGCTGGTGTCTCTCATGGGCTCGGGGCGACACCTTGCTGAAGCGACGTGTGAATGAGAGTCCTCGATGGTACGGGCCTTAGTCTAGCCGCGGTAACGCTACGACCCTTGCCGCCCGAAGCTACGAGTTGAAAACTTAGAGTGAACGATACTAAGCGCCCCATCTACGACCGCTTCGCTACGCATTACGATAGGTTGATTGCGCCGCTCGAGCGAATCGTTCTCTCTCGCTTGCGAGCGCAGACTCTGGCGGCTTTGCCAGAGAATAGTCGGATTCTCGAAGTAGGCGCAGGCACAGGTCTGAATTTCCCCTTTTACCCGAAGAGAGCGCGTGGAGTCGCCAGTGAACTGAGTCGCGAGATGCTTAAACGAGCTCGCGACAAAACGCCCCCGGTCAACCTGCATCTGGTACAAACCAGCGCCGAGCAACTCCCCTTTCCGGACGCGTCGTTCGATGCCGCCTTTGCCACGTTGGTCTTTTGTTCGGTGGCTTCACCCGACAGCGCGTTCGCCGAGTTGCGTCGCGTCGTGCGCCCCGGAGGAACGATCGCGCTGCTCGAGCATGTCAGGCCCGATGGTGTGTTGGGCTGGCTCTTCGATGGACTCAGTGTTCTCACCGTCGCGCTGATGGAGGATCACTTCAACCGCCGCACGGCCGACGCCGCGCGCCGCGCCGGACTGGAGTTAGTAAGTGTAGACCGACGCATGCTGGGTATAGTAAACATCATCGTGTGTAGGGTGTAAACTGATTGGACAGGGAGAGGCGCGACACCCGATCCCTCAAGTAAGGAAGGGAGCGCAGCCCCTGCCCTTCTGCGCCGACCCTGGTACGTGAGGTCGCGAATATGAACCAGCTCCGCAGGACCCGTGCATTGCTTCTAGCGGCCCTCGTCCTGTCGCTATTCTCATCCTTCTTCGCTGCTGCGGATGGAAAGATCTCGAAAGAGACCTTCGAATCGCGCGGGGCAAAACGGACTTTCTACCTCTTCGTTCCCAAGTCCATCGACGGACAGACTGCGGTCCCACTGGTCGTCCTGCTCCACGGATCAAATCGTAACGGCCTCTCGCTGGTCGAGAAGTGGAAAAGCCTGGCGGAGAAAGAACACTTCATCATTGTGGGGCCTGACTCCAGTGATTCGTCCACCTGGCGCGGAAAAGAGGATGGTCCGGAGTTCCTGCGAGGCCTGATAGAAAAACTTTGGTCGCAGTATCCGATCGATCACCACCGAATCTATCTGTTTGGCCATTCGGCAGGCGCGGTGTTTTCGATCGATTTATCGATGATGGAATCGGAGTACTTCGCGGCCACGGCTGTCCACGCGGGCGCGTGGCGCAGCAGCGAAGAGTTCTCCGCTATGGAGCATGCGACTCGCAAGATCCCGCTGGCGATCTTCGTAGGGGACCGCGATCCATTCTTCCCCTTGAATTGGGTGAAGGCGACAGCCGACGCTCTAAAGACTCGCGGCTTTACGGTCGAGACCACGATCATCAAAGGGCACGACCACTGGTACTACGATCTAGCGCCCGAGATCAACCAGAACGCATGGGAGTTTCTAAAGCAGCACACGCTAACAGAGGAGCCACGCTACACAACCTATGATTTTTCTGGCGGCAGGACGGGCGGCGGGTCGGGTGGCGGGTCGGGTGGCGGGTCGGGTGGCGGGACGGCCGGCGGGTCGGGCAGCGCGACGGGCGAAGGGATTGAACTCAACGCCGCGCTGCACGAGCTCAACGCGCTTCGAAGCAAGTTTAACGAGACGTTGCTTCTCTTCAATGCCCGCGAAGCTGAGCTGGGACGAGGACTGGGGGATAAGGAGACTCTTAACCGGCTTGCACAGGAACAGATCGCCGCTCTGCGCGAAGGCCTGAACACTCGTCGCGCCTCGTTCGAGATAGAAGAGAAGTTAGCTAAGCAGAAGTTGAGCGGGAATTACTCGCAATACTTTTCAATTCTCGCGCAGGTGGACCAAAAGAGGATCGAGACTGTAGAAGCGATGCTGGAACGCGCGCAGCTCAGGATAAGCACACAGGACCCTGCTGTTATCACGACGAAGTTGAATGTATCTGTGGTTAGGATCGAACGCCTAAACCAGGAGGCCGCGGAGCTCGAACAAAAAGCTGAGCGAGTTAGAGCGGGTCAGAAGCAGTAGATCAATTGCATGTAACTACCGCCCGCGGCAGCGGTCGCGTCCCGGCGCGACACATCACACAGCCGCGACGAAAGTTTCTAACAGCATGCACAAGAGAGACAGGATTGATTGACTGATGTTATCTCGCTACTTCTTCGCATCCTGCCCATCCTGTCTGTCCTCTTAGTATCTCCGTTTGTACGAAACTATCAACGAGGACCGCGATTCGTTGGCCGAATGGTTCCGTGCAGTTTGACGTTCGCAGTAGGATTAAGTGCTCTCTTCCCCAGCTAGCCGCGTCATTATCTCCGCAAACTCTTCCACATCTTTCCGCGTTTTTTCCATCGAGCGGCGGCTGTCCAGGTAGGCTTGCCAGTGTGGGGTTTTTGTGAGGGCTTTGGTTACGTCTTCGTCTAGCGTCTGCGCCATCAGCGCTATCAGGTCGCTGATTACGCGCGTGTGCTCGAGCAGTGATTCGATGATTGAGTAGGCGAGGCGGGCTTGCGCAAAGTCCAGGTCGCGCTGTTCATCTGTTGAGTCGGTCGCGAGGTTCGCACCTTTAGTCTCGTCGGTCATAGGATGAGTGCGGCGGGGCGCAGAAAAAAGAAAGGTCCGATAGTCTGCTGCAAATAACGACGATCACGACAAGCTATAGCTTGTCCGATACTCCGTCGTACCAACTCCCGCGCACGAATGGAAACTCTACCACGTGAGCTGCGAGTTCAGACTCACTCGCAAGAACGCGAACGGCCGTCCCCGGCGCGAGGTAGTCGTACTTCACATAACCAAGCGCGATCAAGGCTCCGAGCTGCGGCGAGAAAGTAATGGACGTCAGGCGTCCTATCTCTTTGGCATCCGCTGTCGCGATCTTGTCCCCAGCCTTTGTTTCTCCCACATCATCGAAACGCAGGCCGGTTAGTTTTTTAGCTACGTGTCCGCGCCAGTGAATGCGCGCGATGATCTCCTGCCCGACGTAACATCCCTTGGTAAAGCTGACAGCGTCATCTGCAACCGCTTCCAGTACCACGTTCGTTTCGTCCATGTCGACGCCGTATCGCGGAACTCCGGCCTCGATCCGCAGGATGTCCAGCGCTTCATAGCCAACGGGGCGCGCTCCCGAATTAAGAAACGCGTCCCACAGTGACGCGCCATCCGCCGCGCTTACGTAAAAATCAAATCCATCTTCAGCAGTATGTGACGCGCGAATGAAATGGAGCGGCCGGTCCTTCCAGTTCAACGGGCCGACGCGTCCGCGGTCCAACCGCGAAGCTTCCTCGCCAAACAGCAGGCGGACGACATCTCCCGCTCCCTGGCCTTGTACTGAAATAAGAGCGATTTCTTCAGTCAGATCCTTGACTCGGAAGTCGCCGGCGAGAGTGAAGCGCTCGAGCGTTTTCAGAACGCGTTCGGTCGAAGTCGCTTCGGTATCGAAAAGAAACCGACCGTCTTGGAGGCGAAGCACGCGCACTTCGGCCAGAAGACGTCCTTGCACATTCGGAAACGCGGCCCCCATCCAAGTGCCCGGCTCGAGTGTCTTGACATCGTTTGTGATCAGGCCGTTGAGGAACTGCACCGCCTCGGAGCCGTCGACCTCTATTCGTCCGCGAGGTGAAAGATCGATCAGTCCCGCGCCGCCTTCGCGCACGACCTTATATTCAGCGGCGGTATCCCCATAGGAAGAAGGAAGGCTCCATTCGCCTTCCTCTGACATCTTCGCATGGAGTTGCTTGTGTACCTCGGCGAGCGGCGACGAGCGTATTGTTATCTGGTCAGTTGTCTCAGTCATTGGGACGGGATCACAGCGCCAACGGGGCGAAATGTAAAAGCCTGGGCCATCGGCCCAGGAAGAGAACCCCATCGAACTTCTCGCGCTGAAGGCGCGAAATAATATTCGTGGCCTAAAAGTTTTTTGTCGACACTTCGATTGCGCGCCTTCAGCGCTTCATAACTTGATAAACTCTAACCTGGGGCGTTGCCCCAGGCTTTTACATTTCGCGCCGATGGCGCTTATGATCTGACCCGTCCTTACTTCAACTTCGCGAGTTCTTCACGCAGCTTTGTGTAATCGGCGGCATCGCCCGCTTTGAAATCGAGGTTGCTGTAACGCACGATGCCTTCCTTGTCGATCAGGAAGACGGTGCGTTTGTTCATTCCGTACTGCTCCATGTAACTGCCATAGGCGCGGCCGACCTTGTGATCGTGATCAGAGGCCAACGCAAACGGCAGCTTATGAAACTTCGCCCACTCGTGATGCGAAAAGACGTAGTCACCGCTGATCCCAACCACCGTCGCGTTGAGCTTGGAGAGCTCGGCGAAGGTGTCGCGCAGCGTGCAGACCTCTTTTGTACAACCACCGGACCAGTCGGCTGGATAGAAGGCCAGGATCACGTTCTTGCCGCGCATGCCTGACAGAGACAACCACTCTTCAGGTTTGGAGAAGATGTTATCGATCGTTGCATACGGCAGCTTGAAATCCGGCGCCGGTTCTCCGACCTTCGGCGGTATTGCCGCGTCCGCCTTCTTTTCGCCTGAGCGCATGGCCGAGGCGCTAATGACGTACCCCGTGATAAGAGCCATGGTCAGTATTGAAAACCAGACCAACCTTTGGGGATTCTTTTTCATGTTTGTTTGCCTTTCTTTCCGCAGGCGCTGTAGCGCAAGCTGACAGTCTGCGCATCTGCCCTAAATTACGGGAGCGCCGATCGCGATCTCACGCGAGGTCGAATTGTAGTCACCATTGGAAACCGCCTTGCCCTCCTTATCGACGAGTTCGAGTTTGATAGTATGTTTGCCCGCGTTCAAGCCTTTCAGCCAGATCGGCTCCCATTTATCAATGTACTGCGGTTCGCCGCCGTCAATTGAGTAACGCACGCGATACTCTCCGCCGTCGCCCTGCAACTTCGCATTCGATAGCCAGAAGTCAATCATGATCCCTTCCTGAGCGTCTGTACCCTTGTAATCACCTTTCGGGCGACTGTAGGTAAGAAGCGGCTTTTTCGCGTCAACCTCACTCGCATTGCTCGCAGCCATGTCCTTGCCTTCGCGTGGCGGAGCGACATTCGAATTGGCTCCCGTGTTCGATGCCGCGTTCTTATTCGCAGCATTGGCCATCGTCTGTCCGCCATTTGTGGTTGTCGGCTTAGACGCGTCACCTCCGCCTTTGACCGTGAACGAGACCATCTGAAACGATCCGGCGTTCTTGTAGCTTTCGTGCCAGGGCCGCGAAGCGAAGACGCGCAGGGTGTGTTTGCCCTCGGCAACGTTGCGCAGCTCGAAAGACTGATCCAGATCGTAGTAGGCCTCGTAGGGCTGGTTATCAAGGATCACATGGATGTGATTGCCCATCGATGTCGCGGGATCCTTCATCGGCTTGTAGCCCTTCAGATCTCCGCTGAGCGCGAGCTTGAGATTAACGGTCGAACCATTGATGGTTGCACCCTCCCGCGGCTCGACGAACTTGAGCATGGGGCTGGCCTGGTCCTGCTCACCGCGCGCGGCCATCATGTCTTTTATCTTTTGCGGGCGTTCGACTACTTGAAGATTCTGCGCGGCCGGAGTCGGCGTACTTCCCGGCGGAGTCACGTTTGTAGTAGCGGTCGTATTTACGTTCGCATTGTCGTTTGAAGCGCAGCCCGCGAAGGCCAGGCTAGTGATAATCCCAATCGCGAGCGCGAGTAAGGTTCGTTTCATCAGGTCTCTTTCTCCTTTTTCAATGGCATCGACTTCAAAGCAGAGGAGTGAAGCTGCGAAGCACAAGGCTCATTCATTTCGTCGCTTCAGCGCGTTGCTGAGGTATGCCGAGGAAGCAGAGAAACCGTTGAAACGGTTTAGGAGTTCTTCATGACCGATTACACCGGGCTGAAGCCCTGCGTGAATGAGAAGGGAAGCCTCGCGCCATAAACTCGATCGTGCCGGCCGCGTCCTGCCCCTGCCTCCTGCTCCTGCCTCCCGCTCCTGCCTCCTGCTCCTGCCTCCTGCTCCTGCCTCCCGCTCCTGCCTCCTGCTCCTGCTCCTACTCCTGCCTCACGCTGTTTGATTCTTCGACGCCTTCCCAGCCGTTAAGCGTTGGTCGACAATATTCCAGGCGATGTTTGAAAAGAACGCCTCTATGTACTTTGGACGGTCAGCGGGTTTGTAGTCGAGAAGATATGCGTGCTCCCAAACATCCATCACCAGCAACGGATTGAAGCCCGTAACGTTTCCGGTTTCGTGCAGGGTGATCCAGTGGTTTGAAATGCGGCCGTTCGCAGGATTCTCGTAGCAGATGGCCCAGCCAACTCCACGCATCTTGCCGACTCCCATAAAATCCGCTTTCCAGATCTCATAACTTCCGAAACTCTTTTCAGCGGATTGGAGGAATCTCGAGGCCTTGTCCGGATCGCCGGTACCTGCGCGCTTCATGTTCTCGAAATAGTATTCGTGCAGGACCATGCCGTTGTATTCGAAACCCAGCCGGCGCGTCAGCTCAGAGTATGCGGGCATCTCTTCCTGATCAACTTTGCCGTCGGCCAGAAACTCAGAGATCTTTTCGCTTAGATTGTTTGTCTCTTTGACGTAACCCTCGTATAGCTTGAAGTGCATCTCCAGGGTCTGGTCTGAAATGCCATTTAGGCCGCTCAAGTTGAACTGCCTGGCTTTGTATGAACTGTTGAACCCCATCTTTCCACCTCCTTGAAAATCACTGCCTGCGATCTCGATTGGGGGCTCTAACAAGATCACACTGGAGTTTGGGGGACACGAATGCCCGCGCGATTAAGCGCGAAGTTCTGAATGTAACGAGTCGCTAATAGGATAAGACTTTAGTTTGGCGAAAGCAAAAGCGGGATGGCACTCCTATATCAGGTGGAGCGCCATCCCGTCCGTATCAATCTGAATTGTCCGCACCAGCGCGTTGAGTCTCGCGCAGGCCCAGAGCTAATTCTTACCAAAAATTACGTAATCACCGTGAGAAGTCGCCATGAAGAAGAGCATGGGCAACGAAAGCCACGCGTTCGTTCGTGAAGCGAGAAAGGCCTTGCGCGCCAGGCCCGCCGACTCAGCTGGAATGGGAGTGCCGTTAGCAGCGTTATCTTTCGTCCAGGCGATGATCCGTTTCTGCGCTGGCCAGATAATTCCCCACACGTTGAGCATCATTATGATACCGATGGCGCCGCCGATGCCGATCGAATAGGTTTTGTTGCTGGCCCAGCTATCGCCCCCCGCCGTCATCTGCGAACTGAACCACCAGATGATGCCGGCAGACATTGCAACCACCAGCACCAGGATGATGACTGCCAGAACCCGCCCATCATTGATCCCCGACTTCTTGATGATGAGAAACTCGATGGCGAAAGTCACGATTGGAAACAGGAGCCAGACTCCAAGAAGGACCTTTCCGTTTACGCCTACGCCTCCGGGTCCGTTCGCGTTGCTCACATCGGGCTTGAGGATATACATCGCGTAATACCCCAGGCCTGCGAGAACGGTCACCACCGCGCCCCACCGGAAAAACCAAAGCGCCCGCGGCATCAATTCCGGAATGACTTTACCTTTGGTGGGCGCGTCCAGCGCCTTCATGAAGTTGACGTTTACCAGGTTGAAGAAATAGAGAATCCCGATCCAGGTAATGCCACCGACGAAGTGACTCCAGCGTAGCGCGATGCGCGCGAGGGCTTCTGAATTTGGCGAGTGGAAGATGTCCTGAAAGATCGCCAGGCTAGCGGGGAGATGAGCAAGCGGTTCAAACATACGACCCTCCGAAGATTTTGTTGGTGTATACGAAACGGTTGTGAACGCACAACGAGGTGGAACAGCACGCGCTGTCACCGGTAAAGCACAATTGTCAGTTATGACCAGCGAAGATTACTAAATACAGTGAAAAGTGACAAGGCGAGGGTGTCGGGTTTCGGGTTTCGGGTGCCGGCTTCAGAACTAATTCCTAAGGGTTCGAATCGAAACGTTGAACCTTGAACATTCAACTCGAAACCCGGAACCCGGAACCCGGCACCTTTATTCGTCCAGCGGCCGTGGCCCGGAATCCATTCCCCGGGTACTCACCTGGTTGACAACGCGAATCTTGAGATCGTCGATCACGCGCACCTGACACGAGAGCCGCACATTTTCGGCAAGTCCGATCTCCATCGCCAGACGGTTACGCTCAAGGTCCTGAATTTCACCCGGGTCGCCGGCCAGCACTTCCACACGGCAAGTCGTGCATTTTGCGTTGCCGCCGCAACGGTGCAGTATGTCTATTCCGGCATCCTCGATCGCAAGTACCAGCTTGCGTTCCTGCTCCGCCTCAAAAGCTATTAAGCCTGTAGCCGTTTCCGCTTCGATCCTTGGCATCCCGTATCACTCCTCAAATTATGAATTGGTAAGCGTCGCTGCGACTTTGGCACATCCAGGGGCCTCGCCGCAAGCGTCCCTAAATCCGGATAGTGTCCTGAGTTACCTGCGCGGCTTGCCGCCTTCCAGTACGGTGAGGCTCGCCTCACCGTGACAGCCCCGGAATATACCAAGCGAGGCTGAGCCTCGCATTAGAGGCGTAGCCTCAGGAAGACTCGGCTGGAGACAGTGCCATAAGCCAAGGCTTACCGCACTGCAGAGCGGCAAGCCGCAAGCTATCGGCTCCGCTCGTTATTAACTGAGCGGGTCTAGCGCTAACTCCATAAAAAGCGCGCCCTCAACGGGATTATTGTAGTAGGGCTCGATCTCTTTGAATCCGAGGGCGCGATAGAGATTGATCGCGTCGGCCATAAGTGGCGGTAACGTGTCGAGGCACATGCGGGAATAACCGCTTTCGCGTGCCTGGTCGATGATAGCTACGGTGAGCGCTTTTCCCAGCCCCTGACCACGACATTCGGGCCTTACATAGAGACGCTTTAATTCGCAGGTCCCCTCGCCAATTTTTCGAAGTGCGACGCACCCCGCGAGCTTGTCCCCGCCCGAGGATGCCAGAAGCAAACGTCCATCAGGAGGAGCGTATGCACCCGGAAGCTCGGCCACTTCTCGTTCGAAATTTTGAAAGCACAGATCGATACCCAGCGAATCGGCATACTCCAGGAACAACTCTCGCGCTTGCCCGAATTGAACTGTCGTTTCGGCTTGAATGAACTCAACCATCTCTACCCCAGGTCGGAGCGCGTTTGAATTTAATTCCTTGCCTATCTTGTGGCTGCACGTCGCCACGTCCCTTTATCGTAATAGAATGTGACGGGTGATTTTGGGGGAGCGAGCTTTTTAGGGTTACCTTTGGCATCGGTGGATCCGCCATAGAGGCTTCCCCTTACTCCACGCACTGTCACAAAGTAGGTATCGTTTTTATGTGCGGCGGTGGCTCGCACCACAGGACTTTCTATCTGCCAGATATTTCCGTTCATGCCGACTTTTTCGATGACATCAAGTTGCCCGAGGGGTTTGAAGGTGTTATCAGCGTATTCATATACAAGATCGAGGCGAGCGTCGCCGTCAGCCGACGACAGTGCAACTATGATCAATAGCTTATCTTTCCCATGAAAGAAAACAGGAGCCAGAACACCATAACCGCCGCCATCATCACTCTCGGCCTTACCTACTTCGCTAATTGTGTCTCCTTGCTCTTTCAGGACGAGGAGTATGGTGGGCGGTTTGGTAATATCTTCAGCTTGTCCAGCCTTGTCTAATAATCCTGTTACGATGTAGAGATGGTCTGCACCCGGCATTTTGGCTATTTCCAATGCCATCAGCCGACTTACGTAATGCTGTGTGAAATACCCGATCAGAGCCTTCTCACTTGCCGGAGAGATAGCACTGTCTATCGCTATGCTGAACACTTCCTCCCCGATCTTCTTTTCGGCGCTGCGCATTTGCGGGTCGTATCGCTGCAATGGTAGCGCCTGACTTTTCGCTGCTGCGTTTATCGGAGAAGCCGTTTGGGCCACGGTCAGAGCCGCGCTGAGTAGGAACGTTAATAATACGAGCGTCGGTATATTTTTCATTTCCTTTTCCTATAGGGATAGATGGCGCAAAGGGCGCGAATTTTACCATTGATGAGGCGCGGCCTGCGATAATTGTAAGCCGCGCCTCCAGCTTCACTGATGGACGGATTTAGGCGCCGTCATCAATGTAGATCGCCTTGATGTAGGGCCGCCCCTTGCTCATGCCGTAGGTGATCTTTTTCAGATAAAGATTGTTGTGAAGCATCCCCTCCTGCTCGAATGTGCAGACGCCCTTGCTGCATCGTTTGAGCTGCCCGCTGTTCCGGGCCGGGCCGTCCGCCGTCTCGCGGCTCTTGAACCACCGGTCGACCTGAGCGAGCGTCCTGAAGGTCTTGCGCCACACCATCGCGGGTTCGCCGGCCTGACTCTCGACGACGACCCTCACCGACCCCATATATGGCCGACCCGAGTCAAGACTCCGTAGAAGTCCTTCGCTCCAAGTCCTGGCTACAGCGTTGGCGAGTGCCTCGATAGTTTGCAGTTGAGGCGACCGGTGGGCGCGTGACGGCTCGGCACGTCTCGCCTCCGAAGTTGTTTTCGACTGGGCGAACCCCGTAAGACCTAGCCCGAGCATTAGCGTCGCCAGCAGAACTGATTTGATTTTCATACTTCCCTTTCTTCGCGTGTTTTAACAAGAGTCATCTATCTTTCAGTTTTGAGGTCGTTTGAATTCATAGCCCGGTTCACTCCCAGAGGTCGCGCAATAAAACGAAGCCAGGCACACGCGATTCTCAATCAAAGAGAACCGTTTGTGCCTGGCTTCGCTTAATGCGCTAAGAACCTATGCGAAAACTTAAGCAGTGAACGACGAGCCGCAGCCACAGCCGCCGGTTGCGTTCGGGTTGGTGAAGGTAAAGCCCGAACCCATAACGCCTGTCACGTAATCAATCTTGACGCCGTTCAGATACTGCGCGCTGAACATATCAACAAAGAGACGGACGCCGGTCTCATTCAATATGAAATCGCCCTGACGTGACTCTTCTTCGATGTTCAGGCTGTATTGAAAGCCCGAGCAGCCGCCGGGGACGACGCGGACGCGAAGACCGGCCGTTTCCGGCAAGCCCTCTTCGCTGGACATAAACTTGTGAATTTCCGTGGCCGCCGATTCAGTGACGTTCAACGTCATTGTCGGTGCGCCGGCTGGGGCACCCGTTGCAGCAGTGGTCGGATTAGTTGTCGCTGACATAGTATTTTCTCTCTCCTTAAACAAAGTGGTCAGTGGTCGGTGTTACGTGGTCAGCAAGGATCAGCCCTTTACTGCTTCTCGGCCACTGACTACTGTCCACCTTCATAACGACATTAACGAGCTTTGCCCAAAACGACAAGCTCGGGTTTCATAGCTTCAATAGAAACTTGCCGCGCAACCTCTTCCGCAACCTTGCGAAAGGCCTGCGCCTGCGGTGAATCCGGATGACCAACGACGACCGGTACGCCCGAATCGCCGCCTTCCCTTACTTCCAAACCCAACGGCACACTGCCCAGGAAAGGGACGCTGTATTGCTCTGAGAGCTGCTTCCCGCCGCCTTCGCCGAAGATATTATAGCGCATACCGGTATCGGGCGCGATGAAGTAGCTCATATTCTCAATAACGCCAAGGACCGGGACGGCCACCGTTTCGAACATGCGCAGTGCGCGCCTGACATCCATCACGGCGACTTCCTGAGGGGTCGTAACCAAAACGGCGCCCTGCACCGGAACGAGCTGAGCGAGACTTAGTTGCACATCTCCCGTTCCGGGTGGCATGTCGACAATCAAATAATCCAGCTCGCCCCATTTGACGTCAGTCAAAAACTGCTTCACCAGTCCATGAAGTATCGGTCCGCGCACGATCATTGGCTTGTCGCCGGGTTGAAGCACCGCCATCGACATTAATTTGACGCCATAGGCTTCGACCGGCAGCAGCTTGCCGTCTTCAACCTCCGGCTTTGCTTCGGCGGCGCCGAGCATCAAGGGAACGTTCGGACCGTAGACATCCATGTCCATCAAGCCGACCCGGGCACCATCCAGTGCGAGCGCGACCGCGAGATTGACCGCGACGGTAGACTTGCCCACTCCGCCTTTACCCGAAGACACTGCAATGATGTTTCGCACGCCTGGCATCGTGACCTTATCGCCGATGCCTCGGCCCTTGGGCACCTCAGCGTCCATTGTGACGTTGACGGCTGTAACACCGGGCAAAGCGCCGACGAACTCTTGTGCCTGAGTCTCCATCTGCTCTTTGACGGGGCAGGCGGGCGTGGTCAGGACTATGCGGAACGAGACGTTGCCGCCCTCGATCTTCAAATCCTTGATGAAGCCCAGCGCCACAATGTCCTTGTGCAGGTCCGGATCCTGGATCTGCCGCAGGGCATCAAGCACACTTTGTTCTGAGAGTTCGGCCATCTTTAAATACTCTTCACTCTTTGTCGGTGATGCGCAGATTTCGCCTGAGTCGGGGCCACAAGCGGACGGCAATTATGCCCTATAACATCCGCTTTGTCATTGAGGGCGCGATTGAAGCGCGTCCTTATTCGAAAAGACCAGGGGACGATCGACTAATTCACACAAAACACACGAAGCCTTTTAGTGAGGTTTCGTGCGAGTTCGCTTCGCGGCTTGCCGCTTTGCAGTGCGGTAAGCCTTGGCTTACCGGGCGCACTTCTTTTCAAGATGTTTAGGAGGCTTTGCCTCCGACGCAAAGGCGCAGCCTCGCTTTACGATCTGATTGATCCGGTGAGGCAAGCCTCACCGCACTGGATGCGGCAAGCCGACATTGGAGAGCATCGGGCAGTGTCCTCCTCCAATCGCGCAATATTCTCCGGGACTGTCCGTTCCTTAGTCCAGAGCCTATTGGCTACGAGAAGGAGGCAGGAGAATGAAAGTCCCGAAAACCCCGATAGTCTGGCTGATTGCCGTCGCAATTCTAGTTTTTGGCGCCGCCGCGTGCGCGGATGTGTCTTCAAGCCAGGCGCGTCCAATCCAGACGCAGTCACGCGATGGATTGGCCAAGAAAACACTTCGCGCATTTAAGTCAGAAGCAGAACTCAAAGCTTTCTTTCGCGAAATCGCTGAACAGCAACGGCGCTCGGGGCGGGAACGCGCGGCCCAACCCGGCGATGCAGTGGCAAACACCAGCGCCGCACCCGCCACGGGCATGGCGAAAGCAGCAAAGGGTGAAGACGAGTCCGTAACAAATGTTCAGCAAGCGGGTGTTGACGAAGGCGGCATCGTCAAGCTCCACGGGAATTATTTGGTGATGCTGCGACGCGGCAGGCTCTTCACCGTCGCCATTGGCGACAATTCACTTAGGCCCATATCATCCGCCGATGCGTTCGGTCCCGAGATTGACCCGCGCAGTTCCTGGTACGACGAGCTTCTAATCTCAAATAACACTGTGGTCGTGATCGGATACAGCTACGAGCGCGGCGGTACCGAAATAGGCTTATTCAACATCGATGATGCGGGCGGCCTGACTTACCGCTCGACCCATCATCTTCGTTCGAACGATTACTATTCATCACGCAACTACGCCAGCCGCTTAATCGGAAACAAGCTGATTTTCTACACCCCGCTTTACTTGTCGCCCTACACGGAAGATCCCTTCGGGGCCTTTCCCGCCGTTCGCACGTGGCACAAGGGCGCTAAGGAAGAAGAGTTCCAACGCATTGTGTCTGCGACGCGAGTATACAGACCCGAACGTTCCGTGAATGCTGCAAACGGCCTCGCCCTGCATACGGTCACAACCTGCGACCTATCCGACGGTGGCTTTAAGTGCGATGCCACCGCGGTGATCGACTCACCGGGGCGAGTCTTCTACGTGTCCGGCAATGCGGTGTACGTTTGGACCACCGACTATGCATGGCGCCGTGAAAGTCAGGAGCAGCGGTCGATGCTCTATCGCATGCCGCTCGACGGTTCGGGTCCAAGCGCTCTTCAGGTCTCGGGCAGTCCGGTGGACCAGTTCTCGTTTCTCGAGAGCGAGGACCAGCATTTGAACGTGCTGGTTCGTTCAGAGGCGGCCGGCGATGGTATGTGGGGCGCCGAAAATGCTGCCGGAGACGTCGCGCTCATGCGAGTTCCATTGCACGACTTCTCAGATGGCTCCGAACCCGCTCCAGCCTCCAGCTATCGCGAGCTTCCAAAGCCTGAAGGCTACACTTTCCAAAATCGTTTCGTCGGAGACTATCTACTCTACGGCACAGGAAGCGGATGGGGAATGCCGGACAATCGAAACGGTTCGAGCCTGTTCGCCGTGCGCTGGGCAGGAGAGCGTGTCACAGAGATGCAATTGCCTCATGGCGTCGACCGAATCGAAACGATGGGCCAGGATGCAGTGGTTGTGGGGACTGACGGGGCGAATCTGAACTTCACCTCAGTGCGCCTCGGCCGCTCTCCACAAATCGCCGGTCGATACACGCGCAAAGGCGCTTCACAAGGCGAGCTTCGTAGTCACGGGTTCTTCTATAAACCGGATGGACCTGCCACCGGGATGCTCGGCTTGCCAATACGAGAACCGGGCAAACCCGGGTATCGCCATCTGTTCGACGAGTCGGCATCGATCCTGTTTCTGCGGAATGACTCTTTGAACTTGAAAGAACTGGGCGCGCTCGACTCGCGACCCGAGAGAGCTGTGGACGACGGCTGCCGCGCATCTTGCGTCGATTGGTATGGGAATGCGCGACCGCTGTTTGTGCGCGGGCGGGTGTTCGCGATGCTTGGCTATGAGATTGTCGAAGGCACGGTTGTCGATGGTCGCATACGCGAGACGCGGCGAATCACCTACGCTCCGCGTCGACAGAGCGTGACGCGTCGTTGAGGATCGACGGTCTCGACTGACATTCAGGCCCGTTTATCAAGCGCGATGGGGGTACGGAGCTATTCCGCAACCCCCATCGCGTTTCTGATGGGTTTCTGACGTAGTTTCCAAATAATACCGTCTACTATGTAGTGATGAAAATTTAACCCCTGATAGAAAACTATCGCCAACGGCAAAGCGCCAAAGAGGCTGAGCATTTTACTGGTTGAGAAGAATATAAGGGTGGAAAGGCAGACGCAGACAGCGAAGTAAATGACCACATTCTCGGTCTGGCTGATGGTCGAGAGAAATCGATGACGCGAATCGACACCCTCCTTGAAACGACGGTTATTGAACATCCAGACAAGCATCAGATACTGCGCGTTATGCCAGACATTGAGCGAAAGCCATCCGAAGTTAATGTTGTCGATCAGCAGATAGCCGCTAACGAACACCACCAGGTGCGAGGTGACGAAAAGCGTATACGCGATTTTCATCTCACCTTTCAGATATGCGCGCACCTGATCGATGATCCACCAGCCAACAACTACCGCAGAGCCGAGACCAACGGCGATAACCAACCAGAGCGGGACCGGAACCACTTTTAGATTCATGCCGAGGAATTGAGTCGGGGCCTGCCAGGATCTGTACAAGATTCCCAGCAGAGGAACGCTGTAGAGCGTCAACTGTTCGAGAAGCCTCCCGCGGTCATCTATGATTCGGTTCTTGCGGGCGTATATTCTTGCGACGCCATACGACTGACGCGTGTAGTGAAACCACTGCCAATAAAGATAGGTGGTTGCCAGAATCCATCGCCCGAATAAAAGCGCAGCGAGCCCGGTCACAAGAATGACGAGAACGGGAAGCCAGGTGAGGAGAAATTTATGTTTCCTGAAACTTTCAAGGTCGAAGGTCAAGCGCGTGTAGGTCGCGATGACGTGATGATATCCGAGCAGCCATACGTCAAGCACAAAGATGAACGGGAAGAGCGTCGGATTCGCCACCGAGATCCAGCCCGACAAGAGCGCCAGCGCCATCACGCCGACGATGAACACTCCGTCGAATGCGCCGTTGCGCAGCCATCCCACCGGCTTAACCAACGGCAGAACAGCCATCGTCCCCATTTTGTTAATGGCGTTGTCCAGAAGATCCCCTCTAAGCATTGACAGTAGCGCGGCTCAACATTGGGCGCTCAAATTAGCATTCAACCTCAGGCAATCGCAATAAAAACTCCTGCAGCGTTTGCTGGTAGCGGTGGCATCTTGCCTGCGATGAGCGCCGCCAGGCGCGAACGAAGAGTGGCGAGCTGTCGCACGCTATCAGAATCGTAGCCGTTGCCACACGGGTCAGAACCGCCTGCGTCAGCGGGCGGCTTGCCGTGCGAACTCGATCGCGTTAGCGGAAGACGAAATAAAACCCCGCAAGAACCCGCCCGCTGACGCAGGCAACTCTGACCCGCTTCACGACGCGCTCGCTTAAATCGCAGCCGTCCGCTAACGCGATCCATGCGCACCGTAACCTTCGTCGTAACACGCCGCCTAATTTTGACAAACGAACGCAAGCAAACTAGGCTTCCATCGAAACGTCGCAGACAACTACCAATCATCGATGCCATATTATCCCGCTCGCGTCAATGAACATTTCCTTAATCCCCGCAACGCCGGCGAAGTGAACCAACCGGATGCCGTCGGCGAGGCCGGCTCGCTCGTTTGTGGCGCGGTAGTGCGACTCTCTTTGGCCATCGACGAAGGATTGCAGAGAGTCACGCAAGCGCGGTTCAGGGCGACCGGCTGCGGCTTCCTCATAGCCTCGGCTTCGGTGTTGACGGAGACGATCACAGACCTCGCGATCAGTCGCGCGGCGAGTTTACCCGAAACCGCTTTCACGGATTGGTTCGACGGGCTGCCTGAAGATCGGGCGCACTGCGCGGCGCTATGTCGTGATGCGCTCCATGCCGCGCTGGCGAACTATCATCGCGCTACGCTGAATGAGTGGACCGGCGATGAAGCATTGATATGCACCTGCTTCGGCGTTTCTGAGAATTCCATCGAGCGGGCGATCCACACCGGCTCGCTTCGCTCGGTTGATGGTGTCACCAATACGAATGGCGCCGGCGGTGGCTGCGGTTCATGTCGCCCGCTGATAGAAGATATTCTGGAAGACTACTGGCGCACGGCAGCTATCCAACCGGATTCTGGAGCTCGATGAGCGATCTCATATACCTCGATAATAACGCCACCACCCGGGTTGCGCCTGAGGTACGCGACGCGATGCAACCCTACCTCGCCGACCTTTACGGTAATCCTTCTTCGGCGCATACCTTCGGAAGAAAGATGCGTCAAGCGGTTGAGCACGCGCGCGCGCAGGTCGCGGATTTACTGAACGCGGCGAGCCCTGACGAAATTGTCTTCACCTCTTGCGGTTCTGAATCAGACAACTGGTCCATACGCGGAGTGCTGGAAGCCCATCCGGACAAGCGGCACATCGTCACCACGAGGGTAGAGCACGAGGCCGTTCGATACCTTTGCGAAAATCTGGAGCGTGGCGCTTACGAAGTGACGTGGCTGGAGGTGAATGAAGAAGGGCTGCTCGACCCGGAAAGCGTGCGCGCCGCGATTCGGCCCGACACGGCGGTTGTCTCCGTTATGCTGGCAAACAACGAGACGGGCGTGCTCTTTCCCATAGAAGAAATCGGACGAATCGTCCGCCAGACGTCATCGGCCGTCTTCCATGTCGACGGGGTTCAGGCGGTTGGCAAGATTCCCATCGATGTGCGCCTTATGAACGTGGACCTCTTCGCCATCTCGGGTCACAAGTTTCATGCGCCGAAGGGTGTGGGCGCGCTATATGTCCGCGACGGGGTGAAGCTCTCATCATTCATGATCGGTGGCGGGCAGGAGAAGGGACGGCGCGCGGGAACCGAAAGCGTACCCTACATCGTCGCGCTTGGGGCCGCTTGTGAGGTGGCTAAAACTTTCGACGGCCACGGCACGATTCGCAGGTTGCGCGATACTCTGGAAGATAGAATTCTCGGGACCATATCCAACGCGCGGCTTAACGGTACGTCGGACCGCGACCGTCGTTTGCCAAACACATCGAGCATCTCTTTCGAGCACGTCGAGGGCGAGGCCATTCTTGCTCAACTTGATGAAGCTGGTGTCTGTGTCTCGACCGGTTCGGCATGTAATGCAGAGTCGCATGTCTCTTCGGCCGTGCTGCGCGCGATGAACGTTCCTTACAGCGCGGCGCAAGGTTCGATAAGGTTCTCGCTCGGCCGCTATAACACCGCGGCAGAGATTGAGTACACGCTCGACACACTGCCGGGGATTATCAATCGCCTGGTAGAAATAACAGGCGTTTAGAGTTCAACCTTTAGGTTGTTGCTTGCACAACCGGACGAGCTAAAGCTTGAACTCTAAGCACCTGTTCGTAAACAGCCTGGAGGCATCACACATGGAACGTAGAAACTTTCTCGCGGGCGTAGGCGCCGCAGCCGCGTTTCCGGCTCTTCGCGCGGCTATCATTGATTCCCCTCCTGACCTGGTCCGCCCAAAAGCGTTGCGGCCCGGCGACACTGTGGGACTCATCACACCAGCGACCGAAGTGCCCGATCCCGATCGCCTCGCGTTGGTTGAACGGACGATGACCTACTTCAAGTTGAAGATGAAACGTGGACGGAATGTGGGAAGGCGCTTTGGCACCTATCGCGAGTCGGTAGAGGCGCGGTTGGACGACCTCCATTCGATGTTCCGCGACCCCGAAGTGAACGCCATCTTTTGTATTCGCGGCGGCTACGCCTCTGCCCATCTGCTCGATCGCATAGACTATGGGTTGATCCGGCGCAACCCAAAAATCTTTATCGGCTATAGCGACATCACGGCAATGCATCTTGCCATCAATCGCCACGCCGGACTCGTCACCTTCCACGGTCCGATGGCGCTCTCGCGGTTTACTGATTATACGCAGCTTTATTTTCGCAAAGCGCTTTTCGAGACGAGGCCTATAGGCAAGATCACCAACCCACCGGACTCGAATGACCTTCGTCCCGCGCATGCACTACGTACGGTGCGTTCGGGCACCGCCAGCGGAAAGTTGATCGGAGGCAACCTCTCGCTCGTCTCTACCACTCTAGGGACTCCGTACGAGATAGACACTCGTGGAAAAATCCTCTTCATCGAAGACGTAGAAGAACAGGCTTACAGCATCGACCGTATGCTGACTCACCTGCGACTGGCGGGAAAGTTTGACCAAGTGGCGGGGGTGATCTGGGGCGAGTGTCAGGATTGCGGACCGCGCGACTTCCAACCGTCAACCACCACTCCTTTTACGGTGGGCGAAGTGGTCGACAATATTCTGGGAGGATTGAAGGTGCCGGTGCTCTCAGGCCTCACCATCGGACATACAAGCGATCAACTGACCCTTCCGCTCGGTGTAGCGGCAACGCTCGACGCAACCGCGGGCACGCTCGAGATCAAAGAGGCAGGGGTGGTTTGAAAGAGCTACCCGGCTATCCAGTATTATGATCGAACTCTATTTCCTCATCATCCGCATTCCGCGAATGATGAGCCAGCTAGCGAGAGAACGAAATCGCAGCGCCGTCGGATGGAGTCTTGCAGCCATCGCCGCATGGATCGGATCAGAGCTTCTCGTGCTATTCGTCTACAGCGTCATCTACGAAATTGGCGTGGCTCAGTGGGGATGGTCTGTGGAAGCACCTCGTGGCTTACTGTTTCTGATGTACCTGTTTGCGCTTTGCGCTGCGATCATGGGACCCACCGTTATGCGCCGCATACTTCGTTCAATGCCCACGACTGAGCAGTTGCCTCCTCCTCCTCCTCCTCCGCAGTTCTAACGATCAGCCGATTAAGCCCGGGCGTCGATCGGTCCACTAAACACCACGAACGAACACGAAAGTCTTGTTAGCGATGTTTCGTGGTGTTTCGTGGATCGCTCTTGAGTTCTGCTCTATGTCGTCCACGCACCCGCTTTTGCCCATGCCACCTTGTTACGTGTTACAATTCACTTTCGGTCAATAACACAGGTCTCCTGATTCGTAAGGAACATCCTTCAATGTCAGCCGAACAATCCACCATGCAATCCAACTCGCCGCAGACGCCCGCGGACAAGACGGACGCGCCGCGCCGCGCTCGCAGAGACAGTGTGACGCTTCTTGAGACGGACGACTTCGTCTGTGTTCGTCCCGAAACCCCGCTGTCGCAGGCCATAGACGAGATGAAGAAGGACGAAGGCGGGTGTGCGATCGTTTGCAATGACGAAGGACGCATCGTAGGCATTTTCACCGAGCGCGATCTGCTTACCAAAATTGTCGGCCAGCAGATTGACATGAATTCGCCGGTCGGCGATTGGATGTCGACAACGGTCTCGACTCTGACCACCGACGCAACCATCGGCGATGCGGTCACGGTGATGAATGAAAAGAGTTACCGCAACATTCCGCTGATCAAAGATGACCAGTTGATCGGATCTATCTCGGTCTTCGACGTGATCACGTACTTAGCCGAGAGTTACCCGAAAGAGACAATGAATCTCCCGCCCGTCCCGGCGCAGGTTATGGACAGTCCCGAAGGAGGATGAACAATTGTGAATGGTAAATGGTGAATCGTAAATAGAAGTAACCACGATTCACGATTCACTATTCACTATTTACCCGCTATGAGCACCGTAATCGAAACCCCTCTCGATCAAGACAGGCATCTTGAAGAACTGGAAACCGTCACCATCCGCTTCGCCGGAGATTCCGGCGATGGCATGCAGTTGACGGGAACTCAATTCACCAACACCTCTGCCGTCCTCGGCAACGACATCTCAACGCTCCCGGACTTTCCGGCCGAGATCCGCGCGCCTGCTGGTAGTCTTCCAGGAGTCTCCGGCTTTCAACTGAACTTTTCCAGCCAGGACATACGGACTCCAGGTGATCAGCCAAACGTTCTCATCGCGATGAATCCGGCCGCGCTGAAGGTCAACCTGTCGGATCTTGAAGAAGGCGGAACTCTGATCATCAACACCGACGAGTTCACGCCTTCGAATCTCGAACATGCGGCCTATAAGTCGAATCCCTTGGAAGACGGCTCTCTTACCGGCTACCGCGTCCATAGACTTCCGATTACGACGCTCAACATGAACGCGCTGAAGGGTCAGGTCGAGCTCTCTCGAAAAGAGATGGATCGGTGCAAAAACTTCTTCGCACTTGGTGTCCTCTATTGGCTCTACGATCGTCCAATGGAACAGACCGTCGGCTGGATTCACGAAAAGTTCGGAAAGAATCCAGAGGTGCTGAAGGCCAACGAGATTGCGCTCAAGACCGGTTACAACTTCGCCGATACTACCGAAGTTTTCACTACTCACTATACGGTTAAGAAGGCACAGATCGCCCCGGGCAAGTATCGAAAGATCACTGGGAACGAAGCGACCGCGATCGGTTTCATCGCGGCATCGCAGCTCGCGGGTCGTCCTCTCTTTTACGGCTCGTATCCGATCACACCCGCATCCGACATTCTGCACGAGTTGGCACGTCACAAGAACTTCGGCGTGAAGACATTTCAGGCAGAAGACGAAATCGCGGCCGTGTGCGCTGCGATAGGCGCCAGCTTTACAGGTCACATCGGATTGACCGGAACGTCAGGCCCCGGAGTAGCTCTCAAGCAGGAAGCAATAGGACTTGCCGTCATGACGGAGTTGCCGCTCGTGATCATCAATGTCCAGCGGGGCGGGCCTTCGACCGGATTGCCCACGAAGACAGAGCAAGCCGACCTCTTCCAGGCCGTTTGGGGGCGCAACGGCGAATGCCCGGCGATCGTCATTGCGCCATCGACGCCGTCGGATTGTTTCATCATGGCCGTCGAGGCGGTGCGGCTGGCATTCAAATACATGAGTCCGGTCTTTTACTTGTCGGACGGTTATCTGGCGAACGGGGCGGAGCCCTGGGCTTTGCCGGAGATTGAAGACTTGCCGAAGATCAATGTCGAGTTTGCCAGCGATCCAACTAACTTCATGCCCTATGCGCGCGATGAAGAAACGTTGGCGCGGCCGTACGCGATCCCGGGAACGCCCGGCCTCGAGCATCGGATCGGCGGCATAGAGAAGCAGCATCTGACCGGCAACGTAAACTACGACCCAGAGAACCACCATTTCATGGTCAAGCTGCGTCAGGAGAAAGTGGATAGAGTTGCTAACGATATTCCATTGATAGAAATCTTTGGCGAAAAGACGGGCAAGGTGCTCGTCCTCGGCTGGGGCTCGACCTATGGCTCGATTACTTCGGCGGTCGAGAGAATGCAGCGCGAAGGGAAGCCCGTTTCGAGCGCACATCTTAGATACCTGAACCCGTTCCCGAAGAATCTGGGCGAAGTTCTCGCCGGGTTTGAAACCGTAATCGTGCCTGAGATGAATCTTGGTCAACTCTGCACCATGATCCGAGCGAAGTTTCTGGTTGATGCCGTGCCATTCTCGAAGGTCAAGGGACGTCCATTTCAGATTCGCGAGATCGTGCGTAAGGTCGAGGAGTATTTGTAAGCGATGAGCAGTACTACCACCAAACCTCTAACGGCCGACGAGTTGCTGATGATGCCCGATGACGGGTTTCATTACGAACTTGTCAAGGGAGAATTGAAGCGTATGACTCCTGCCGGTATAGAGCATGGTGGTGTCACGATGGCGTTGGCATCTGCGCTTTATCAATACGTCAAACTCAATAGACTTGGTCAAGTCTACGCGGCCGAAACGGGCTTCAAGCTTGAACGTGATCCCGACACAGTGCGCGCGCCTGATATTTCATTCGTTCGGGCGGAAAGGATCCAGTCCACGGGGAAGATTGAAGGCTATGGAGAAGGCGCGCCGGATCTCGCGGTAGAAGTTTTGAGCCCCGGTAACACGAAGCGTGAGATGGCGGAGAAGGTCGAGGAATACTTCGCATCGGGCGCTAGGGCTGTTTGGATCGTTGATCCAAAGTCGAAAACGGTCGCTGTCTATCGCTCACTGACAGACGTCGTCACTGTGACAGGGAAAGATACCCTTTATGGCGGCGAGGTTGCGGCAGGCTTTCAAATTCCCGTCGCAGAGATTTTCGCGTTATGACGGTTTCCGCTTCCAATACAGGCTCTCGATCTATTCACGAGGTGTACGCAGAAGGGCTGCGCTACTTTATGGGAGAAGGAACGCTTCAAGGAACTTTGGCGCAACTTTCGTCCGACCTTGAGCGACACGGCATAGACTACATGGTGATCGGAGCAGTCGCTCTGATGGCTTACGGATACCCGCGGTTCACCGAAGATATTGATCTCGTGGTAACAAGGGATGGTCTTGAAAAGTTCCATCGAGAGCTGATCGGACTTGAAGACGTCCCGACATTTCCGGGTGCTAAGAAAAGGCTGCGTTCGACGCGAGATGGCGTTCCGATCGAAGTGATCGTAGCAGGTGAATATCCGGGTGATGGAAAACCCAAGCCCGTGAGTTTTCCTAAACCTACGGATGCATCAATCGATATCGACGGTGTGCGAATCGTCACCCTTGAAAAACTAATCGAACTCAAGCTGGCCTCGGGCATGACTGCCCCCGACCGCTTGAAGGACTTGGCGGACGTTCAGGAACTGATCAAGGTTCGCGGGCTTACGTCTGAGTTCGCGGAACAATTGAATCCGTACGTGCGTGAGAAATTT
>JAVHWA010000099.1:0-22617 GCA_032160165.1 Acidobacteriota bacterium
GGGCGCTCGACCGAAGCGGCCTGAACGGCACCAAACGTGAAGATCGCTTGAATGAGTATGCCCGAGATCTCGAGAAGGCGCTCGATCAGCTGCGCGGCGAATTCGATCGCAAGGAAAGCTATATCGAAACGAGGACGGAGACCAGGCGTTGTCTGGACATCGCCAGCGACATCAACGTGGCGATGCGTAACCGTCGCATGGGCG
Source organism: Acidobacteriota bacterium (assembly GCA_032160165.1). GTDB lineage: Bacteria > Acidobacteriota > Blastocatellia > Pyrinomonadales > Pyrinomonadaceae > QHXM01. Next base: position 205 of record JAVHWA010000099.1, read on the forward strand.
GAGAGACCGAAAGACAATGGGCACTGCTTCGAGCCGAGCTAAATACGCTGGCGGAAGTATACGGGCTGCCGTTCGTCGGTTCGCAGGAATACTCTTAAATGGGAGCGCGATAGCGACTTGTTCGTTGGTTCATCTGGTCATTGATTCAGAAACTCCATCGCGCTTCCAGGGCTCAGAACATTTTCGTCCGGCCACCAGGGGCTGTGCGCGGCGCGAAGCGACGCGTGCCGCCCCTGCTTCAGTCTCCACAAAACATTAGAGCCCTGAAAGGACGAATGGGGATCTGCTCATTAATTCGTTTAGCCGTTGATTATTGATTCAAGTACCAACACGTTTACGGATAATCAAATGAATCAATGAAACAATGATCAAATGACGCAATCCAGTCATCCCGCCTCTTATGTTCCATCTCTCCCTCACATATGTTCAGGTGGCCCTTCACGACCTCATGGAGATATACTTGCCTGCAATCCTACCGGGTGATGACTTCGGCAAGGATACCCTCGATGCCCCATCGTAAAAGGAGATTTGCGAAATGATTGCCCCCGACACACTGCTGCAGAATCGATACCTGGTGCAGAAGCAAATTGGGCAGGGTGGGATGGGCGCAGTCTACATCGCTACCGACCAACGCTTCGGCAGCACGGTTGCGCTGAAAGAAACCTTCTTTGACGAAGTGAGCATGCGCAAGGCGTTTGAGCGTGAGGCGCGTCTTCTAAACCACCTCCGACACCCCGCGCTGCCGCGTGTGAGTGACCACTTCACGGAAGATGAGGGCCAATTTCTCGTGATGGAGTACATCGCGGGAAACGATCTGGCTGAGAAACTGAAGGAGCGAGGCGGAGCCTTTCCAGCTTCTGAAGTTTTGAACTGGGCTGATCAGCTGCTGGACGCGCTCGATTACCTTCATACCCAGGAGCCCACGGTTATCCACCGTGACATAAAACCCCAGAACCTGAAGTTGACGCCGCGCAATCACATCGTCCTTCTGGATTTCGGTTTGGCGAAGGGCACTCCGCCAATGCAGATGTCAAAGGTGACGGCGACCGGAAGCGTCTTCGGCTATTCGCGTCACTACGCGCCGCTGGAGCAAATCCAAGGCGCGGGAACGGACCCTCGCAGTGATCTCTACAGTCTGGGCGCTACTCTCTACCATCTGATTACCGGGGTGGTTCCGCCCGACGCTCTCACGCGCGCCACCAATGTTCTCAACGGACAGCCCGATCCGTTGCGTCCAGCGGACGAGTTACATCCTCAGATCACACCTGCCATCGCCTCCATACTCGGGGCAGCTATGGCGCACAATGCGGCCGAGCGCCCTCAGACGGCCGCCGCGATGCGTGATGCTTTGCGCGATGCAGCGAGGCAAGGCCACGGCGTCTCCCGCGAGACACAAGCTCGCTCCACTTCCTCGACCGATGTCTACGAGCAGGAGACCCAACTCATTTACGGGGCAGCATCACCTCCAACCGCAACTGGCGATGAAGCAAACAAGACGGGACAGATCAAGGCGGGTGGGGCAACCGCAGTGGACTCCGGTCCGGGAGCAAGCGTAGCAGGGTCCGCGTCCACTAACGCGGCTGACCGGGAATCGGTGATAACAAAAGTCGCGGCCGGCGCTGTCGCCGCGCCGAAAGCTGGGCCGAGAAAACGCGTTATTGGAATTGCAGCCAGTGCGCTGGTAGTGTTGGTGCTTGCGGCGGTGGTTTACACACTCACTCGAAACCCCGCGCCCGTATCTTCAGGCAACGAGAATGCACAGCCAACACCGGTGGCTTCCGAAACGGCCAACCAGAATACTGCTGAGTCCAACGGCCCGGTTATTATCATTAAGAAGGAGCATCCGGAAGCGACACCCGGCCCGACGCCGGTTCATCGCGCGACCGAGAAGCGCCCGAGAGATGGCAACCCTACTGTAGACGTGCCGGGTGATGAAGCGGATGGTCGAGACAATTCGCCCGAACCTCCACAGGTCGGCCCGGGAACCGGGGGGACGCCTCAGCGACCTATCCGCCGATTTCCGCAGCAGCCGATTGATCCAGGCGTACAGGAAGCTCTACGCGACGCCGCCGAAAGAAGGCGGGCCGCTGAAGAGGCAAGGCGCAACGCTATGGAGCAACGAAGGCAGATAATACAGCAGCAACGCCTCATCGAAAGAGCTCGTCGGCGAAGACAGCAGACGCCGTAATCTTATTCAAGTGGGGATGTTTGAAGGTAGGCTATGTCAGCTTTAGGGTGAGGTTGGTCTAAAGCGCGGAGCCGATCGTTTCCGCCAGCTGCTCACTTTCGCGACGAGCACATTGTCGCGCGTCTTCTCCCTCTCGCATCGCTACATACTGCAAAGGGTGATACACCAGCTCCACTTTCGCAATGTGCGGAAAGCGATAGCCCTTCGGCCAGACGCGGTGACCGCCACGAATCGTGACCGGCAGAATAGGGATGTTTGCCTCTAAAGCCATACGTACCGCGCCCGGCTTGAACCTCAGCAGCTTTCCATCCGGAAGGCATCTTCCGCCCTCTGGATAAATCACCACCGGATTACCGTTTCTCAGCCATTGCCTCGCGCGACGAATCGCAGTCGGATCGCCTTTTTCGAGTTTGATGGGCCAGGCGCCAAGCATGAGAATCACTTTTCCGATGATCGGCCAACTGAAACTCTCGCTCCATGCCAGCCAATGCATTCGCCTCCAGATCGGCAGCGAATTCCAAATCGGATCGAAGTAGCTTTGATGATTCGAAGCGAGGATGAAGCCGCCGCTGGGCGGGATGTTCTCCGTACCCCTCAAACGAACTCGGAAAAAGAGCCGGGATAATGCGTACAGGGAAGCTCTGATACCGTTGATGACCCATTGAGGGAGCAGGAACGGATCCGCCTGTGTTTCTCTTGCCCGTCCCTGCGGTGCCACTCGTGGACTGATCTCGCTCAAAAACGAATCTTCTCCTGCCGTTATTTTATTTCGCGCACGTCGAAAGTCGTCGCTCAGTCTAGAGACAACCTCACTCTCCTACATGGGCGCGTCACTGTCAATTTCGCGAATGCCATCGAGGCCAGTGATATTCAGCTCGGCCCACCATTCGGGAATGTCGCGTTCAGAGAGGTGATCATCCCACGTCCGTTCGCAACGCGGACAGTCGAACCGCCGGTAGGCACGCGCTTCTTCCCTGGTCAACCCGATCCGAACACGCGCGTTGCAAAGCGGGTCCTGGCAGCGTCGCTCGATCTCTACCAGGAGGACTTCGCGTGGGATGGCGATACGGTGTCTCATCGCAAACGGTCCAAAGTCCAATGTCCAAAGTCCAACGTCAGTACCTCAAGCGATTCGGTTGCAAACGGGGTTCGCGCCTTTGACCTTTGACATTGGACCTTGGACCTTGGACCTTGGACCTTGGACAAATTGAACCTTGAACGTCTTACTCGATTCCCTGTAATGGCCACTGCTTGTCTACAAATTCGAGGTGCAGACGAGGAACGCCGTTGGCGCCAGTTCGTCTGGCGCGCACCGCCGCCACCACAGAGATTGAATACTGTACGCTGGTTACGCGAACGAATCTCCCGCGGGTGACATCGAGAGTTGTGAAAACGGCGGCGCCGCGTCGACTGATGTTTTCAGTCACCGTTGTTTCCGTTGCCGACACTTTACCCTTCTCATCCAGAACCTCGACGGTGACCTCGATAGGGATGTGATAGCGCGTCTCGGGACGCGGTTGATCGGAAGAGACGTTTCGATCTTCGGGATTCTTGCGCTCAGCGTACTGCCACAGACCCGTTTCGGTTACCGACGATGCCACTTCATAAAGCGTCGTGGGGTCCTGTTCGAAACTTGGCGGAGGCCGCTTGCCAATGAAGGCTGCTCCAATTTCATATCGCGTCGGTTTGTCCGCCGCGCCCTCGAGCGTCTTTACATTCCGCACCAGTGCCCATACGCGATACTGATCTTCCACATGATCAAAGCACCTAAGTTGCCGAGGCATCGGAAGCGTCAGATGAAGCAGTCTGCCCGGCTCTGTCGGTTTGGCCAACGTCAGCCGAACTCCAAACGGCGTTACGTCGAGCAACCTCGAGTGCTCTACCCATTCGAAGTCTTCGCTTTCGCGCCCGTATATGCGAACCGGCAGGCTGAGCTCGAGGCGCTCGCGCATCCGACGTGATTTCCCATCGAATGTCATTCGCATTTCAGCCCTTGTGCCTCATCGCCCTCAAACCCCAGGCGCAAAATGTTGGGTTTACTCACAGTCTTCATTTTCCACCCCGGAAATGCAAAAATACCCTGTATTTTATTGGCTTTTTCTTCATTTCCAGATTTGCGAAAAGCCCCTCCGCCGAGTACAATATCTCGTACTTCAAACGACCGGGGATGAGTGCCAGTCGAGTACCCGTTCAATACCTAAATCAAGAGTCGTGCGCGTGGCGCCTGCGAGCGTCATCGGTGATGTTCTGGGTCACGCACGCTTCTGTAACAGTGCTCGATGAGTGCCGATTGATCTATTAGCGCGCGGATTGTACCGGAAAGGCCTCCTTAATGGAAACAACTATCGAACGAATCAACATTGAAGACGAGATGCGGAGATCCTATCTGGATTACGCGATGTCTGTCATCATCGGCCGCGCATTGCCGGATGTCCGCGACGGGCTGAAGCCGGTGCATCGCCGCGTCTTGTGGGCAATGAACGAACTCGGCAACCAGTACAACAAGGCTTATAAGAAAAGCGCGCGCGTGGTCGGCGACGTGATCGGTAAATATCATCCGCACGGGGATACAGCGGTCTATGACACCATCGTTCGTATGGCGCAGGATTTCTCCATGCGTTACCCGCTGGTCGACGGCCAGGGTAACTTCGGCTCGGTCGACGGCGATGCTGCGGCAGCCATGCGCTACACAGAAGTTCGCATGGCGCGTTTGACCAACGCTCTGCTGGCTGACATCGAAAAAGAGACGGTCAACTTCAATCCTAATTACGACGAGTCTCTGAGCGAGCCCGCGGTCATGCCGACCCGAATTCCGAATCTACTCGTCAATGGGTCAGATGGAATTGCGGTCGGGATGGCCACCAAGATCGCTCCGCACAACCTGACCGAGATCGTGGATGCAACCATCGCGGTCGTTCGTAAGCCGAACATCAGCGTCGACGAGCTTCTAAAGATCGTCACCGGTCCCGACTTTCCCACCGGAGGGTTCATCTACGCCGGCGAAGAACTCAAGCGGTCCTACACGACCGGCCGCGGCGTAATTCAGATGCGGGCCCGCGCCGGAATCGACATGATCGGACGCGGCGCGCAGGAGCGTCCTGCCGTCGTGATCACGGAGATCCCCTTCCAGGTCAACAAAGCGCGTTTGATCGAGCGCATCGCCGAGCTGGTCAACGAAAAGCGGTTGGACGGCATAGCGGACCTGCGCGACGAATCTGATCGTCATGGAATGCGCATCGTCGTCGAACTGAAACGCGACGCCGTCCCTCAGGTGATCCTCAACAAGCTCTTCAAACTGACGCCCATGCAATCGTCGTTTGGCGTCATCAATCTCGCGATCGTCAACGGCCAGCCGCGGGTCTTGAACCTCAAGCAGATGCTCGAGTGCTTCGTAGACTTTCGTCGCGAGGTCGTCAGGCGTCGAACAGAATACGAGCTCAGGAAAGCCCGCGCTCGCGCTCACATACTCGAAGGGCTCACCAAGGCGATCGACGCTCTCGACTTCATTATTACGGCGATCCGCAACGCTCGCTCTGTAGATGAAGCGCGGGATTGGTTGATGGGCGAAACCAGGACAATGAGCGACGTCAAGGGGTGGAAGGGTTTCCCCAGCGACCAGACGCAGGCCAGCTATCTGGCAAAACTGCAGAGAGCTATGAAGCGCTTTGAGTTCTCCGAGCTACAGGCGCAGGCGATCCTGGATCTGCAGTTGCGCCGGCTTTCCGCGCTAGAACGTCAGAAGATCATCGACGAGTACGAAAGCATCATCAAATTGATCGCTGAGCTGGAGGAGATTCTGGCCAACGAGAGCAGCCTACGCAGCGTGATCATCAAGGAACTGGAAGAGGTCAAGAAAGACTTCGGCGATAAGCGACGGACCGAGATAGTCGAAGAAGGCGTCGAGCTTTCAATCGAAGACCTCATCGCCGATGAAAACGTGGCTATCACTGTCACCAACAGCGGCTACATCAAGCGTACGCCGGTCACCACCTACCAACGTCAGGGCCGCGGCGGGAAAGGTCGCTTCGGCGCATCGACCGGCAAAAACGATGATTTCGTCGAGCATCTGTTCATCGCCTCGACGCACGCTTACCTTATGATCTTCACAGACAACGGTCAGGTCTTTAAGATCAAAGTCCATGAAGTACCGGACGCGGCTGCCTCAGGTCGCGGTAAGGCGATCGTCAACCTGATCAATATTCCGACCACACGCAAGATTGCCGGCGTCGTGCCCGTCCGGGAGTTTTCCGAAGGACGGTATGTGGTCCTGGTCACGCGCAAGGGTGTGATAAAGAAGACGTCGCTCGCCGATTTTCAAAACATTCGCACTAATGGAATCAACGCCATCAACATTGACGACGGCGACGAGCTGCTCGATGTAGTTTTGACCGACGGCACCAAGCGGATCTTCATCGCTACGCACAACGGTCTCGCGATTCGATTCGACGAGAAGGGTGTGCGTCCCATGGGCCGTGCCACTCGCGGAGTTCGCGGCGTAAACCTGCGCAAAGATGACTACGTCGTTTCGGTCTGCGCCGTCTCCGCCGAAGACAATGAACGCATGCTCTCGGTTTCAGAACAGGGATTCGGCAAGCAGACCAGGATCACTGACTATCGCTTCCAGGCCCGCGGTGGCAAGGGCGTGATCAATATGAAGACGACCGAGAAGACCGGCAAGGTCGTCGCTGTCTTCCCAGTCGATAACGAGTCGGAGATCATGATCATTACTCAACAGGGTAAGTTGATTCGAATCGAAGCCGACGGCATTCGCAAGACCGGAAGATCAGCCCAGGGCGTCCGCCTCATCAAGACGGACGGCGGCGACATGGTAACCAGTGCGTCCCTGATCGATCCATCGACCACGGAAGTAGGAGTGGAAGAAGTCGAGACAAGCTGAGTCCGGTACTGATTGGTGCTCAAGAAAGCGCGAGCCGAAAGACTTATGCATTCGACTCGCGCTTTTCGCGTCAGCGTCGCTTATTGGTAGCGGAAAGCCCTAAACGCGTATTACTCGACAATGAAGTTCGCTTGTTGTAGAGCGACGGCCTTCGTCTTTCGGTTGGTCGCGGCTACCTCAAGCACATAATTTCCGGGAGGCAGCTTGGCGAGGGACATCTCTGCCCAGTAAGGCAAGCTCGAACGGTCCGTGGTTGTATCTGTCGGAAGCCGAGCCGGAGGTAGAACGACAATGGGAGTGCTGAAGCGCATAACGCGGGCTTCAATCGAGACGTCGGGATCGGATGCGTCGCTTGTCGCATTATAGATGTACGTTTGAAACCGCAGGACTGACGTGCGCGCGAATCGATGCTCTACGTCGACCATAACTGGCCGCGGCGCAGTAGCAAATTTCTCGCCCGCCTCTGATGGTTTGCGATTGCCTAAAAAAAGACTGCTCATCGAAAGCCGGCCGGTAGAGAGATCGGGTACTTCGATCCATTGCATCGCGCTTCCTGTGCGTCCGCTGCTCCTTTCGCGTACCGCGACACGAACCTGATAGAGCCCGGGCACGAGCAGCAGTTGCTGGTTCCAGATGACGGGCCGCGCATCCGAGGACATGGAATCGGGCTCAATAGCCAGTCTTTGTTTGAAACTGGAGAGCGGGCCACGATCGTCGATCGCTACTCCCAGCACGTCGACTTCCGTCTTTCTCACCTCAGCCGCCGGATCGGCCCTCAGCGCCGCGCCGTCGATTTGCATCGAAGCAAGTAGCACCGGACCTTTCGCCGAATTCATATAGCCAACCGAGAGCGCGACAGGCAGAGAGCGCAACGGGTACAGCGAGCCGAGCGTGGCCCGCAATTCATCGTCCGGCCCAGTCGAGCGCGCTGCGGGTCCGCCAGTTGGAGCGTCCTTTGATGCGGACCTCGTTGGCGGTTCGAGAAATCCACGACGGACACGTACCTTCAAATCAGGCCGACCTTTAATGCCAACCGTCACCCGCGCCTTGCCACTAAGTTCGACCGTCCCTTCCGGACGCCAGGCGAGCAGATAATAGCCGGACGATTCATCCAGCGCGCGTGCGAAGTTGTCTTGAAACGAGTTCGAGTTAATAAAGGCCCGCCCTCCGGTCTCAGTCGCGAGGATCTGCAAAGGCTCCTGCGTCGCTTCCGTCTCGCCCAGGAGATTGCGCGAGACGCTGCCGGTGTAGTCTGGATAACCGTTGCGACTCGCATCGGTAGTTGTGTCGGAAAAGACTCCGCGCGCGTCCATGGGATAGACCACCGCGCCAACCTGCGCCGCCGCTTTCGTCACCTCTCTTAACATCTCGGAGATATTCGACACGCGCGGATCTGCAATAAAGCCATCTGTGACGAAGAAGACTATCTTGCGTCCGGGAAGCTGTGCCGACGAGCGCATAAGACCCATCAAGGCGGAGAGAGTGTTGATTGTCGTAGTACGCGACTGCGCTCCGATTTGATGAACGCGATTTATCACCATGTTGGCGGCCGTGAGGGCGTCGGTTTGAAACTCAGATGCAGTGGCGGCCACCAGATAGGCAAAGAGCTCGCGATTGAAGTGCTCGGATACTTGCGCCGCGTCGTACTCGCTGATTGGAACTTTGCCGGCATATGTTTCAAGACTGCGCCGGTAATTGAGCCGTTGAGCGGCCTCGCGCAGTACGGCCCGATTGTCGGTAAGCTGCTGAAGGAATCCGATCTGACCGCTGGTCGAAACAATCGCCACCTGATCGTTCTGACCAATTGACGAATCGATGAATTGAAGAATCGCTTTTCGCGTGCGGATGAGGTTGTCGGAAGACAAGTGCAGGTCGTCTATAAAAAAGAATACCACACGGCCGCGATCGTGCGGGGCTCGCGCCGGCTGAGTGTTCGTCTCGGTGCGAGTCGTGCGTGGGTTAGTCGCCGGAGCAGTTGTTCCTTTTGCGTCGTCGAACGTCTGCAGCGTAACCGGCTCGAAGAACGAGATTGAGCGAGCCTTGTCGTCAACTCTCAATTCAAACTGCTCGCGGCCCAGGCCGTCTACTAATCGACCGTGATGATCAAGCACAGTGACATCCGTCTGCACGAGCTCAGTTCTTACCCGCACGACGTCATCCGACGGCAACTGACTTTCAGGTCTCTGTGCGTAGGCGGGAGTGAAAGGCAGCATTAAGCATATGACGGCTGTTGCGACCACAAAGAGTCTGGGGGCTGAGATCTTGGGGAAAGTCATCGATCGTACCTCGAGAAGGGTTTCGTCACGCGAGAGCGGTTCAGAGCATTGATCCTCTGATGCGAAAACCGCCAAAGCGGGTGCTTTCTCGCGCGATCCGTGTCGACAAGCTTAGCTAGTCGACCACGAAGCCAGCACGCTGAGTTGCGGTCGTCCTGGTCGATCGGTCGGTCGCCGTTACCTGCAGAGAGTATCGCCCGGGAGGAAGTTGATTGAGGGGGACCTCCGCCCAATATGGCAGGCGCATCAGGTCCCTGGGAGTGTCCGTCGGCACGCTGGCTGCCGACATCGTGATGACCGCGCGGTTATCGCGAAACACTCGCGCCTGGATCATCACATCCGGTGGCGTCGAGTTCCTGGCGGCGTTGTAGACGTACGTTTGAAAGCGCAAAACGGAGGCTCGCGAAAAGTGGTGATCGACGTCGATCATAACCGCCCGCGGAGCCGTTGCCAGCCGTTCGTCCGGCCCAATGGAATTACGTTCACCCAGGAACAGACTGCTCAGCTGCATGCCTTCGTGAGAAAGGTCCGGGACCTCGATCCATTGCTGCGCGCTTCCGGTTCGCCCTGTGCTTCGCTCTCGCACCGCGACTCGAACCTGATAGAGGCCGGACGGCAATTTCAGCTGCTGACTCCAGACAACCGGCTGTTGCCGGTTTTGTAGCGAAGGATCCACCGTTACGGTCAGTAGTTGTTTGAAGGTGACGATGATGCCGCGATCGTCGACCGCCGCGCCTATAACGTCCAATTCGGACTTTGCAGAATCCCCGGCCGAAAGGTCGAGCGCGGTCCTGTCGATTTGCATGGCGGCTTTTAAGAGGAGTCCCTGATCGGCGGTATTGACGTAGCCCGCCGAGACCGCAGTTGGAATCGTCCGTTGAGGGTAGAGTGCTCCCAAAGCCGTGAGCAGACCAACCTCGGGTACCTTTTCATCAGTGAGGTCCGCGTCACTCTTCTTCTCGTCCTGTTTGGCTGCGGCAGTAGGAGCGTAGTAGTTGCGCCTGAGCCGAACCCGCAGCTCAGGTCGGTCCTTAACGGTTACTCTGATACGGCTCTTCCCGCTCCGTTGCTCATCGGTTTCCGGCCGCCACGCCAGCAGATAGTAGTTCGATGTTTCGTTGATGGCTTGCTGAAAGGCCTCGGGATACGAGTTGGAATCGAGAATGGCGCGCCCGCCGGTATCGTCGGCGAGAATATGAAGCGGCTCTTGTGTGGCAGCATTTTCCAGCGATGGTTGAACAGCCTGCGTCCCGGTTGCCATGCCATCCGGAAAATCGTTTCGCCCGGCATCGACATTAGAATCATGCATCGTGCCTCGCGCGTCCATGGTGTAGACCACCACCCCACTCTGCGCCGCGAGGTCGGTAACATGTTTTAGCAAGCCCATAGCGTTCGATCCGCGCGGGTCAGTGATGAAACCGTCAGAGATGAAGAAGACAAGCTTGCGTCCCGGCAGCGAGGCGGACGACTGCATCAAGCTTCCGAGAACCGCGAGCACATCGTTCGTGACAGATTTTGATTGCATCGAGATCTGACGGACGCGGTTCTTAACCATGTTTGCGGCCACCCTCATCAAGGGCCCTTTGGATTGGTATTCGTTGATGGTCGCCGTCAACAAATACACGAACAGGTCGCGGTCGTTGTGATCTACCACCCGCGTAGCTTGATAGTCGCTGATCGGGACCTTGCCTGCGTAGGTCTCCGGGTTTCTCTTATAAGTGATGCGATCTATCGCCGCGCGCAGCGTCGGTTTGTAGTCCGTGAGCTGTTGTAAGAAGCCGATTTGTCCGCTGGAAGAAACGATCGCGACCTGGTCGTTCTGATTCATTTGGTTCTCGACGAACTCGACCAGGGCTCGGCGCGCGCGCATCACGCTGGCCTCGCTCAAATGCACGTCGTCCAGGTAGAAGAAGACGACTCTTCCTCGATCAGTCGCAGCGTTGCCTTCAGGCCGGCCCTTCTCAGCAGGAGTGGCGGAAGGATTACGCGCGGCTGCTATTTTGGCCGCCTCGCTGGCGCTCCCGGAAGAGACCAGTTCAAAGAAGATAATGGGTTGCTTCTTACTATCCAGCGTCAGCTCGAACTGCTCTGGCCTTAGGCCTTCAACAAAGCGTCCCTGCTTGTCGAACACCATCAGGTCCGTCTGCACCAGCTCTGTCTTGATGCGCAATACATCGACGTCCTGACCCTGAGTAGTTTTCGAGGGAGTCTGTTGTCCGTGGATGAAGGTCGCAAACGCGATCAGTATTAAGAGACCTGTAAGACTGAATGAGCGTAGACCTTTTGTCGTATACATCCTGATAACCTCGACCGAAACGATTGGTCTGTTGGGACCCTGTCGGAAATCTCATTCTCACCCAGCTTCAACCGGGTGGCATATAGAGGCGTGAAAACTGGAAACCGTTTAAACGGTTTCATGTGGGCCTCTCCGCTGGTCCGCCTGGCTGAAGCCAGGCGAGAATGAGAGGCGATCCGTTTTGTTGGCAAATGGTTCATCAGAGCTTTTTCCGACAGACTCGTTTAGGGGAGTTAATAAGCCGCCGCACTCCAAGAAGCGCTCCCAATCACTGTTTTGTCACATCAACGGTTCCCTCACCTTCGACCCAAACCTCTCCGTCCTCGAAAAACTCTTTTTTCCAAATTGGAACGGTGCGTTTGAGTTCACGAATCGCCCACTCACAGGCTTCAAAGGCCGCACGACGATGCGGCGCGCTGACGCATATGACAACGCTGGTCTCGCCGATCTCAAGCCGGCCCGTTCGGTGAATGATGCCTATGTGCGCGATCTCGAATTGCGCGTGAGCGTCACCACCGAGCCTTTGCATCTCGCGAAGGGCCATCTCTTGATAGGCCTCGTAAACCAGATACAGTGTGCGCCTCCCGCGTGTCCATTCGCGTACATAGCCGTCGAGCGTCACTGTAGCGCCGCATTCCGCAGGGACAACCCGACGAGCTGCTGCTCCAATGTCAATCGGCTCGGTCGTCAGTTCAAAGAAATCCGCCGCCTCGTCGGCTTTTGCAACCAAGCTCTCGCCGCCCCCGCTCACAGGTGGAAAGATGGCGATCTCATCACCAGCGCGAACGACGCGCTCTCCTCGCGCATACTCCTGATTAATGGCGAAGAGCAGCGACCGCCCGAAGCGGCGGAGGTCCGAATAGGCTGAAAGGATTTCTTCAAACGCACTGGATGCGCTGGCCGGCGAGCGCAGGTTCATCTCAACAGCTTCCGTTCCCACCAGCTCGCGGGCTGCGCCGAAGAAGAGCACCCTAACGCTGATGCTTTCTTTAGCTTCTCCCATTGGATCTTCCGGGCCCTTCGTCATTCGATGTCCAGCCTGGTCCCACCGTGACCGTTGCCCCTGGCGATGCCGTGAAGCCGCGCGCGCTCTTCGTAGTTTGAAACCGCACGCGCAAGCAGGTCTCCCAATCGCTTCAATCGTTCGGATGTATCCCGTAGTTCCAACAGCTCGATTTTGATGGCCGTCTCCAACTCCATGGCTGCGGCGACCAGAAAGGACAGGCGCTCAGGTTCCGTCGGAGGCAATTCCGGAAGAGTCGCTCGCTCGTCATTTATGATGCGGACAGCGCGCGCGATACGCATGAAGAGCTTCGAAACCTCTTCAGCTCGCTCCTCAAGTAAGGGCCCAGACTTAATGTCGTCTTCGAAGAAGCTGACACGGCCAACCAGATAGGGATCCCCTCGATCTACGTACGATTCCAGGCGATAACGGATCAACCCGAGGGTGAGGATATTCGAGCGACCCTCCGGCATTGACTGGACGTCTGTCACTTCCGCTACGCATCCGACATGTCCGATCGCAGGTGAGGATCCCTCTGATTCGGTTGCGTCGAAGTACGAGAGACCGAACAGGCTGTTGCCGGCGCGGACATCGCTCAGCATACGCTGATAGCGCGGCTCGAAGATGTGCAGAGGGAGCGGCACCCCCGGGAATAGCACCAGAGGCAATGGGAAGAGCGGCAGCTCTGTAATGCCGCGGACCTTGTCCATGGAGTCACTCATAATCAGGACGGAAGGGATGAACGGGAAATGAATGCCGTAGGCCTACAAGCATGATCCGGAGTTCCACGAGCCTGCGACCGGACTTCAGGGCACGCGATGCCGCGAACCATGAACTTAAACTGTAGTGTGTCTCTGCTGCTACTTCTGCTGTTGCTGCTTCTGGGCGGCGGCGGCGACTGCCGCTTCAGAGTGTCTACTTCTGCTTCGCTGGGGCACGCCGATTATACGCCATCCTAGTTCTGGAACGGTAAAGATGAAGGAAATCTCTTCGGAAATTGGCTTATCCGATTCCGTCGTCCCGAAAAATCTTGTTCGGGCACATGAGAAACGCCCGTCGATTTGACCGTTCAAATCGTGCGGGCGTTTCGCTTATCACCGTCTACCTGAGAACGGTCATTACTCAAGCCAGGTCTATGTAAGTTTCTCGGCCCACGGATGGGATTGGTCCCGCATGATAGCGTAGACTACCGTGACGGCATTCTTGACCGCTTTTTCGCACGCATGGTCGAGGCAGATCCCATCGCTGCTGAACGTGAAACGCTTGGTTGTTCCGTCAGCACTCAAGTCGGCTTGCACAGTGACGGAATTCTCTAGCCGGATAATGTTCCAGGTTATCGTAAACTCATGGAGCACTGACGGCCCTGTACCATTGAGCGATTCGGCATCCAGGTTTCGCTGGTTGATTTCAGCTACCAGCTTCTCCCTTAAGCTTTCGTCCCTCCCGATGTGTACGACCCGCTGTCCGTCTGCGGCTGCGATGGTATAAAGAGCCGAATGGACGCGCCAAAGCTGATTGCAGTTCGAATCACAACTCTCAGCCTGGGATATGACGTCGGCCATCGCCACCATCCCTACAGGGTTATCTCCGTTCCGCTCAGGCGACCGGCGGTCGTCCTCCAAGATCGGCTTGGAACCACCGGTGGAGCCGGCCCGAGGCGGCTTAACCTCTCTCCGTTCGCTCGAAGCGGATTTTCGAACGGCGACGGAGCGTACTCGTGGAGCGCTGTTAACAAACGCTGACGACAGAAGGCCGCCAAATTTAGCCGCCCCCGGTGGTCCGCCTTTGACTACGGGCATCTCGGGCTGTGGGTTCACCATCAATGGAGTTTCCGTAATTACATCGCGATACGGCGATCTGCGGTCGGCGCCAACAACGCCGGTCAAAAAGAGTACGGCGACAATGACCATCGCGATTCGCTCGCTGTAGGAGGTTGGCAAAGGGAGACACTTCTTCATGCCAGCACCTGCATAGTCCAGCAGCGATTTTCCAGCGCTAGCTGCGCCGGCGGCTATCTTCATAGCCTTACTCCGCAGCGATCGACTGTCATTTTGCTCTCGCTCCAAGACGGCGTCTTCGACACATCGGAACTTGAGCTTAAAATGTCGCTCGCCGAGTTGATCCACCGTTAACCCGACGGTATAGCCGTTGTTAAGAGGCAGGAATTCCTCTTGACCGGCGTGACGAATTCCGGCCAACGGATAAAAGCCAAGCAAAACCTCTTCGGTCTCCCCCTCAGACTCGAAGACACCCCACACCTGCAAGCCGGCATGCGGGTCAAGTAACGGATGATCGCTCTCGTACCCGAGGAAATAAGAAAACTTACCGCTCCCCGAGATATCTTCGCCAGCGTTGCTAAGATATATACGTTTGAGTGGAAGTATCGTTAGATACCCGCCGGCTTGCCATAGTCCACGGCGACGTGTATGTTCGGCGATTGTCTTCCTGAGTTCTTTGCCGTGCAGAATGCGACCATGACCATCAAGCCCACGGGCTAGACGAAACACAGATCGCAATTCCTCTTCTTCGGCGCGCAACTTCTCTGCGTGGAATTCGCAAGTTCCCGCATGGACAAGGAACGCATCTAGTTCGTCAGGAGAGACGTCTGTTGGCTCGTTCGGCCAACGCCCCGTCTTCTCAGTGCATTCGTTCATGGTGTTCTTCTCCTTCGTTTCATATTGACTGCTTGAGTCATGGGCTGCGGAGAAAAACAAAGCTGCCATACGTAAAGGCAACCTGCCAACCGCCGCCGTCCGATGACGGAAGCACATTTATTTGAGCGTAGCTAACAATCCTTCAGCATTTGCCTCGTTCATGTAGAGGGGTGTGGCGCTTACCCTCCTCGGCCACCTAGCTTTTTTCTGAGTTTGATGAGTCCGCGGTAGTAACAACTGTGGAGCGCTGCCTTGCTGATTCCTAGTTGGTCGGCGATTTCGTCCCAACTGCTATCGTCCTTGTATCGGAGTGCGATTATTCGGCCGAACGGTGCTGAGACATTATCCGCCGCTTTGAACAGCCAGTCCGCCAGTTCAGCGTCCTCTATCACCTTGTCGAGTTCAGCGAAACGACCTTCAGTTTGGAAAGAATCATCGGTAAGTTCGAGGAAAGATTTTCCTTCCGGGATACAATGCCTGAGATGGTTCCTTCCTTCGTTTCTCGCGATCGCATCTCGCCAGGCAGCAAACTTGTTAGAATCTCTTAGATCATCGAGTTTGCTCAAAATATGTATCCAGACTTCGCTCTTGATCCCTTCGGCATGCTCCGGCGGCCGGAAGCAACCGTGCTTCACCAGAAAAGAGATGATTACCGCGCGAAGTTCGCGGTCATGCTTATTGCAGAGTATTTCTACCGCTTCTTTGCTGCCTTGTTGGATATCGTCCAACAACTCGCTGTCAGAAGGGAACCGCTCGGCCGGGTTAGCATTCATGACGCCTCCTTCGATCTGCAAGCGCCAAACCTGTGTCCGGGGAGATTCTATCAACAAGTCTAGCCTGTCATTAGTTGCGTAGTACCTTACCCTTTTGCGGCCAACGAGGTCGGGCTGTATCTACAAAGCCCGCTCGGTAAAGTGAGGAATTTCCCTGCTCTATAGGTATAGACACGCTCGAGTTGAATTATGTGTCAGCTTTCAGAGAATAAATTTCACTTGGCTCCGGAGGCCTTAAGCAATGAATCTTCAGGAAAAAGTGGGCCTTGTCCTGCACGCGCAGCTATCTCCCGTCGTTGACGCGCGCGCCGGCGCCGATTCGCGCAGGTAATGCACCGGCACGCGCGTCAGAGGCGTTGAGCGGCAGGACGCGAGGTCAGGGGTTTAGTCCGTGTATCCTGGCCAGAAGTTCAAGAATAAACGCCGGCCCTAGTAGCAGTAGGGACAGACAGATCAGCATGTTCCCGAGTATGACGGTGACTGCCGTTCCTCCCAGAATCGCGCCGACCAGCTTTTCCAACTGAAACATTACCTCGGCGAGTGCCGCTGCCTTTCTCCGCTCGTTAGGATAGTTCAGACTCTGCCGATCGCTGACGAGAAAGGATGTGGCAATCTCCGCGGGCCGAGTCCGTAGGCCCCCCGAAAATTCGTGCTTGAGCTTTAGCTCTTTCATAGTTAGAATCCTCCTGCTGGCCGGATGAGACCGTTGGCAAATGGGATATCCGACCTGCCTAAATGGGGCAAGCGTCACCGCTTGCCCTTTGGTTTTCTTCTTCGGTCTGCTAACAGGCAAACCGCCAAGTACGCCACGAGGCTCTATTCGATTTTCAAAGATCTGACATCTCTCCTTCACCGATATAGATATCTCTGAGGAGCAATTTGTGTCAGATTTTCTTTTCGAGCCCATCCGACCTTACGATCATCGACTATTTACGTGTCCGACAGCAGTTCGAGGTCGGCGATGTTCGGTGGTTCGTGACATCGATCAATCTCCCAGCCGATGCGTCGCTTTGATGAGCACGCTGACGCGTTCGCCGCCGGTCGGCATAACGCGAGACCGACGGCAAACTATTGTTCGCACCCCTCAACTTTGAGAGAGAGGGACAACGACCTTGACGTTAGTATGGGGAGCCCGGCAAGTGATGTAGGTTTTTCGACTACGACCGCCGTCGTTGTGTAAATCGACTGTCAAATGAAGTGCTATTAGGTTAGTGATCTAAAATAAATGAAGCCCCTGCGACTCAGGGCAGGAGTCATTTGGGAGCAGGGGCTTCGCGGCTCCGCGTTGCGGGAGGGGATTCCACTTCCGCGGGGCACTGACGGCCTCTCAAAGGGGGCGAGCGGCCGAAACTTAATTTATAAAGATCTGCCTGAGAACAGCGGCCGGGTGAGGAGGCCACACTCGCTATCTCCTGCGCTCAGTGCGCAGGGGTTCCGCGCCACACCGCGCGGGTCCATGCTCGTCTGCGTGGGGTAAGGAATTCGTTACTAGAAACTCGCCTGTTGGTTGCGGGCACCCGGCGCCAACCTCTGCCCAGGTAATCAACGCCCGCCCTCAAAAATAACGTAGCGCACAGCGCACTGTAGAGGCCGATAATGGAAATCAATAAAATGGATAACGCTTTGCTCATCATCCAGCCCGTCGACACATGGTCGCCGGCTCCTTCGTCCGCAAAATAGGGACCCTGACTCAGCTGCTGAAAACCCGCTCCGGCGTGATGCGATGCATAGCCGCAAGCAACCGTTCGATATCGAAGGGCTTGTCCAAAAACTCATCAGCCCCATTGGCAAAACATGCTTCCTGCACGTCTGCGCCCGCGGCCGAACTGATGATCATCACCTTCGAATGCGGGAGTCGATCTTTCAAATATCCGAGAATCCTTAAACCCACTTCCGGAGAGGAAGTCGTCGGCGGAAGATGCAAGTCTACGATCGAGACCGATGGTTCATAGATGGTAGCCCGCCGAATCGCTGTCTGAAGGTCGTTGGCGGTCATCACTTCGTATTCGTCGCACAACGTCCAAAACAGTTGCTGGGTTACTGCTAAATCATCATCCACAATCAAGAGTCTGGGCTTCATCTTGATCTCCTCACTTCCTGGTGCTTATCGTATTGCAACGCCTGTACCGCACCGGCCTCTTGAGAATTCTTTGCGATAAATGGCTTGTTTATTGGTTGCGATTGAAATGCGTGAGAGACGCGCGCGCTGACTAAGGGCGTGAATGTCTACGGCAGTTCACCAATGTGAACCGCGTGTGTCTACGATTGTGGACAGTTGGTAGCGAAAAGGAGATCGCGTGAAGGGGTTGGCCTATTTTTGCCCGGGGCTCTCTGACTCGCCAATCCCGAGCTCATTTATCAGGCGATGAAGGTACGAGCGACTGATCCCAAGCCGCTTGGCGGCGGCGGCCTTATTTGAGGATTCGGCTTTGAGTGCCGCGATTATCATCCGTCGCTTGAGTGCGATGCCTGCGCCTTCAAGTGTTGTTTCATCGGCAACGGCTGCGTCCCTGGGAAGGGCCCGTTGCATTTTGTCGGGAAGGAACTCGACGCCGAGATGCGAACCGGGCGTTAGAACGACCAAACGCTCGATCACATTTTCCAGTTCGCGCACATTCCCCGGCCAATCGTATTCGAGAAGCGCTTCTATCAAAGTCGGATCGAGAACCAGCGATGTTCGAGCGTACTTCTCAGCAGTTTTCGCCGCGAAGTGCGCCGCCAGAACTGGAATATCGTCATGTCTGCTACGCAGAGGAGGAAGCACCAGCGGCACCACGTTGAGACGGTAATACAAATCCCTGCGAAACGTTCCTGCCTCGACTCGGCGCTCGAGATCACAGTTGCAGGCCGCAATTAATCGTATATCCACTTCAACCGTCTTTGTTCCCCCGACACGCTCAAACTCGCGCTCCTGAAGAACGCGAAGCAGCTTGACCTGCACCGCCTGCGAAAGATCACCGATTTCATCCAGGAAGAGAGTGCCGCCGTTGGCCAACTCAAAGCGTCCTCTCCGCCCTTGTACTGCCCCGGTGAACGCCCCTTTCTCGTGCCCGAAGAGTTCTGACTCAATTAGCGTTTCGGGGAGCGCCGCACAACTGACCGCGATGAATGGTCTGTCGGCGCGTGTGCTCTCTTCGTGAATCGCGCGCGCCAACATCTCCTTCCCGGTTCCGTTCTCGCCGGTGAGCAGGACCGTCGCGCTGGTGGCGGCTACCGCTCGAGCCTGCTTGAGCGTCTTTTCGAGTGACGCGCTCGCTCCTATCAAATGACCAAAGCCTGCGCCTCCCTTTAACTCCGATCGAAGCCGGAGGATCTCCTGCTCGAGTTGATGAGTGCGGGCCGCCTGATGAACCACGTGCAGTATCTCGTCCACGTTGAAGGGCTTCTCAAAGAAACCGTAACCACCGCGCCGCACAGCTTCGAGCGCAGCTTTCTTCGACTCGCTGCCGGTGATGACGATCACCGGTACGGGTGGTCGCGCAGCGCGGGCAGCTTCGATAATGGCAAGGCCTTCAGTGATCTCGTTGACGGCTGGTGGTAAGCGGAGATCGCTTAGAACCACGTCTATTTGACTATGCTGGAGATGCTCGACCGCCTCGGCGCGCGTGCCGGCTTCGATTACGCGATACTCTTTTCCCAGCGCCCAGCTCAAGCCGTTGCGCACACTTCTATCATCGTCAACCACCAGGATCGTCCGTTTGGGTTGTTGCTCGCTCATCGAGTGGGGCGGAATATAGGTCTCTGTTCCGGGCGCGTGACAAGGCACGCCCCTGAAACATCAAATGCTCGATCGATTCTTTCTGGAAAAGCAGAAGAGGAGATCAATTAGAGAGCGCCTGGACGTGGCGACAAAAGTCGACCCCAGTCCCCTCTCAAACGCTCTCGGTGATCCGGGCGGATGGTAGCACGACGCGGAAGCAAGTTCCAGAGCCCCGTTCAGACTCGGTTTCGATGCGCCCTCCGAGCGCCGTGATTAGCTCGCGGCAGGTATAAAGCCCCAGCCCCACGCCATTCGTTTTAGTAGTAGCAAACGGGCGGAAGAGGTTTGTGCGTTGAAATGTGGCGGACATTCCGGGACCGGTATCGCATACGCTGAAGAAAACGAAGCCTTTTTCCGCTGCGCCAGCTTCCACATCCAGCTTGCCCTTGTTCGTGTCCATTGCTTCAAGCGCGTTGAGAACCAGATTCTCAACCACTCGCTCAATTCGCTCCTCGTCTGCGACAGCAACCAACGTTGAGGGTAAGTGTGCATCAATCTGGTGGATCTGATCGGGAGTAGCCATTCGGGCGAGTACGCGGTTGATAACCGGAACGAGATCTACCGGCCGCGGGCGCTTGAATTCTCCGCTAAGGCTTCTGGCGGGCTCGCTCAATTTCGCAACCAGAGCGCGGAGCTTGTCGGTTGCCTGGGTGAGCGAAGTCATTGCGTCTGTCCGGAACTCTGCGTTGTCAAACTGCTGCTCCATGTTACTGACCAGCAGTGAGAGAGCGAGAATCGAGTTTTTCAAGTCGTGAGTCAGGATAGCTGACAAGCGTAAGAACGATTCGAATTGGCGCGACTCTGTCTCGCGGGCTATCTGCTCTCGCAAGCGGTCTGTCATGGCATTGAAGGTCTCTGCCAAGAGACGGGTCTCGTCGCTGGAGCGCACTTCAATGTGATCGTTGAGATTCCCTCCCGCAATCGCGACAGCTCCCTCCGTCACTCGTTGAATGCTCCGAGTAGTGCGGCCCAGTGTCAACAGCAGTAGTCCGGCCACCAGAATTCCAATAAGAAGAGTCAGCCCGGCACTCAGCCATCCCATCCAACGCAAACCGCCTATAGCGGCAGTGTGATTGCCCGCGACCGCGACGGAGAGATTTAGCGACTGTACGGGCTGATAGACGGCAAGCCAACGGTCGCCCTCCACCGAATCGTAGTATCCCGAACCGCTTTGCCCAGCCCGCATCGAATTAGAAATCATGCTGAAGGAAGGCGACATTGCGGTTGCAACAGGCTGATACCTCAGGGCGCTGTTAGTGTGATAGACAATGTTTCCCTCAGTATCAATCATGACCACAAGACGTGGCGAAGCAGGAGACGATAGCTCGGTGGTAGACGACGTATCCGCAATTCCGGCAGCCTCCGCAAACAGAGCATCGAGTCTAAGATCAACAATCAACGCCGCCTTCAGCCCGGCAGACGGCGCGGACCCAACGAAAACAGGGACCGTATATCTAAGGGCAGCGCCATAAGACTCGCTCCTGAACGCCGAACGCAATGGGGTTTCCTCCGACGCGCTCCAAACACGTTCATCCAACACGAAGTTGTTCTGCAGAAAGTCCTGAGTCTGGAAGACGGTCCGCCGTGTTGACGGATTGAGATCGAGCTCGGCGCGAAACAGCGGATGTTTATCGCCATCGACGCAGGCGATCGCCACAAAATTATTACGGTTGTACTCCAGAGCGTTTCGGATCTCCTGCTGCAGATCCTCGGGCAAACCGTCTGGCGCTGCAGCTCGTTCACCGCTCGATAGATATTCTTTGAGTGCCCGCGAGTTCGCTAGTGAAACCATCGCTTCTTCACGCTCGGCCAGGCGACTCTTGATGTTCCGTGAAATTGCCTGTGCATCACGAGCGAGGTCGGTGCGCAGTTGTGCTTCGACCACCTTCACTCCGTTCAGGTAGTTAACAACACTCAGGGCGACCAAAGGTACGACGCCGATCGCCAGGATTAGAAGTAGTTTGGGTCGAATGCTCATGAGGAAAAGTTAGCTGGGAGCGCAGGCATCCGCCTGGGAACGCACGCGTCCTGCCTGCACTGAGCGGGAAGCGCGAAAAAGATCGCTCGCCTGGCGTTCGCAGCGATCATCTTACTCTTTCTCGTCCAAATTCCCTGAGGAGGGGAGAGATTGAGTCTATGATTTTAGAGTGCGCTGCACCACTGGATGCCACCAGGCCGTTTCGATTTTGCGTTTCACGACGGTTGTAGTCGAACGGCCCGCCAAAGAGGTCTGTCATTCTCCCACCGGCTTCGCGCAAAATCACTTCGGGTGCGCAGGTATCCCATTGTTTCGTCCGCGGGCTTAGATGAACGTAAAGGTCACACTGTCGCTCGATGATGAGCCCCACCTTGATGCCGACTGAGCCGCGACGAACTTCTTCTTCTATCCCCAGCGCCCGCACCACCGTGTCCATGCGAGGACTTCTGTGATTGCGGCTGGCCGCCAGCCGCATGTCGCTGATCTCCACTTTGTCGTCAACCATTGCGCGCGCGGGCTCGAAGCCGCTGCGTTCAATCCACGAGCCCGCCCCTTCGACGGCGTAGTAAAGGACGTCGGGAAGTGGCT
>JAVHWA010000122.1:0-26067 GCA_032160165.1 Acidobacteriota bacterium
TCATCGGCAGAAGATGCAACTCATCGCTAAGCGCTTCTGGTTTCGGATAAACAATGATATCGACGTCGCGCGCGCGGAGCCGCCTGCGGCGACGAAAGAAGCCGAACGGAAAGTGGGTCGAGAGCTCGAAGCCGGTGATTAGCTCGTGGCCCCGCTTCTCAAACACCTGTTCGACTCGCTGCTCAGCCGCCGCGCGATGGGGAACATACATAAAATAGGAGAGCGTCCGCTTAGCGTAACGTTTTCGCTTCCGTCGGCGCTTTCTTTTCGCTGGGGGGCCGCTCTGCGGACCTCGCGCCTCGACCATCACCGAGAAAGAAGGAAGAAATCGCTTCGTGTTGCGCAGGGTGACGATGACCGGCGCGGGCTCGCCTGCGAAGATATGGTCGGGAAAGCGAGCTGAGACCACCAGGTCGCGAAGGGTTACGCGCGCCGCCACCCAGCCGACGAAGAGGGTCGAGACAAGCAGCGACAGAACGATGAACAGAAGGTTGTTGCCCGTATTCCACGCGGCGAAGCCGACGATGGCCACCACGCCCAGGAAGATGAGTCCACCTTTGGTGAGCCGGACCGGCAGATCGATGCTGCCCACTTCGGCCCGTGCCGATCGAAAGAGAGGTGGGACAACAAGGATGACAAGCAGCAAGGCGATGACGAGCGAGGTTATGGCCGCGACGTTGGCTAATCTCCAGTCGCCGTCGCGCCGTGCGATCAAGACCAGGAAAGTTGCGCCCAGGCCCAGCAGCACCAACCCGACGCCCAGAATTGCGTTACGCCACTTCTTTCGAGTTTTGAGTTTGGAATTCGGCGTTCCGAGTTTTGAGTTCTGAGTTTTGGGTTTTGAGTTCTGAATTTGTGCTTCAAGGCCTCTGGCTTCGAGAGGGGGGGTTGGGGTTCTGAGTTTTGAGTTATGAGTTTTGAGTTCTGTAACTCATAACTCAAAACTCATAACTCAAAACTACTCTTAGAGCGGTACGCTCACCGTCTTCATTATCTCTTTCAGCACAGCCTCCGCCTCCTCACTACGTCCCAATGACGATGAGAATCTCGAGCTCACGACCAGCCGGTGGGCGAAGACGGGAATCACCAGGCGTTTAATGTCATCCGGCAGGCAGTAGTTGCGCTCTTCGGTTAGAGCTAACGCCTGGGCTGCTCGGAACAGTGCGAGCGTTCCCCGCGGGCTGACCCCAAGATCCAGCATCTCTGTCTCGCGCGTCGCATTGACGATCCGCATAAGATAATCCACCAGCGCATCATCAACCGCCACCTCGCTGACCTGTTGCTGCAATTCGATAATATCATCGCCCGACATTACGGCGCGAAGTTGCTCCAGCGGCTCAGCGCGTTCGCGATCGCGAAGGATTTGTTTCTCGTCGTCAGCGCCCGGATAGCCGATGCGCAGACGAAGCATGAAGCGGTCGAGCTGTGACTCCGGCAGCGGATAGGTGCCATGATGTTCGATCGGATTCTGCGTCGCCACAACGATGAAAGGCGCCGGAAGTGGATGTGTCGTTCCCTCTACAGTCACATGGCCTTCGGCCATGGCTTCGAGAAGTGCGGATTGAGTTTTGGGTGTAGTGCGGTTGATCTCGTCGGCGAGGACTACGTTGCCAAAAACCGGTCCGGGCTTCCAATCAAAGACGCCGGTGTGTTGGTTGTAGACCGAGAGGCCAATCACATCCGAAGGCAACAGATCCGACGTAAACTGAATACGCTGGAATACACAATCAAGCGATCGCGCGAGTGCGTGGGCGAGCGTAGTCTTACCGACACCGGGAACGTCTTCGACCAGAAGATGTCCGCCCGCGATCAAGGTCACGATCGCCAGACGCACAGCCTCGGACTTCCCCTTGATGACCGTTTCGATCGCGGCCTGTAGTCGATCGACCTTCTCGAGCGCGGCGATAGTTGCTGGCTCAGCTTCAGCTTCCGCCGTTTGCAGTCTGCGCATAACTGGTCAGTTCTCCGATGTATCTCAGTGCCGATCTATTCTACATGCTCGCCGACCGGGCCGCACGTACAAATTCCGATGCAACTCGGGTGTAGCTTCGTGGTAGCGCGTGCTGTTAGTTTGCGAGGGAACAATGTTGGCAGACGCCATTGTCGAAGCGCTGAAAGCACTCCACGATAACGAATCCCCGGAAGACAGATTTTCCAACAAACGCACGTAGCGCGCTGTCGCCGACCGGCCAACTCGTGGCTAAGTGACGCATGCGGTATGCATGTAGTAAAATTCCCCCTTACTTCGGGACCCGAAATGCGCTATGCGCGCAGCAGGGATTAATGGAACAGAACGCTATTTATTTCGTGGAATAATTTTGAGGTAGGTTAAATCATGAAGCACAATCGTAATCGTCAACGGGCTCAGCGCGGTTTCTCGCTCATCGAATTGATGATCGTTATCGCGATCATTGGAATTCTGGTGGGGATTGGAATACCCGCATATAAGGCCATCGTCCGCTCGGGCAATGAAGCGGCCGCGATCAAGACGCTGCAAACAATTGCAGTTGACCAGCGACTCTATTACAAGCAGCATCAGGGAAGCTCCTACGGAACCTTTGACCAGCTGATAACTGACGTCGATCTGGACAAGCGCTTCGCGGGCGATACTCCCGTCGTGGCCGGCTATATCTTCACGCTCAAGCTCACTGCAAAGGCGAGCGGTCAACCTGCGTTCTACACCATCAACGCCGATCCTCAGACCGACACCACCGGGAAGAACCACTACTACGTCGACGCAAATTCGGATATGGTCAAGGTCAATGCGACGCAGCCGGCCGGCGTTGAAGATTCACCGGTACAGCAGTAATGCTCTGATCGACGTTCGCATGTCAGACCTTTCCCTCGCGTTCCCAGTGTCGGTGTCGGCTGATCGCGTCGATGAAATCTTGGGCAAGCTTCGCACCGTCGCGACCAATGATTACCCCCGGGCCAGACGCGACGTCCGCGTCCTCCATCAACTCTATACCTGCGTCGCTGGCTGCAATGGTCTTACAGTGCTTGTAGGCCTCACGCAGAAAGTTCAGCGCTTCAGGCTCCGCCTTAAGCGACGCTATGCTCGCCTCGCCACCCGGAACATACACTGCGTCGAACAAGACCGATGCGCCAGTTAGAAAACTGAAATCCGCGTTAGATATCTCACCGTTTGCTCCAGTCAGCACACCCAGTCTGGGTGCGACGGTGCACGCCTTCGCGCCTGCCGTCATCAGCGACAGCTTCATGTCCGATAGAGCGGCCCCGTCGAACCCGTCGGCGACTAGAAATGCAATCTTACGCGTCTTAATTGTGGTGTTTGGAAAATTTGGGCTCGCGATCATGCTCAATGCCGGCGAAGTCTTCGTCGATGGTGCCGCTGGCTTCGGCTGGAACTTCCTGGGATCGCCATCCGCAGGCACGCTCAAGTTCATGGGCTTGTCGAGCTTCCTGGGAACGGTCATGCCCAGTCCGCTTGCCACCCTTTCGGCGAGCGACTTGTCGATCTGGGCCAGCAGGAACAACATCCGTTCTCGGATCGGGGGCGTTTCAACTTTGCCCAGCTCGAAACGTAAGGCCCGGACGATATGGTCCTGTTCTGGTTCGGTTTGGCTTCTGAAAAAGAGTGTTGCCTGGCTAAAGTGGTCGAAGAAACTGGCGCTCCGTTCACGAATTTTGTGCGCGTCAATCCTTTCCGCATAGCTGGTAAAGCCACTCATGTCAGAGCCTGCCTGAAACGGGCAATTGCCTCTCAGACTGTTCGGCTCATAACTCGTTTGCCCTCGGTTAATGGTCTGGCGCATGAAGCCATCGCGTTGGTTGTTGTGTAGCGACGCCAATGGCCGGTTGATGGGAATTTCGTGAAAGTTGGGCCCGCCCAGCCGCAGCAGTTGAGTATCGAGGTAAGAGAACAGACGACCCTGGAGCAGAGGATCATTGGTGAAGTCGATGCCGGGGACTATGTTGCCGGTATGAAAAGCCACCTGCTCAGTTTCAGCAAAGAAGTTATCGGGGTTGCGATTAAGAGTTAACTTTCCAATGCGTCGCACCGGAACAATCTCTTCCGGAATCAACTTCGTCGGATCCAGCAGGTCAAAGTCGAATCTAAATTCATCTTTCTCTTCGACTATCTGAACACCCAGCTCCCACTCGGGATAATCTCCGTTTTCGATCGCTTCCCAAAGATCCCGCCGATGAAAGTCCGGGTCTTTCCCTGAGATCTTCTGCGCTTCGTCCCACAGGACCGCGTGCAGCCCAAGCAGGGGTTTCCAATGGAACTTCACAAACCGCGACTTCCCCTTTTCGTTGATGAAGCGGAAAGTGTGCACTCCAAAACCTTCAATCATGCGAAGGCTTCGCGGAATAGCACGATCTGACATCACCCACATGATCATATGCATCGATTCGGGCATCAGCGAGATGAAGTCCCAGAAAGTATCGTGGGCCGACGCTGCTTGCGGGATTTCGTTGTGGGGCTCTGGTTTCACCGCGTGTATCAGATCCGGAAACTTGATTGCGTCCTGAATAAAGAAGACGGGCATGTTGTTGCCCACCAGGTCGTAGTTTCCCTCCTGCGTATAAAACTTCACCGCGAATCCGCGAACGTCGCGGGCGAGGTCGGTAGAGCCACGCGAGCCTGCTACGGTAGAAAACCGCACGAAGACCGGTGTCCGCGCGGAAGGGTCCTGCAGGAAATGCGCTCTCGTGTACTGGGCCATCGATTCATATACCTGAAAATAGCCGTGAGCCGCCGTACCCCGCGCATGCACGACCCGTTCAGGGATCCGTTCGTGATCGAAGTGCGTGATCTTTTCGCGAAGGATGAAATCCTCCAGTAGCGTAGGACCGCGATCACCGGCCTTTAGCGAATTCTGATTATCATTTACTCGAACACCCTGGTTAGTAGTGAGGTATTCACCGCTGGGGTCTTCCGCGTTGGCGGCCAGATCATCGGTCTTCGCAGTGCTGATTCCATATCCTGCGTTGGTTGGCAGGTCCTCGGCTGTTGGCTTCGTCTTTCTTTCCGGACGCGCTTGTTTACTCTTGCTCTTGCTCGGACTCATTTCATCTCCCTCTTGTTCGGATAATCGGAAATAATCAAGACCAGCCCGCCGTCGCGGATGGCAGTGAGTTCATGCGGCGCACAGTTAGCTGGCGCTTGCCATTTTCGTTCTAGCCTTTTTCGCTTTGGCCGCTTCAATCGCGGAGGTCACATCTCTTTGTTCTTCGGGCGGTGGAAGGACAGCCGGCATGCCGAGCGCCTCTATCCAGAGTTCTCGCGTCCAGCCTTTCGTATGATAGAGATGTTCGTCCTCCTGCTCCTCTACTTGCTGGTAGGCGGGCGTTAACACCGCGGATTCCGGCGCCTCCGTATTCTTCGCCAGTTCACCGATAAGACCCCAGTTAAGGTGGTCCTTCGTCTCCGCCAAGACCACACATTCGGCGGCGACAATTTGCGCGGCCTGGGGATCGGTCGAGCGCAATGCCATTTCCATTGCTTTTACCAGCGAAGAGCCGATGAAGCGGACGACCTTGCGCCCGGGTGTTTCGGTGTCGGGATGGAGTTCGAACGCCCTCAGGAGGTCAGAGAGAATCTGTACGTGCTCCTTTGTTTGTTCCAGATACTTACTCCACTCCGCTTTCAGGTCCTTATTGACAGTACACCTCAAGGCAGTCGCATAGATTTGCACACCACCCTTTTCAGTTTCCAGGGCCTGGTACAACAGGTCTTTGGCAACGTTGGTCATCTGCGTCTTATTCTTCATTCGCAACTCCTCGTTTACTTAAGTGGGCTCGACGAGACATTCGAACTCAAGGATCCACAATCTTTGTTATCGGACAATTGAGAGTTAGCTCCCGCCGAACTCGCGTTCTAATTAGAGACGGATTGCTGAGGTGATTGCTCTCAGGGTGAATCTTAATGAGTCAAATCACCTCGAAGATTCTGCGCTTCCGAATCTCAGCAAGATTAGTGCCGAGGATATCCAGAGACCTTCGGGGGGGCACGCCGCAGAGAGCTTTTTCCCGGCGCGCGGATAGAGCGCCCGATGCGACCGAGGCTGGCATCCGCCTTGCAAAGCGGGAGCGCGCTAACACCGGATCAATAACTAAATTCGCGAGAGCTCCTGGAGCGGAGTGTGGTAACGCGACAGCAGACGGATTGATTCGTACGAGATTCTTACAACAGACCGGTCTTTGGGAATGCAGGCGGTGTTGCCGGCGTCGGAAGAGGTTAAAGATGTGAAGAAGGAATCGGAGCCGCTCGAGCTCAGAGCGCGCGTTCGGGCTTGCCAGAACCTTTTGCTCACGCGCTGAAACATCGGGGACGCCAAAGTCCCAGTGTTCCAGCTATGGCTTCTCTTCTCCGCCTCGCAGCGGTGTTTGGATTCACTACTCCTCAGATTCCCGATAGTCGCTGGTGACGACTAATTCCGGCTCGTCAGCTCCAGAGGGCGAGAACGATGAACTGAGCCTTAGCTTCAGATAGAATTTTCGAAATTGGTGGTGCGACATGACCTCACTGCCTGTGGAAAGATTAACTTCTGCGCGCCGGAGTCTACTTTTCCTGGCGGTTATATTAATTACCTCTCTGGTTCCTGCTTGTTCTCAACGGGCCTCTCAAACTACGTCCGACGGTGCGTCGGTGCAACCAACCCCGCAGCCACACAGTTACCCCGTGGGAGACGAAGACGGACAGTGGCCGATGCCGGCGAAGAACTACGCCAGCACACGCTTCAGTGGCCTCTCGGAAATTAACGTCGACACCGTTAAGAACCTGAAAGTCGCATGGACCTTCTCGACCGGAGTCAACCGCGGGCAGGAGGCAGCTCCGATCGTTGTCAACAACACGATGTATGTGGTCACTCCTTATCCAAATATCCTGTATGCGCTGGACCTCACAAAGAACGGAAGCTTGAAGTGGAAATACGAGCCGCAGCCGTCGGCCGCGTCCCAGGGAGTCGCGTGTTGCGATGTGGTGAATCGCGGGGCCGCTTATGCGGATGGAAAGGTCTTTTACAACACGCTCGACAACTACACCGTGGCAGTCGACGCAGCCACCGGAAAAGAAGTCTGGAAGACGTCCCTCGGCGAGATAAATAAGGGGCAAACGATGACGATGGCGCCGCTGATCGTGAAAGGCAAAGTACTGGTCGGTAACTCCGGCGGCGAGATGGGGGTTCGTGGATGGTTGACTGCCCTCGACGCCACCAACGGAAAGATCGCGTGGCGCGCCTACAACACCGGACCGGATGCCGATTGCCTGATCGGGCCAAACTTCAAACCATTCTATTCACAGGACCGGGGCACAGACCTGGGAGTCACGTCGTGGCCGCCGGACGCCTGGAAGCTCGGAGGCGGTACTGTCTGGGGTTGGATCTCGTACGACCCCGAACAGAACCTGATCTACTACGGCACCGGCAACCCTGGTCCATGGAATCCTGCTCAGAGGCCCGGTGATAATAGGTGGACCTGCGGAATTTTCGCCCGCAATCCGGACACCGGCCAGGCTGCGTGGTTTTATCAGCTCACTCCACACGATCTTCACGATTATGACGGGGTCAACGAGCAAATCCTGATCGACATGCCTTTCGATGGCGCCACCCGGAAGGTCCTGATTCGCCCGGATCGCAACGGATACGTCTACGTGATGGATCGAACCAACGGTCAGGTTCTGTCGGCGAATCCATTTGTTCACATCACCACCTCGTCGGGAGTCGACCTCAAAAGCGGCCAACTCTCAACCAATCCCGAAAAGAGTACTGAGCAGGTGGGAAAGGTGGTTAGGGAAATCTGCCCCGCTTCCCCCGGAGCGAAAGATTGGCAGCCCTCCGCATTTTCTCCGCGCACCGGACTGGTCTACATACCGCACAACAATCTATGTCAGGATTCAGAAAGCGTTGAGACGGGATACATCGCGGGGACTCCCTACGTCGGAATGAACGTCAAGATGTATGCCGGGCCCGGCGGAAACCGCGGAGCATTCAGCGCGTGGGACCCGGTATCGGGACACGAGATCTGGAGTATTAAGGAAAGTTTTCCGGTATGGAGCGGCGCAGCCGTCACCGCGGGCGATGTCGTCTTCTACGGAACCATGGATGGATACTTCAAAGCCGCCGATGCGCGCACGGGCTCGGTCCTATGGCAGTTCAAGGTTGGATCGGGAATCATAGGCCAACCCGTCACGTATCGCGGTCCGGATGGTAAGCAGTACGTTGCCATTCTTTCGGGAGTCGGAGGTTGGGCAGGCGCGATAGTCGCGGGAGGCTTGGACCCGCGCGATCCGACCGCAGCACTCGGCTTCGTGAATGCGATGTCAGATCTTCCCAGCCAAACCACTACGGGGGGAACGCTCTATGTCTTTTCACTCCCGTAATCTCGACGGTTACATGACCATGCCGCCTCGAATACTGACTGTGGCCGTCGTGCTGGCCGCAGTGACACTTCACTTATCGTGCGCCGGCACTCAACAAGAGGCACAGCAGCAGCGTCCTTCCCCTGCTGTGATCCAAAGCCAGCCTGTTCTGGAGAATGCCGCGTACACGCGGGGAACCCTACGCGTATGTTCCGATCCAAACAATCTTCCCTTCTCCAATGAAAAGCTGGAGGGCTTTGAGAACAAGATCGCCGACCTCATCGGCCGCGAGATGCACCTCAAGGTCGAGTACGCGTGGTGGGCCCAGCGTCGGGGATTCGTTCGCAATACGTTGAAGGCAGGCCTGTGCGACATCATCATTGGGATGCCGAGCAGCAGCGAGCTCGCCTTAACCACCAGGCCTTATTATCGCTCGACCTACGTCTTCGTTTCCCGACGGGACCGCGCTTTGAATATTCGCACTTTCGATGATCCGGCGTTACGCAATCTTCGGATCGGTGTCCAATTGATCGGCGACGATTTCGCGAACACGCCGCCGGCGCACGCGCTGACAAATCGAAAGATCGTCGACAACGTTAAGGCGTACAGCGTCTATGGCGACTATGCACGGGCGAACCCGCCGGCGCGAATAATTGAAGGCGTTGCCCGACGCGAAGTCGACGTCGCTGTCGTGTGGGGACCGCTGGCGGGCTATTTCGCAAAGCGGCAGGGTGCTCGATTGTCGATTGCCCCGGTCTCGCCGCAGATTGATCTTCCCTACCTGCCGTTTGTGTATGACATCTCGATGGGAGTCAGACGAGGCGATGATGCGTTCAAGGAAAGGATTGAGGCTATCCTCGAGCGACGACGCGCGGATATCGATTACATCCTGGATGAGTACGGAGTGCCGCGCGCGGACGCGGTGTCGCGCGGGATGTGAATGGTGCTGTTATGAGATACAGACCGACTTTCATCATCATGCTCGGGCTGGTGGCGGGTCTCTCCCTCGGAGCATGCAAGAGAGAAGAGCGCGGCTTCCGTGTACAACCTCCCTCGTCAACTACCATCGACTCCAAGTCGCTTACCGATCTGCAACCTGGGACGCAGACGCCGCCCCCGGAGATAAAGAATGAGTACGAAGAGAACGCTTACGCTCTTTCTGAAGGCAAGCGATTGTTCAGCGCTTACAACTGCAACGGCTGTCACTCGCAGGGTGGAGGAGGAATGGGTCCGGCGCTGATGGACGAGAGGTGGCTATATGGCAGCAAGCCCGCACAAGTGTTTGCGACCATCGTCGAAGGCCGGCCAAACGGTATGCCTTCGTTCCGCGGGCGAGTGCCGGATTTCCAGGTTTGGCAACTTTCGGCTTATGTGCGCAGCATGAGTGGAAACTCACCAAAGGACGCGGCGCCTTCGCGTGACGATCACATCCAGGGTAAGCCGCCGGAAAGTTCCGCCGAACCCGTGCCGGTAAAGGACACGTCAATACCTAAGCCATGAGTCATAGAGGTCGACCCCGGCATCGAACGACGAGATCGAGTCACGCCACCCGGTTCAAGTGCCTTTGGTGGTCGCTGACGGTCGTGCTGTTCGCAGTGATCTCAGCGAATGCCAGCTCTCAATCCGCTCTGGATCCCGCGGGGCCGCAGGCAAGTCGAATCGACGGCTTGTGGAGGTTGATGCTCTACCTGCTCTCAGCTGTATTCGTTGCGGTAATGGTTGTCTTACTGGTCGCTGCATTTCGTCGTCGAACTCAGGTCAATGACCAACCCCTCAAGCCGGTCTTGCTCGACACTGATCCAGGGCAGGACCGGCGAATCTCTCGCACGGTGATCAGCGCCATTGCGCTTACTATCGTCATACTGTTCGTACTTCTCGTCTCTAGTTTCCTTGTCGGAAGCGCGATCAACTCCGCCCCCGTGAATGACAACGTGCTAACAATCGAGGTGACCGGTCATCAATGGTGGTGGGATGTCAGGTACGACAATCCGATTCCGAGTCAGATGGTGACAACGGCTAACGAGCTGCACATTCCCGTCGGCCGGCCAGTGATATTCAAGCTTATCTCGAACGATGTGATTCATAGTTTCTGGGTACCAAACCTTCACGGAAAAACCGACCTCGTTCCCGGCCATCCCATAGAGACGTGGATGCAAGCCGATCGTCCCGGTATTTATCGCGGGCAGTGCGCTGAGTTTTGTGGGTTCCAGCATGCGCACATGGCGTTTGCGATTGTGGCTGAGCCCGAAGAGCAGTTCCGGGCCTGGTATGCCTCTCAGTTGAATTCAGCGCCTGCGCCATCGACCGAATCCCAGTCTCGGGGCCAGCAGGTCTTTCTATCCAAGCCCTGCATCATGTGCCATCGCATACAAGGTACCGACGCAGGAGGTCGGGCTGGTCCGGACCTGACGCATGTTGCAAGTCGACAGTCCATCGGAGCAGGGACGCTGCAAAACACGCGAGAGCACTTAGCTGGTTGGATCCTGGATCCGCAGACTATCAAGCCGGGGAATCAAATGCCCCCCAACCCCATGAGTGCCGACGATCTGAACGCTTTGCTCGACTATCTACAAAGCCTGAAGTGAGCTCGATGGTGGAAGCACGACTCGAAACGTCTCCAATAGGTAATGACGAACTCGCATCCGACGCGAGCGTCGACGAAATACTTCATCACGAGCTGGACAAAACCTGGGGTGATAAGCCTGGCTTCTGGGGCAGGCTGACGACGGTCAACCATAAGACCGTGGGCAAACGATTTATCGTGACGGCGTTCGTCTTTTTCGTTTTGGCGGGAATCCTGGCGGTGCTGATGCGTATTCAGCTTGCCCGACCGGAAAACGGTTTCCTGGGTCCAGACTTATACAACCAGATTTTCACGATGCACGGAACGACCATGATGTTCCTCTTCGCCGTTCCTATCATGGAAGCAATCGCGGTCTTTCTTGTCCCGCTGATGGTCGGCACCCGCAGCATCGCCTTTCCCAGACTGAACGCATTCGGATACTGGATCTATCTGTTCGGCGGCATCATGATTTTTGTGGCCTTCGCGCTCAACATCGGGCCGGATGCCGGATGGTTCTCGTATGTGACGCTTGCGGGTCCGCAGTACAGTCCGGGCAAGCGGGTCGATTTTTGGGCACAGCTCATCACCTTCACCGAAGTTTCAGCTCTGGTAGTAGCCACCGAGTTAATTACCACCATTTTCAAGTTGCGGGCGCCGGGTATGTCTTTGAATCGGATTCCCGTCTACGTCTGGTCCGTTGTGGTGATGGCCTTCATGGTGTTCTTCGCAATGCCCACCATCTCGTTGGCCAGCACGTCACTGATTCTCGATAGGCTGGTCAACACACATTTCTTCAATCCGGCCGAAGGGGGTGATCCCCTTCTTTGGCAGCACCTCTTCTGGTTCTTCGGACACCCTGAGGTCTACATCATTTTCATCCCGGCCACGGGTTTTGTTTCGGCCATCATTCCCACTTTCGTGCGAAAACCGATTTTTGGTTACACGGCGCTGGTGCTGTCGTTGATCTCGACCGGCTTCATCGGGTTCGGTCTATGGGTCCATCACATGTTCGCAGCCGGCTTGCCGAAAATGGGCCAAAGCTTTTTCACTGCAGCTTCCATGATGATCGTTATTCCCTCGGGAGTTCAGATCTTCTGTTGGATCGCGACAATCTGGCGTGGGCGGCCGATCTTTAAGAGTCCGCTCCTGTTTGCGCTCGGCTTTTTCTTCGTCTTCATCATGGGCGGATTGACCGGAGTGATGCTGGCGAGCGGTCCACTCGACCTGCAGGTTCATGACACCTATTTCGTAGTGGCCCACCTTCATTACGTCCTGATCGGCGGGGCCGTGTTCCCGCTTTTTGGGGCGCTTCACTATTGGTTTCCAAAATTCACGGGCCGCATGCTTCACGAGGACCTGGGGAAAATCACTTTCTGGTTGATGTTTGCCGGGTTCAACCTCGCTTTCTTTCCCATGCACATTCTTGGGTTGAGAGGTATGCCGCGTCGCGTTTACACCTATCCATCGATGCCGGGATGGCCCGGATTGAACTTCGTCGCTACCCTGGGGGTCATCGTGCTAACGCTAGGCGTGCTTGCGTTCATTATTAACTTTTTCTGGAGTCGCAACCGCGGCTTGGTTGCCGGAAACAATCCCTGGAATGCGAGCACCCTCGAGTGGGCAACCACGTCACCCCCTCCGAGCTACAACTTCCTGCGAATTCCTACCGTCGCGGGCCGCGACACTCTCTGGGTTCAACCTGACGATCAGCCTGTTGTCGAGGGCCTGAGAAGTGACGTACGACAAGTCCTGATTACGAAGATGCTCGACGCAGAACCAGATCACATCGACCAGTTCCCAAAACCCACTATCTGGCCGCTGATCACTGCGCTGGCTACCAGCGGATTGTTTATCGGGTCCATCTTCAACCCCTGGGCTGTCGTCTGGGGATCGATACCTGTCGGCATAGCTTTGATAGCGTGGTTCTGGCCCAGGGAAAGACAAGCGGAAGAGCGTGCGCCGAAAGAAGTCAAAGAGAAGTTCAGAGAGCAGAACGCAATCGAGCACGGAGGTCAGGTATAAGTGGCGGTAAGACGAAGCATCGACGTCTCTCACCTACCGACGTACGCGTTCGGTCATCGCGCGCTTACCTGGTGGGCTACATGGAGCATGATTCTTATGGAGGGGACCATGTTGGTCATCCTCCTCGTCAGCTACTTTTTCCTGCGCACAGCGGTGCCGGATTGGCCACCTGGAAGGACGCTGCCGCCTGATCTTTTTTGGGGCACGTTGAATACCGCTATCATTGTGGTGAGCCTCATTCCCAACCGCTTCGCCAGCAAAGCTGCGGAGAGTCTTGATCTAAAGGGCGTTCGACTGTGGATGATAGTGACCGGGTTGTTCGGATTGGCATTTGCGATCATACGCATCTACGAGTTCAAAAATCTAAACTGCCGCTGGGACGACAACGCATACGCTTCGATCGTTTGGTTCAATCTTGGATTTCATACGACACACATTGTCACTGATCTGATCGACACCATCGTGCTGATAGTTCTGATGTTCGTTGGGCCAATCGAAGGACGGCGGTTCGTCGACGTTTCAGAGAACAGCACTTACTGGAACTTTGTTGTTGTGATATGGCTGCTCATCTATGCAGTCATCTATCTCGCTCCACGAGTGCTCTAGCCGCAGAATGAGAGAATGATGGGAGCCAACGCGACAACCGATCCCTCATCCGACCCGAGGCTGATGGAATTGTGGGCCGGAATACTCGGCGGACCGCTGGCCGCGTTGATTCAGTTAGAGACCAATTATGCTCTCGTGCGCTGGGCCTGCGGCAGCGGACACACACTGATGCTTCATCTGGTTTCCTTCCTGGCTCTGGCAATCACCTTGACCACTGGAACTTTCGCTTACCGAATCTGGCACCGCCTGGCTGCGAAGGCCGAGGAAGATGACCCGGGACCAATTGCGCGAAGTCGCTTCATGGCTCTGGTCGGCACACTGGTAAGCATTCTGATGTCACTCTTGATTATTGCGCTGTGGCTGCCGATCTTCTTACACGGACCGTGTGAAAGATGAGATTTCAGACTCGATTTCGAAAGACGAAACAACACAGGAGCCACACTCGCCCGTTCGCATTGTGCCTCGCAGTTGTTGTCTCAGCCTCGAGCGTCCTGGGACACGAAGGTAAGCCGCACCACGCAAGCGATCTTATTTATACGTGGGGGCTGGATCCGTTAGTTATCGGAAGTCTGGTTCTATCAGGCTGGCTTTATCTTCGGGGCGTGCGACGTTTATGGACCGAAGCCGGACGAGGAAGAGGGATCAAGCGGTGGGAAGCGGCCGCGTACGCCAGCGGTTGGCTCGCATTATTCATAGCACTTGTCTCACCGTTGCATCCAATGGGTGAAGTATTGTTCTCGGCACACATGACGCAACACGAGTTACTCATGTTGGTCGCCGCGCCGCTTTTGGTCCTGGGCAGGCCTCTGATTGCGTTCCTTTGGGCCCTGCCGATGAATTGGTCTCGTCGCTTGGGCCGGCGGACAAAGGTCGTATGGTTCCGCTCAAGTTGGCAAACGATTACCACCCCGATGATGGCGTGGGCACTGCATGCGGTAGCGCTATGGATTTGGCACGTGCCCTTCCTCTTCCAGGCTACGTTACAGAGCGCCGCCGTTCACACGCTTCAGCATGTTTGTTTCCTCGGCTCGGCACTCCTCTTTTGGTGGGCCCTTATTCATGGACCACGCGGCGCGATGGGCTACGGAGCAGCCGCGCTTTATGTGTTCTCGACTTCTGTTCATAGCGGCCTCTTGGGCGCATTCATAACTTTCGCCGGAAAACTACTCTATCCGGCCTACGGTCAAACAACCGCCTCGTGGGGATTGACGCCGTTGGAAGACCAACAGCTTGGAGGCTTGATCATGTGGGTTCCCGCCGGAGTTGTATATATCATCGCGGGAGTGGCGTTGTGCGCTGGTTGGCTTCGCGAATCGGAGAGACGTCTGTCCAGGCGCGAGACGTCGTTGCAAGTCGAGCTTGCGGAGAAATGAAGCCATGCGTAGAAGCTTTCTGATCCCGGCCACTGTGGCGTTAGCTTTCATCGGTTGCGTGCGACATCCTTCCGGTCCGCGCGCTTACGTAAGCAATGAGCGTGACGGAACAATCACCGTCATTGACGTAAACACAGATCGCGTTGTTTCCACCATCAAGGTGGGCGCGCGACCGCGCGGTATTCGAACCAGCCCGGACGGAAGACGCATTTATGTGGCGCTAAGTGTATCGGCCCAGATCGCGGGCACTATCAACAAGATCGCCGCCATCGATACCAGCAGCGGAGAGGTCGTCGCACATTACGATGCAGGTACGGACCCGGAACAATTTGCGGTGAGCTCCGATGGATCGCGGCTCTTCATCTCGAACGAAGATGCGGGAACGGCGTCGATTGTCGACACCGGTTCCGGCAAGGTCATGTCCACGCTGATCGTGGGTATCGAACCCGAAGGCGCCACACGCAGTCCCGACGGACGTTGGGTCTACATTACGGCCGAAACCAGCAACACCGTCTCGGTCATCGACACACAAAGCAATCAAGTGGTAGCGACCTTCATGGTTGGCGCGCGACCCAGAGATACCGCCTTTTCGCCTGACGGAACACACGCCTACGTCACAGCCGAGCAAGGTCGGATCCTTTCGATCATTGATACCAGCTCACATTCGGTTATAAAGACAGTGGATTTACCGCAAGGCGATGGCGTAAAGCCCATGGGCGTGGTTGTGTCGAACGACGGAAAGAAGATCTACGTGGCGAACGGGCGCGCGAACACCGTCTCGGTAATCGACGCCGGTAATAACACTCTCATCGCCACCATTCCGGTTGGAAAGCGCGTATGGGGTTTGGCAATCACACCCGACGGTAAAAAGATCTATGCCGCGAATGGGTTGTCAAATGATGTTTCAGTTATCGATACGACTACGGATTCTGTGGTGGCAACCGTCAAAGCGGGCGACGGACCGTGGGGGATCGCAATCAGCGGGCAATAAATCATTCCTGATCGCAGGCCGTTCGGCTGAAGAAGTACGTATTGGTACCAGCCGGTCCGAGCCAATGCTAAACAACTACGCCGGACTAAAGAGCCACGTCAGTCGAGCCCGAGCTGCCAGAAAAAGAACGCCCAGATGTCAGCATATCGCGCGATTGTTCTGCTCGCTACCGGGCTCCCCCGATGTCCGGCTTTCTCTTCTACACGCATAAGGATCGGGTTCCTGGAGACATTTGCCGCAAGCCATGCGGCATGCATTTTGTAGCTATGCCACGGAGCAACGCGGTCGTCATTGTCGGAAACCAGAGTGAGTATCGCAGGGGCCTCGACCTTTTCTGCCAGTGTGTGATAGGGACTGTATTGCAGCAGCAGGTCGAGGTCATCTGAATTCTCGGGTGATCCGTAGTCGGCGACCCAGTGCTGGCCACCGTGGACCGTGTGAAAGCGGGCCATATCGGTGACCGCCGCGCCCGCGGCCACCGCCTTCCATAGATCCGGGCGCTGGACGGCTACCGCGTTCACCGACAAGCCGCCGTTACTCCAGCCAAAACAACCCAGCCTTGAAGCTTCCGTGTACCCTTCGGCGATCAGCCACTCGCCGGCGGCGACGAAATCATCGAAGACCTTTTGCTTGTTGTCGCGCATGCCGGCCCGATGCCACTTTTCGCCAAACTCTCCCCCTCCTCTCGCATTAACGATTGCATAGATTCCACCATGTTCCAGGAATGGGATAACGTGTGCGGCAAAGGCGGGCAAGAGGCTGACTCTGAAGCCGCCGTATCCGTGGACCACTGCAGCGTTCTTGCCGTCGCGCTCGATCCC
The DNA here is from genome assembly GCA_032160165.1 of Acidobacteriota bacterium. Lineage (GTDB taxonomy): Bacteria > Acidobacteriota > Blastocatellia > Pyrinomonadales > Pyrinomonadaceae > QHXM01. The sequence goes on from JAVHWA010000122.1 coordinate 16,703, forward strand.
TCGCTTATGAAGCAGGAACATCGGGATCCGGGTCTTGTCCAGCGATTCAAACCAGACCTGCTCGATCTCAAAGGCCGCCGGATCAAATGGTACTTCGGGTTGATGGTCGAGAGTGTATTCGAGCGTTTCAAGATCCATGCGATACGTGGCCCTGGGCACCAGGAACGACGAAAACGAAATCATCAGCGCTTCTGACTCTGGCTCCGCGCTCAGCGCGTTGATACTACCGATGCCAGGCAGTTCAATCTGCTTGATAAGCTTTCCCGCCAGGTCATATACGCGCAGTTTTGAAGAGACGTCCTCGATGGTCTCAATGAAGATGTAGTTTCCCACCGCGGTCCAGGCTCCAAGGGGACACGACCCCTCGGGAATCACGGTTGTCTCGGCAAACTCGCCGGAGGCAATATCCGCGAGCTTGATCGATGTGAGTTTCCCCAACGGCGCCTGGTGGTTTGTCTGGATGTAGAGACGGTCTCGATGGAATGCGGCAGTGATAAACGCCTCAATCCCGCGAACAATTGGAAGGAATTTGCTTTTGGGATCCTCACGATCCAGAAGATAAAGTTGCGAGCATGGCATAGCGCCTGAGACATCCTGCACCACCACCATGAGATAACGTCCATCGGACGAGAGCTGCGGGTAGGGTGTTTGCTCTCGCGTCAGCGATTCGCCAAAAACCAGGGTGTCGTCGTGCCAATCATCACCCAGGCGATGGAAGTAGAGTTTATGATTAAATCGCGCCTCTCCGGCGGGCGCTGCGCGGGGGCAACGCGTGTAGTAGAAGCCGCTGCTATCAGGTACCCACACAACACGGTTCCTGGTGTGCCATGCGTGCGCGACCGGATTTACGTCGCCGGGAATGACGTCCGGCAGCAGCTCTTTGCTGTCGACGTCCATTACATAGAGCGCCATGCAGGAGTTTCCGGCCAGGGACAGACGATATGCGATCAGCGAGCCGTCACGAGATGGATGCGTGTCCGCCAGTGTGATCGAGCGGTCGGCACTCAGTTGACTCGGATCAATCAACAATTGCGGTGTACCGTGCGGCACGTCCTGAGAATAGAGCGCCGCGAGTTCGTGGTCCTTGTGACGCTGTCGAAAGAAGTTTCGTTTTCCAACTCTGGTGACGGTCCCCATGGCGGACGTGCGCATCAACTCGTCCAAACGCCGGCGGATTCCTTCGAGCGCAGGCAGGGCAGACAGGCGGGCCTTCGTATACTCGTGCTGCGCCAGCACCCACCTTCGCAATTCTGGCGTGTCCTCTTCCATCCAGCGATAAGGATCGCTGACCCAGCGGCCGGCCAGTTGGTCCTGGCAGTCGCTCCTGCGGGCGTCGGGTGGTTTTCGTTTCGAGAATGCCATAATGATGAATGCAAGTTTAGAACAAAGATTGGCGGATAATGCAACGTGTGGGATCGCGATTGGGTCGCGATAATTTGCGTGTCGGCCGGGAGAGACCCTACAATTCCGCGACAACCACGGAGGGCCTCATGAATCGAAGCAGGATGCGACTTGACCATCAAGTCCCGATCACCTCGCTGCAAATGTTTTCCAGCCCGTATCTGGAGATTCCCATAGACAAGAATGATCCGCGCGGTCGCGAGCCGCTGGTGCATCTACAATCCGTTGGCGTCGCGTTCGAGAGCTACTACGCGAAGACGGACGGCAGGAATCCGCCCTTTGGCACTTCGATCGAGGGCAGCCGGCGAGACGTATGGCTGCGAAAATCGGTGGCGGAAAAACTTGCTCGCGTGAACGAGCTACTCCGGCCGTTCGAGGCAGAGTTGTTCGTGCTTGATGGTCATCGCTCAGTTGCCTGCCAGCAGGGCTTGTGGAACTTCTTTTACGCAAAGGCGAAACAGCAGAACCCAGCTGGCAGCGAAGAAGAACATCGCGACTACGCGCGGCAGTTCATAGTCGATCCTGCGTCCTTCGACGAGGCTGATTCACGGACCTGGCCGGCGCACACCAACGGGGCGGCAGTGGATCTGACACTGCGAGATTCCGCAACTAAAGAACTGCTCGACATGGGAGCGAACTTCGAAGAGGACAGTGACAATGACGCGAGCGTCGGTGACTACTATGAACGACAACTCGCCGCCGGGCTCATTGACGAGAGTGATATCAGATTACAGAACCGCCGGCTGCTGAACTGGGCCATGACCCGTGAAGGGCTGCTTAACGAAACGGCAAAGGTCTTCTGGCACTATGACTGGGGCAACCAGATCTACGTGAGAGCCAGTCGCGCGCTTCTAAAGGACCCGCCACAGGCTGCCTGGTACGGTTATATCGAGCCCCCTCGGTGATCAGAAGTCTGGCGGCGGACGTTTCCCACATCCAATCATCTCGGTTTATGACTAGGCAGCCCGATGTCCCACAATAGAAGCATCAGCAGCAGCGTCGTTCGACTTGCGGATTGATTACGAGGATGGCTAAGCGTGGGTCCCGCCACGGAATTGGTCGACCTTGTGCCCTTGCATCGGCGAGTTTGACCGCCACTAGATCGCCACCAAATCGACACTTGTATTCCCACGGTCGCTGGGGAAAAATGGCAACATGAACAAAAAACTGACTTCACTCTTAGTCGTTGGACTATGTGTTGCTGGATTGTTTTTTGCCGTTGTGGCGATGTCCAGCAGTACGTCTTCTCGCACCCTCACCCCGGCTCCCGCGGACACGATTAAGGCCAACATCGTGGCGATGCTTCAAAAGAAAGCACCGATCCAGGTCTTATCAGATATTCCTGGAGGCGCCCAGAACGCTAACAACCGGGACGCCGCATACTTCGCCTGGCAGGAGTTCATCGCGCTTAGTTGGGCCAATATGCCCGTCTCAGGCACGGCCGCTAAGGTGGGCGATCCTGGCGCTCGTGAGACGGCCGACCCGAGCCTGCAGTTTGGACAACCGCCAAACGGAAGTTCGACCAGTTATCCTGCCCTGGTCTGGGAGTCTACTCGCCACCGCTCCGAGATTTACACGGGTCACACCACTCCGCCAAATGGATACAAACCCCAAGCTGACGTTTCCTGGGGATATAACTCGACGCCCGGTTACGTTTACCCCAACAAGGTAATCACTAAGGCCCCAGCTCCGTCGAACTGCAAGGCAATTAATCCGAAATTAACCCCCTTTGTAAATCTGGACGAAGGCAGCCAGATCGGGCTGTGCACAATGTACTCCGCCTTTCCCTACTCATCAGGAAGTCCGGGAAACTTCGTGTTCTTTATGGCAAAAGGTAACTACCCGGAGTACGGATACATTGCTTCGCGCGGGTGGTACAACACACCGCTACTGGGAAACCCGGGCACGCCGCAAGCCCCCCTCCCCAGCTTCGCCAATACCTCCGGCTATATCGTCACTCAAGGGCAGCTTCCACCCGCTGGAGAGATCGACGGATCGACAACTACGGGCACGGGTCCGGGCAAGTACGTGAGCTTCCCGGACGGAACGCTGGAGTTCAAAGCGGCCTTTCGCGTATCCACCGATGCGGAACGGCAGGCCTACGAAAAGGGCGTCGCCATCCCGGGCGGGTATCACGTCGCACCAATCCGCTACTATAGATATTTGGGGAAGAACAAGAAGGGCCAGAAGCAGTACCAGTACGTGGACACCTGTGGCACGCTGCTTTCGCTCCACATTATTCACAAGACAATGTCCGCGCCCTACTTCATCTTCGCCACGTTCGAACACAAGGACGATATCAGAGGATCGGACGGAAATCCGGTCGAGGATGCCGATGGCAACCTGAACGGGAACGCATACACATCGACGCCTGTGCCGTCGCCCACGCCGCCTTATGTGTACCCGTCATCCATCGCCTTGCCTGGCAGCAAGTACCTCATCGCCGCGACGGCGCCCATCAACGTTATCGAATCGCCGTCGCAGGTCATGACGGCGACGAACGGGACGAAGACTGTTACGGCCCAAAATTTCATCCCCCGGCCAATGGACTCGGCGGGTCAGATCTCAGCTAAGCAGAGTTATTATCAGAACACCAGAAAGGGCAGCGTCTCGACGCAGCCCGCCGCAAATTCGCCATCAGCGTCTCAATCGTACATTACGGTCAACCGACGCCGATTCAGTATTCCATCGAATCCGATCGTCGACGTTAATGAGGACGTTCACAAGCTGATTGCGAAGTATGGGTACAACACCAAAAGCAACGTTTGGCTCAACTATAAACTTGTCAATGTGCAGTGGATCCCTGCCGGGAACAGCGTACAAAAAACTCCGGGACAGCTCTATGGAGCCGCCGGTGCGAAACCGTCAATCCCGGTTGAGTCTTTCTACTTGTCGAATAGCCTGGTCGAAACCAACATGGTACTGTCGGCCTTCAGCGGGCAGTTCAATTTTGGCCTTGGCGACGGATTCAGCATCACAGACTTCTACTACGCTCCGAAGACGTATGCCGACAACTACACGGGCCAGACAGTTAAGAGGAAAGTGGGTGATCCCTTCTACAACGTCTACACGGGCGGCGGCCCTTACAATATGGGCGGGTGCATGGGCTGCCACGGCAACACCACCGTCAACGGAGGAAGCGATGCCAGTTTTATCCTCGCGGGTGCACCTTTCGTAATTGACGGACTCAATCCCGATCCGAAAGAAATGCAGTTGAGACACCAAAGCTACTTCAAGAAGTAGGCCAGGCCGGCGAGCGGTCCGTTTCGCGGCCGCTCGCCATGGCCCCGATAAAACACACCCCCAACAGACCAGCCGACTATTCACCACGTCCGGAGCACCCAACGTTGTTGCTCCGAAGGGCCTTCATGATCCAACATGCCACTGAATCGCGCCCGCCGGCGACCGCCAAACTGATGAGTGACTCTGAGACCTCTTGCTTGCATCGAATCAACCAGCTGCCTCTCCACGCGGACGCAGAGATCTTTCGTCAGTATCCCGGCTTCAAACTGGGCGTTACCGACAGCGTTCGCTATTACGCTCGCTTGCTGCTTCCACTTGCGAAAAACCTAATCGCGGGTGACTCGCAACACGCGGACTGGATATTGACGGGACCGGCGATCGCGGCCGAGACACCGGCAGCGGCGAACTTGTTGTGTAGGGAGTTGTTTGATTTGTACATGCGGGAGCGGGACATGCGCGATTCCAAACGGCTATCATTGATGGATATCCATTACGATAACGAGTCGACGGCCTCGATAGATTATGCAAACCTGGGCTTTACCGACCGCTTAAAGGAGCGCGAACGCTTAACCCCGCGGCTCGTTCATAACGATGATTTTCGCGGACGCCCGATTCTGTTCGTCAACGACATCTGCGTCACCGGCGCGCAACAGAATGCACTGCAAAAGTACTTTGAGCTTAACGAAGCGGCCTGCGTCAGATGGCTTTATCTAATCGTGGTCGATCCGAAGATAGGCAGGGCGAATCCCAGGATAGAATGGGAAATCAATTTCGCTCCTTTCGAGGATCTGTTACGAATGGTGTCCCGCGAAGAAATTCAATTCACTGGCAAGTGCGTCCTAAAGCTGATGCAGTTGAGCATCGCCGAACTTGACCAGGTCCTGCGAGCTCTCAATCAGGAACGTAGAACTCGATTCCTTAAACTGGCGACACTCAATTTTCAGGATCTGGACGGCTTTCAAGCGCAGATGGAACTGGTCAGGTCATACGATGGAAATACCTAAGCAAAGGATGCGAAATCCAGCTCATGATAAAGCCGAGCTCCGATTGCTGGTGCTCGACATCGACGGCACGATTCTGGACGAATCGAATCGCATCCGGGAGTCCGTCATACAGGCTGTCCATTCAGCTCAAAGCCACGGGGTCGCGGTTGCGATCGCTACCGGTCGGCGTTATCAGTCCTCCCTGCTCGCTTATGACTCAATCGGTTCGAGATTACCGTTGATCTGCTATGAAGGGGCCCTAATCCGCGAACCTAAGACTGGATTCGTCCATCGTCACTGGCCTGTAGACACTGGTGTCCTGGCGCAAGTGCTGGATCACACTGAACCGCTCAGCCTGAGCGGCCGCGTGTCCGTTCACTTCCATATTGAGGACGATATATATGTCTCGAATCTGAATCGCCCATCCGTCAACTATTTTGCGAGATCAACGGTTGAACCAATTGTTGTGAGTGATTTGCGGCCACTGCTAAATCGCTCAACTACCAAAGTGATGGTGTTGAGCGATGACATCCACGTCATTGCGCGGCTCTCAAGCGAGCTGAAGAAGTCTCACACTCGAACTCAGGTAAAGCAGTCCGAGTCGATGACGTTGCTGGAGGCCTTCCATCCAGCCGTTAATAAGCGATTGGCTGTGAGTTATCTGGCGGAAGAAATGATGGGACTACGACGGGAAAACGTGATGGCGATTGGAGACGACTTTACTGATATCGGAATGCTCCGATACGCGGGAATCGGGATCGCGATGGGGAACGCACCATTGGCGGTCAAGGCTTCTGCTGACTACATAACCACCACTATCGAAGAAGATGGAGTGGCAAGATCAATTGAAAGGTGGATTCTTCGTGCCCAGGTTCATAGAGGCTGGTCTCACATCGCCGAGGGATGGCGCCAACACTCTTCGACTATCTGATCGTACTCTTCGTCCACCACGCCGTGGGCCTTCGTAACTTGACCAGGATGTAGCCGATAACACAACTCTACGGTCGGCAAATTGTGAATCTTTAGCCCCGCCCTAGCCACCTTCAACCAGAGGCCGAGATCCTGTGCGACTCGATAGTTGGGATAGCCACCCAGTTTCATCACTTCATGACGTCGTAGCATCACTGTGGGGTGGTTAAGAAACCAGATTCCCGAAGTATCGTATTGGTATTTGATGTACTCGTCCGTGACCTGATTCGGATGCTCGGTTGGCGGAAACGGTTCGTAAGTGTTCCAACCGATCCACTGCATTTGAGTCCCGAGTATGGTCACGTCCGAGTGGGCCTGCAAGTAGGCAAACTGCCGCTCTAACCGCGTCGGCATCATCTTGTCGTCGGAGTCCATCCGGGCGACCAACCCAGCGTGACATCGGCGCAGTCCCACATTAAGAGCGGAAGCAACACCTTTATTATCATCGAGCCTTATTAGGACGACTCTGGGATCACTGGCGATGCGATCAATCTCCGCGATTGTTGTGGCTGATCGCGATCCATCATCCACCAGGACAAGCTCCCACTCGCGAAACGATTGCGCCTCGATCGACTCCCAACACTCCGCCAGGTACGCGGCAGGCGTATCGAATACTGGCATCAATATCGAAACTTCGCAGGAGCTCATACTCGTTTGCTCTGGGGCGCACCAATAAAATCAAATACTGGCCATCTGCATTCCTAAACGCTTGTACCAACTTCAATCCGACGCCGCAGCTTATTTCCCCACCGCTCGTCCACTGACCACTCCGGAAAATCCGCGTTTTGAATCCTTGCTCTCCCAGCATTGGGGCGATACACAACCGATCTTATGGCTTCGACCCATTTATCAACCAGTGGTCTCAGCGTAATTTCATACCTGGCCCAAACGGACCAATAGTCGGGGCTGCCAAATAATTCTGACCATAGACCATAAAGATGCGCCCGCTCGGTTGTCGTCAGGGGAACCGGCAGTGCATTGGGACGTGCCTGCAGACCATGATGACCGCCGACCTTTTGATACAAGGTGGTGACACCCTGACAGATTGACTCCGCCGCGGCCAAACCGAATCCCTCCGTAATACTCGGCAGAACCGTACATGCCGCGTTGCGCATCGCGACGGCCAACTCATCCTGCGTGAGCCAGGGCAACCAGTAGATAGACGCGTTGCGAGACGGATTCTCCAACTCTGCTCGCTGCGCGGGTCGCTGCACCGCCACACAAGCGATGTTCTCCGCTCGTAGTCGTTCCGCAATCGCTGCGAAAATGCCAAGACCCTTATCGACCGACGGTCGACCCGGGAAAAGAACATAAGGTGTGGGAACGCTTTTCAGATGCTCCAGGTTTGAATACTGAATAATTCTATTCTGGGAATCCTTCGAGACTTCTGGAAGGCACCCCATAGACTCGACGGTCAGCACTCGTTGTTCCTTCGACGCAGCCGTGAGTGCTTTCTGCAATTCTTTGAGTCGGTCGGGCCATTCGAACTCGCGCGCGTCTTGCAGAATGCCCGCGCTGGTTACTACGATATCGGCCATAGTAACTGCGGATGCGAGCAAGGTTCGCAGCGGCAGGAGCTGCCGATGATCTTTCGAGAGGTCACTGAGTGGTGGGTCGTAAAGACTATGAAGCCAAAAGACTGATGGCTCAGCGGACCGCCTTCCGCTTCGCAGGACGATGAACATCGCGCCTTCGAGGCTGTGTGCAACGACGGCGTCTGATCCTGCGCTGGCGGTAATCTGTTCCACCACCTCAAGTGCGGCGCGACAAAACTCGCTACACTGCACTCCACGAGACGCACGATCGATTTCCGGTGGCATGTTCAAAAGAATCGGCCTCAGCAAAGGCGTGACGTTCTTCCCAGGGCGAGCGTCCAGACAATCCGGTAGGAGAACTCTGGTTTCGATCCCCAGCCCCGTCAACTGGTCAGCCAGGCGCCTAATGGCGTACGCTGTGCCACCGCGGGTGTGAAAGGGATCTAACTCCCAGGAGATCATGGTCACCGATTTCACAAGCATGCCTCGTCAATTATGCCTGAGCTATTTTCATGAGAATCCAGCGAGTCGAGTTGCTCAAGTTTAGCATGATCCATATTCTTCAACTTAAGCGGTCTTCGATTTGTGCATACTGGTGAAGCACGATCTGCCTGCACCGCTAATTGAGTGGAATGCGTGAACTATGGCAACCTGTCAAGGCTGACTTTAATTAGTGCGCACGAAAGCTTACCGCCTCTATCTCGGCTCACATCATGGCAATCACCGACGATCAATTGACCGAGTATGGCGATGACGATCTCACGTTCTTCGCGTTGGTTTACAAAAACTACGATGCCACAGCAGAGTGCCTTCTGGACCTGCGCAGACATTATCCGTCGAGCCGCGTCATCTTACGGTCTGATGGAGATCCGGATCCTCGCTTTCCCATACTGGCCAGGCGTAACGAGGTCGACTTTCGCGCAGAGCCGCGATTATTTGGCATCGAAAATGGTGGGGCGGTGATCGAGCGTATGCTCGTAATCTTCCTTGAAAAACCAACTCGATACTTGATCAAGATCGATCCCGACACCGTGATTCATCGGCGGTTCCAGTATCTGCCGATTCGTAGTGGTTTGTTTGGAACGCCGCAGGGAGGAGAGGAGACTCCTTCCATTCAAGGCGGGTGCATAGGATTCACTCGGGATATCGCACAGCGGATTTTACAATCGGGGATGTTGCGAGACAGCCGGTTGAAGGAGCCCGCCAGGTTCATCAACGACTCACCTTATTTCCT
>JAVHWA010000148.1:0-10766 GCA_032160165.1 Acidobacteriota bacterium
TTGCAGATGTTGGTAGTGGTCGACGTTCTTCTCATAAAGCTTTTGCACGCTATCAAGTAAACGATGGTAGCTCTCCTTTGCCTTTTCCCGACCTTCGCTGCTCCCGGCGATGATCACCGGCAGATACTGCGAATTAGCATCATGAGACGCATCGATGGTAAACCGCATAGGAACATCGCGCGGTTCTTCCTGATAAGGCATCACCGCAGCATCGCGCGCCGACGGTGATCCGATCATACCTACGAAGCGCCGGGTCTCTTCAGTTATGTAATAAGCGTGTTCCTTCTCTTCCCATGAGAGGGTCCCGGTCATCAATCCAGCCGGCCACATCAATTTCAGTCGAGGACGAAATGAAACGGAAATGGAAAGCGGCAATACGCTTTGCACGTCGAAGAGTATGACTATTCCCGGTTCATCTAGTGGGGCAAAGATGATCTCGCGTACGGTGAACGCGGCGTGAGTGTAAGTTAGTGTCGTCGCTTCCGGACGAACGTTGATGCTCGTCAGAGTATCGCTACCCTGAAACTCCAGCGGATATCCTTGAAGTTGAAACGAGACGTTCAAATCGTCAATCAGCTTTAGCGGATAGACCCACGCCTCCATCGAACGGTTCTCATAGCCGGCCACTGCCGACTTGCGGCCAACAACATCAAAGAACGTGCCTGCCTGGGCGCGACGCTCCAGTTCGAGGCCGCTCTTGCGCAAGTTGAATTTGGGAATGGATGTTGATGGGGTCGTTTGGGCTTTGGGCGTGATAGCAGCAACACAGAAGACCAACATCACAAGCGCGAATTGACCAACGATCGTTGAGCTCTTTCGTCCCGCCGTTCTACTCGAAATCGATCGAGTGATCTCTGTTGTATTCAGTTTGCTCAGCCCCTGACGGGGCTGCTGACTCGCTGTCGGCATCTAGTGTTTCGGACTCAGGATTAGATCGCTCTTACTGTGTTGGTGAAGTTGACGGTTGCGTTGCGGGCTTGGCGAAGACTATGGGTGTCGCGGCGATGATGCCCTTGCCTTCCTGCACCGTTATCGCCTGGTTTGGTTTCACGTCGGGAAGTACGTCTACCTGGCCGCTCGGCCATGCGATCTCGAGGATCACGCCCTTGGCCGGGTCGGCCTTTCCCAGACCGAACGTCAGCGGGAGTTCACTCTGTGAACAATAGCTCGATCCGCTCTTGACCACGCTGGTTCGCGCGCCGGTTGAAGATTTCAGAGTAAGCTTAGCCCCGATGCCGTCTCGGTTCGATTGAGATCCGACGGTCTTCACGCGCAGGAGATCGTTCTGATTGCCGTTATCATTTCTCAAAAGCCGCCCCGGGCCATTGTTGGCAGTCAAGAGTAGATCGAGGTCACCGTCGTTATCGAAATCACCGTAAGCAGCACCGCGTCCGACTATTGCCCGCTGTAGCGCCCGCCCAAGGCGAGGCGTTACTTCCTCAAACTTCTTTTTGCCCTTGTTGTGAAAGAGATGTGGAGGCTGCGCGTATTTGACGTTTGGTTGAACTACGGCGATGTCGTCAGAGACATGCCCGTTGGCGGCGAAGATGTCTAATAGTCCGTCGAGGTCGTAATCGAAGAAGAAGGTGGCGAAGGTCAGAGACTGGGCCGACATTTTGCCGATGCCGGATGCTCCGGCTTCGTCGGTGAAAAGGCCGGTGCCATCGTTGCGATAGAGCGCCATGCTCTCGTTGGTAAAGTTGCCGATGACGATGCCCTGACGTCCCGAGCCATCATAATCAGCAGTATCAACTCCCATACCCGCTCTCGGTGTTCCAGCCTCGCTGAATGCGACGCCGGCCGGTAACGCTTCGTCTGTGAATGTGCCGTTGCCGTTGTTCTTATAAAGCTTATTCGGCTCGGTGTCGTTCGCCACAAACAGATCAGGCCATCCATCGTTGTTGTAATCAAACACAGCAACTCCCAGCGATTTGCTGGTCGGGTCGTTGATACCAGCTCGCTGGCTGACGTTCTCGAACGTTCCATTTCCTCGATTGTGATAGAGACTTGCGCTTTGTCCTTTGTAGGATTGTGGAGTGCAATAACTCTTGTTCTTACCATCGAGAGTGCAGTTCTGGTCTTTCTCGACCGACCATTCGACATAGTTGCAGACGAAGAGGTCCAACTTCCCGTCCTTGTCATAGTCGAACCAGGCAGCGCTGGTCGAGAACCCCGTATCGCCGACGCCGGCTTTCGCTGTCATGTCCGCAAATTTTCCGTTACCAAGATTACGAAAGAGGTGGTTGGGCCCGACCGCGGTGATATAGATGTCGTCAAAGCCATCGTTATCGTAATCGGCAATGGCGCAGCCGAGTCCGTACATCTCGACCGCCAGCCCGGCCCCGCCTGTGACGTCGGTAAAAGTGCCGTCCTGGTTGTTGTGATAAAGAGCGAGAAAGGACTTGCCGGCTTTCTTCTCCGGCCAGTTAGTAGAATTCACGAACAGGATGTCTTGCCAACCGTCGTTATCGTAATCGACAAAAGCGCAACCGGGCCCCAGCGTCTCGGGCAAATACTTTTTCCCGAAGGCGCCGCTATTATGTTTGAAGTGAATTCCGGCCTGGGCCGTTACGTCGGTGAACTCAATTGGTCCTGAAGGCCTCGGGCCATCGGTCGGCGCGAGAGCTTGCTGGCCTGCGTTTTGGTTGGCGGATAAATCAGGATTGGAGGCGTTAACCGTCGACTGTTCCGTCGCGTCCTTTTTACAACCCGTCAGCGTTAGGGAGAACAGAAGGAGGAGAAGTAAGCCTGTCCGGGGAGATGGCATGTTCCTGAGCAGTGTTTGAGTCGACGCTTCTGATCAATGCGCTGACGGTCGGGCAGCGCCGCTTGGCGCTTAGCCCAACCGTAAGGGATTCAATCGGCAACGAAATCCTACTTGGAGAGAATTTTTTCCTGGTTGGCGAGAATCTGGTTCTGATTCGCTTCCATGCGAGCTTGATTCGCCAGTATCTGATCGAGTTTGGCCTGGTTCGCCTCGATACGTTCCTGATTCGATTTGATCTCCGCTTGATTCGCTTTGATCGCGTCCTGATTTGCCTTGATCTGATTTTGATTGGAAATCACTTCGTCATTGTCTGCCATTACACACACTCCGGAATTCTTGATTAGTAGAGCTTAAGCCTCTGGGTTGATCGGTTCAGGCTGAGCCGCATGTTATGAGGCGGGAGGTTTGTTGTCAAACCGTTGCTGTAACCGCTGGCAGCGCTGGCAAGATACCTCTGCTCCCAGCAAAGCCGCTACGACACGGCGTGTTCCGCAGGACTCAGCGATCTCGTACGCGAGCTTAGATAGATCTCGATAAGATTAGCAGTTGGCCCGACCAGAAAGAGGGCGTAGTAGGGCGCATGAATCACCTCGGATAATCGTAGGACCATCTCGACAAACGCGACGGCGATCGCGACCACACACTGTCCCCACCTGGATCGAACTGTCGTCTTCGGGTCCGTGATCATGAAGAAGACGAAGAGCTGGTACATCGGACCGGTGATAGGCGCGACCTCAGCTAAGAATCCATGCCCCGTGATCATGCTTCGAACAAGCGCGAAGGCGAAGAACGACGCAACGTATGTAGCGCTGATGTGGAGCCGCTTCAGTCTGTAGACGATGAGCGTCCCCAAAGTCCAGATGACGATCATCGGCCAGATATTATTTCCCCACTGGACACTCAACGTCGCTCCGGTAAAGGGAGCTAGAAAAAGAAGTGCGCTAATTCCGAAGTTCGAGGGATTCCATAGGTGGCGACCGCGAACGCGAAGCACGTACTTTGAAGTGATCGACACCACGCCGCACCAGAGATAAGGCCAGACAGCCGGCGAGCGAACGAGTATCCCTACGCTGATGCCGGTGATGTAGGCGCTGGCAAGGTTCGGCCATTTATGCGTGAAGATGCGCGAGAGAACGAGTTCCGTAATTATGGCCGCGACGATGGCGAGTGCGGTTTTCTGGTAACTCTCGAGCATCCCGAATGAGAGCTGCCCGGCGAGCAAAATGCAGGTGATGAAGAGCGGAGCGATATAGCGATTGTCGAAACGAAAGCCGGCCTTGCGCTCGCTCTTAACCGACATAGGCTCGTCCGTAGGTCTAACCGGCATCTCGGCGTCGACGTTCATGCAGGCTCCTTTACCTTATTGATCTGGCCTGGCTGAGTCGATTCTAGGGTCTGTAACTTTCCGGAGGGCCACCGAACGATGACCTTCTCGATTTGACCGTTCCTGCCAAGCCCGAAATGTAAACGACGCTGGTTCTGTGCGCAAAAGCCGCTTCCACCGGAAACTTCCTGGACTTGTTGTTGGTTGTTCCAGAAGACCCTTACCTGGGCGCCGATAGCGCTGCGATTGCTCTCGGTCCCTTCCAGCTCAAACTCGATCCATTTGTTTTCAGGCGCAACAGTGTTCTTGTAGAGAAGTAGCGGGCCGCGCTGATTCGCGACGACGACGTCGAGCACTCCACGATTCCACAGATCCGCCTCGGCGATTGAACGCCCGTCGAAGGTATCAGTAACTCCCACAGCCTGGGCGACCTCGTTGAAGCGGCCCGCTCCGTCGTTGAGCCAAACCTTCTTCTGCTGATAACCCGACAGACTGCGCCCTTCCATCGGCGGCCAGTTCGCGGCGTCGGCGATTATTCGGCTATTACCTCCGGAGATTTTTGAGAAGTCGTACCAGTAGTTGGAATTTCGATCGAGCGAGACGTATCCGTTAACGACGTAAAGGTCCAACGTTCCATCGTTATTCAGATCACCGAATTGCGCGCCAAAGCTCCACCCGCCAAGTTCCACACCCATATCGCGCGCCAGGTTGTCGTAGGCAGCGGGATCGCCCGCCGCCCCATCGCGCTGGACCCACAGATTGTTTCCCTGAAGCAAAACCCCTTCCTCAGAGATGTTCGTGACGTAGATAGCAAACTTGCCACTATTCAAGACATCACCAAAGGCGACGTTCATGCCGCTTTTCGGCGCAAAGCCCACGCCCGTGCGTTCGCCCACGTCTTCGAACTTCTTGCCGCTCTGGTTGGAGAAGAGTTCCGCGACACCGTAGTCGTTCGCGATGAAGAGGTCCGGGTAACCTGTGCCGCGCAGGTCTGCTGCCGAAGCAGCCAGCGCCCATCTTCGCGAGCTGATTCCGAGTTGAGCGCTGATCTCTTCGAATCGGCCGCCACCGAGATTATGAAAGAGAAACTTGCGCCCGCCGTTGCGAGCATACTCGAAACTCTCAGGCATCATCTGCGTGGTTGTTAGATGCCAAAGGTCAACTGATTCCGGATAATAGCCTCCCAAAAAGAGGTCAAGGTTGCCGTCGCGGTCGTAGTCGAACCAGATCGCCGTGTTGGCGTTGACCCACGGCGGCAGACCAGCCTGGTCTGTCGCTCGAGTAAAGCCGCGTCCGCCGTCGTTATGGAACAACTCCGGCCTGCCCCATTTATAGACGAAGAGGTCTTCGAAGCCGTCGTTATCATAGTCGCCCCACACCGCGCCCATCGAAACGCCTGTTCCCGGCTGATTGATGTCGCCGACGTTCATCTCGGTGGCGACATCTCGAAACGTTCCATCAGCCAGATTGCGATAAAGGGAGTTCTTACTTCCTTCACCACTGTTGGTGACATAAACGTCCTGCCAACCGTCGCGATCAAAATCTACGATAGACACCGCGGCGCCCATGGACGCGACCTGCGGCATGATGTGATCCAGTTTGTGATCGAGGGTAGGGGCCTGATGTTTGAAGTCGATGCCTGAAGTCTTTGAGACCTCTTCAAGTCGAAAGCCGTAGCGCGTCATCGCGCTTTGCCGGTCGGTGCTCGACTCCCTGCGCTGCGACAGTCGTTTTATCACGAGCGGTGTGGCGAGCAACGCAATAAAAAAGAGGACAAGCAAGAATCTTGCAGTACGACTGCGTGTCATCTCGGTGTTTGGGGCCCCAGTGCGCTGTGGAAAACCTCAGGCGTGACGTAACGCGTATGATAATTCTGCCAGTCGTCCGGATGCTTTCGATAGACTTCCTCGTCTTCAAGTCTCCCGGGAGCCGCAGTGTAGTTCTGCTCCGAATGGCGTGGCAAGGGAAGAACTGTTTTGGAGAATCCGGTATTGAGATCACCGTCTTTGATCCAGCCGTCTCCGACGATGAGATAGTCGCGCATCCAACCTTCCGCCGGAGGCGCCAGGGCCCGGAAGCGAAAGTTCATCTCATCGCCTGCGTTCATTATCACGTAGCGGTCGTCGGCAGTCTTGAGCAGTTCGCGTACGTCACCGAAGCGCGTGTAATAGCCGATGAGGTCGCGCCAAATCTGTTTCGACGACGCGATTCGATTGTAATCCGGCACCTGAGGAGATGACGCGTTCGGTTGGTTGATGACCGAGTAGCCTCGATAATGCAGGTCTGCCACGTCCGGATCTATCTTCGTAGTGCGCAGTTCCGTTCCCGGCACGCCTCGCGCCCACTCGAGCTTGTCCCAATAGACTTCCAGATTAGTTCGCAGTCGCACGCGATGCGGAGTACCTGCACGGAACACTCCAGTCAGATCGAAGAGCGAGATCTTATTGCGACCTGCCGGGAAGCCCAGATTCGGCTTTGCAATGACCCAACCGCCGTAGCCGTCGGGCACCTCAAGACTCAACGGTGTGGGCTTGGCTGTTTGTCCCTGACTGATGGCGACGTTTATCGACGAATCGGTCGGGTGCATCCAGCCGTACGCGATCAAGAAGAGCGGGCCGCTTTCCGGTGCAGTATCCCCGAGGTCGACCTCTACGTAGTGATCGCGTGTCACACCCTGATATTGACCCCGCCCGAATGTGTCGAGGTATTTCTCGTCAAGCTCGCTGACGACTGCAGTCACGTCCTGTCCCTGGTCATCCACGGCGCGCGCGACCTTGTGTGGTGTCGAAACCGTCGTGATTGCCAGTTTGGCAGGTGGAATAACGAACCTCTCATCGACGAAGACGTCAGTGTCCTTTGGATGATCGACCACCATCAGCGCGAGCTGATCATAGTAATAGGTTTCCCACAGCTCGGCGGTGATTCGCAGGTCGTAGTAACCATCTCGTGGGACGAGTTGGTCGCCGCGAACCTTGTACCACTCCTCGGTGGCTTCGACCCTGGCGGTTCCCAGCGTATTGATGCGTAGCCCGATGGCCGAGCTCCAGGGAACGGCGTCTTTAACGAATTTCATTTCCTTTCCGTTATAAGCAAACAGAAAAGGACAGGAGCCTTTCAATCTCTGTTCAGCGACGACGGTTTGATCGGCCTTGAGATCAAACTCGGCCCGCACGGAACCGTTGGGCCAGACGATGCGCACGACATCGGCGCCCGTTTGTTCGCCTAGTCCAAAATGAACAACCGGCCCGATGATGAGTTGTTTCTGCGTCAGCAAGCCGGAGCGGATCTCCATCTCGCCGCCGATTCCGAACGAGTTGATGCGCTGGTCGCCTGTTGCTTCCTTGGCGCGCGGCCGAATCTGCTGCCAGTGATAGTTCTTCGAGCCATGATTGATTAAGCGGACGGGCTTAACCAGACTCTCGCCTTTTGATAACCCCACGAGATCGAGTCGTCCATCGTCGTTCACGTCGCCGAAGGAAAATAGGCGTGCAGGTACCGTCGCCTTCACCTGGTTGAATTTGCCGTTCTGGTCGCCCAGCCAAATGAATCCCTCGGCACATACCGGAGGACAGCCAACATCCGTCGGCGCCAGATTGGCTCGTGAGACTATTAAGTCAAGGCTTCCGTTGTTGTCCAGGTCCGTCGAGAATAGGCGAAGCTCGCCCCCGGAATATGCGTTGCTGTCGGGGAGGCGGGCGATTTCCGTCACGTCCCAATTCGTTCCCGCTTTGTCGGAGACTCGAGTTATCGAGCCGTCTCGTCGTAACACCAATAGGTCGAGAGTTCCATCGCTGTTCACGTCGGCAACCGCGATCGACGCTACCTCCTGCAGTTCAGAAGGCACGGCGCGAACGCGAAACTGGCCGCCGCGCTCATTCTCGTAAACCTGCACACCGCGTGAATCGAGAAGCACGGCGTCCGCGTCACCATCCGCGTCAAGGTCGGCCCACAGAAATTCACGCAACCCCTTCGACCCTTCGAACGGATGCGCCGCGGTGAAGCTGCCGTCGCCGTTATTCCTCACCTCTGTATCAACGCCGTCAAGCGCCGAGGCAATGAGGTCCATGTCGCCGTCGGCTTCCACGTCGGCATCCCACACATCCAAATAAGCCATGCTGGAAAAGGCTGCAGGAAGCTTGGTTTGCGCGGTCACATCTACGAAAGAGTTGGGACTGTCTTGTTTGAAGAAACGAATACCGCCGGCGCCGGCCAACACCAGGTCGGTCTTGAAGTCATTATTGAAATCAATCGCAAGAATTCCGTGAGGTGTCGGAGGAGTCGATTTAGGTCCCCCCGGAAAGGGAAGTGTCGCGCCATTGGCGAGACGTAGTTCATGCCCGTTGGCGACAGCAACGACGGGCGCACCTTCGCCGTTCAATGACACCGAGCCGATCCAATCCCAGGTGCCCGACTGAAACTCCGGTAAGGGCTCGGCGTTAAAGTTGAGCGCATCGTCAGGTGGCGCAGGAGTGAACACAGGGTTTTCCAAACGAATGAACTTCGTGAATGGTTCGGCGTCTTCGCCTGGTGCCGTTTTGACTTGCGCAAGACTGGTTCGATATTCGGCTACGCGCACGAGAACGTTTTTCAGGAACGCGACACGCGTTGCGGCCGCGCGCGCGTCCGATGCGCCAACCGCGTCCTGCAACGCTTTTAACTGCTGCTGAACTTCCGGCGGCCAAGCGGCAGAACGTTCGCTGATTCTGGCGACTAGTGTTTTAAGATTCTCTGCGTCGCCGCGTTTGGCGGCAACTCGAGTCGCCTCGAGCTGCACAGCAAGGTTGTCAGGCTGCACCTCAAGAATTCTCGACAGCAGCTTCTGCACTTCGGAGATACTCGCTTCGTCGTTCTGACGTTCGGTCTCCTCCGCAAGCATGTACAGGGCTTTCAGATTCTTTGAATCGAGCTCGATCGCCTTGCGCAAATGTGTTATCGCCTCAGCCGGTCGACCTCGATTGCTTTCCAGAATGGCGAGCAGAACAGAGATCTTTGAATTATCCGGCGCGAGCGTACGCGCCTTCTCCAGTCGCTCGCCCGCGACATCCAGGTTGCGTTGGCGTAGGCTCAGGAGGCCAAGATTTGCCCACGATGCGGGCTCGTCCGGCGCCAACTGCGTAGCCTTGGTCAACTCGGCCTCGGCGCGCACATCGTCGCCCACCTGAAGCGCCGCCAGACCCACAAAGAAGGCGCGCACGGTGGCGTTGTAGTCTGAAGAATTCCGGGTCGGTACGTTTGTCGTACCTTTGCACCCGACCAGGATGAGCGCCAGAAGAGGAAGCAGTACTAAGGCGCACTTGGAGAGGGAAGACGAAGAGACTCGCATCAGCAGGGATCACCGGGTTGATCGAACATTTGGGAGGGCTTCGGCACGGCTAACACCACATCGTTCGCCTCCTCACTTCATACCCAAGGAGCATCTGTTATAACATAAGGTTGAAAGGATTGTCAGAGTCCTGAAATGAATCATTTGATCATTGTTTCATTGATCCATTGTTTCGCGGGAGATAATGAATCAATGACTAAATGAATCAATGAACAAATCGCATGAAGGAAGAGAAATTACCCCCCAAGACCCGCCTTCTTCCGATCATCGTACTCGTCCTTCTGCTGGGACTTTGGTTCGGACTCTCGCTGCTGCACGTCTACGATGAATCGGCCTTTCCCTCCCCGCAATCAGTAGCAAGAGGGTTCGCCGAGGAGATCAGAGCGGGTCGCCTCTTTGATGATCTTATCGCTTCGATCTTTCGCGTAGCGACGGGCTTTGCTCTTGCTGTTGCCCTGGGAATTCCCCTCGGCCTTGCACTTGGAGA
Organism: Acidobacteriota bacterium; assembly: GCA_032160165.1. GTDB lineage: Bacteria > Acidobacteriota > Blastocatellia > Pyrinomonadales > Pyrinomonadaceae > QHXM01. Next base: position 9,902 of record JAVHWA010000148.1, read on the forward strand.
TCGCGCCCGCGCGCGACGAGCGTTGCTGCCAACCATAAACTTTTTTCGCAATCTCTCGCCGCTTGCGTGGATTCCTTTCGCAATACTATGGTTCGGCATAGGCGACCGCCCCGCCATCTTTCTCATCTTCATGGCATCCTTCTTTCCCATAGTGCTCGCAACCATAGCCGCGGTAGCAAGCATTCCCGTCGTCTATTTTCGCGTGGCCGAGAATTATGGCTATAAGGGCGCCGAGCTATTTACGCAGGTCACCCTTCCCGCAATCGCCCCGCAAGTGATCACGGCCCTGCGGATCACCGCCGGGCTTGCATGGGTAGTGGTGGTGGCGGCGGAATTGATCGCGGGAAGGGATGGACTGGGTTTCGCCATCTGGGACGCGCGGAATGCGCTTCGGGTAGATTTGCTGGTGGTTAACATGATAGTCATCGGGGCCATCGGGGTCGTCATAGACAGGTTGCTGCTTCTGCTTACCAGGCTGCCGAGCATCCGATGGGGCTATGAAAGATAAGCCGTTGAGTCTTTCATCTGTCACCCGGTCCTTCGGCAGTGTCGAGGTGCTGCGTGATTTTTCGCTGGATGTCGGGGCCGGCGAATTCGTCGTTATTGTGGGACCATCGGGCTGCGGCAAAACCACGCTGCTCAATCTGCTTGCAGGTTTTGATAAGCCTACGTCGGGGCAACTGATCAGCACCGGTCGCGTAAGGATGGTCTATCAACAGGACGGATTGTTTCCCTGGAGCACCGTAGAGCAAAACATTCAAATGGGTCTGCGACATGTCAGAAGCGAAGCGGACCGCAATCGAGAACTGCAGGAGTTGCTGGCTCTGATCGGACTGAATGGGTTTGCCAATCACTACCCGCATCA
>JAVHWA010000172.1:0-5399 GCA_032160165.1 Acidobacteriota bacterium
TCCGCTTCCCAACCAGCCAGCTCAGTGAGCAGGTAGTTCAAGTTGCGAATTTCGTCAGCTGGCGTGTCGGAGATGAGCGAACCGCAGGTCTCGCAGGAAGCGGCCTCGCGAGGAACGGGTGAGCGGCAGATGGGGCACCGTCTCTGTTCTATGTCTTGAGCAGAGGTATCCATAAACCGGAACAGAACTAGCGTTTAAGAACTGACGAGTGTCGCCAGCACGCACGTGAACCACAAAGGTCACAAAGGGCACAGTGACAGAAAGGAATTCTGAATTGTGAGTTCTGAATGTTGAATTGAAGACAGCTTTCGTCTTTCTCCAATTCAAAATTCAGAACTCAAAATTCATAACTTACTTTCTGTGTCCTCTGTGGTAAACCTTCGCGTTGTCGCTCAGGGTTCCTCTTGTTCGCGTGCGGCCACCAGGCGTCTATATGCTTCCGAACGCGGGATGCCAAGTTCGCGCGCCACTTTTTTCAGGGCCGCGCGATTGTCCAGCCCTTCATTCTCAAGCGCATGAACTCGAGCGGCTATGTTGGTGGCGGATAGTTCTTCATCTGACTGAACCTCGATAGTTGCGCGATCGATCACAAGCACCATCTCGCCCCGTGCCGCGCTTCCTGAGGCGAACCGCTCAGCCAGTTCACTCAGCTTCCCGCGCATGATTTCTTCATGAAGCTTCGTCAGCTCGCGCGCGACCACCGCTGCGCGCTCGCCCAGCATCTCACGCGCGTCGGCCAGGGCTTGGGCGATTCGATGCGGCGCTTCATAGAAGACAAGAGTGGAGTTGAATGCTCGAACCTCATTCAATCGCGCGCGCCGCTGCGTAGCGCGGGCCGGTAGAAAGCCGCCAAAGTAAAACCCGTCCGTTGGCAGTCCTGATGCGATGAGCGCCGCGACGAAGGCGGTGGGACCGGGGACAGGGACGACGCGCGAACCGCCTTCGATTGCATCATTGACGACTCGAAAACCAGGATCACTGATTCCCGGCGTGCCGGCGTCTGAGACTATCGCCACTGACGCCCCGGTTTTCAGTAACGCGCCCAACTCCGCCGCGCGCTCGCGTTCGTTGTGCTCGTGATAGCTCACCATCTTCGTCTTGATGTCGTAATGGTTCAGCAGAACACGGGTCCGGCGGGTGTCCTCGCAGGCAATCAAGTCGACCTCTCTGAGCACGCGTAGCGCCCGTTCGGTGATGTCCTCGAGATTCCCGATGGGAGTGGCGACGAGATAGAGCGTGCCTGGCATGTCGCGTATTTTGGCATCCTGCAGCGCAAAACGCGAAAGCCCGCTCATCGTTTGGATGAGCGGAGCTTTCCTGCAAAGCGCCAGGCCCGAAGTTGCGCCGCGCCGCTGTTTGATTAGTCAGTTGGGAACTTACCGTCGTGGATCCCAGTTATCTCGTCCCCGGCCATAGGAGCTGGCGATCAGCCGCAGGTCCTGGCTGATTTGTGCCCAATCAGATCGAGTCCGCGAATCAAGGCGCAGGCGAAAGATCACGCGGTCTATGCGAGAGCCGAGTTGGATCAGTCGCTGAGCTTCATCTGCTCCACGGAAATTATCGCGGCCGTCGCCTACGCGGCTTCGGAATCTGCCGGCCGCGTTGCGAAACTCAAATGCAAGTTGATTGATGTTGTCTTCCCGACGGGAATTGTCGACGCGGCTGTGCTCGAGTGCGCTGTCGAGATGCCTTTGGAAGTCTCGGCTTCGTTCGTCGATGCGTCTGGCGGCGTCGCGCAACGTCGTGTTGTAACGATTGTTGCGACCGTTGTCATTGTCTCTGCGGTCGCGTCCCCACGGACCATAGTTCCCCTGCGCCGATGCGATCAGTGGAAGGAACAGCGCCATGACGGCAGCTGCGATTACCGTTTGAATGTTTCTACGTCGGTTAGTCATTTGTTTGCCTCCTCGCAAATCTCTGTGAGTCGCGCGAATCAGTCGAGCGGTCCTCGGACCTCTCAGGTCGGGAAGGGGGCAAGCTTTGCGAGCCCCGCCCAGGGGGTCACTCGGATGATCGTTCAGGCGTCCGGGGACACTCGAGACGCCGCGTCTCCTGATCGTGCTTTGGCAAGCATCATGCCGCGAGCGTTGGTCGAGGATTAGGGCCGAAAAAACTGATGAAAAGGTTGGGGAAACTCGACGAACGCACGGTGTGGCTGTATTGAGAAATCGAGTAGAGGCCCTTCCAGTTGCTTTCGAAATGGTGCATGCCTTATCGCATAAGGTGGAAGAAAGCGATTTCGGATTTCGGATTTCGGATTTCGGATTTCGGAATTCACGCGGCCAGTGAGAGAGAGATAAACAGTATGACCATGTATCAATGATCAAATCCTATAGACGGCTTCGCCCGCTGTCATATTGTGCTGACAGACTGCCTACGTTCGTCCGCTCAGCGGACGTCTGAAAATAGCCCAGCACTTCAGTGCTGGGTTAGGAGGCAGGTAAGACATGGAAGTCCGGGGAACGGACGACTGTAATGCCTTCGGGAGTATCAAACTTTCGGGAGTCTCAGCCGTCCGCTTTACGGACTGCGTAACTTGGCTCGCATCGCTCCCCACCGATGAATCGGTGGGCTATTTTCATGTCGTCCGCTAGCGCGGACTGAGCAGCTACGCTGTCGCGTTGGTTTAGCAGGTACCTCGCGTATCGCTGTCATATTGTGCTGACAGACTGCCTACGTTCGTCCGCTCAGCGGACGTCTGAAAATAGCCCAGCACTTCAGTGCTGGGTTAGGAGGCAGGTAAGACGTGGAAGTCCGTGAAACGGACGACTGCAATGCCTGTATCAAACTTTCGGGGGTCTCAGCCGTCCGCTTTACGGACTGCGTCACCTGGCTCACATCGCTCCCCACCGATGAATCGGTGGGCTATTTTCATGTCGTCCGCTGGCGCGGACTGAGCAGCCACGCTATCGCGTGGGTATACCAGCTACCTCGCGTATCGCTGGCATTCGTGCTGACAGACTGCCTACGTTCGTCCGCGAAGCGGACGAAATGAAAATAGCCCAGCACTTCAGTGCTGGGTAAGGAGGCAGGAATTACGTGGAAGTCCGTGGAGCGGACGACTGAAACGGCACGTGAAGAATCAAGCCTCCAGCGGATCAGCCGTCGGCTTCACGGACTGCGTCGCCTGAACCGCATCGTCCCCCACCGATGAATCGGTGGGCTATTTTCGTTTCGTCCGCTGGCGCGGACTGATCAGCCACGCGGTTGCGTTGTTTGGCAAGTATCTCGCGTGTCGCTGTTTCGTGCTGACATGACTGCCGACGGTCGTCCGCGAAGCGGACGGGATGAAAATAGCCCAGCACTTCAGTGCTGGGTAAACCGGCAAAAGAAGATGCGGAAGTCCGTGGAGCGGACGACTGAAACGGCACGTGAAGAATCAAGCCTCCAGCGGATCAGCCGTCCGCTTTACGGACTGCGTAACTTGGCTCGCATCGCTCCCCACCGATGAATCGGTGGGCTATTTTCATGTCGTCCGCTGGCGCGGACTGATTACGTCTCTCACTTAACCCGCTTCGCCGGAATGTTCCGTCCGTTTTGCATGATGATTAAGCTGGTCACCTGGCCTTGTTCGTTCCTGACGAACTTGATCTCCACCTCAACGCCGCGAGCAAAGTACTCCGTTTCTGAGGCGGGGAAAATCTCACCGGCTGCCTGTTTCGGCGGTTGCAGCATCAGGCGATTGCCCTCCCTGCGCACCGTCAACACATAACCGGGCTCCAGCTCATACCGCCCGGCGTAGCTATCGTAGATCTTCGGATCGACTGCTACAGCCTTGCGATCCTTCGGCTCTTCAAACTTCTTTCCACTAAGCTCGCCCACGATGATTTTCATCGCCTGATCGATAAGGCCGTTGACGTCGGGAAGTTGCTTCTCGCGGTCCGTATTGAACTGCACCGCCACCGCTACTTTGTATTGAGGAAAATACTGCATCGCGGATACATAGCCCGGAAATAACCCATCATGGCCGAGCGCCTTTCCCCAACGGCCTTCACCGATCTCGACTCCCAAACCGTACTGGTCCAGCTCACCTGTCTTGATTCCAGTGAGCATCTGTTCGAAGTATGGTGGTTTGATGAGGTCGCCTTCATAGAGCGCTTTCGCCCAGCGCGCCAGGTCTTTCGCTGTGGAAGCGAACCCGCCGCCGGCCCACTCGACTTGAGGGTTGATAGTGAATTTGCCGCCGACGATCATGGCGCCCTGCGGCCCTGCGAGATTTGTAAATGAAGTATAGCCGTTGACGAGTCCGGGAATGATGCGGCCCTGCTGTGGGATTGTGTGATCGAGTTTGAGAGGTTTGAGAAATCGTCGGGTGATTTCATCAAACAGAGTCTGGCCTGTTGCTCGCTCGATGATCATGCCGACCAGAGTGTAATTGGTATCGGCATATGAAAAACTCTTGCCGGCTGGAAAGAGCGCCTTCTTGCCCAGCACGAAGGCGAGCACGTCTTCAGGTTTCCACATCCGGTCAGGATCAGCCGCAAGTGCCTTGAAGAACTTTTCATTATCAGCATGATTGGGAATGCCGCTCGAATGGTTCATCAACATGCGGACGGTGATGGTGGTGGCGTTCGGAAGTTTGGAAAACCAGGGCTCGGCTTTGAACCAACGGTCGATCTTGTCGTCCAGATTGACCTCCCCCTCGGAAGCGAGCTGGAGGATTGTGGCCGCCACGAAAGTCTTGCCGATACTTCCAGCCAGCAGTAGATCGGCGGGCAGGAGCGCTCGTTTGGTTACTACGTCAGAAACGCCGGTCGATACTGACGCGCTCCTGCCGTCGGGTAAGACAAAGGCGATGGTGGCTCCGGGAAACCCCTTGGCAGTGCGTGCCTGGTCCAGCTTGATCTGGAGCTCATCGCGAATGGATTTGAGCTGAGCGTCGCTAGTGTTGGGGGCAAGGTTCGCTTTCGCCTCTTGTGCAGCTTTGCCCTCTCGTGCAATCGCGGTTAGTGCTTGGGTGCTTATCGGCGACGTCTGCGCGGTGGCAGCAGACTGCTGGGCAGCAGTGACCATCGGAGAGACCAATAGCAGAGGGATCGCAAACCTACGATGCTTAATTGAGGAGGCTCTCATAATGGTCATCCTATTGTAGACGGAAACTCCAGAATGAGTGTTAGCGCTTGATGTAGCGCAAGCTGTCAGCTTGCGTGGTCACGCCGGGGCATCTGATGCGCGACTTCGCACCAGTCCGCGAAGAGGACGCCAGGGGGTGACAGTTGATCATTGAGCCATTGAGTGATTGTTTCGAGTCACGAAATGAATCAATGACGCAATGACCCAATGACGCAATCCTTCCCCTCGGCTTAGCCGCCGGATGTGAGGCGCGGGCTCCGCCCCGCCGTCTCGGTATTAATTAATATCCTTGGGGCGCCGCCCCTCTCTCCAATCCCCGCCTCGCT
>JAVHWA010000025.1:0-80948 GCA_032160165.1 Acidobacteriota bacterium
ACCTTTGACACGTCGTCCGTTTGGAAGAAAGACGGCCGCGACAAATTTGAGCGACGCCTTTACATCTCGAATCTGGTCTCGATGTCCAAAGAGACCTATCTCGCTGCCGACAGCAGCGGAAACCGCCGTGAGGGATTGTGCGGAGATTATCTGGATAACACAGTCAACAAAGCGGCCACCGCGCGCGGTGAGCGACTGGACACGAGCGGCCAATTAAAGATCTTCAGGAACATTGAATTGTCCGGTGAGGATGCTGGAGGCCCGAACCCTTACAACTTCGCGCCGAAAGAGCAGGTGGAAAAAAAGCGCGACGAGCAGGTCAAAGAATTGAAAGACGCGGGCCGCATAATTTACACATTCAATTGGGACGCAACCGGCGCGAACGAGGCGGCTGATCTCGAGAACGAGATGAAACGCACGCAGCCCACCATAGGACCGACACCAAAGGCGGGTTCCGGCAAAACCACCCCTTAAACCTTCATGAAGAGTGTGGCGACTCGCTTTCAGTTCCCGGCTGTTACTCTCGATAGAGAAAGCGGCGACGAGTGGCCGCACTCCACAGCATGATATAATCCACCTCACCGTAATGACCGCTGCCGGAATCTACATTCACATTCCTTTTTGTCGTGCTCGTTGTTCTTACTGCGACTTCGCCACAGGCGCGTACGAACCTGCGCTGGCCGATAGTTATGTGCGTGCAGTTGCTAAGGAAATCTGCGAGTTTCGCGAAAACGAAGAGGAAGCCGACCAGCCGATCGAGGTAGACACCATCTACTTCGGCGGAGGTACGCCAAGTTTACTCTCCCCAGTTCAGGTCTCCACAATTCTCGCCGCAGTTCGCGATCGCTTTCGTGTGACGAGCCATGCGGAAGTGACTATGGAGATGAACCCGGGAACGCTCACTCCACAAATTCTCTCGGGGTTTCGAGCACTGGGTGTCAACCGCGCGAGCTATGGTGCGCAGACTTTCGACGATAGCGAGCTACGGCGCCTGGGGAGAACGCATACCGCGGACGATGTGAGGCAGACGATCTCCTATTTGCGCGAGGCGGGATTTGCGAACGTCAGCTTCGATCTCATTGCCGGCCTGCCGGGACAGACCCTGGAACAATGGTCCCGGAATCTCGATCAGGCGATCGCGCTCAGACCTGAACATCTATCGTTCTATCTTCTCGAAGTTCACGGAGGAACGCCCCTCGCCGATCAGATCCGAAGAGGATCGCAGCCGCGTCCCGACGACGACGTTGCTGCCGAAATGTATCGATTGATCCTGGAGCGCGCGAGAGCAGTTGGGTACGAACACTATGAGATTTCGAACCTCTGCTTGCCGGGAAACGAATCGCGACATAACACCAAGTACTGGACTGGGGAAGCAGTGTTCGGCTTCGGCTGTTCCGCTCATTCATTCGATGGAGGGCGCTTGCGTTGGTCCAATGAACGTGACGCGCGCCGCTATGTCGAATCGATCGAAGCTGGCCGCACGCCGATTGTAGAGACGATTGAGCTCGACGAACGGACCGTGCGAGCAGAGACAATATTCCTCGGGCTGCGCCTGATGCGCGGTGTGGATCTGGCGGAACATCGAGCGCGTTTCGGCTCCGACCTGAGGGATGACTATGGGTCGGGCCTCGAGCGATTGAGCGACGCGGGATTGATCGAGTTCGATGACGATCTCATGAGACTGACGACCTCGGGTGTATTACTCTCGAATGAAGTGTTTGAGGTGTTTGTTTAGGAGTTGATTAAACGCAGAGGTCGCAGAGGACGCAGAGAAAGAAGTAGGAATTGGACGATGAAACAAAGGGATTGGAATGTAGATTTATCAGTGCTCATCTGTCTTTATCCTCTGCGTTCTCTGCGTTCTCTGCGCGCTCTGCGTTAAAAACCACATGATTGACCTGCGAAGTGACACAGTAACCAAGCCCACGCCCGCCATGAGGCGCGCGATGGCGGAAGCCGAGGTGGGCGACGATGTCTATGGCGAGGACCCGACGGTCAATCGACTGCAGGAACGCGCTGCCGAGCTCTTTGAAAAAGAGGCAGCCATCTTCGTGCCCACCGGTTCCATGGGCAACCAGATCGCGGTCAAGCTTCACACGCGGCCGGGAATGGAAGTTGTCATCGAAGAGCGGGGCCACATCTACAACTACGAGATGGCGGCCATGTCAGCGGTTTCTGGAACTCTTGCACGTCCGGTGCGAAGCCAGGATGGCACCGGCATCCTCAATTGGCCCGAGATAGAAGCTGGGATCCACGTCGGTGGGGCCTATTACGTAGCGCCAACCGGTCTGGTGGCCCTCGAAAACTCGCACAACCTCGCCGGCGGAACTGTCTATAGAAGCAAGCGCATCGAAGAGATCTCTGGCAAAGCCCACGCGATGAAGTTGCCGGTCCACCTCGACGGGGCCCGTATCTTCAACGCCAGCGCCGCGGTCGGTGAATCGGTCGCTGAGCTCTCGCGCAGCGTCGATTCAGTGATGTTCTGTTTATCGAAAGGTCTGGGGGCCCCGGTCGGATCGATGCTCCTGGGTTCGCGCGCGTTCATTGATGAGGCGCGTGTTTGGCGGAAGATTCTTGGAGGAGGAATGCGTCAGGCGGGCGTGCTGGCAGCAGCGGGATTGGTGGCTCTCGAAGATTCGCCCGGTCTTCTGCCCCAGGACCATGCCAATGCGCGCCGGCTAGCCGAAGGGCTGGCGGAGATAAGCGGTATACGCATTGATCCCGAGCAGGTGGTGACGAATATCGTACTCTTCGATGTGGCCGATACCGGGCTCGCGGCTGACGAGATTTGTGCCCGTCTCAAACCACACAACATCCTCGCATCCGGATTTGGGTCCTCGATCCGGATGGTCACGCACTACGACGTTTCCAGCGCTGATATCGAAGTTACGTTGCGGGAAATGCGGAAGGCGGTGGTCGGTGGTCAGTGATCGGTGGTCAGCAAATACTAATCTCGCGACCAGTTAACTACTGCTCGACGAGCACCCGACCACTGACCACTGGCAACCGACCACCGACCACCGACCACCGACCACCGACCACTAGATGATCATAGCAATCGACGGCCCGTCGGGTGCCGGCAAATCGACCCTCGGACGACGGCTCGCGAGCGAGCTCGGCCTGCTCTACTTGGACACCGGCGCAATGTACCGCGCGGCCGCGTTAGCCGTCATCGAAGCGCAATTGGAGACGTCGCCTGAAGCCGACGTCGCAGACTTCGTCAGAGGTCTAAAGATCGATCTTGAGGGCGATTCGAATTCACTGCGCGTGTTGCTGAACGGGCGTGATGTCACTGACCAGATTCGCAGCGACGAAGTAACGAACTGTTCATCCATCATTTCCACAATCCCGGAAGTCCGCCGAACGCTCGTCAACCGCCAACGAGAGCTGGGTCAATCCGGGCGTGGCGCGGTGCTCGACGGACGCGACATCGGCACCGTGGTTTTCCCTCAGGCAGATGTGAAATTCTTTTTGACAGCCGAGCCTGAGGAGCGTGCTCAGAGAAGATTCGAGCAGGACCGTTCAAGAGAGAGCGTCACCACCATCGACGAGACGCTGGCGGAGATCAACACGCGTGATCGGAGGGATTCCACCCGCGGTGATTCTCCACTGGTCGCGGCGCCTGACGCGATTGTGATTGATTCGACAGGGCTCTCGGTGGACCAGGTTTTCGAACGGATAATGGACGCGATAGACGAGCGTAGCGCAAACTGTTAGTTTGCGCAGAAGCTTTAAGACGCACCCGCAGACCAGCAAATTGCGTTACTGAAATCTTATGTTCACAGGCATCATCGAAGAACTGGGACGCATAACCCGCGTCGAGAAACGAGGAGAAGGCGCGCGCATCGTAGTCGAGGCGCACGCGGTCACCGAGGGCACCGCTGAAGGTCATTCGATCGCGGTTAATGGAGTATGCCTGACTGCAATTGACGTCCATTCGAATTCATTCTCGGCCGATGGTTCGAGCGAGACGTTACAACGTTCGACGCTCGGGCGCCTTCGTGCCGGGTCGGCCGTAAACCTGGAGCGAGCTGTCACCCCTTCGACGCGGTTGGGCGGACACATCGTTCAGGGCCATGTTGACGCTCGAGGACGATTCCTGAATGCGACCGAACACGGAGGTTCGTGGACGGTGCGAATCGCTTATCCGCAAGAGGTTGCGCGGTACCTCGTATTCAAAGGTTCGATTGCTGTCGAAGGCATCAGCCTGACCATTGCCGCGCTGACCGAGGAATACTTTGAGATCGCGATCATCCCCAAGACCTGGGAAGTGACGAATCTTTCGCAGCTCGAACGGGGTGATGAAGTCAATCTCGAAGCAGATATCATTGCCAAATACGTTGAACGGATTCTCTCCACCTCGCCTGCCGCGAAGGCTGACAAGCCTTCATCGCTGACACTTGAGAAGTTGGCCGAACTCGGATACAAGTAAATCAAGCGTAGCTCGAATGATCCGGCAAGCGGCAGGCCCAGCACAGGAGCCGCCAACAACACCCTCACGGCCCGAAGGAGCGTTGAGATGGCCACCAAAACCCTTCGCATATTGCTCTTCATTATTCTGATGTTCGGCGCTTATGAAAGTGCGGCACACGCCCAGGAGAAGATCCCTCCTGAAAAGCGCGAGTTGATAAAAGAGCTCCTTGAATTGACCGGCGGAGCAAAGAACATCAACGCAATGCTGGACGCCATGAGTCAGCAACAGGAGCGAGATCTTCCCAGGCTCCTGGCTCAAGCCGCCTCGAGTAACGAGAGGCTGACACTCACGCAACGAGCCGAGCTGGAACGCAGTATCAAGGAAAGCACGGTTAGGGTGAACGAAAGGATGAGGGAACTCTACCTGCGCGTGAATGTTCCACAGATGATAGTGGATATGGCTGCGTCCAGTTTTGACAAACACTTTACCGAAGGCGAGCTCAAAGAGTGGATCGCATTCTATAAGTCGCCTGTAGGAAAAAAGAGCGTTGAATTGCTGCCGGTGATGATGACCGAGATGATGGTTAAGATGAGTGAAAGCCTGCTACCGAAGATCCAGGTGGAACTGGAAAAGATTATCGCGGACGAAGCAAGGCATTTGGACGAAGGGATAAGCGCGGCGTCGACACCGAAGCGGGTTTCGAAGCCGAGGAAACGCGCGCGGCATTGAGCCTCTCTCGTCGCGGGACACGAGCTTGTTTGGTCGCCAATTCTTAAGCAAGGTATATGAGACCGTCGTTTAATCTACCGGTAATCCTGAATCTTCTCGGCGCGGCGCAGGCCCTTCTGCTGGCCATCGCGCTGTTGAGCATCAAGCGCGGTCAAAAGACCGAGAACCGTCTCCTCGCGGCCTTCGCCTTCGCCATTGCGATATTGATCGGCGGCTCAACCTTAATTTCCACGCATTACAACGAGCTGTGGCCACATCTGACGCGAATCTCGCATCCATTTGATTTTCTGGTTGGACCGCTGTTTTATCTCTACCTCAGAACGCTGCTCACACGAAACAAACTTTCCGGAAGAGATGTGCTGCATTTCGTGCCCTTTGTGCTGTGCATCCTCTATCTGGTTCCCTACTATCTTCAATCTGCCGAATTCAAACTCATCAATGTTGGTTCGCCTCAATACGCCCAGTGGTATTTCGTGAGGACGGCCGTAGCGCTGCTTCAGGGCGTGGTCTATGTCGGTTTCTCTGTCTTCACGCTTACAAGGTTTTCACGGAAACTCAATAAGGACAGGTCGCCCGCTGGAACGGCGGTCCTCGTCAAGGCGCGTTTCGTGGTGTTCTCTGTCCTGGCGCTTCTGGTCATCGCCATCCTTCGATATCTCTTTGACCTTCAGTTCCCGGCTTACACGGGATATACGAATCTGATCCTGCCGCTCGGGGCGACTGCCTTCGTCTACACGATTGCCTATTCCGGGTTGAAGAGATCCGAGTGGCTGGAAACCGAGAGTTCGTCGCCCGCGAAGAAGTATGAGCGATCGAATTTGACGCCCGAGAGGTCTGAAAGGTATCTCAAACGACTGCTCGAGGTAATGGACACCGACAAGCCGTATACCGACGGAGAGCTGACAATCCAGAAGCTGGCAGAGAAGCTAAAGATCTCCGCGCCGCACCTTTCGCAGACGATAAATGAGAGCTTGAATCAGAGTTTCTCAGACTTTATCAACACCTATCGGGTCGAAGAGGCTAAACGACAACTTCTCGAACCAAAGAGGAAGCATTATTCCATCCTGGCCATCGCTGAAGAGGTGGGGTTCAATTCAAAGTCCTCCTTTAACGCCGCCTTCAGGAAATACACCAACGTCACTCCTTCTGAATTCAGAAAAGCCGCAAACGGAAACCGCGCCGGCTGAACGGCCCAGTCCCTCAAGACCTCCTGATAAGCGTCAAGAAGTCCTGAATCGTGATTCCGGACGTGCACATTTGCGCGTCAGGGCGACCGATTGCCGAGAATTCTCTACTAATAAGCAGCAAGACGCGTCGTCGTTCTGTTTGACGAAATAATCTACTCTCCCGCGCAGATTATCTCTCCCGCACTGACGATAACCATCACTCAGGTCGAGCCATATCACGAACAGGAGACATTGTTATGAGAGTGCGACTTCTTTCCATCCACAATCCCACAAGCGCCGGCGCAGGCCTGCGCCGTGTGTTTATGCTCAGCCTGACGCTGATATTCATTTTGAATTATTGTCCGCCGAGGACCTTCGCTCAGCAGGGCACGATTGGTGATGAGGCGCGGCTTCAACAGTTTGAGCAATCGCTGGACGCCCTGCGACAGCAGTACAGGATACCGGGGCTCTCGGCAGCGATTGTGGTCCGCGGGAGAATCGTCTGGGAAAAGGGCTTTGGATATCAGGACGTTGAGAACGGGATCCCGGCGACTCCGGACACGCCTTACCGCATCGCGTCGTTGACGAAGACCTTCGCCTCAACTCTCCTCATGAGGTGTGTCGAACGGGGCACGCTCAATCTCGACAGTCTGATCAGTAATTACACCTACGCTTTCCCGGAGCGCAACGCCACGGTTCGTCATGTCTTCACGCACACTTCGGAAAACCCGCCGGGCGCCTACTACCGCTACAACGGCAATCGCTATTCGTTTCTCACATATGTGATTGACGCGTGCGCGGGGGAACCGTTCCGCAAGGTGCTGGCTAATTCGATTCTTGACCCGCTGGAAATGAAAGACTCCGTGCCGGGACAGGATATGGAATCACCGTCACCGCAGGATGCCGCGATGTTTAGTCCCGAAACTCTGCAACGATACTCGAGCGTTATCCAGCGGCTCGCCAAACCCTACACGGTTAACAGTCAGGGTCAGACGGTTTTGTCCACTTATCCCCCACGGACTATCAGTGCGTCCGCAGGACTGATCTCTACTGTGCGCGACCTGGCCCGCTATGACGCTGCTATCGACAATCACACACTGCTTCAGCCAGAGACGCAGGAACTGGCGTGGACAAACGCCGTCTCCAATCAGAATGGCCAGACGTTGCCGTACGCGCACGGCTGGTTCGTCCAGCGATATAGCAATCAGCGACTGGTATGGCATTACGGTTACTGGCCCACCTTCTCGTCCTTGTACCTAAAGCTTCCATGGCGCAACGCGACGCTCATTCTGCTCGCCAATAGCGATGGACTGAGCGCTCCATTCAGCAATGCACTTGGCGGAGCCGGCAACGTCACAGGATCTCCTTTCGCCAATCTGTTTCTGCAGATGCTCGAGGATCCCGAAGCCTTTACCACCAACCAGATCGACAGCACGCCCTTCTTCATCAGGCAACACTACCGCGACTTTCTCAACCGCGAGCCCGAGCCGGGCGGTTATCAAGCCTGGCAGGACATCCTGAATAGCTGCGGCCCCGGAGACACGCGATGCGATCGGATCGAGGTGTCGTCGGCCTTCTTTCGTTCACCGGAGTTTCAAGCGCGCGGCTACTTCGCCTATCGCTTCTACTCGACGGCCCTGGGCCGCGTTCCTCATTACAGTGAGTTCATGCCCGATATGCAGCGAGTCAGCGGCTTTCTCACGAGCGATGAATTGGAAGCGAATAAAGCCGCTTTCAGCCAGGAGTTTACGACGCGGCCCGAATTCAAGAGCCGCTACGACTCGCTCACCGACCCGACCGCATACGTAAATGCACTGCAAGCGACTGCGGGCGTCGCTCTTCCGCAGAAGCAATCGCTAATCGACGACCTCGCTGCTGGCCGGAAATCTCGGGCCGAGATCTTGAGGGCCGTGGCAGAAAGCAACGAGGTCTATCTGAAGTTTTACAACGAGAGCTTTGTGGTCATGCAGTACTTCGGTTACCTCCGCCGCGATCCGGACATTCTCTATCTCGAGTGGATCAAGACGATGAACGAGACAGGAGGTGATTACCGCACCATGATCAACGGCTTTATGAATTCCTCTGAGTACCGTGGGAGATTCGGCCCCTGACAATTGCGGATTTCGGATTGCGGATTATGTATCACGAACGTGCGCTATCGATCCCAATCCGCATTCCCGGACTGGCAAAGATACTCAGTCGCAAAAATAGAACCTTTCGGGTAACATAGGGGGCGACCGCTCGCCCCAAATCTATGACTGAGTAGTGACCCGAATGCCTTTCGCTTCTATCGAAGATGCCGCCGCTGACATACGCGACGGTCGTATGATCATTGTCGTCGACGACGAAGATCGGGAAAACGAAGGTGACCTGGTCTGCGCGGCCGAGAAGATCACGCCGGAAATCATAAATTTCATGGCGACGCACGCTCGCGGGCTGATCTGCATGCCGCTGACCGAAGAGCGTTGCGACGAGCTTCATCTGACCATGCAGGTGGCCGACAACACCTCGTTCCTGGGGACTGCTTTTACCGTCTCAATCGAAGCGCGCAAGGGCGTCACCACCGGCATCTCCGCCGCAGATCGCGCGACAACCATTCTAACCGCGGTAGATCCCAAGACCCGGCCGCAGGACCTGGCGCGACCCGGTCATGTTTTTCCCCTGCGCGCGCGTTCGGGCGGAGTGCTCGTACGACCAGGGCAGACCGAAGCCAGTGTCGATATTGCGCGGATCGCCGACTTGCAGCCGGCGGCCGTGATTTGCGAAATCATGAATCCGAGCGGCACGATGGCTCGCCTTCCTGAGCTTGAAGAGTTTGCGCGCCACCATAACTTAAAGATTATTTCGGTCGCCGACCTGGTCCGCTATCGCATTCGAAAAGAGACGCTGGTTCGCCGCGCGGCTGAAACCGAAATGCAGACGGTATACGGGCGCTTTCGTTCTATTGCCTTTGAGAACGTCGTCAATGGTGAAGTCCATCTGGCGATGGTAATGGGCGACGTGACTACACCCGAGCCTGTGCTCGTCAGGGTCCACACTGAAAATGTGACGTTCGCGATGTTTGGATCCCTGGTCGGTGGCACTGGATTCCAGCTTCACACCGCGCTGGAAAAGATCGCTGCCGCGGGAAGAGGTGTGGTGCTTTATCTACGACAGCGCGAGCACAATCTCGATCTTGTTCACCAACTGAAGACCTACGCTCTCATGCAGGAGCGCGGGCTCAGCTTTCAGGAAGCGAGTGTAGAGACCGGTTACGGCGCCGACCGGGACTATGGCGTGGGCGCTCAAATCCTTCACGAACTCGGCCTCCGCCGCATCCTGCTTTTGACGAACCATCCCCCCAAGGTCGCGGCGCTCGAAGGCTTCGAGCTGGAGGTTGTCGGCAACGTTCCATTAGGCTCTCCCGCTGAAATGCAGTCCAAAGTCCAAAGTCCAAAGTCGAAAGTCTGAAAGCAACGTTTTTGACGTTGGACACTGGATATTGGACTTTGGACAGTTACCACACTTATGCCCGTTGATGACCGCGACGAGAGATCGCCTGGATCGTCGCCGCCGGAAAAAGAGCCAGAAGTAAAAGCCGCGCTTCAGTCGGAGACTGACGCGCCTTTACCGCCTGCTGCCGAAGCTGCGGCCGAGCGGGATGCCGATCGCCCCGAACCCAAGACCCCGCAGGGCAAACGACGTCGTTTCCTGACGAGACGCAATGCACTTATCGCGACGATAGGCATCGCAGCCGCTCTCGTCCTGCTGTTTCTTGTCGTCATCGTTGCGTACCGTCTTGGATACATCGATCGTTACATCGCCAATCAAATCAAAGGCACGCTCGCGCAATATGGAATACGCGCGGAGATTAAGCACTTCGAAACCGCATTTGGCCCCCGCACGGTCGAGATGCGAGAGATCGAGCTCTTCGACGAAAAGACGGGAGAGAAACTGGGCAAGATTGATCGCATTCTTGCGACGGTCCGAATCGACGATCTCTTCGCCATAAGCCTTAACCGCAACGTCAAACTTCAGGAGCTGCAGGTGGATGGCCTTGAGGTCTGGGTCAAGTTCGACAAGGACGGCAACTCCAACTTCCGCAATCTGCGACTGCCGCCGCCCGAGCCAAACAGTCGCATCCTCTTTTCTTACTCAACCGCGACCGCCAAAATCAACAACGCGATCATCCACTACGGCGACGATCTCCATAACTTCTCCGGCGAGGCACGCAATATCGTCGCCGCGATCCAACCGGACGACCCGAACGCGCCCGAAGAGAGTCGAATGAACCGGGTTGCCTTCTCGTCGACCAACTCGACGTTTGTTTACGACGGCCGTCCGGTCAACCAGATCGATATTTCTGCTCACGGTCGCGTGAATCAAACTCGGGCGGAGATCGAGGAGTTGACCCTGCGGTCGCCCGTGGCGGAAGCGCACCTGAGCGGCGTAATGGATGATTGGCGAAACCTGCGCTATAGGCTGAATCTCAATTCGACTGTGGACCTCACTCAAGCTTCGGATATTTTGCAAACAGGCACGACCCTGCGCGGCGTGGGGAACGCTGTGGGGACCGTCACCGGTGATGGCTCCCGCTATCAAGTCGATGGAACCATCACCGCTGATGCGCTTGCCGCGGACGGAATTCGCCTGCAGGGACTGGCTGTCACGGGGAAAGGGTCCGGCGAAGGGAAGAGCTACGACGTGAACGCACGCGCCGTTGCTGATCTGTTAACCGCCGGAGATTTTCAGCTGAACATGGTTCAGCTCACCGGCAACGTCATGGGTACGGGCACAGACTTTCGTTGGTTGGGAGACCTGCGCTCCGCTGCCGCTCGCACTCCATACGGCACCGTCGGGGGACTGATCCTGAGCGACGCTACCGCGGAATCGCGCGATGAAGTTCTTATCTATTCCGCCGGCGGCCTCAACGCGAACACATTCAACGCTTCGGGAGCGCGGATAAGTAACCTGCGAGCTTCCAACCTTCGCGGCCGCACAGAAAACGGCGTCACTGTTGCCTCGATCGCCGGGTTGCAAACCGGGTCGATACTCTCATCGAGCACGCGGATCGATGGGCTTTCAGCAAATAACGTCAGCATCGTCTCGCGTGGGAATGTAACCAACGTCGAGACGGACAATATGCGGATCGGAGGTATTGACTCCGCCGGCGCGAAGGTCGGTACTCTGAATATCGCGGGAGTACGAGTTGCGATTCGCGAGGGCGGAAGAATCGAAGGGCGAAGCGGTGACATCAATGCCGGGACGGTAACGCTTGCGAAAAGCGCCGACTTTGCGGGGGGTCGTATCGATGACGTGCGGCTGACGCGCCCGGTCTTCACTGCCGAACCGAGCGGACGCTATCGGGTAACTGCTGATCTAAGCCTCGGAGGCGGTGTGCTTGGTCAGATTAATCTCGGGTCGGCACGAGCCGGTTTGGTGGCGACCAATGGCGCGGTTCAACTGAATAATATCGACGCAAACATAATGAGCGGCCGCGCGACCGGCAACGCGACCTTGGCGACCACACGCGGGGGTGCTTCGCGTGTCGCCACCGAGTTCAGCAACCTCGATATTGGCAGCCTGGTTGCGACACTGACTGCCAGACAAAACATTCTGATTACCGGCAAAGCATCAGGTACGGCCAATCTGGCCTTTCCTGGATCGAATCTGGGTCGCGCGTCAGGCACGGCGCGCATCGAGTTGAAAGCCGAAACCGGAGACGACGCTAGCGGGCGAACGCCGGTAAATGGAGAGATCGCGCTTAAGGCTGACCGAGGTCTATTCGAGATCGAGCGTGCCGACATTCGCACTCCCGACTCTCAATTGAACGCGACCGGTCAGTTTTCGATTGAGCGCGACGAATCGAACCTGCAACTCAATCTCGCTTCCAACGATGCTTCCGAACTGCAACGCGTCTTGTTCAGCACCGGACTCTTCTACGAGCTGGAGGACCAACTGGAGAAGAAGAAAGTTGAATTGGCGGGCAAGGTTAAATTCAGCGGCTCGCTTCGTGGACGGTTGAAAGAGCCGAGCATCGAAGGGCGAGCGTCTCTCGAGACACTGATGATGAGCGGGCGCGACCTCGGTTCGGTCGCCGCGACCATCAACAGCACCTCGGACGAATTTCGCATTACAGATGGGAAACTCACCGAGCGAGACGGAGGCGGAGTTCAATTCGCTCTCACCATGCCTCTCAAAGAGGGCGCGGGTGGCGCCTCGATAGACGCTACCCTTGATCGCGTCAATGCAGGGAATCTCACCGCTGCTCTCGCGGCAGTTAATTCCAAGCTCTCTCAATTTGGGAGCATTGAGTCTGACGTATCCGGGCGGATCAACGTCACCGGCATTCCGGATGCGATGAGCGGAAAGGCGGACCTGCGTTTCGCGCCGGGTCGCATCGGTACTGAACCATTTCAAAGCATCGTCGCCCAGGCGACGTTCAACGGCTCGATAGTCAACATCGACAACATCGCGGCTCAGCTTGATGCCGGACGCATCGAAGCCAAAGGCACATTCAATACAGGCAATCAGGCAGTCGACCTGCAGGCCCAGGCCACCGGGATCCAACTCGAACATCTGGCTAGCTTTGCTCCTAACGCAGGTTCATTACCCGGTGTCACCGGGACCGCAAACCTGAATGCCCACGTGAGCGGCGTGCTCACCGGGAACGACTTCTCCAGCTTTGATATCAACTTTGACGGAGAGGGTCGCGACGTAAGAATCAATGGCCGCCCCGCGGGGCCGCTCACAGTAACCGGCCGCACGCAGAACAAAATACTGGATATTAATTTCGCGACAGGCCTGCTCGGGAAAGAGCAACAACAGGTTACTGCACGAATCAACCTCGGTACCGAGGGACTCACAACCACCGCTGACACGAAGTTGGTCGGTGCCGACCTGACGAACCTTTTCGCGATCATCTTTCCCGAGAACACCGTCAGGATGACGGGACGCGCGACTGGAACGCTGCACGCCGAGGGAGACTTGATCAATGAGAACGCAGCCGGTGAAACCGAATATTCGCTGGCCGGCCTGCACGGCACCGCTAACTTTACCGACTTCACGATTCAGATCGAAGACGTGCAGTTGGTCGCGGTCTCGCCTCTGCTGGTGCAGTTTTCGACCGACGAGGTCTACTTCGAGAAGACCCAGTTCACAGGCACCAATACCAACGTCAGCGTCGGAGGTCGACTGGCCCTTGGGCCCAAAGGCACGCAGAGTTTGAGCGTCGACGGCAATCTCAATCTCAGGGTATTGAACGGTATCTCTCCCGATCTCTTCCTCACAGGTTCCGCCGATGTCAACGTACGGGTCGGCGGCACGTACTCGCAGCCCCGCATCAACGGGACAGCGTACCTTAACAACGCGTCGGCTTCGCCTTTCATCGCCGATCAACGTCTGACGATCTCGAACGTGAAAGGTGGAATCAGGTTCAACAATAATCAGGCCTCTATAGATCAACTAACGGGTATGCTCGGCGGCGGGCGCGTTTCGGTCACAGGCGGCTTGCTGTTGGAAGGTCTGACGCCTTCGCGAGTGCAGCTTAATGTCCGAGGCGATGACGTGACGGTCCCGTATCCCGAACATTTTCGATCGACGGCTGATCTGGATCTTGAAATCAGAGGTTCAACCACCCGAGGGCAACAGCTCGCAACGATTATCTCAGGCACGATCAACCTACGGCGCGCTGAATACACTGAGCCAATCGATCTCGAGACGTTGATTAATCGTCGGCGCGAAGGATTGATCGAGCAGGGTGGGGAATTTGCACTTGCCGCGACGGCTCAGTTTCAGGACCTGCGAATCGAAGGCCGGGACGCACTCGTCGTCAGAAATAACCTTGCCGAAACTGTTGGCTCGGTATCGCTCAGAATCAATGGTCCGGTGAAAGAGCCGCTTGTATCGGGGCGAATCACCGCAACCACCGGTACGCTTAGTTTCAGGAACCAACGTCATGAGATCCAGCGAGCAACTATCGATCTGCCAGGGCGACTGGACGCTGATCCCATACTGAACATTCAGACCGTGGGAGAAATTCAGGGATACGATGTGATAACTAATATCACCGGTCCGCTTACTCAACCTACCGTCACGGTTCGGTCCGATCCTGCATTGCCACAAGCCGACGTTGTCTCGCTGATTCTCACGGGTCAGCTATCGAGTGGAGAGACGGGCACGTCAGCCCTCGCGCAGTCGGGCCTGGGAACGGCTGCGAGTTTACTTACCGAGAGCCTGATCAGCGCGCCGGCCCGACGAGCCACAGACAAGTTGTTCGGCCTGAATCGATTTGAGATTGATCCGTTAATCGGCGGGCGCGGCGGCGAGAGCCCGACGGCCCGCCTGACTGTCGGACGACAGATCAACAAGAACCTATCGATAACTTATTCGACCAATGTAACCTCGAACCAGAATCAGGTGCTCTCAGTGGAGTATCGCGTCTCGAATCGCCTCTCGTTTGTGGCGCAGTATGAACAGGGAAGCACCACGGGCTTCAGCTCGAGGAACGATAACTTTAGTTTCGAAATCAGGCTTCGCAAACGGTTCTAAAAAGACAGGAGTCAGAAGTCAGAATTCAGCACTCAGAAGAAAATCCAGGGAACATGGATTCAAACTTTCTATTCTGAATCCCGATTCTGAATCCTGGGTTCTGAGTCCTGAATTCTGCTTTCATCATAAGGTGACCTTGCGCCGATTCTATCTTGTTAGTTTGATGGTCCTCGCTGCTCTCATAGCAGCGCAAAGCACCGATGCATCCGCCGCACCGACGCCCGATATCGGCGACTACGAAGGCCGCATAATCACCTCAGTCGAAGTAGTTATAGAAGGCAGCCCGCGCGACGCCGCAGCCGAGGCGGAATTCGTCTCGCTTCTGCACGTCGCAAGCGGAACTCAATACACCGCCGTCCGCGTTAGGGAATCACTGCAAGCCCTCTTTGATTCCGGCTTGATTGCCGACGCTCGCGTCGAGGTGAGCGAGAATTGCCGGCCCTCTGGTAACGCCGGCGGGCCGCCACTCTGTGTGCGGTTTGTAGTGCATCGGCAGGTAAAGGTTGGCGAAGTCAAACTGAGCCTAATCGTGCCGCTCAACTCACCCATCTCCGAAGACGAGATGCGTGCGCGGCTCAACATGCTCGAGCCCGGTTCCCGTCTCTCCGAACAGGTCCTCAAAACCAATGCCGACCTGATTCAAGCTTATGTGCGGGATAAGGGCTTTTACCGCGCGGAGGTCTCCTATGCACAGGTGCGCGACGCTTCCGATCCCAGCGGTGTGCGCCAGACTGTCATCTTCACAATCAATCCGGGCGAGCAGGCCAGCGTCGCAGCATTCAAGATAGATATCAAAGGGTTTGATATCAGCGCCGTCCAGCCGAAACTCAAACTTCAGTCAGGGGCTAGTTTTACTCGCGCGGCCCTTGCCGAAGACATCGCGCGCATTCGACAAGCCATCATCTCAACTGGATATCTGGCGCCCCAACTCGAAGATGAACGCGTCATCCTGGATCCGCAGAAGAACGAAGTCACCATCAGCCTCGAAGGAGGGATTGGACCGAAGGTCGAGGTCGTCGTTACCAACTATCAACTGAAGGAGAAGGTTGTGCGCACTCTCCTTCCGATTAAGCGCGAAGGCAATATAGATTTTTCGGCTATCGAGGAAGGCCGGCGCCGGCTGACAAATAAGATTCAGGAGAACGGTTACTTCTTTGCCGAGATCACCACCAACTGCACCGTTACGCCTCCAATAGGCGATGCCGCCCTGAATGGGACGAGCGCGATGTGCGAGAATCTGAACCCGCAGGGCCTCACCGGGCACACCGTAAAGATAGACTACGTCGTCGAGCGTGGTCGCCGCTTCAAGCTGACCGACATCCGCATAGAAGGAACGACCGAGCTCAAGATCGAAGACGTGGTGGACGAGTTGAGGACGCAGACTGCCAACGCACTCGGCTTCATTCCGCTCCTCGGTTACGGCCGTGGCTACACCAGCCGCGAGCTGCTTGTGCAGGACCAGCGGACGATCAAGACGCGGATGCAGGAGATCGGTTTCAGACGCGCTAAGGTGACCGTGCGGCAGGGCGTGTCGATCGAAGGCGAGAACCTGATTATTACCTTTGTTGTTGACGAGGGCCCGCGCACGAAGATCGCAGGCCTCGAAGTGCGCGGCAATAAGATATATTCCGACGCCCGTCTGCGCGACGTAATCATGGAGGCGGGACGCGCTCGGTGCGCCGCAAAGTTTGATGCCGGCGACTATACTCCCTGCTTTAGAACTGCTGTGGATCAGCCGTTCTCGCGCGCGCAGGCGAGGGCTGACGGCGACGCGATACTGAACCTTTATGCGCGCGAGGGTTTTGTGGATGCCGGGTTGGAGTTTTCCAGCCTCGAGTTACCGAAGACCAGACTGCCCGACGGACGCGAGGAAGAACACGTCCGCTTGCTATACACCATTACCCGAGAAGGCGACAAAGTCTTTGTCAATCGCATAATCGTCAACGGCAATGTTCGAACTGCGCGCGAAGCCATCCTGGAACTGATCTATCTTAAGGAAGGCGACGTGCTCCGGGCGGACAGGATTACCGACAGCGAGCGCGCGCTCTATGCCACGGACGCCTTTCGCCAGGTCATCATCCGGACTGAGCCAGCGGGCGAGACCGACAGTGGATTCAAGAAGCGCGATGTCATCATCGATGTTGAAGAGCTAAAGCCGCGAGAGATGCGATACGGCGGTGGCTATTCGACAGACAACGGGCCGCTTGGGTTCTTCGATATCCGCAACCTCAATTTGTTTGGAAAGCTGAGACAGGGCGCGTTCCGCGTTCGCGCCAGCCGGCGGCAGCAAATAGTCCGCCTCGAGTATCTCGATCCGCGCTTTCAACGCTATGGGGACAATCAATTCGCGCCGCTTGCGCTCTCTGCACAATACCAGCGCGATACGACCGTAACTCGCTTCTTCCGTTCCACCATCGATCGCGGGGCTTTTGGCATCGTGCAGCGACTGGATAAGGATGGAAAACCAATAGACGAGTTCGGACAACCCGCCGGCGAGCCGACCATCAATCGTTTCACCATCAACGCCGAGACGCAACGTGTCCTTGATCGCAACACGCGCAGCGTTTTGTTTCTGCGCTACAGCTACGAAGACGTCCGACTCTACAACATCAACAGCCTGCTTATCGCGTCGATCCTCAGACCTGACCGAGCGATTCGACTTTCCAGATTCGGCGCCACATACGTACGCGATACGCGGAACAGCCAGTTTGATACTCAACGCGGGGACTTCCTCACACTGGATTACTCTCTCGCTTTGAGTCAGCTCGGCGGCAATCTTTCCTTCAACAAATTCCAGGTGAATTACCGGCGGTACTATCAGCTGAAACAGGTCAGAGGCACAGTGCTGGCAGGCAATGTCACGCTTGGACTGGCCAATCTTTTCAATCCGCGCGATCGCAACGACAACGGCGTGATTGACGACATCGATAAGACGCTTCCTATCAGCGAGCGGTTCTTCGCCGGAGGTTCCACGACGTTGCGCGGGTTCGGATTCGAGGAAGCAGGCCCACGAGTCGCTGTGCCGGAGTGTTTTCTTCAGTCGCCCATCCCAGGCGGGTGTGGCATCTTCCGCAATCAAAAACGTGAGCTTATTCAACTGGATCCGTTCACAGTTCCTATCGGCGGCAACGCCCTTGCGGTGGTAAATCTGGAGGCGCGAACATCGCTGACCAAAGTCTTCCAGGTCGTGCCCTTCTACGATGGGGGCAATGTGTTTCGGCGCGTGGGAGACATTTTCGGGCGCGGCGCTAGTGCGGAAGACGATCCCATGGCAACCCTGGCTGAGCGAATCAACGCGCACAACCGGCACGCGCGTTGGACCCACACGGTCGGCCTGGGTCTGGGAATTAAGACGCCCCTGGGGGGGACGCTTTCGGTCGACTATGGCTGGTTGCTGAATCCGCCGGAGTTTCTAATCCCGCAGGCGACTGGCGATCCGGCCATTTTTCGTCCCAAGCGCGGGCAGCTTCACTTCCGATTCACGCGAGCATTCTGAGAAGGCAAAAGGAAAAAGGCAAAAGGAAAAAGTATGAAGAAGAGAACAGCGCCCTTCAGGAAGAGCGGACCGACCCCTGGAATATGGCTGCGGATTGTTTCCTTTTTCCTTTTACCTTTTTCCTTTTTCCTTGCTGGGCCGCAGGCCCGAGCGCAGGATGTGGTGGATAAGATGGTGGCGACGGTAAACAGCGGCGGCGTTCGTCCCGCGCTTATCACATACTCCGATCTGCTGTGGCAGTTGGCGCTCGAGCCCGAGACGCCACTTCAGAATCCAAACTCGGAGAATCTAAACCGCGCCTTGAATACCCTCATCAGCCAGCGCCTGATCTTGCAGGAGGCGGAGAAGCTACCCACCATAGCTCCCAGCGACGTGGAAATCGCGGACAAGTTGAACGAGCTCATCAAACGCTTTCCATCACAATCGGAGTTTTATCAACGCATAGAACGCGTCGGGCTCAAATCCGACTCTGAGCAATTGAAAGAGATCGTACGCCAGCGGGTTGCTATCGAGAAGTACCTGGACTTTCGCTTTCGCTCGTTCACGGTCGTCACCGAAAAGGAAGTCAGCGATTACTATCGAGATGTTTGGGTACCGCGACTGCGCCGACAGCAGCCAGGACGACTGGTGCCGGAGCCCAGGGAAGTGCAAAAGGAGATCGAGCAGGAGTTGCGGGAAAGCAAGATCGAATCAGAGACCGATGAATTCCTGGACAGCGCTCGCGAGCGGGCCGAGATTACGATTCTTAACCCAGTCTGACGTGTGCTATTGGCGCGTGGTTGGCGAACATTGTCAAAACGGCGCCGGCAGGTCTACTCTTGATTCGCCTGCAGTCTCTCGCAATTTGGAGGTTGTATCATGCTCAAGAACGCGAAACTGATCCTCGCCGCCATAGCCTTACTGATCGCTGGCCTGGTCGTTTGGGCGCTTGTTGGCGTCATCATCACCATCGTAAAGTTCCTGCTCTTGCTGGCTGTCATACTGTTCGGCGTTTCCATCTTCAGAAAACTCTCCGGTAAATCGAAGCCTCGCGAACTCGATGAGAACGACTCTGACAAAGAGCTGGCGGAAGCCATGCGACAGTTGGAAGAGATCAGGCGAAAGCAGCTCATCAAGTAGATCGGTACTTGCCATGATGAGAGTGCTTCTTACCGTTGTTCTGATAATCAGCTCCGCGATCGTCGTCTTTGCCCAGGATAGCGATGTTCTGGATCTTGCCTTAAGGAGTCCGCGCGGGGAAACGGTGCAGAATCCTGACGGTAGTTATAGGTCTCCCAAATATGGCGATCATTTGCTTGAACAAGCCGTCGAACAGCTCTCACAGTATCCGCGTCCGTGGACAGTGCCGAGGCTAATCACCTGGTATCGGCGCACAAGCACTGGAAAAACCAGAGCGTATTTACTGCGCGCCCTGGCGGTTAGTCGCGACGCGCGAGCGGCGATAGTTCTGGGAGAATCGTTGAAGGACGATTCGCTTGATGTGCGCGTCGCCGCCTCGTATGGGTTATTGGATTACTTCATGCCGGTAGCGATCTTTGGCGGGACCGAGCAACACATGCTCGCTGTGCAAGAGTGGTGGGAACAAAATCGCGAACGACTTAAAACAGAAGAAGTCAGGTCCGAATTCGGAATCTCGGATCCGATTAGTTTGGACTCAGCCATTCCATCAGCTGACCCGGCGAAGTATGAAAGCGTCCGTGATGGTAGTGACTGGCGGAATCCCTATCTTGTCATCCGGCCCGACGGCGTTGAACTATTTGCCGGCTCGCCGGTAAGTCAGCGTAGGATTGTTTCGACGGATGAGTTGGCCAGGACTTTAGCAAAGTTGCCGCTAAGTGCCTGGCCCTACGGTCGAGTGGTTGCGATGCAGACCGTTGGGTTGCGCAATGGATTTTTCGGCAGTGAGGTTTGGCAGAAGGATGAGCAAATCATTACCAGGAACCGAAGCGAAACTGAGCGGATCATGAAATCCTTAGAAGTGGCCATTCGATTGTGGCCATCGAATTAACATACTTCCTCTTACATAATTGGCCTGACTTCTTACTTGATCAGAATTCGGATTAGATTCATAATTCTCGGGCGATGAGTGAGGGGACTACTGACAATTTGCCGGACGCGCATTCGTTCGAGGACCGCGTCTTCGCGCGCTTCGATGCTATTGATTCGCGCTTGGATGGGGTTGAGTCGCGATTGTCCGCATTGGAGAGCCAAGCTGAAAGGCGCGCTCTCGAAACCAGGCCGATTTGGGAAAGAGCTCTGGCAGGGATAGGCGAGGTAAAATCGGAGATAGTCGAAGTTAAAGAGCGGCTTACCTCACTGGAGCACCTTTCACATCAAATGGTGCGCAAGATCGACGTCTTAAGCAGGGACATGCTCACATTACGAGCAGATCAGGCAGGTCTGGAAGATCGTCTTGATAAACTCGACTCTGAACCTGCAAAGTCGTAGCTAGCTATCTTCTCTCCCCGAACGATCTCATACGACATTCCTTCTTCACCTTTGACCCTGAATTCCGCATCTCATGGCGATCGATGACATCAGGAAGGACCACAGACCGCGCGTAGGGCTGGCGCTTTCGGGCGGTGTGGCCCGCGGTATCGCGCATGTCGGTGTTCTCCGCGTTCTCGAAGAAAACAAAATCCCGGTCGATTACATCGCAGGTACTTCGGCCGGCTCGCTGCTGGCGGCCGCATACGCGGCGGGCATGCCCCTGGACGAGATTGCCGCTATCAGTCGCTCTATGCGGTGGCGCGATGTCGGACGAATGACGCTCTCGCGCCTCGGTGTGCAGTCGAACGCGCGAATGGAAGAGTTCGTTCGTGCTCGCCTCCCAGTCAAACGCTTTGAGGAGCTGCGCATTCCACTTGCCGTCGTGGCCACGGACCTGAAATCCGGCTCCGCCGTGATCATCACGGAAGGCGACGTGGCGTTCGCGGTGCGCGCGAGTTGCGCACTGCCTGGCTGGTATGTTCCGGTCACTGACGACCATGGACGACAGTTGATTGATGGCGGATTGGTGGCAAACATCCCTACCGCCGCAGTCCGCAACCTTGGCGCCGACATCGTGATCGCGGTCGACGTCAACAGCGAGGGCGCAAAGTTCATCGGACCTCCTCATTCTGTCATCGGCGTGCTGCTGCAGGCCATAATGGTGGTGCAACGCACCGCGGCCATTCATCAACTTCACGACGCTGATCTGGTCATCCGGCCAAAGACGGGCCATATACGGTGGGACGATATGGGCCGCGCCGACGAACTGATCTCACTCGGCGAAGAGGCGGCGCGGATTACAATTGAAAGAATCAAACATCTGATCGAACCGCCGGTCGAGCCTCCGCAAAAGTGGTATCAACTCCGCCGCCGCCGCGCGGAGGAAGAAGACAAACGCCGCTTCTCTCCGCTGAGATAACTTACGCGAACGCCCCAGCTCCGAGGCTGTCCAAAGTTCAAGGTCCACAGTCCAAAGTCAAAAACTGTTCAACGTTCAATGTTCAACGTTCAATGTTAGAGACTCGACGCTGAAGTTAAAGTAAACATCATGCGCTCGACTTTGGACTTCGGACCTTGGACCTTGGACACACCGGGGATGACGGAATCTGGCGCCAATTGGTCGTTTATCTAGAGCGAAGGACTAAATTGGATCGAATAAGGAGCGGAAGCGCGCAGGCATTGACTGCTACCGCAAAATACTCGCATGGCGATAGAGGTAGTATCAATTGTGGAGAATCGCCGTCGTCGCAAGCGAAACGGTGAAAAGCGTTCGAACCGTCGCCTCGCGAGCCCACGCAAACGTCGGAGGTACCTTCGCTGGTTTCTCGCCGTAACGACGCTCCTCATCGCCGCTGGAACAACCTTCTTCATCTACTCCTATCGGTACTACGCTCAAATTGTCGATGCGCGTCTGAAGAACGGTTACTTAACCAGCCGCGCCGGTATCTACGCCGCACCTCGAACGCTTCGCGCAGGACAATATATTTCAAAGGAGCGTCTGGTCGAACTTCTACGCCGGGCGGGATATCTCGAGTCCGATGCCAGCGACGTCTGGAGCGGAAGCTTTACGGCGCAGGACGATAACATCGAGATTCGTCCCCGGCGCTCTTCGACCAACTCACCGGGAGTCGTTCGTGTTCGATTGGATGCCAAAGACCGCATCGCAGAACTGAGTGGCGACATGGGAGTGACGCTCGAAGCTTATGCGCTCGAGCCCGAAATCCTGACGACTGACTCGATGATGAAAACGAGTAAGCGTCCTCAGCTTGCATACAGAGACATTCCTCCGGTACTCGCACACGCGATCCTTTCGATCGAAGATCGCCGATTCTTCGAACACAGCGGGGTGGATATTTGGGGCGTAGCTCGCGCCCTTTGGCGCAATACAGCGGACGATGAAACGGCGCAGGGCGGCTCAACCATTACCCAGCAACTGGTGAAGAATACCTTTCTCACACCCGAGCGCACGTTTCGGCGTAAGTTTGCGGAAGCAATGACGGCGCTGGCGCTTGAACGCCGCATGTCGAAAGAAGATATCTTTGCGCTCTATTGCAACGAGATCTACCTCGGGCAACGCGGCGCGCTGAGTGTGCGCGGCGTCGACCAGGCCGCGCATGTTTATTTCGGCAAGGAGCTGCACGATTTATCTCTCGCCGAAAGCGCTACCATAGCCGGCCTGATTCAAAGTCCGAACCATTACGCACCCGATCGTCATCCCGAAGCGGCGACGGCGCGTCGCAACACCGTCCTCGGCACCATGCTGCGCGATAACTTCATAACGCACGAGGAAGCCAGGGCGGCCACGCAGGAGACGCTCGCCGTGGCGCCACTCGATGATGCTGAAGGATCTACAGCGCCCTACTTCAT
The DNA here is from genome assembly GCA_032160165.1 of Acidobacteriota bacterium. Taxonomy (GTDB): domain Bacteria; phylum Acidobacteriota; class Blastocatellia; order Pyrinomonadales; family Pyrinomonadaceae; genus QHXM01. Next base: position 23,192 of record JAVHWA010000025.1, read on the forward strand.
CGACTATGTAAATCGTCTAATCGAGTCGAAGATCGGCCCGGATTACAAGCCAGGGGACCTGCGAATTCACACGACCATCGATTTGGATTTGCAGCAACTCGCTGAGGCTGCAATCAAGAAGCAACTGGAACGGCTGGACGGTCTCTATAAGAAGCGCGACGTCAAGCCGCAGGCCGCACTGGTTGCCATCGACCCCAGGACGGGAGATGTGCTCGCGATGGTCGGAGGTCGCAACTATGCCAGGTCGCAATTGAACCGCGCGACCGACGCGCAGCGTCAACCGGGATCTGTTTTTAAACCCATAGTGTACTCGGCCGCGTTGGACCGGGGGCTATCGCCGATCGAGATGTACAAGGACGCGCCGCAGGAGTTCATCTATGCCGGCAATGCAAGATATCGCCCTTCGAATTACGGGGGCGGGTTTTCCATGCGTGAGGTAATGATGAGGACAGGCCTGGTCCGCTCGCTCAACGTGGTTACGGTCGATGTTGCTATGCGGACAGGGCTCCCGCGAGTGGCACGCATGGCGGAAAGCTTTGGACTGCCAAAGTCCGAACCTTATCCCTCTCTCGCTCTGGGGACGACGGAAGCAACTCCGTTGGCTGTGGCTTCTGCTTATACCGCGTTCGCAAACCACGGCGAACGAGTTGAACCGAACGTGATCGCGCGCGTAACCGATTCATCGGGCGCTGAATTGATAAATGAAATTCCGCAAACAAGACCCGTCATAACGCCAACGACGGCATACATGATTACCGACATGCTCTCCGATGTGATCGATCATGGAACGGCGCGCGGGGCGCGCGGCGCCGTTAAGAATACGGCGATCGCCGGTAAAACGGGGACCTCGCGCGATGGATGGTTCGTTGGCTATACGCCTAATATGGTGGTCGCTGTTTGGATCGGCTTCGATGATAACCAGCAACTGGGACTAACCGGCGCGGAAGCAGCACTGCCTGCGTGGACCGAGTTTGTGAGCAACGCCGTCGAGTTGAGACCCGATCTCGGCGGTCGAGCATTTCCACAACCACCGGGCATGACTTTTATCGAGGTTGATCCGGAGACCGGGCTTCTCGCGACGGCGTCCTGCCCAAACCATGAACAGGTCGCGGTGCCAATCGCACTTGCACCCAATCTCGAATGCACACTACATGGTGAAACGATTGAGCCGCCGGGTTGGGATAGAGAGTCCAATGATTCGCGTATCTTAGTTAGTAGCGTCGCGCCAAACGCGCTCACAAAGCCGTCGCCACGTTATGCCATTGCAATCGAAAGATTCGGGGCGCCGTCGTTGAAAGCGACCAGAGTTGAAACAGACTCGCAGGGGCAGCACACGCTGGTTAACGAGATGCGGATCTCGACTTCGAGGCTAAGACGCTAACGTCGAGCCGCAGCGACAAAGGCAATCGTGAAGTGCCGAAGGCCGGGGGAGCTTGGACATTGGACCTTCGACCTTAGACCCATTACCTTTCCAGCACCACTTGCGCGATTGCATGCTCAGTGGTGTGCGAGATAGAGAGGTGCGCGGCGGTAGCTTCGGATTGTTCGTAGAGCTCAAGCACCCGGCCGTGAAACATCAGTGTCGGCGCCCCTGTCTCACGCGAACGCACCTCAATATCCTGCCAGGCGATACCTCCGGTCCAACCGGTCTGCAATGCCTTCAGCGCGGCTTCCTTGGCGGCGAAACGCGCTGCATAATGTTGCGCGGCAACAGCGCCGCGAGCATCACAGTAGGCGCGCTCAAGCTCAGTGTAAACACGCTCCATGAAACGCGGCGTGCGCAAGAGGACTTCGCGAACCCGCCGGACTTCTATGATGTCTATGCCGATTGAAAGTATCACTGACGAATCAGATCTAATACGCGCCGGATTTTACTGGCGCGAGAATCACAACATCCTGGGGCTCGTTTGCACACCCATCGAGCAACTTGGCTTTACCAACGCTTTCTCAACAAGACTTGGCGGCGTCAGTCCGATGCCGAAGGGTGCGCTGAACCTCGCCGGTTTCAACGAGGACGATGCTGAAAACATCTACGAAAATCGCCGGCGTTTCCTCAGCCTCTTTGACGGCGACTGGAGACTCGCGTCGTGCTGGCAGCTGCACACGGCTGATGTGCGTGCCGTAAAAGCTACCGACGCCGTTCAGCCGCAGAACGATCGCGGAGATACAATACAATGCGACGCGTTGATGACCAACATCCCTCGTACGTTCCTTGGTGTCAAGACCGCGGACTGTGTGCCCATTATTTTGGCGGATAAAAGAACAGGAGCGTGCGCGGCGGTTCATGCGGGCTGGCGAGGAACGGTGGCCTCGATCGTGAAGCAGACGTTGGGGCGCATGGCTGACGAGTATGGCACCGGTTCAAATGATATACGCGCCGCTCTCGGACCCGCGGCACTCGCCTGCTGCTATGAAGTCGGCGAAGAAGTCATGGAAGCATTTCATAAAAACTTTTCAAACGCGGCCTCACTCTTCAAAGAAACGCGCGAGGGGCACGCCCTGGTCGATCTGCACCGCGCGAACCGTGAACAGTTGATTGCGGCAGGCGTCAAATCAGATCGGATCTTTTCAGCTCCATTGTGTACGATGTGCCGAACGGACCTCTTCTTCTCCTACCGGCGGGAGAAAAAAGTCCATGGCCGCGTCGGCCGGCTTATGTCGGTGATCGGACGAACCGGCTGACAGTCCAAAGTCCAAGGTCCAAAGTCCGGTTTCTCGAGCCGCGGTTAATCTTTGAAACGCAAATCTTGATCACCGAAAGATGTATTTGTTAATCCGCTTCACCGGATCGTTCGTCTCAACCACGGAGATTGGCATCGCTATCTCACGAGTCGCGGGCGGAAAGCACACCTCGTCGTTACAGCTTTGATACTTCACTCGTGCCCGCAACTGAGCTACGCCCACTGCCGCGTTTGCAGGAACGCTTATGGTGAACCGCAGAACGGCCCGTCCTTCGTAAACCGACAATGGCTCTTGTGAAAAACTGAAGCTCCGCACCTGCGCGCGAGGAAAGCTCACCGCGCCCACTCTGAGCCCGCCGGCACTGGATATCTTGAGCGATGTCGGGATGAGAAAGCTGCTCAGCGGCTTGCTGCTGTTGATATGAAATCCCGACGGGATATTGATCACAACAGCTGCCTGAATGGTGCGCCCGCGTTGTGCCTTGTCGACGGAGAAGAAGCCGTTGACACCGATATTCGGTTGTATGGCCCCCGGTCGAGGTGCGGGGTAAAAGGTTGCCGTAAGTAACAGAATATTGAGAACAAGAATGTATGCAAGACGTTTTCGATTATTCATGTTGTTCGTGATTCCAAAGTTTCCGACAAGACCCTCTCGGATTTCATGCCAATTGATGAAGCTTGACCTCTGGAGGTTTGGCCGCCCCCCTGGCCGCGAGTTGACCGCAAGCTGCGTAGATATCGCGTCCGCGTGGACGCCGGACGAACGCGTGAATCCCTTTATCCTCCAGGATCCGTTGAAAACTCTCCACTCGCTCAGGTGATGAAGGACGATAGGGCAGCGAATCGGCCGGATTGTGCGGGATCAGATTTACCTTCGCGCGAAGCCCGTGACGGTTGAGTAGATTCGCCAGTTGCCGCGCGTGATCGTCCGAATCGTTTACCGAGTCGAGTAATACGTACTCGAACGTAAATCGCTCGCCGTGTCTCAGCGAACGTTCGAACTCCTTACAAGCAGCCAGCAGTTCAGCGAGCGGCCACTTTTTGTTGATGGGCATCAGCACATTTCTAAGCTCGTCTGTCGGCGCAGCCAGCGAGATCGCCAGATGCGGACGCTCCGCCATGTTCGCCAGCTCGCGTATCCGGGGCACGATACCGGCGGTTGAGACGGTCACGCGATTGAAGACTATATGCAGTCCCTTCTCGTCAGCCATGATGCCGAGAGCCTTCATTAGGGGCTCAAAGGCGAGGAAGGGTTCGCCGGCCCCCATCGCCACCAAATTCGTCCCATGAGGCGCCTTTTCGCCGATCCCGTAGGCGTCGTTAAGCGCGATTATGATTTGCTCGACAATCTCGCCCGAAGTCAGGCCTCGTAAGAGGCCAAGCTGCGCCGTAAGGCAGAAAGTGCATTGCAGTGGGCACCCCGATTGCGACGAAAAGCAGATCGTGTCACGACGGTCCTCAGGGATGAAGACAGTTTCAACCGGAAGGCCGTCGCGCGTCTTCATCAGATAACGTCGCGTTCCATCCTCAGACACGTAGCGTGATTCTACGGTCAAGCTCGAAGCGCTGGCGTGCTCATTGAGCTTGGCGCGAAATTCCTTTGGCAACTCCGTCATCTCATCGAACGATTGCAGCCGACGTTGGTGCAGCCCGTTGAAAATCTGACGGCCGCGATAGGCCGGCTCTTCCAACCGCTCGACGAAAGTGATCAACTCCGCCTGAGTCAGTCCCAGTAAGTGTTCGACTTGCTTCATTGCAGATCATTTTAGCATCGAGACCAATCAACTCACAGTCGAAGCGTTGTTGAGCGATTATTTGTACGGCGAACGCGAGCAGCTCTGAATGAAAAGTTTGCGTTAGCCAGCGGAGCTGGCGACAGCATAAAGCCTGGGGCGCAAGCCCCACGTCTGTTTAGCGTAGAGTTTCCAGCCCACGAAGTGGGCGACAGCCGATGAAAGTTATCGACTTTAACAAGAGTTCGGGCTGTCGCACGCTACGCGCGCTCGATATTCTCGGCAACCTTATCCTGGGGTTCCGCTCGCTTAGCTCGCTTCACCCCAGGATTTATGCTTCCACCCGCTTCGCGGGGTTTAGGGAACTCTCTTCGCAGGACCCATCAAGAGCTCGCTGAAGTCCGCCAGACAACAAAAAAAGGTGCGCCTGCGAACGAAGGCGCACCTTTACATGTAATGTCTTGACGTACAGCCGGTCAGCGAGCAAGGGCGGCTTGGGCGTTGCGAACCTCTACAACGACGCTCTTATTGGCGCCGGGGAAAGCAACGCTAACCAGCGCCTGGGGCTCACTGGTTTGCGTCAGGATTATTTCCATCCCGAAGGTGCTGGTTTTGCGGTCCTCCAAGTGGGCGACAGTCTTTGCGACCACCGATTTGTCTTTGGCCAAAACGGTCAGCTCACTCTTCGCTTCGTCGAATGACAGTTTGTAAGTGCCTTTTTTGACCAGGGTCTCGCCGACCGTGAAGTCCATTCCGAAAGTCACCACGGTGCTGCGCACCTTGCCGCCGGCGAAAGCCATGCTTACTGACAGTGCGCACACTACGAACGCGATCATCATGCGAATTGCGGATTTCTTCATAACTAGTACTCCTCTTGTAATCGCCCCATGGAAAAACAGCCTCCCTGACCTACGCGAAGGAAAGAGGATTTCCGGGGAACTGGTTAGTCATTGCAAAAGCAGACTGCCGGATCGAAAACACCTTGTTCTCTAATGTCCTCGTGTTCTGCTTTGAGAACAGTGCAGCCGCTACACCCGTATCACACTGATTCGTCCTGTTTCAGCAGGGCTTCTGTAACAGCAGCTCCGACCAGGGGAGCACGCCGGTGATGTCAATCACCCGTACGCGAGCATTTGCCGCAAAGTTCGTACAAAGAATTGAACCAGTTCAGAAATTCGGAGGGTGCTTAGAGCGGATGTTTTGCTATCGAGAGATATCGAACATACAAAAGACCACGCTGATGAGGATTCATCAGCGCGGCCTTTGCACTTCTGTAATTCCAGGGAGTTGGAAACGTTTGCTAGCGACGCGTCCCTCCCTCAACGCTTCCACCGCCACCGCTGCTGCCTTCGCCCGATGGTCGACCTTCGACGTCGAGAAAGGTTGTGGTCGTGCCCACATCGGTCAGCGAACGCAGGCCAGGTTCAATCACTTTGCGATCACCAACCACCAGAATCGCCATCTTTGAAGGATCGAGATAACGAGTCGCGACGTTGTTGACATCCTCCAGCTTTACGGCACGAACACGCGCGATATAGCTGTTGAAGTAATCGTCCGGCAAATTGTATAGAACTATGTCTGTCAGACGGTTCGCGATTTGTTCGGGTGTTTCGAAGCCGCGCGGGAAGCCACGTATGATAGCCTGCTTGGAAAACTCTAGCTCTTCCGGAGTGACGGCACGTTCCCCTCGAATCCCCCTCAGTTCTTTCATGAACTCGAAGACCGATTCCTTCGTCACAGCAGTCTGAACACCGGCGGTTGCGAAGAAAGGCCCTGCGCCGCGGCGATAATCGAACGAAGTGCGAGCCCCGTAGGTGTAGCCTTTGTCTTCGCGTAAGTTCATGTTGACGCGCGATGTAAACTGCCCGCCCAGCATGGTGTTCATCACAATCAATGGGAAATAGTCGGGTGTTGAGCGCGGCTGTCCAACCTGTCCGATCATGAGGACGCTTTGCGCCGCACCCGGTTTGTCCACGATGTAGAGCGTTGCCTTGTCCCTGGAAGGCGGCATTTCGATTCTCACCGCCGGGACCTGGGCCCGCTTCCAGTTCGAAAAGGCACGCTCGAGTTTTGGAATCAAGGTGGCAGGGTTGACGTCTCCTGCCACAATCAAGGCTGAGTTATTGGGTCGATAGTATGTCTCGTAGAATCGCGTCACGTCCTCGGCCGTTATGGCGCCTACGCTCTGCTCATCACCTTGCGCAGGGTGCCCGTAAGGATGGTTTCGACCGAAGAGCAGCGATGCGTACACCACCGAGGCGATCGCGGTCGAGTCGTCGCGACGCTGCATCAGTGCGCTTAGGCGATTCTTGCGTTGAAGCTCGAGCTCATTCGCTGCGAACGCCGGATTGGTCACGACGTCTGAATAGATCTCGAGCGCTCGATCGAGATGTTTGGAAAGCGTCAGCAGGTTGAGGTTGCTGCTGTCGAAATCAGAGCTCGTTCCCAATCTCGCCCCGATGGCCCCCAACTGATTAGAGACCTCGAGTGACGACCGAGTCTTTGTCCCTTCGTCAATCAATGCCGCTGTCAAATTTGAGAGGCCGGCGCGGTCCTGCGGGTCAGCCGCGGCACCCGTACGGACGACCAGGTTCATGTTAACCACAGGCACTTCGTGCTGCTCGACGATCAGGACCTCAAGGCCATTCGACAGCGTGCGACGCTGCAACTGCGGGAGTCTGAAACGAGGGTCCGCTTTAGGCTTGGGCTGATCATATAAGCCGCCGGTCTGCGACGGAGCTTTGACGATTTCGCCCGTCCGCTTTCCGGCAGTAATCGGAGGAGTCGCTCCGGCGGGGGTGGTGGCAGCAGCCTCGGACTTCGTCTGCGGCTGCACTCCGGCAGGCGTAGTTCCGCCGGTTCGAGCCGTGGTTGATGCAGTTGTTTGTGCCGCGGTCTGTTGCGATGGAGTGGCTATCGCGCCTGTTGGGCTGGTCGGAGTTGGATCGCCGGTGGTCTTTCCCCGCTGTCGGGGAGTTACGGTCAGCACCAGCCGCTTGTCCGTCAAATATCCATTCGCCACACGCGTCACGTCGGCTGGCGTGACGCTTCTGTAGCGTACAAGGTCCTGCTGAAAAAACCCGGGCTGACTGAGAAAGACCGAGTACTGATTCAACTGATCACTCTTGCCGCCGAATCCGCCGACTGTCTGCAGGCCGTAAATAAATGAAGATTCGCGGGCATTGTATGCTCGCTCCATTTCTTCATTGGTGGCGGGCTCTGTTTTGAGCTTTGCTATCTCAGCGTCGATCGCCTGTTCCAGCACTTCCAGCTTCACACCAGGCTTGGCCGTAGCAACGATCTGGAACTGCCCCGCCAGTTCGCGTGAATTGTGAAACGCCGAGACGTCCTGTGCGATCTGTTTCTCGTAGACCAGCGACCGGTATAGCCGCGACCCTTTTCCGCCGGCAAGGACGAATGCGAGTTGATCCAGCGGAGCATCGTTGCTTGTGTACTGGGGCTCCGTGTGCCATGAGAGGTAGAGGCGCGGAAGTGAAACGCGATCGTCCATAGTCAATCGCATTTCTTTTTCCATCACCGGACGAGCGGGTTCGGGTTTCATGACCTCCGGGCCTCGCTTGAGCGGCCCAAAGTATTTCTCGACCAATTGACGGGCCTCGGCCTGATTGAGATCGCCAGCGATGGTCAGGCTGGCGTTGTTGGGCGTATAGAACCGCCGGAAAAACGCGGACACATCTTCACGCGACGCTGCCGTTAGATCGTCCAGCGATCCGATCGTCAACCAATGATAAGGGTGGTTCGAGGGATACATGGCCTCGGCGATTTTGGCAGAGACCAACCCGTATGGTCTGTTGTCGTAATTCTGTCGCTTCTCGTTCTTGACGACGTCGCGCTGGTTGTTGAGTTTAGCCTCGGTCAACGCGTCGAGCAGATAGCCCATGCGGTCCGATTCGAGCCAAAGCGCAAGCTCCAGGAAATTCGAAGGTACGACCTCCCAGTAATTAGTACGGTCGGTGTTGGTCGAGCCATTCAGCGATCCGCCGGCCTCCTGCAATGGCACAAAGTAATCGTCATCGTGATGCAGCGACCCCTGGAACATCATATGTTCGAAGAGATGTGCGAATCCGGTCCTGCCGGGGACTTCGTTCTTCGATCCCACGTGATACCAGACGTTGACGGCAACGATGGGCGTGGAATGGTCTTCGTGCAGGATGACGCGAAGGCCGTTGGCTAGCTTGAACTCAGTGAATTTGATTGGCGGCAGGACGCCCGACGCGCTCGTCGACTTCGGCGCAACCTTCCTTCTTCTCTGCGCAAACGCCGCAGCCGGCGTCAAAAGTGAGACGGCAAGCAGGATAATGAACAGACGTTTCATTCTCATCTCTGAATCTCCTTCGAGTGATGCGAGAGAAAAAGAGGCGTACGCGCACACGAGGTTTCGCGGCCGTCGTCTCTTCTCAGTTTATGGGTAATAGCCAGGGGATGAATCCGGGCGCCATTCTAGCGCGGAGATCTGCAATGCGCAATATTGCGAAGCCTCGGTCGGCTTTAGAGGATCGACCCGCCTTCAGGCGTTTTCCGTCGCCCGATCCGTCCTGCTAGAATCAGTCAAACAATAAACCAATGGCGTTGGAAACAGACTTCATAGTTATTGGCAGCGGGATCGCCGGGCTACGCGCGGCCATCGAGCTGGCGCGTACCGGCGCCGGTGTCACCGTTCTCACTAAAGACCGCACGGACGAATCCAACACCGAGTATGCGCAGGGCGGAATCGCAGTCGCACTCTCGGAAGACGACGAGGTCGCTCTCCACGAAGAGGACACATTGAACGCTGGAGCGGGACTCTGCGACCCGACGGCTGTTCGCGTGATGGTGGAAGACGGACCTGGTTACATTCAGCAGTTAATTGAGTGGGGAACAGAGTTCGATCGCGAGGGAGGTCGCCTGGTCTTCACACAGGAAGCTGCGCACTCTCGACGTCGGATACTGCACGCGCACGGCGACTCGACCGGCCGCGAAATCGTCCGGGCCTTAATCAGTCGAGCTCGAGCAGAGCGTGACATCGTTTTCATGGCGCACGCCGCGACCGATTCATTGCTGCTGGTTGAAGATCGGGTGCGCGGCGTTCGATATATCGATCCCGTCGTCAAGGCCCCTCGTGAACTGTGGGCGCGCGCGGTAATCCTGGCGTCGGGCGGCGCCGGACAGGTTTTCCTGCACACCACGAATCCTGATGTAGCGACCGGCGATGGAATGGCGATGGCCTACGCCGCCGGCGCCGAGCTCGCCGATATGGAATTTATTCAGTTCCACCCGACGGCACTGAATCTTGAGGGAGCCCCTCGCTTCTTACTCTCTGAAGCCATGCGCGGAGAGGGCGGCGTCCTGCGCAATGTTGATGGCGAACGTTTCATGAGCCGCTACGACGAGCGTGAAGAAATGGCGCCACGAGATATCGTCAGTCGAGCGATAGTCGCAGAGATGCAACGGACCGCAAGTCGAACCGTCTATCTTGATTTGACCGGGCTGGATCCGAGATTCGTACGCGATCGTTTTCCCAAGATCTACGAGACGTGCCTTCGTTACGAACTCGACATTGCCGTCGACCTCTTGCCCGTTTCGCCCGCTTCGCACTACTGCATGGGGGGCGTGCGGACCGATCTCTTCGGGCGAACCAGCATGCGTGGCCTCTATGCCGCAGGAGAGGTCGCCTCGACAGGAGTTCACGGCGCCAATCGCCTGGCATCGAATTCGCTACTCGAAGGTCTCGTCTTCGGCGCGCGCGCGGGCCACGCCGCCGGAGAGGACCATGCGAACTACGACGCTGACCGCCCCCGTCAGTCGGTGAGCTCTGAGCCCGACGCGCATTTCGCCGTGCCTCGTCACGGGGAAGTGGCAGTGGCTGTGCGAAAGAGAGTAAAGCGCCTGATGTGGGATCGAGTGGGAATTCTACGGAGCAGGGAATTGATCATGCGGGCGCTGTGGGAGTTTGAGCAAATAGCACGTGCCCCACTTGCGCGGCCTTCGAGAAACTTTCTTGAAGTAGCTACCCTGATAGCTCGAAGCGCGCTTTGGCGTGAAGAGTCGCGCGGCGCCCACTTCCGGGCCGATTATCCAATCCGCGACGACGAGCGTTGGCTAGCGCATTCGATCGTTCGCATGGGTTCGGAGATTTTTCCCAGTGCGGCGATAGCCGATAACTCTGCTGGCGAAAGATAAGCTGCAGCCAAAGCGGCGATCCCGATTGCTCGGGACCGCGCTGCGGGACTATTTCGTAATAGTGAACTCACCTTTTTGAACCAGCGATTGGCCTGAGACGCGATCGCGTATACGAATCTCGATTCTATAATCGCCAGTACCAAGATTGCGCGTGTCGATCAGACGGGCAAGTGTAAGACGCTGCCCGTAATCAGCCAGGCTCTGCCAGTCTTCGATCTGCTTGCCCAGCTCTTTGCCGTCCTTATTGAACAGAACGTACTGAACGTCAACCGATGGTCGAAGCGTCGTCTGGTCCATGCCAACGTTGTAGACCTGCATGTAGACGCCGACCGGCTGGCCGCGGCGGTAGCTTCCCTCGAGGTTTGGTATAACCTTGGTCTGGCCGATCATGAACTGGATCGGCGCCGCCGAAGTATTAGTCACGTTCTCGAGTCTAGAGGCAAGAACAAGAGTCGACATTCCCAGTACGCCGCGCTCGTACTTGGGGACCTCGAATCCGACTTTGCGTATACCCATAGCTCCGGTTTCGAGATCGCGCACAGTTATTTCAACTTTGTATCTACCGGGGGCGAGGACTACGGCTTTTTGATAAGCGGATTTTCGTTCCTTCGCTTCAATCAGCTCAGCAGGCGAAGCCGTTGTCTCGACCGAATCTTCGAAGGCGCCGATGCGTTTGCCGGAGACCGAAATGACGCGGCCGAAGATATTCATACGGGCCCGCTGCAGGCCGCCGCTATCGCCAAAGTGCAGCTCGCTGTTTTCGGTTTGGATTGTTATGGTACTGATGACGCGTTCGTCCGACTGACGGAAGAAATCTACTCGAACGTCGAAGTTGAGCGGGTTGGCCGGCACTATCGGGCCACTCGTCAGAGTTAGGTGGCCCTCTTCGTCCCGCGACTGGACCTGCGGAGCTTCAGAAAGTTGGCGCAGCAAATCTATGCGGCGGAATGGCGAGTCTTGTTCCCTTTGATAGCCGTTCGAGTTTCCCAGTCCCGCGATCCTGTTTGCCTTGTCTTCAAGTCCGAGTTGCTCTGCCAGCGTTTGGCCCGCGCCCGGGACATTGGCCAGCGCGTCTTTCTCGTCTGGTGAACGCGCTATCCGATACTCGCCGCTGCCGGTCGGGTCGACGAACTCGATCTCTATGCCCGACCCGATGCCTGGCAGGTTCCGATAGAACCAGATCTCAAATGGATAGGTCGACGTCGATCCACCGCCCTGGTACGACGGCCGGTCGTAATTCCCGCCCACGGGATGGGTCTCGATTTCATCCGGCTTGCCGTACATGATGTAGATCCGGCCGCGATCTGTTTTCCATCCAGGGATCCCCGAGCTGTAATGCTCGTTCGCGTAAGCAAGACGCTCGTAGTGCTGGTCGCGATACTCGTTCTCCTCTGTGTCAGGGTCCGGATCACGCTTGCGCCAGACGATCTCGATAAAGTTCTCGCGCTCTTCGTCTGTAGTCAGCTTTTTGAAGGCATCGCGCTCCTGAGGCGTGATGATCCAACGCATATCCTCGTCAATCCACTTTTCAAGCGATCTCTTGCCTTCGGGCTTATCGTTCCGCTTTCGATTCGGCAAGTCCTGCGCAAAGATGCCGGACACCGAAAGCGCGAGCACGAAAGAGGCTAACAACACGAGGCGCAATCGTTTTTGGTGAGTCATAGCCCGGTAGCTCCTTTTGAAGTTCGAAGAGGAAGAAACGCCATCAAGAGTTTGGTTGTAGGAAGATGCAAAACGGGCTTCGAGTTCGAGTCAAGATACCCGAAACCCGAAGCCCCCATGTGAATACTACTGCGTAACCGTGAACTTGCCTGATTGGGTCAGCGATTGACCGGAGACGCGATCGCGTATGCGAATCTCGATTCCATATTCGCCAGTGCCGAGATTGCGTGTGTCGATAAGACGGGCAAGAGTCAGACGCTGGCCGTAATCTGCCAGGCCCTGCCAGTCCTCAGTTTGCTTGCCCAGTTCCTTGCCGTCCTTGTTGAGCAGAACGTATTGAACGTCAACCGATGGTCGAAGCGTCGTCTGGTCAGTGCCAACGTTGTAGACCTGCATGTAGACGCCGACCGGCTGACCGCGTTGATAGCTGCCCGCGAGGTTCGGAATGACCTTGGTCTGGCCGATCATGAACTGCGACCGCTCGAGGGAAGGATTAGTTACGCTCTCCAGCTTCGACGCCAACACAAGAGTGGAAGTACTGAGCAGTTTGGAATCGTATTTGGGAACCTCGAATCCTATCCTTTGAACACCGGTAGCCCCGGTGGCGACGTCGCGTACGACTACTTCGACCTTGTATCGGCCTGGGGCAAGCAGGACCGGTTTCTGATAAGCGGACTTTCGTTCCTTGGCATCTACCAGCTCTGCAGGCGAGGCGGTTGTCTCGACCGAATCTTCGAAGATACCGACACGCTTGCCCGAGACCGCGATGACGCGTCCGAAGATATTCATACGGGCCCGCTGCAAGCCGCCGCTGTCGGCGAAGTGGAGGTCCTTGTTATCGGTCTGAATGGTGATGGCTGTGATGACGCGTTCATCCGACTGACGAAAGAAATCGATGCGAACATCGAAGTTGAGCGGATTCTCTGAGACCTCGCCGCCGCCCGTAAGGGCCAGTTTGCCCTCTTCGTCTCTGAACTTGATTTGCGGCGCCTGACTAAGTTGGGCGTACAACTCGAGACGGCGGAACGGCGAATCCTGCTCGCGTGTGTAGCCATTCGCATTACCCAAACCGGCAACGCGATCGGCCTTGTCAGACAGCCCAAGCTGCTCTGCCAGCGTCAGGCCCGCGCCGGGAATATTTTTGAGAGCGTCCTTTTCATCGGGAGAGCGTGCTATCCGATACTCTCCACTGCCCGTCGGATCAACGAATTCGATTTCGATTCCTGATCCAATGCCTGGAAGATAACGATAGAACCAAATCTCAAAAGGATAAGTAGAAGTATTGCCACCACCTTCGTAAGACGGACGGTCATAGCTACCGCCCATCGGGTGGGTCTCCAACTCGTCGGGCTTACCGTACATGATGTAGACACGACCACGGTCGGTTTTCCATCCAGGAATTCCGGAAGAGTAATGCTCGTTGGCGTAGGCGATGCGCTCGTAATATTCCTCGCGATACTCGTTCTCGTCTGTGTCCGGATCCGGATCGCGCCGGCGCCAGAAGATCTCTATGAAGTTCTCGCGTTCCTCGTCGGTCGCCAGCTTCTTGAATGCGTCCCGCTCCTGGGGCGTGATGATGTAGGCCACATCCTTATCGAGCCAATCTTTATAAGCCTTCTTCAGCTCGGGCTTTTCGTTTCGCTTTCGATTGGGTAAATCCTGGGCGAAGATGGCGGGAACGGCGATCGCCAGCATGAAAAGCGCCAACATCAACTGGCGAAGAAATTTCTGGTAGGACATAAGTTCAAAACTCCTGTTAAAAACCCTGGGGACCAAGGCCGACACTCCCAAACGGACGCAGACGAAAGCGAAGGGTTCTGAATGCCGGGTCGCGGCTGACCGGACGAGCGAGCGACTGTGGGCTAATCATTCGGGTTGCAAGACTCAGACAGACGAGGCCGGCTCACGTAACAGGGAATTCTAAGGCCTCAGTTAGACACAGTCAAGATGCCGCCAAATGGGTGGAAAGTTGCCCCAAAAGTGGTAAATGGTGAATGGTGAATGGTAAGTAGTGAATAGTGAACCGTAAATAGAAACTGCTGGTAGTTAATCGTAGATGATAAGCGGGGGACGGTGCCGCGCGCCTACTATTCACCATTCTCCATTCGCCATTCACGCCCGCTTCCGCTCTTTCCCAAAGATCCAGGCGATGAAAACCGAGACGACATAAAGCAATATCATCGGCGCGGCGAATAAGAGCATGTTTGGGACATCGTTAGTCGGAGACAGTACTGCAGCGGCTATTAGAATGACGATCAGAGCGCCCTTCCAGTGCCGTATGAGAAATTTCGCAGAGATGATCCCAATCCGCGAAAGCACATACGTGATCGCAGGCATCTGAAAGACAACACCCATCGCAAGCATAATCAGAATGATGAAATCAAAATAGTCGCTGGCGTTGAGAAAAAGGCGAAAGTCCTCACCCAACCCGAGCAGGTACTTGGCCGCCGGCGGAAAGATAATCTTATAGGCAAAGGCTCCTCCGATTACGAACGAGATGGTCGACAAGAGGACGAAAGGGAGCGCGTAACGACGCTCGTGCGGATATAGACCGGGAGAGACGAAGGCCCAGATTTGCCAGAGGATAAAAGGTACTGCCAATGCCAGCGCGGCATATATCGAGACCTCAACATAGAGAGAAAAAGGCTCCATCGCCGTCGTCACCACCAGCTTAGCGTTCGGATCAGGCATCGCTTTTGGCTTGATGTTGAAGTCAAAGGGGAGCATCACACCTTTAGGAATCACTGTCTCGCCCGCGAAGAGGGCCTCATCCGTAAACAAACCAACGCGTCCCAGTTGGTCTTTGCCCACCTTTGCGCTAACGGAAGTACCTTCGGGAATAACGCTCGAGCCTAACTTGGTCGTGCGTCCAAAGACATAGCGTCCGGTATCGGCCTCTTTTAAGGCGCTGTTGGGAAGGATGGTTTCCTGTCCGGTCATGCCAATGAAGGCCGGCTCGTTTCGCTGCGCCTCGGCAAGCGCTTGCTGAATGGGAAGGGCGAGGAAGTTGTAGATGTAATCAGAGACGAACCAGCAGCCGACGAACGCGACGAAGACAAATGCAACCGAGCGAATGATGCGTCCGCGCAACTCGTCCAGATGATTTAGAAACGACATCTGGCCGCCCGGCTCTTCGCGGCGCGGTTTCTTCCTGGATTTTGAACCTATGCCTAAGAGTGTGGCCATCCTCGTCAAGCTCTGGGAAATCTGGCTGCTTAGAGCCAGTCGCGCTTGCGGGTCGCAGCCGCATCAGGCGTGTTAATTGCGGCAGGAGTCACGCCGCCATCATCGGTCGAATCGCCGGTTGGCTGCGAAGAAATAGTCGAAGGGGCGCTGGTTTCTGCGGCCTGGATATCCTCACTCGCGGCGAGCAGCGCCGTCGTGCGGTCTCGATTCTCGCCGAGTATCGACCGGTCCTCGGGAACTGTCGCTTCTTCGTGCTGAAAGTCCTTGAAAATGTTCTCCCGGTCAACTTCCTTTTGCCAGGTCTGCTTGAAATCTTCGGAAGCTCGCTTGAAATCGGCCAGGCTCTTGCCCAGCGAGCGACTCAGTTGTGGGAGTTTACGGGGGCCGAAGATCACAAGGGCGACAATCAGAATGAGTACTAGCTCGCTCGTCCCCAGACCTTCAAAGATGAAGAGATACACTGCTTTGTTACTGCCTTCCTCTTGCAATCCGCGAGTCAGCGTGGTCCGCAAAGAGTTTGACGGAACAAACGCTTGAGGAGTTCGAAAAAATTCTACGCGTCGCTTTGATGGCAGGTCAAGGGAGCACTCTCTCCGTGCGCCCTCCACTTTGCTTTCCGCCTCCGGGCTGCAGTCTGCCAGTGTATGAGTTGCCCCAGCCTTCGCATCGGGCGAGTTGCTCGTTGGTTACATCCCAATGGGTGTGGTCCTTGCACATTACAACATCCTCGATCACACATGCCTCGCCATCTTCGTCAACAAGTTTGATGTCGTAATGTCCGCAGGGAATGCCATGGAGAGTGATTGTACCCCCTCCGTGTGCGATGATTTTATCGCCTAGCTGGTCCGGGCCCCAAGTGGCTGCTAGCGTGGCGGACAGATAGAGATGATGAATGTCCCAATCAGATCTATTCACGATCATAAATTCTGTCTTCTGCGGACCCGCCTGCGATAAGGGAGGCACCGCCATCATGGTAAGTGAGATCAAGACGGCAGCGAAAAGGAGGACCCGCGGTGCAGTTAATCCCTTCATCGTTCGATTCTCTCATGGTGGAAGTGTCAGATGGTCACAACCGCCGCGTGATGTTACACGCGGTACTTATCTATGGCAACGCGCATCCGGCTGGTGGTTTGACGTTCGCTTCGCGGTTCAAGGATTCCTCCGTCAGCTCAACGGAGTTCTAACTCTTACTGTCCCCGTACTCCGGCGGATAGTAGATTACTTCGACGTTGTTGCCGCCCACGCCTTTCGTATAAAAGGAGATGGAGCGATCCCTGTGCTCTTTGAGGGGGCGGCCCTCACGCGCTGCTGCCTCCTGCAGTGCATCGCGCGTGTCGACTCGCAGCCCCAAATGAGGAGGGTGTTTGGATCCGGGCGCAAGTAAGGCCACTCCAAATCCGCGCGCGTCACGCAACATCGCCCAATCGTCGTACAGCGTTTCAAGCTGAAACCCGATCCGCTGGTATTCTTTTACATCTCCGTGCAGATCTTTGGATTCAACCGCGATATGATCCATCACCGCGCTAAAACGACCTTCCAGCTGCTCCTGCATAACTTCCTCTCCGCCGATTAACTGTCCAAGGTCCACGAACTGTCCAAAGTCCAAGCTCCAAAGTCCAAAGTCGAGAGCGTTCAACGTTCAAAGTTCAACGTCAATGTTCGCACTCCAAGTTCTGGATACCTACAACGTTCGCCTTTTGGAACTTTGAACTTTGGACCTTGGACTCTTTCCAAGGGGGATTGTATCAGATCGGTATCGGGGGGCAGGAGCGTGAAAGATTCTTGACAGCGGCGACGCCGTGCCGCGAACCTCTCCGGCGAGAATCAACTCATGTCCAGAACAGTCCTGCCAGATGATTTATCCCTTACTGAGGCCGCTGACGTGAGGTCGCCAGACTTGCTCGCGAGCTTTGCTCAGACTGCCGAGTTCGTGTCCGCTACCTCGAAAAAGCTCGAAAAAGCAGCATTGCTCGGTGCGTATCTGCGCGAGTTGACCGACGCTGATCTGGCTCGCGCCGCGCGTTATTTCGCCGGGCATCAATTCGCCATGAGCGATCAACGTACGACAAATGTTGGTTCGAGCGTCTTGAGAGAGGCATTGAGCGAAGCGACCGGATTAAGCGTTGAGAACCTGCGTCCACGATATGTGCGGCTGGGAGATTCAGGCGAAGTCGCGTACGAGGCCATGAGCGAGGTGAAGGGAACAACCATGATTCCTCTAATCACACTCGCGGAAACGGCGTCGCTGATAGAACGCTTGAGCGAAATGCGTGGAACAAAGAACAAGAAAGCTCTGCTCGCCGGCGTCTTCGCCGACACGACCCCGCTCGAGGCGAAGTATCTCGTCAAGTTGCTGGTCGGAGATCTGCGCATCGGTTTGAAAGAAGGTTTGGTCGAAGACTCGATCGCGCGTGCCTTTGCCCGGCCGCTGAGCGATGTGTCGCAGGCAAATATGCTGCTGGGAGATATAGGCGAGACCGCGGTCCGCGCGCGACGCGGCGATTTAAGCGGCATCGGCATGCGTCTCTTCCATCCTTTGAAGTTCATGTTGGCAACGGCGGCCGCGGACCTATCCGATATCGCCAGGACGATGCCGGACCAGTTTTTCGTCGAGGACAAATTCGACGGGATACGCGCTCAAGCTCACGTTGCTAATGGCCGTCTTGCCATTTATTCGCGCACCATGGACGAGATCACTCACAGATTTCCCGAGCTACAGGTCCCTCTGACTGAGTTGCCGTCTGACGCCATCATCGATGGCGAGATCATCACCGCACGCGATGACTTGATACTTCCATTCGGCGACCTGCAAAAGCGTCTCGGACGCAAGACCGTGGGCGCCGAGTTGCTTGCATCAACGCCCGTCGTCTTCGTCGCCTACGACTTGTTCTATGCGTCAGGGCGAATATTGATAGACGAGCCGCTATCGGAGCGGCGACGCATGCTGGAAGCGCTCATTACGTCGCAGGGAACGCTGCGACTATCGATAGCGAAGCGCGCCAATGATGTGGCCATGTTGGACGCCGAATTTGACGCGGCGCGGAGCCGGGGCAACGAAGGGTTAATGATCAAGGACCCGGGATCTTCGTATAAGCCCGGCAAACGGGGTCGCGAGTGGCTAAAGCTGAAGCGAGCTATCGCCACGCTCGATGTAGTCGTCACCGCAGCGGAAGTGGGTCACGGGAAACGCCGGGCCCTTCTTTCGGATTACACTTTCGCAGTACGTCGCTCCGAACATGACCCGGAGTTATTGAACATAGGGAAGGCTTATTCGGGTTTGACCGACGCCGAACTGGCTGAATTGACGGAGTGGTTCCGTGCGCACACGATCCAGGAGTTCGCTCACGGTCGAGTTCGGACGGTAGAGCCGCGTATCGTACTTGAGGTAACGTTCGACCGAGTTCAGGAATCAAAGAGACACAAGAGTGGATACGCGCTTAGGTTTCCCCGGATCCTGAGGCTGCGCCCGGATAAGACAGTTGAAGAGATCGACACGCTCGAAACCGTGAGCAAGCTCGTCTGAATATGTCCAAGTCCAAGGTCCAAGGTCGGTTTCACGTTCCAGGCTACAGGTTTCGAGTTGGGTCACTCGCACAAATCCTCAAACCAGAAACCTGAAGCTTAAAATCTGGAATTGACCTTGGACTTTTGACCTTGGACTTTGGACAGTCTTCGGGGTTGGACATTGAAAGCGTGAATCCAATATCATCGAGCGCGCCGAGCGATGCTGGCCCAACCCCTACAAGAAAGAGAGTCTTGATGAAGTATCGATATCTTATGTTCGCCGGCCTGATCGGCATTTGTTCCCTGATGGTACCTGTAACCGCGCAGACGAAGAGAGGACCCAGGGCGACAACAGCTACGCCGAGGTCTACTCCTCCCCCTCGTCCCGCCGCTACCCCGGCAGCTACGCCCAACCAGACCACACCCGGGACCGGGGCGCTCGCTATCGTCAATGGGCAGACGATCACGCTGGCCGATCTCGATGCGAACCTGCGCGAAGCTGTCACAGGGCTCGACACGAGAATGCCGCAGTTAAGGAACGACGCGCTTGATGCGCGCATCAACACCCTGTTGCTCGAATCGGAGGCGCAGAAGCGCAAGGTAACGGGCGATCAGTTGATGGATGCTGAGGTCAACAATCTCGTAAAAGATCCGACGGACGCCGAAGTTCAGGCCGTCTACGACGCGAACAAAGCACAGATGAACGGCGTCGACATAGCAACCGCTCGTCCGCAGATTGTTAATTACCTGCGATCACAAGGTGCGCAAAAACTGGCCAACGAATTCATCGCGCGTCTGCGCTCGTCTCATTCGGTTGCAAAAGGCACGGCTGATGTCAATGCGGCGAATCTTCCACCATCGACCGTACTTGCTACTGTTGATGGGCGTCCCGTCATAGCGAGCGACTTCGAAGAACGACTAAAGCCATTCGTTTACAAGCTCCGCCGGGAGATTTTCGACGGCGAAGCTCGTGCCCTCGACATGAAGATCAACCAGATGCTGCTCGAGGCCGAGGCCAAAAAGCGGATGCAAGCGCCGGACAGCATTTACAAAGCTGAGGTGGCCGATAAACTGCACCAGCCGACGGATGCCGAAGTTGCGAAGTTTTACGAAGACAACAAAGGACGTATTAAGGGAACACTGGCGGAGGTACGCGCTGACATCGCCAATCTCCTGCGGGACCAACAGCAGGGTCGACTCGAGTCAGAGTTTGCCCAGCGATTGCGCAGCGCCGCGACGTTGCAGGTCTTCCTGAAAGAGCCTGTGCCCCCGGTCCAGGCTATCAGCGAGGACAACGATCCATCGCGGGGCGACGCAAATGCGCCGGTCAGAGTCGTCGTATTTACGGACTTCCAGTGTCCTTCATGTGCCGCCATGCATCCGGTCATTGAAGAGGCTTTGAAGCCCTACGCGAACCGCGTGCGACTGGTATTGCGAGATTTTCCGCTCGCGATGCATGCGCAGGCCCGTAAGGCGGCTGAGGCGGCAAACGCCGCTAACGCACAGGGCAAGTTTTTTGAATACATCACCGTACTTTTCAAGAACCAGTCGGCGCTCGACACAGCGTCGCTGAAAAAGTATGCGACCGACATTGGGCTTGACCGAGCGAAGTTTGACGCTTCACTTGATAGTGGCCAGTACGCAGAAGAAGTGAGCCGCGATGTTGCAGATGGCGAGGCTTATGGAGTCGATGGAACTCCAACCATCTTCATTAACGGTGTTCGCCTGCGCAACATGACTCCCGAAGGAATTCGCGCGGCCGTAGACGGAGCGCTTGCATCCAAGCCCACCGCCGCGTCGAAAGGCGCATCCAGGTAATCGCGCTGAGGGCCGCTTGCCCAGTTCTCGCCGAGCGCGCGATTGTTCCATCAAGCGAAGCGAACGATAAGGTCACTGCCGCCCGGGATCAAGTTTATGTTTTCTTTCTTCAATAGAAGCGGGACCTCGCGTTCGATACTAAGCGGGATGTCACCGGTTGTGCTCCTGCTTTCAATCAGCGCCTGCACGGTTGGTCAGCAAACTGCGCAAACATCGCCGGCTAAAAGGGCAAGTTCGCTGACGGCAAATCAAACGAAGAGAATAACGACGCCGGCGTCTGCGATGGACGAGGTTCCTCGCTACACTTATGAAGTGGTCAACGATTGGCCGCACTTAAGAACGCACTTCACCCAGGGGTTGGTTTATCACGACGGGCACCTCTACGAGAGCACGGGACAATATGGCTCGTCTCTTCTCTGCCGTCTGGACCTCAAGAGCGGCAAGGTCAAGAAGAAGGTGGATGTCGACAGCAAATATTTCGCTGAAGGCATGACCATCATGCGGGACCGGGTCTTCCAGCTGACCTGGCAGGCTCACAAGGGCTTTGTTTACAAGTTGGATGACTTTGACCGCGTAGCCGAGTTCACCTATGAGGGTGAGGGATGGGGACTGACCAACGATGGGCGCTCGCTGATAATGAGCGATGGCACTAACAGACTTCGCTTTCTCGACCCTGCGACCTTCCGCGTAGAACGCACAATTGAAGTCCTGGATCACGGTCAGCCGCTGATGGAACTCAATGAACTGGAGTATGTCAAAGGAGAGATCTACGCGAACATTTGGCACTCTGACAAGATAGTGCGCATCGATCCCGCATCGGGTGCGATCCTGGCGTGGATAGACCTTTCGGGTTTACGCAGGCCGGAAGACGGAGACAACGACGACAATGTGCTGAACGGCATCGCCTATGACGAAAAGAACGACCGCCTCTTCGTGACGGGCAAGCGATGGTCCAGGGTCTACGAGATCAGGCTGGTCAAGCGCTAAAGAAGGAAAAGGAAAAAGGCAAAAGTAGAAGCCGTTCGCTCCTCTACTTTTGCCCTTTTCCTTTTACCTTTTTACTTCTTTAGTGGTTGCTGTTCTCGTGGTCCTCATCGTCAGCCGCTGGACTGGGACTGCTCGCAGTCACCGGCGGCGCCGTGGTAGTTGCGGGCGGTTTGCCTACTCCCATATTCTCGAGGAGCTTGTCCATAGCAAGTCTCCACTCCCCACCTTCTTTGACCAGTGGCATATTAACGGTTTGACCGCCGGCGGTCAGTTCCACTGTTGCGGTATCGCCTGTGATCTTTTCGTTCTTGATGGTGGGTGTGCCAACCGAAGGAGAATTGGCCGCCTCCTCCTTGAGCGCGTCGTCCAGGTTCTTACCCATCGTCTTGGCTCCGACCTCCATCAGGGCGATCGAGCCTTTCGAAAGGTATTTCTTCATACCGGCGACATCTTTACTGTTTCCGGCAGCATAATACGCCTTAACCGTATCTGTTGGAGAGAGAGCGCCGCCGCTTGACGCGCCCTTTCCGCAGCCGCCAGTCACTACGGCGGTCAGTGCCAAGGCGAGAGCGGCAATGATAGGCAGTCTTCTATTTGTGATTCTTTTGACGAAATTCAGTTGCATGGTTCGATTCCTTACTGAGGGGATTTAATAAATCTAGGTTTGCCTGATAGGTTCTAAGCTATATCTGCCGCGGAGTCAAATAGGGGATGGAGAATGAGCGGCAAACCGTATCACGGGTGGTCGACAGAAGTCTGGTGACGACTTGGGAGGGTTGGTGTGGCCATCTGAATTATTGGTCAATTTCATGCTGAATCATTGCACTGATTTCAAGACGCTAACCATCCATCTAACTAGTGGTGTTTTGTAGCCGCCATGATTGGGGTGAGAGTCCGTAAGAGTAAAATGAGCTCTGTTGGAAGCCGCTTCGAACCACACTTCATACGTGAAGCCATCATCAACTAGAAGAGTGTCTAACTTTGGCGACATGCGCAGAGCGCCAAAGCGTGCGAGCCAATGATTCAACACTGACTTTGGCTTGCTGATTATCGTTCTCTTGATAGGAATGGATTTTACGTAAAATTCCAGTTCCTTTCGGCCTGTAGCTGCCTGGAGGTCAGCCACTTGATCAAAGATGTTCTTATCGTTGGCGACTTGATACAACAGGGCCACGATGTTCCCATCCTGATATCTAATTATGCTGATCTGGGACTCTGGTTCTGAGCTCGGTCTATAGCGTAGAGTTAGAGTGTATGCTCTAGCATTAGTAGCGTCGAAGGGCATGGATTCATATCTCGGAAACAGGCTATCGAGTAGCCGACCATAGATTTCGATGCTGTCCTGCGTCGCGACCAGTGACGAGGTAGAAAGACAAGGAGTCGCCCCTGCTCGTGAAACGAAGGATGTTATCAATAGGATTGCGACAAAGACTAAATGAGCCCGCAATCTGTTAGACATACCCAATTCTCCATTCAAGGATTTTTAAGGGACAACAATCGGCTCGGTAATAACAATGAATCAATGGCTAAATGAACCAATCATCAATCTCTACAGCGGAAGTCCCACGCGCCGCTGCAGGTCTATGAAGCGGGCATCTGATCTAAGTGTGTCGAGACGCGGGTCGACTTTGAGCCACACCAGCGCCTCTGAGCGCGCGTCGTAACTTTTTTCCAGCCACTCGAACGCCTCGTCCTTGTGCCCAAGAGCTGCGTGAATGATGGCGAAGTGATACGACGAGACATGCCTCGCCCCGGACATCTCGGTCATCTCTTCAAGCACTTTGAGCGCTTTATCGCGCTGTCCTGCCATTACGTAAGTGTGGCCAAGCGCGGCAAGGATGAGCGGTGAATCATCCAGCTTGGCCGCCTTGCCAAATTCTATGATCGCAGCCTCGAAGTCATCTTTCTGTTCGTAGGCCCAGCCCATGAAGAAGTGGGTCCAGATAAAGTTTGGATCCATCTCCATAGCCTTCTCAAACTGCTCAATCGACCTGTCATACTGCCGCGCAAACAGAAAAGAGAGCCCCAGGTCCGTGTTGATTTCCAGTGAGAGCGGATCGAGTTCACTCGCCTTATTGATCTCAGCGATCGCCTCGTTCAAACGTCCCATTAAGGCGAGGTACCAACCGTACCAATGATGGGTCGAGGCGTAGCCAGGGTTCAACTCGATTGCCCTCTTGTATTCAAACTCCGCGCTCGTCCAATCCCATTCGTAAAATGCTTTGACAAGCCCGAGCGATGCGTGTGCCTCGGCGAGCGAATCGTCGATCTCCAATGCCCGCTCTGCCGCCGCTCTCGCCTTGGGCATGGCCTCGTTTGGCGGGAGATGATTTGATGAGAGGCCGTAGTAGGCATCGGCCAGCCCGGCGTAAGCAAGCGCGTAGTCAGGATCGTTCTCGATCGCTTGTTGAAAATGTCGGATCGCAGTCTCGAGCGCTTCCTTCGTCATCTTGCTGAGCGCGAAGCGACCCTTGAGGTACAGGCGATAGGCTTCGGTGTTGTCAGTGTATCGCTTGACGAGTAGCTTCTTCTCCTCGCCGGTTAATTTGATCCGAAGCTTCTCGGAAATCTCTTTTGAGATTTCCTCCTGCACCTCAAAGATGTCGGCGGATTTTCGCTTGTACTGTTCACCCCACAGTTGTGAGCCGTCCGCCGTGTCCACCAATTCAATCTTGATGATCAGATTGTCGCCGAACTGAAGGACTCGGCCCGTCATCACTGCCCGCACGCCGAGGTCACGCTTGACCTCTTCGATTTCGACCTCTCTGCCTTTGTAGCGGAACACCGTGGCCCTGGCCATGACTTTCAATTGCGGTAGCTGCGAGAGCGTGTTGATGATGCTCTCGGTGATGCCGTCTGACAGATATTCGGTGGCCGGGTCCGCGCTGGCGTTCGCCAGAGGCAGGACGGCCAGTGAATCGATGGACGCGGACCTGGAGCCGCTGGGGGCCCGGGTTACGGCCAGAACAGGAGCGGAGAGGCTAGAGGGGCGCTCGGAGTTCCCCAGTTCATCGGTGTAGAGATTAAATAGATGGACCTCAACGCCGTGTTTGACTCTGGTGGTGCCCAGATCGTCGAGGTGTTCTTCGCGCTCACCAATCTCAACCAGGACGTCGGCCATAGACTTGGAAAGCAGGATGTGGTTCGCGTCGCCGCAATCCATCACCCGCTGTGCGATGTTGATGCCGCTGCCTGCCACGTCCTTCTGACGGTTCGCATCGATCGTGCGCAGCACCGGCCCGCTGTGAATGCCGAGACGAAGTTGCACACCTGGATTGCTGAGGAGCTCGCGACTAACTTGCAACGCACAACGGACGGGGGCCTCCGGATCGACAAAGAAAACCAACGCCATCCCATCGCCGGTTGATTTGCAGATCAGTTGATTGTTCGATTGCGCCCGTCGAAACTCATCCGTTTGGCTGACGATCTCGTTCAGCTTTTGCTGCAGGAATGACTGTTGATGTATTCGATGCTTTGAAAAGCCGACGATGTCCATAAAAAGGACATGCGCGATCTCCGGAGTCGAAGGCTGGTTCGAGTCGAGCATCAATGTCTCGGCAACCGGATTATCATTTGTCTCCCGCTCGCCCACGGGGACCTTCGCCGTCAGAGCGTCAGCCCGCTGCAGCGTCATTTCGGGCGCGGTCGATGCAACCTGGTTTGGCGTAGTGATGCGTATTCCAGCGGTGGAAAACTCCAAGTGACGTTTGAGCTCGCGAATATCGGCGATTGCATCCGTTACGGTCTGATATCGTTGGTCCGCATCTTTGGTTAGCGCCTTCGATACGATCCGCTGCATCTCGGGTGAAACATCCGGTAAGTGATAGGAGAGCGGTTGCGGGGTCCGATCCAGAATAGAGACGATCACGTCGCTCGGTGTCGGTCCTCCGAAAGGAACACGACCCGCAAGCATCTCATAAAGCACGACGCCGAAACTGAAGATATCGGTCCGTTCGTCGATCTTAAGTCCGCGTGCCTGCTCCGGCGACATGTAGGTGACTGTACCGATGACGATACCCGGTCCAGTGTCCGCAAGGGTAAGCGCGTTCGGGCCTGAGTTAGTGCGCTGTTCCGTCAGCTTGGCCAACCCGAAATCGAGGACCTTAACGTAGCCGTCGCGCCGAATCATGATGTTCTCGGGCTTGATGTCGCGATGAACGATTCCCGCGGCGTGCGCCGCGGCCAGCGCAGATGCAACCTGGAGCGCCACCTCCAACACGTCACCCATCGTCATACGCGATCGCATCATCTCGTCGCGCAGAGTCACGCCGTCGATAAACTCGGTGGCGATGAAGTGTCTTCCTTCTGCCTCGCCGATTTCGTAAATCGTAATAATGTTTGGATGATTGAGCGCCGATGTCGCACGCGCTTCCTGCTGGAAGCGGCGAAGTCGATCCAGGTCCTGGGTCACATTCTCAGGCAGCAACTTGAGTGCGACCGGACGGTCGAGCTGGCGGTCATGCACCAGATATACTTCGCCCATTCCACCCGCGCCAATGGCGGATCGAACTTCATAACGACCGAATTCAGTGCCTTCGGACAAGGTCATAAACAAGCGATTCGTTGGTGCCGGGGGAGACAGAGCATTGCAGCTTCGACTCTATTACACATCCGTGAAAAGTCAAGATAGCTCAATCGCAGTAGTGGCTTAATCTGACAGGTGTATGGAGTACCGACTTCAATCGGGTACTTACGCAGTCGCACAAGCCCGACTAAAGTCGATACTCTGAACGCCTGCCTGCTCTCTGAGTTGTATTTGGTTCGGTCCGAAGTGAGGGAGGTCAGAAGAGTCTAGCGAGACTGGCGAGTCTATCGAGTATCGACTCCGTTCTTATCTTACTCGCCTGAATCGCCAGACTCGCAGGACTCGATAGACTCGCCGGATGTCTTGTTCCTATTGGTAGCCTTCGCAGCGCGCCAATCGATCATTGGTTACTTCCCAATGCGTATGGTCCTGGCACATCGGAATTTCAGTCACGACGCAACTGTCACGATCCGAATCTACCAGTCTGACGTCGTAGAGCCCGCACGGAATCCCGTGAAGCGTGTAAGAGCCACCGGGTGCGATGACCTTCCGCCCCAATTGATCGGGCCCCCACGCGCGTCGAGCCGACGGCGAGAGGAAAAGTTGAACGAAGGTGTAGTTGGACTTGTTTACGACCATGAACTCGCCGCGTTGGGCCGGTGCGATCCGCGCCGACGAAAACTGTGAAGAGCCGAAAACCGCAAAGCACAGAAGAGCGACGGCGAGCGCCAGTCTCTTCGACATCTTGAATTTCATACTGGGGATCATGATGTTTCCTTTCTCAAAGTACGATGCTGACTAGAACGAGTTCGCGGATACTATCATATCGGCACTGCGATTTGGGAAATGCATTTCCGCGACGCCCCGTACGACCCTGTTAGTCCGGCACACCACTGCGTACCGGCGCGACAAATACCTTCCCGGCCCAGGCGTCGATCCGTTCCTTAAGGACGAAAACGCGCTTTGTTCCGGGTGCTGTAATCCCGACTTTGTAAGATGCGGGACACTTTCCAGGGTCCTGGCACGCGCTAAAGGTGATCTCAAACCATCCCGATTTCCCCGGGTCTAGCGTTACTATTTCGGCGGACTCGCCCGGCTGAAAGTACGACGCGTCTGCATAGCTGACATGTACACCGCGTACCCGGCGCCCACGCCGGTCGAGCAAGACTAAGCGGGGAACCCCTGTCAGCGTACAGGGCTTTGCTGACTTATTGGTGAAGCCATAGTTCACTCCTCGTTGCCCGGCGCCGGCATCGTCGGAGATTCGGCTGGCTGAGAGCTGCTCTCCAAGGCATTGGGCAGGAGCGCTGGTTTTGCCTGGCTGCAGGAGAAGGTTTTGTTTGGGGCTTGTTTGGGACCAGGCCATGCATGAACCCACTATGATCATTGTTACCGCAAAAAAGTTTCGGCGCATTTTTGTGTGCACTCCAATACTGAAAGAGGTGAAGCCGGGACGAATAGACGAGAAACGACAAAGCTGAGTTGAGCAGGTACAGGACTCTGGTTTCATTTGTCGGAACGAATTCAACCTACGCGCTCGTGAATCCCGGCAGAAGATCCGTCAATGATTGAGAAGACTAGCGTGAAAATACCGTGAACACAACTTTCAAAAAGTAGACGGATTGCGGACAGTTCGAGAAGAGTGCGATGATCACCCGCACAAATACGGCACGAACCTCCAGGGGGAACCATGGGCATCTCGCTGAAACCAGAACATCTCAAACGATACCGAGACATCGCCTGGCTCTTTATGAAGTACGGCCGCTCCGACCTGGTCAAGCAGGCCGGTCTGGAAGGCGCGCTCGATGACGACGGGTCGATCGATACAGCGAGTGCTCCAGAAGCGGCTGACCTCTCGACCGACCTCGAGAAGATGGGGCCGACCTTTATAAAGCTGGCCCAACTACTCTCTACGCGCGCGGACCTTCTGCCTCTTCCATATCTGGAAGCGCTGGCACGGCTTCAGGACAATGTGGCCCCCTTCTCATTCGCCGAGGTGGAACAGATCGTTACCCAGGAGCTGGGAGTGCGCCTCTCGAAAGCTTTTGCTCATTTCGACGCACAGCCTATTGCCGCGGCCTCGCTGGGACAGGTACACCGGGCGGGCCTGCGTGATGGGCGGTCGGTTGTAGTGAAAGTTCAGCGTCCTGGTATTCGCGAGGTTGTATTGAAGGACCTCGACATCCTGCAGGGGATAGCTGAATTTCTCGACAGCCACACTGAGACAGGTCGACGCTACGACTTCGCGATGATACTGGCGGAGCTACGCAAGAGCCTGATGCGCGAGCTTGATTACCTGCAGGAGGCGCGCCACCTCATCACGCTCAACGCTAACCTGGCGGCGTTTGACCGCATCGTTCTTCCATTGCCCGTCGAGGACTACAGCACTTCCCGCGTATTGACGATGGATTTCATACAGGGGAAGAAGGTCACCAGCCTGGGTCCACTGGGCCTGATGGAGCTGGATGGCTATGGGTTGGCAGAAGAACTCTTCCGCGCGTATCTAAAACAGATCCTGGTCGACGGAATTTTTCACGCCGACCCGCACCCTGGAAATGTTTTCATCACAGAAGACCATCGAATCGCCTTGATCGATTTGGGAATGGTGGGTCACATCACTCCACAGTCGCAAGAGAACATCCTGCAGTTATTGATAGCCATCAGCGAGGGACGAGGGGACGAAGCCGCGGGTTTGACCATCAAGCTCGGCGAACCAAAAGAGAGCTTCGAGGAGGCGAAATTCAGCCGCCAGGTCGCGGACCTGGTGTCTCAACACCACGGTACCAATATCGAGGAGATAGATGCCGGTCGTGTAGTGCTAGAGATTACTCGCATTTCCGGCGAGACGGGGTTTCGCCTGCCTCCCGAATTCACGATGATCGCGAAGACGCTGCTCAATCTGGACCTCATCGTCCACACGCTTGATCCTGATTTCGATCCCAACGCTTCCATCCGCCAGAACGCCAGCAAGATCATGCGTGAACGCATGTCAAAGAGTCTTTCGGCCGGAAGTCTCCTCAACACGATGATCGAGACCAAGAATTTCGTCGAGCGGTTGCCGGAGCGCGTTAATAAAATGCTTGATGCGGTCGCCAACAACGAGATGAAGATCAAGGTCGACGCGATCGACGAGACGAAGCTGATGGAGGGTTTCCAGAAGATTGCGAATCGAATCACCATGGGTCTGGTGCTTGCCGCATTAATCGTCGGCGCAGCGATGTTGATGCGGATCGAGACATCGTTCACCATCTTCGGCTATCCAGGAATCGCTATCATATTCTTCTTTCTGGCGGCAGGATCGGGACTCTTTCTGGTCTTCAACATTCTCTTCAAAGACGAAAAGTCGGACAAGAAGTAGAGCCTTCGCAGAATCGTGGAGTTCTCCAGGTCGGGCGCCCAATCGCGTGTGCGTCTCCATTCTTAGAACTCATCCGCTGACGCGACTGTGTGAAAACTCATTGGAGTCGATGAGGTCCGGGAATCTTGTCCGCGAAGCGGACTAAATGAAAATAGCCCACCGATTGATCGGTGGGTCTGGCGACCAACAGGCCATGGAGTCCGCACAGCGGACGACTGAAGGTTTATGTGCCAGCATATTTCAGCCGTCCGCTGCACGGACTGAACAACCTCATTCATTACGTATCCCCACCGATAAATCGGTGGGCTACTCTCACGTCGTCCGCGAGGCGGACGACGAGCTGAGCGCGAAAGTAAATCCATTGACACAAAATGACGTTTCATGTTGTATCGTGTGACTATCTGCGACGGTTGGACCCTACGTTTACTTTAGTATGCTGCGAATCAAACCAGGAATAGCCGCGTTCGCGCTGGGCTCGGTTTTCATCGCGAT
The DNA here is from genome assembly GCA_032160165.1 of Acidobacteriota bacterium. Lineage (GTDB taxonomy): Bacteria > Acidobacteriota > Blastocatellia > Pyrinomonadales > Pyrinomonadaceae > QHXM01. Next base: position 53,318 of record JAVHWA010000025.1, read on the forward strand.
CAGCATTCAGGCCCAAACACCTACGCCTACTCCCACGCCCGCCCCGGCCCCGACGCCGGGGACCGCCGCAACCTGGCTCGACGCGCGCGTGCGCGGCGAAGTGTCCACCTTCAACGGCAACGTGCGACTGTACGCCAGGAATCTCGACACCGGCGCGAGCTACTCGTTCAATGGAGACGAGCGAGTTCGCACTGCCAGCACCATAAAAGTAGCAATCATGATCGAAGCCTTCGCCCGTGTTACGGAAGGTAAGCTGAAGTGGACCGACGAGCTGGTGCTGTCGAAAGACAAGAAGGTCGGCGGCTCAGGTATCCTCTCGGAGTTCTCCGATGGGCTGCGTCTCACCTTCCGCGACGCAGTGAACCTGATGATGATCATGAGCGACAATTCCGCCACCAACCTGGTGATAGATGTCTTGACGGCGGACGCGGTGAATGCACGGATGGACTCACTTGGAATGAAAGATACGCGACTGATGCGCAGGGTCTTCGGAGGCGGGGAGAGCGCCGAAGGCAAGAAAGAAGAGAACAAACGTTTCGGCCTCGGCCGTACCAGCCCGCGCGAGATGGTCGCGATTATTGAAAAGCTCGAACGCGGCGAGATCGTCAATCCGACTGTCTCGAAGGAAATGCTCGAGCTGATGAAGCGCGAGCAGGGCACCAATGGAATCTGGCGAGCACTCTGGAAAATCCCCAAGGCCACAAAGTCCGGTGCACTCGATACGTTAAGGAGCAACGTGGGGGTGATCTATCATCCGCGAGGCCGCATCGCCCTCGCGATCACGTGCGAAGACATGCCGGAAATAATCTGGTCGGTAGATAACCCCGCCTATCTACTAATGTCGCGTTTATCTGAAATAGTGATTGACGGATTGGGGAAGTAGGAGCAGGAGGCAGGAGCAGGGGCAGGAGCCGGAGGCAGGAGCAGGAGGCAGGAGCAGGAGGCAGGAGCAGGGGCAGGAAGCAGGAGGCAGGAGCAGGAGGCAGGAGCAGGAGGCAGCAGCAGTTTGCAGGACACTCGATCCCAATTGCGGAGGTTTTTATGAAACGAAAATTCCATGAAGCATTTGCGCTTGTGCTGCTCTGTGCGCTCCTGACGCTCGCGGCACCTCAGCGGCAATCGGCAAGCTCTCACGCCCGTTCCGATTCGCCGCGCGAACAGAAGATAGCAACGGCAGCGGAGAGCTTGCGCTCGCAACTGATAGCTCAACGCAGAGATTTTCACATGCACCCGGAGCTATCAAATCGCGAGGAGCGTACGTCTCGGATTGTCGCAGAGCGCTTGCGCGCTCTTGGGCTTGAGGACATCAAAACCGGAGTAGGCCGCTACGGCGTGACGGCATTGCTTAAGGGAGGAAAGCCAGGACCAGTCGTCGCCGTTCGAGCGGACATGGACGCTCTGCCGATCCAGGAAGTGAATGACGTGCCGTACAAATCGCAGGTGCCCGGTGTAAAGCACGCCTGCGGACACGACGCGCATACGACGATCGAGCTGGGCGTGGCGGAGATTCTGAGCAAAATGCGGGACGAGATTCACGGCACGATCAAGTTCATCTTCCAACCAGCCGAAGAAGGCGCGCCCGCGGGTGAGGAAGGCGGAGCGCGGCTGATGATAAAGGAAGGGGCAATGGAGAACCCGCGGCCCTCTGCTATCTTTGGCCTTCACACGAATCCAAACCTCGAGGCGGGCCAGCTCGGCTATCAGTCAGGCCCGGCGATGGCCTCATCGGATCGGATCTACATCACCATTCATGGGAAGAGCAGTCACGGAGCTCAACCGCAATCCGGCATTGACGCAATCGTCGTCGCAGCCGAGTGCATCACCGCGCTCCAGACAATACGCAGCCGCCGCATAGATCCCCAGGAGCCTTTGGTCATTTCTATTGGGCTGATCCAGGGAGGTCTCCGCAACAACATCATCGCCGATGAAGTGAAGATGGAAGGAACGATGCGGACGTTAAGCGAAGACGTCAAACAGCGCGCCCAGGCGCTGATGAAAGAGACGCTTCAGAACATTACGGCTGCCTACGGCGCGACGCTCGAGTTGAGGTTTGTCGAGAACTCGGCCGTGACGTTCAATGAGCCTAAGCTCGTCGAGGAGACGCTGCCGATAATGCGTCGCGTTGTTGGCACTGAGAATCTTCTCTCGATCCGCCCATTCATGCCGGCGGAGGATTTCTCCTATTTTCAAAAGGTCTCGCCGGGCTTCTATTATTTTCTCGGTGTGGGCAGCCGCGCGCGAGGGATCACCGCAGGCTGGCATACAGCGGACTTCGACATAGACGAAGAGAGCCTCGTCGTAGGGGCGAAGGTGATGTCAAACGTCCTGCTCGACTATCTTGAGCATCACGCCGGGAAGAATTAACCAATGAGGACACAGAGAACTTGGATAGATCACGCGATGGGCTGCAGGATTCAACGCAGAGTCCGCAGAGGTCGCAGAGTTGGACATAAATCAAATCAGCGGGGCAACCCTTGATGCTGGATCCCTATTTCCTTTTAATCTCTGCGACCTCTGCGACCTCTGCGTTTTAATTTGGCGTAACATCGAGAATCTATGGCAGGCACCAAGCCCCTTGGAGTTGCAAACGCGATGAAACATGATGATGACCGATCGGCCGAGCAGTCGTCGGACCCCACACCGGTAGTTGGCTCCGCGACGGATGTTGCGCCGTTGGGCCGAGACCACGCGAAGCCTCAACACGAACTCACGGCCGACGAGGACCGAGACGTAGTTGACTGGAGTCGGATCGCAGCCGGCCAGCAGTTTAGAGGTCTGGTCAAGGCAAAACAGAGATTCATTATCCCGGCGACTCTGTTTTTCATCGTCTATTTCTTCGCGCTCCCCATACTGGTTGGTTACGCACCCGATTTGATGAACAGAAGAGTATTCGGATCGGTTAACGTTGCCTACCTGTACGCGCTCACGCAGTTCTTCATGGCGTGGATCATCGCCCTTCTCTACGTGCGCGCGGCCAGCCGCCATGACCGGATGGCGCGAAAGATTGTAGAGGAGCTGGGGACGACGCGAGGAGGCAAATAGACCAATCATGTCAACTTCCCTCCTGATGTTCCTGTCCTTCGTCGCCGTCACGCTGGCTATTACTTACTGGGCCGCGCGTCGCTCGCAGGGAGCCAACGCTTACTTCGCGGCGAATCGCCAGATCACAGGTTGGCAGAACGGCCTGGCGGTCGCTGGCGATTATATGAGCGCCGCCTCGTTCCTCGGTATCGCTGGACTGATTGCGTTCAATGGCTATGACGGCTTTCTCTATTCGGTCGGATTTCTCGTAGCCTATCTGACAGTGCTTCTGATTGTCGCAGAGCCGCTACGCAACAGCGGTAAGTACACGATGGCAGATGTGCTGGCGTATCGTTTAAGCCCACGGCCCGTTCGCTCGATGGCCTCTCTCAGCACGCTGACGGTGAGCACCTTCTATATGATCGCGCAGATGATCGGAGCTGGTGCGCTGGTCAGCCTCCTGATTCCCGACATCAGTTTCAATGTGGCGGTCATCTGCGTCGGCGTATTAATGATCGTTTACGTTGTTTTCGGTGGGATGCTTGCTACAACATGGGTGCAGATCATCAAAGCCATTCTCTTGATGTCAGGGACGCTGCTCTTGAGCATTCTGGTGCTCGCCCATTTCGGATTTAGCTTCGGCGCCTTCTTCGACGCAATCGCAAACGTCACATACAAAGGCAAGAGTGACTTTCTCAGGCCAGGCCACTATTTCCTGGGTCCCAACAAGCCTTACGGTGCGATTGATCTCATCTCGCTGTGCATGGCCCTGGTTTTTGGAACAGCCGGTTTGCCGCACATCCTCGTCCGTTTCTATACGGTGCCTGACGCCAAGACCGCGCGTACGAGCGTCGTCTGGGCGATGTTCCTGATCGGCGTGTTCTACATCATGACGACGTTTCTTGGCTTCGGGGCCGCGACCATCGTCGGGCCAGACTTCATCGCCAAAAACGGCGGCACGAATATGAGCGCGCCTCTGCTGGCGCAGACGCTTGGCGGAAATTTCTTTTTCGCATTCATATCCTCTATCGCGTTTGCCACCATACTAGCGGTGGTCGCGGGGCTAACCATCAGCGCTTCGACTTCATTTGCGCACGACTTCTGGACCAACGTGATTCACAAAGGCACAGAGCGCAAACCCGGCGAAGAAGTGCGTGTGGCTCGTGTCACTGCTTGTGTCGTTGGCGTGGTTAGTATCCTCATCGCCATCTTGCTTGGCCAATCTCTCAACGTGGCTTTTCTTGTAGGTCTGGCGTTTGCGGTAGCAGCCTCTGCCAACCTTCCCGTCATCATCTTTTCGCTTTTTTGGAAAAGATTTAATACCAAAGGGGCAGTCGCGGGGCTGGCCACGGGCCTGGCATCTTCAATCATTCTGATTCTGCTGAGCCCAAGCATCATGACGGTCGATCTGCCGACGGTGACGGGAGCGGCCCGACACCTGATACAACGCCCACCCATCTTCCCGCTGGAAAACCCGGGGATCATCAGTATCCCTCTGGGCTTTCTTGGGGCCTTTGTCGGAACGCTGCTGGGAAGAGAACCTGCAGCGGAGGCAAGGTTTGACGAGCTGACCGTGCGCGCGACCACTGGTCTGGGCGCCGAAAAGTGACGCATGTCCGGATCACTATTGGCGTGAACAAGTTTATGGGCTACTGCCCCGATGCCCACCTCCGAGATCTATCTTTACGGCCCTCAGATCGAGCTAAAATGCCGAAATGAGGCGATTAACCCTCGAAGTGGGTCCCGCAGCTTCCCTCGGCATTCAACACCTCAAGAATTCCTCAAGTCACATCTTCTAAAGTCGTCAATAGTTCCGGGGGAGATATCGCTCCTCCGCTCGCGGATATCGTAGCTACGTCCGCATGGCGTTACTACCCAGATGAAGCCTTTCCGTTGGCCAAATGAATGCGGGGTTGGATGGGAGTTGGCGATGAACGTAATTGAGATTCGAGAGTGTGGCGTGTACCTCATGCCCGACGGCAGAGAGGTCGTCGCCCAAAAAGGCGGCAGGTTCGGTTTTTTCAAGCTCTACGACCCGTTGGCGTGGAAATATCTTGGCCCCCCGATGTACGAGGCAGATGGTGAGGGAAGAATCACATCGCTCGGGCGTCCGACTCCCTGGCGCATCGATGACTTAAAGGAAGCGGGGCATGAGGCACCACTAAGACACTGAGGATTAGGCAAATGGCGCGCTAATTCACGACCACCGAACTACCGTTGCTCATTAAGAGATAGTCTCGATGCCGACCCGGAATCGGTCCTCATCAACACTTGGCAATTCTTGCGACTCGGAAACTCAGGAAACATGCAAATGATCCTCGACAAAATCACAACCCCCGGTGAGCAACCTACGATTTCTCGTCCCCGTCTGCTCAATACGCTTCATGGCAGCCTGGCGAATTGCACTTCAACCATCGTGAATGGACGCGCGGGCACGGGTAAGACTTATCTGGCTTCCGACTTTGCCCGTCGCTCGGGCCGTCGCGTAGCCTGGTACAAGGTCGACGCGTCGGACACGGACCTGCAGATATTCTTCAGGTACCTGGTAGCGAGCGTGCAGGCATGGCGCCCGGCCTTCGGGCAGCGGGCGTTAATGCAACTGGTCGAGACCGCAACCCTCGACGACATCCCCATGCTTGCGGAAGCGTTTGTCTATGAGCTTCTGGACAGCAAAGATGAACCGCTGCTGATCGTGATCGATGACCTGCATCTGGTTTACGACGCAGAGTGGGTGGTGCCCTTTTTCAGACGGCTCCTGCCGCTGCTGCCGGTTGAGGCCCACATGCTGATCATGGGACGGAGCCTTCCGCCCGCTCCGCTGTGGAGAATGAGATCGAAGCAAACCCTCTGCGTGATTGAAGAGCCGACACTGCTCTTTACTCAGCTGGAGGCTACCAGGCTCTTCAGCAACTACGGACTCTCGGAGGCGCAGGCAACGGCGGCATTACGAGAAACGCACGGCCGGGCCTCGAGTCTCGACGCGACGGCAAAGTTCCTCGCGGAAGCTGAGAACGCCATCACCAAAGATCACTTGCTGGTCATCAGCCAGAAACTGCGTAAACGTCCTGTCCGGCAGCGACAGGGATATAGAGCTTAGTTAAGTGTGTTGGGCTGATGTCCCACAAGCGTGAGCTTGTCGCCGCGCTGCGACAACCAGAAAGGTTGTCGGACACTTCCAGCGAAACTGACCTACTTCTCGAGCATAGAAAAAGCGACCGAGCATGCCCCCGATGCACGAGGAACTTCAAATCGCCTCGCATGACCCGCTCACGCATTTTGCGAATTGGAGCGACGTGGGCATTTCGTCCACTCGTGGATTGCGCGTTGTGCGCTGTGATAAGCTGGGCGGAATAAACCCGACACATGCGAGGCACAGGTTGATGGCAGAGAGGCCGCATCGTCCAAACACACCGCAGCCCGCCGGAGAGCCGCCGCCCTCGAAAGACCAACTCTCACAAACGGCTTTTTTCCTGCGCACAAAGTTGCTGCCCCCGCGTCCCGCGCCGGCGCTTCTGCCTCGGCCGCGGCTGACCGAACGATTACTTTCAAACCTTGCTCATCCGGTCACGCTTGTGACTGCCAACGCCGGATCGGGGAAGACCACCCTGGTCGCAGAATTTGTAAGAACACACGAGCACGGCTTCGTTTGGTACCAACTGGATCATACGGATGCAGATCCTTTCGTCTTTCTGGGATATCTGACGCATGGAATAAAACAGATTGTCCCAGATTTCGGCGAGGTCATGTTCTCGTACCTACAACAGTCAGCTGACGAGCTGGCACGCCAACCGGAGCGAGCGGTTGACGTGTTGCTGAACGAAGTTCTCGAAACTGTCGATCAGCAGGTGATCGTGGTGCTGGATGATTACCATCATCTCGGGGCCGAGACGGCCGTGCATGCGGTAGTTGATCGCCTGCTGACCTACCTGCCCGATGTATTACACGTCATCATCATTTCGCGCGACGTTCCGCCGCTGTCGTTGGCCCGCCTGCGGTCTCAGGCCTCGCTTAGTGTTATCGATCGCAATGAGCTGTTATTTACCGATGAAGAGACCCAGGAACTCTTTCGCAAGGTATTCGACCTTGAACTGACTCCGGCCCAGTTGAGCGAGTATCGCGAGAGAACGCATGGCTGGATCACAGCGCTCCAGCTCGTTCGACAGGTGGCCCAGCGACAGGTCGTGGCAGAACGTCCCGAAGGCAGCGGCGGGTTCGATCTGGTGGAAATTCTGCGCCAATCCGAGCGGGATATCTTCGACTACTTTGCCGAAGAGGTATTTGCCGACGAGCCTGAAGAAGTGCAGCGGCTGTTGCTTCGGATCTCGCTGCTTGACCGCGTCGAGACCGGTATTTGTGTGAATGTGTACCCCGAGGCCAACTGTCGGTCTGTCTTACCCGCGCTCGTGCGTCGCAATGTATTTATCGCTGTCGCGTCCGATGAGCGCGGAGAAGAATATCGCCTGCATCCGCTTTTCAAGGATTTTCTTCGCCGCCGCCTGCGATCTGAACTCGGCCGCTCAGGCATAGCGAAAGAGCACGCCGCATATGCCCACTATTTCCTGAAGCGCGGGGCCTGGGAAATGGCGGTGAACCATCTCATCCAGGCGGAAGATTTTGACGGGGCCGCCAAGGTTATCGCCGAGCATGGAAAGGAATGGATCGCTTCGGGGGCGCTTTCGTCCCTCTCGTCCGCTGCATCCGCGCTGCCGCAGGCAATGTTGGAGTTATACCCTCGCGCCCTCGCTCATCGCGCCGAAGTCGCGCGGCTCAGAGGTGAATACGATGCGGCGCAGTCTCTATTTCGCAGCGCGGCCACACTGCTGAACAAACAGGGAGACAACGAAGGCGAAGCTGAAGCTTTGCACTCGCTGGCATCGATAGCCCGTCGGCGCGGCGATTACGCCACGGCCTTTACTTATCTTGATCGCGCGATCGGACTGACGGATGAGCACTCTGCCGTTCGAACGAAGTGTGCCAACACACGCGGACTGTGTTTGACCGCCACAGGTGAATGGATCGCGGCGGAACGCGAGTTCCGCGGGGGCCTGCAGGTCGCTGAGGAGCGAGGCGACGAGCATTACGCGCGACTCATCGCGCACAATCTTGGTCTTCCGGCGTTGTTACGCGGCGACTTCGGCGAGGCGCTGCGATGGCTGCGGCGGATGTTGGGCGAGGGCAGGGACCATTCGCCGATGCCTCAGGAAGCGACTGCTCATCTGAACATGGCGCGGTGTTACTTGTACCGGGGCGAAATCGACTCGTGCGAGAAACATCTGGAAGGAGCACTGGAGTGCTGTCAGTTATTTAATCTGGTAGCGTCGCGCGCAGAAACATTCGAGACGTATGGCAATTTGCATCGTGAGCGGGGGGACGCGACTCGTGCCACGGGGTATTACGAGCGAGCGGCTCGCGCTTATGACGATGCCGGAATGGATCTCACTCACTGCGAACTGCTCGAGGAACAGGCGCTGCTCAATCTTCAACTGGGAAATCTGTCGGCGGCCCGGGCCCTTCTCGATCGGCTGGTTGATGCGAGGGTGGATGCGAAGAACGAGATGGGAGTTCGCACGGCAACGCTTTCCCGCGGACGAGTGATGCTGGCGCAGGGCGATCAGACCCTGGCGCGGGCGGACCTTCAACCTGCACTCGAATACTTTCGCGAACGCGGCCTCTATTATTACGAAGCTCAAGCATCGATCGCGTTGGCGGCGTGCGACTTTAGTGTGGGTGACGAAGGCTCGATGCTTCAGCATCTGCGACGCGTGGTGGACCTGGCCGCGCGTTACGACTACGAGTATTGGCTACAGCAGCAGGTGGCTCACAATCCGGCCCTCTTCGCTCAGCCAGAAGTCATCGAGTTCTTACCCACTGATGTTCGCGAGCAAGTCCGTACCGGAGCGTCGCAGACGAGCCAGCGGGTGGAAGCGTCGGCGGGCGTAGTGACGATGCGCGCGCCACAACCCGTTACGGATCTGACAATCACAATGCTTGGTCCGGTTGAAATCACACGCGACCCTGCTAAACCGCTGGCGGCTGATGCCTGGACCACCAAGCGTGCGCGAGACATCCTGTGCTTCATCGCTTCGCGTCGCCATCGTCGCGCTTCGAAAGACACGATCATCGATACTTTCTGGGGAGAGTCAGACTTTGAAGCTGTCGAGAAGAATTTCCATCCCACGGTCTCGCACATACGCAAAGCGCTGAACAGCAACCAACCGCTCAAACAAAACTTTCTGCTCTATCGGGATGGCGACTATCAGCTCAACCCCGATTTTTCATACCAGATAGATACGGAGGAGTTCGATCGGCTGGTTGCCGAAGGCGAGACCGCCCGAAGAGCTCGCGAGTTTGATCGCTGCGTGAAGCTATACGAAGAAGCAGTCCAGGTTTATCGGGGCGACTTCATGACGGGGATTTACGACGACTGGGTCGAGGAGCAACGCAGTTATTATCGCGAACAGTACCTGCGGCTTTTGGAGGCACTGGCAGCGGTTGCGCAGAAGACCGAAGACTGGTCGCGTTCGCTTCAGTTGGCCCAGCAAATCCTGCGGGACGATCCCTATCGCGAGGACGTGCACTGCATCATCATGCGGGCCCATGCGCGAGAGGGAAATCGGCACGCGGTGAAAGAGCAGTACCAGACACTTCAGAACTTGTTAAAGAAGGAACTGGGAGTTGAGCCGGCGCCTGAAACGCAGCGCATCTATAAGGAGTTGATCGCCTAGCGACCTTGGCTTAAAGTGAAGCGCCCAGCTGAAGAAAATAGAACAGAATTGCAATATTTGGACTCGATAATCTTAAACATCCACAGCGAGGATTCGAGTAGAATTTCAAGCTTGTGCGGTAAAGGCGCGCGGCGACCCGACCTCGCAACCGGGCTTCAGAATCGTCCGGGTCTATTCCTTAAGTCAGCCGCGTGGAAGGACTGCTTCCCGACAACATGACCAGATATTCCTTTCAAAAAACGCGTCAATTCGTTGCCCTGACGCTGATCGTCATGCTGGCCGTCGGTTCGGCGGCCGCTGGTATAACTATCACCGGCGCAGACGGGATAACGGCAACGGGCGCGGATGGTATCAGCTATATCGGCACGTCTGGAATTACGGCGACAGGAGCTGACGGCTACCTGACGTTTGCGCCTAACGGAATCACGGCTACCGGTGCGGACGGGATAACGGCGACGGGAGCTGACGGAATCACTGCGACAGGCGCGGATGGCTATACCTACACCGGCGCTAACGGCATCACGGCAACCGGCGCGGACGGCATTACCATTACAGGCGCAGATGGAATCACTGCCACCGGCGCCGATGGAATCACCATCACGGGCGCGGACGGAACGGTCACGCGCGCAGATTCAGTCATCCTCCGGAAACCGAACGGAATAACCATCACAGGGGCAGATGGAATCACAGCAACCGGCGCGGATGGAATTACCGCCACCGGGGTAGACGCGCGCCACGTTAGCTATGCCGATGGGATCACCGCCACTGGCGCCGACGGCATCACTATCACCGGCGCAGACGGCATCACCGCTACGGGCGCTGATGGATTGGCCGTCCGCCTGGCTCCGACCGGCATCACCATTACCGGCGCAGACGCGATTACGGGCTCACGCTCCAACGGCATTACCATCACCGGTGCGGACACGATCACCGATTCGTCTTTCGACGGTTTGACTGCCATCTCAGACGAGGCAACGGGGAGCGGAATCCGTAGCGTTGACCCCGAGCTCGCAGTCCGGCTCAACGACATGACGGACGACAGCAACGTCGACGCCATCGTCGTCTATCATCAGAAACCGACCGAATCCGACCTTGCCGACCTCAGAAACATAGGCGTCCTTGGCGGAACGCGCTTTCGCGAGCTGCCGATGATCGCGTTGTCGGCGAGGAAGCGTCAGATCGTGAAGGTCTCGCATCTGCCATCCGTGCGCTCGCTCTACAGCAATCGCACCCTTCAACCGACGATCGACCCTTACCTGGCAACGACTGGTACCGACCGCGTGCGTCGCGATGGCGATCTGACGCGACGGAACCTCGGATTGCCGCTTTCCGGTCGCAACGTGACGGTCGCAGTCCTGGATACTGGTGTTGATGGAACGCATGCGGACTTGTCGGGTCGCGTAATCCAAAATGTAAAGCTGGTGGACACACAGAGTCTCGGGGTTGGTTTTACTGAGCCGCTCGGTGTCGAGAACCTGCCGAATACCGATCAGGCTTACGGCCACGGAACATTTGTAGCCGGGTTGATCGCTGGAAGCGGTATTCGCTCTGGCGGCAAGTATGGTGGGGTCGCGCCCGGAGCAAATCTCGTTGGCCTGAGTGCCGGCGATCTGAACCTTTCGTTCGTGCTCAATGGCTTCGACTATCTGTTGAGCCGAGGCGCGAGCCTGAATGTAAAAGTTGTTAACTGCAGTTTCTCTGCCAACACCGTCTTCGATACGAACGACCCCGTCAACGTCGCTACTAAACTGCTGACAGACCGGGGCGTCAACATAGTCTTTTCCGCGGGCAACACAGGTTCGGGCGAGCATTCACTTAATCCCTACGCGGTCGCGCCCTGGGTCATAAGCGTCGGCGCGACGGACGAGCGCGGTCAACTGGCATCTTTCTCATCGCGAGGAGACTTCGGAAGCGCCCTCTTCAGGCCTACCCTGGTTGCCCCCGGCGTGAACGTCGTTAGTCTTCGCTCGTTGGGAGCGAATGTAACCGGGACTTCGTCGGCGGCGCTGGGAGTCGATGCAAACCGTCTTACTCCGGCGGAACTGCCTTTCTATACAACAGCCAGCGGGACCAGTTTTTCCGCGCCCCAGGTTGCCGGCGTCGTCGCGTTGATGCTCGAGGCCAATCCTCAGCTGACACCACGTCAGGTCCGCGATATCCTGCAGCGCACCGCCTCGCCACTACCGAGTTACTTCCAACACGAAGTGGGCGCGGGCATGCTCAACGCGCATGCCGCAGTTCTTGAAGCGGCGTTCCCCGGTCGTCGCATGGGCGTCTTCCGCGCGACGCTCGATCAGGGACAGGCCACTTTTGTGAGCGATACGGGGAAGGAGCTAAGCGGAACAGTCTTGCCACTCGAAGGCTATAAGGCCACGGTGGACATTCCTGCGGATGCGGTGCTTGCCTCAGTCCAGAGTTCATGGGGCCCAATGTCAACCGCGAGCGACCTGGCATTGGCGCTGTACGACACGGCGGGGAACCAATTGGCCACCTCCAGTCTGCCGAATCAACCTGGGTTGACGGGCAAGCGGGAAGGTCTAACTCTCAGAGATCTGGGAGTGGGCAGTGTCCAAATTGATCTGAAGGGTGTGGTGGGAACGATTGGCTTGTCGCAGACAGTCCGCGCCATCGTGGATATCACGCGCGTTCGATATGCGGCATTGAGCGACGTAAACAATCTGGCGGCGGGGGCTCGCGCTGATATCTATCGCGCTCTGCGGACGTTCTCGATGTCGGCGTATGGCAATCGATTTCGTCCCAACTACGGAGTTACTCGCGCAGAATTAGCCGCTGCGTTGGTAAAGAGCGGTCGCGTTCCTCAATATCTGCCGGGGCAGGCGCGCTTTTCCGATGTGCGCGATTCGTCGACTATGCTTTTCGTAGAGAGCGCGCAATCTTCTCCAAACGGCGCACTCTTTCCTGACGCAGTACCTGGCGGACAGTTTCGTCCCGATGATCAGACGACAAAGGTGGCTGCGGCTGTTGCGCTGGTGCGCGCGGCCGGCCTGCAGTCAGAGGTCAATGCCGCCGGCTCACAACCTTCCACGCTTAACGATGCCAGTGAGATCCCGAGTGGAATGCGAGGGTACGTTGCGGTTGCGCTGGCTCACGGCTTACTGACGGCTGAGGGCGGCTCGTTCCGGCCGCAGGCATCCTTGACTCGCGCTGATCTTGCCCACGCGCTGGCCGAGCTCTCAAAATAATCTGATCACATCGATACGTTCGGCGGGCGGGCTCGATCACTCGATCCGCTTCGTCGAGGAGAGACCGGGACTCTAAGGGAGCTCTGCCAAAATCTTTCCCGTTTCCGCTTCTAATGCCTGAACGTCCCCGACATCAGGCCCGAATCGCGGCTCGTAAGACATTGGGACGGTGGCCTCGCGAATTAGTTCTTCCCCGCGCGTAATTCGGATCGTCCAAACCAGCGGCTCTGTCGAGCCACTTGGCATGAATGCCTGCACTGTATAGCCCCTTTCCTCAAAACTTGCGAAAGATGTCATGACTCCGCTCCTATCACGAAGATCGCATCGTTGATGGTTCCAGGGCCCCACTTGCGACTAACCCGGAGGAGGTGAACAGAGTATCCACTTTGCGGGCCGCAACTATTGCTTCACAAAAAGCTCCTCGGCATTCCAAAGCGAATAAGGCAGGATCGGCCCCGGGCGATAGTTGCCTACGCGCGTGTTCGCCGCTGTCACGATGTGTCGCGCCACTATGGGAATGATCGGCAATTGCTCGGCGATGAGTTTCTGAATATCGCTGAAGATGGCTTTCCGCCTCTCAGGGTCAGACTCGCGAGCTTGAGCTGCTGCCAACTCGTCCAGGCGCGCCTCCCATTCAGTCGAGGGTTTCGGCTCTTTGGGAAACCATTGGTGGTTGGCGCTGCTGCTTTGAACAAAGCCCGCGTATGACGATGGATCCGGATCAGTGACCGACAATCCCAGAAGCACCGCATCATAGTCAAAGCTCTGCGTCCAACGCGCGGTCAACGCCTGGAATTCGATCGGCGCCACCTGCATGTTTATGCCAAGCTTGGCGAGATCCTGTTGTAGGACGGCAGCCATTTCCTTCCGAAGCTGGTTCTCAGTCGGCACGATAAGCGTAAACTCGACTCGGTTGCCCTTTGCATCGAATAGTTCAGGTGCATCTGCGGTCCCGCGCACGGTAAATCCAGCCTCTTGCAATAGTGCACGCGCTTTTTCCAAATCATATTCGGTATGCGGAATATCCGAAGCCCCCCAGACGCGATTACCTGGCGACACGAACCCATAAAGCGGCGTTGCCAAACCCTGAAGATTGTTGGCCGCGATTGATTTGCGATCGATAGCATGAGAGATAGCGCGACGAAAGCGCGTGTCGCTGAACCATCCCCGTTTAATCGGGTCAACCACTGGCTTCCCATTCAGCATTCCATCGTTTTGGTTGAACCACATGTGATCGGTAGTCAATCCGGGACCCAGATCGTACGGGCGAACGGCGCCTTGTGATGAGCGCAGCGAGGCGTAATCGCTCGGGCGTATGCGGTCCACGATATCGAGCCCGTTCTGCTGCAGCCGCGCCATCGCGTTGTTGGCATCGTCGACAACCACGAGCACGAACGTATCGAGGTAAGGGAGCGCGTTACCCGCGCTGTCCTTCTTCCAGTAATTCGGATTGCGCTTAAGATCGACGCGCTCGCCAGGTGTTGCTCTCTCAACCATGAATGGCCCGGCTGTGATAATGGTTCGCGGATCGGATGTGATCCCCCAGGCTTCCTTCAGCGTTCCGTTGGTGAGCGCGTCCCCCAGCGCGTGTCGCGGGAGCACCGAAATGTTAGATAGGTAACCTTCGGGGGCCGCGACGGCTTCGGGAAACAGCATTCGCAGATGACGAGCGTCGACAACCGTCGCCTCTATCGGGCGACCATTGATCATCATCGGCTCGCGAAAGATAGGTGATGCGGTCCGCTCATCGTACATCGCCTGGATGGTGAAGAGCACATCGTCGGCGGTCAATGGATGGCCGTCCGAGAATTTGAGCCCGTCGCGAAGAGTCACCTCGAGAGTGCGTTTGTCTTCGGCCCACTTCCATGACTCAGCCAGACCGGGCACGTGACGTTGCTGGTCCTGGTCGAACTCTACCAACCTCGCGCCCAGCAGGAAGAAGCTGACGACCAGAGAGGCTTCCTCTTTTGCCCCCAGGTGATTGAATGTCTGAGGCGGCGACGTGAGCCGATAGGTGAGCGAGCCTCCGGGTTTGCCTACCACTCGCTCACGCGGCAGCTCCTGATTCGGCGACGAGTTGGAAGTCTTTTGTTGCTGGCAGGCGCTTGTGACAGCCAGCAGCACCAGCGTGAACAAAATCCCCAGGCGTTTGATGGCGGAGCTTTTCATAGATTCATTTGTCTTGATTGTTAAGTCGAGCGAATTAGGCAGAGGCATGGGAGCGGATTCAATCATGTAACGCGGCGTATGTCCAGAGCGCCGTTTAGACCCCCGAGTGGAATTCGTGTATTATTCCCACGCTTTCCCAACCTTCCCAGTATGGTTTAGTCCGGCTTCGCTGGTCTGAACGTTTTAAGGAGAAATTAATGCTGAAGAAATTGTTTGTTCCGTTGATGCTCACCGCCTCTTGCGCCCTTTTCTTTGTGGCCTGTGGCGGATCAGATAATACGACTAACACTTCCACGAACACGACCACCGGCGCCAATAAGACTACGACCACCAGCACGCCGACAGGGACTCCGACACCGGCTACGACTACTCCCGCCACCGGCGAAAAAATCGGTGTGCCTGAGTGTGACGATTTCCTGGCGAAATACGAAGCATGTCTGAAGGACAAGATTCCGGGAACCGCAAAGGCGCAGTTTGAAGCATCGTTGTCGACATGGCGCAAATCATGGCAACAGGCCGCCAGCACTGCCCAGGGAAAATCCAGCCTGGCGATGGTATGCAAGGCAGCGCTTGACCAGACCAAGACATCCATGAAGCCTTACGGTTGCGAATTCTAGTTTCTAACGACCGATCTGGCTCGCGTGACAGTAGCCGTCTGTTAGGGGAGGGCGTTGAGGTTCCCTATCGAGCCTCTCGCTCTCCCTTTGACGACGCGAGCTCAGAGTTGATGATACTTCGACGGCAGGTGCTGCCGTCCCCACTTCAATACGCGGCCCATCCAAATCAATTCGTCTAAAAAGCCCACCACTCTTCTCTGATAAGCATCATCGAGCAGGGTTCCATTCGCGTCAAATTTCTTTTGTACGGTGGGGAAATTCAGGTCGGTGAAGGTCGCAGCCAGGCCTAATTCACGGACTACATTGACGAGGGACTCGATCACCCTGGTTCCACCCCACGGCCCTGCGGAAACACCCACAAAGGCCACGCTCTTGTGTATGTACTCCTTCAGCAGCAGGTCCAGAATACTTTTCAGCGTCCCCGGATAGCCGTGATTGTATTCCGGTGTTACCACGACTAATCCATCTGCCCTGATGATCGAATCTCTCCAGTCCGGAAACAGGTCCTTCCTGGCGTAATCATCCTGGGGCAAGTCGAAGTCCTGCGCGTCGAATAGCCTCGTCTCAATCTCTTCTCGCTTTTCCATCTCGCCCACAAGCCACTTCGCGACATGTACGCTCGCACGCTCTTTGCGATTCGTTCCCAACAAGACGGGGATGAAGAGTCTGTCCATTGTCTACTTCTCTTTCTGATCGGCTGCGATTTCGGAGGATTGAGCTGCGCCAGCAGTAGCTTGCTCTGAGAGTCGTTTGACATGATCGAGCACACGCTGATGGATACGGTGAATAATGTGATCTGACCAGAGACCCCAATAAGCGGCCGGCCAAAATCTGTTCTGATACCAAGTGGTGCCTTCCAGCAGAGTATGGCCGTTCGACAGGCGCGTCAGCAGAAACTGTCCTTTGCGCGATTGCAGATAATTGTCCAGGTGAGGGGGGCTGAGATGCGCGTAGGGAGACATCTCCTCCATTATCGGTGGTTGCGACGTGACTCCGAACTTCAGCAGCCTTGGCTCGTCCCAAACCTCGATCGGCTCGACAAACGCACCGGTAGAGAAGACGCAATTACGCACGGCGCCGACGCCGCTTCCCTTAATCTCCGCTCGTATCGGATATGCAATACCCGTTTTGAACAGCCATTCCTCCGGCGGAGCCAGTTCTCCAAAGGCGATTAATCTTTGCCAGACATCTTCCGGCGAGGCGTTGATCTCGACGCTTGTCCGTACTTCCCGCAACGGCGGCTCGGTCTGTGCCATCCGCTCCACCACCATGAGAGCAGGCAACGCGAGAAGAATTATGGAGAACGCATGCAAGCCGTAGCCCGGTGATTGTGGCGCGGGACGCCGCTGGATAACGTAGCCGATCATGCCCCCAAAGATGGCCATAATGAGCCCGAGAGGCGCGGCCATCAGAATACAGATCAGCCCTTCGATCGCGACCGCTATCAAGGTGGCACAGGCGAGGCCCACCGAGATGATCGAAATTACCACGCACATCCCCAGGCCGCGCTCCTGGTGGTAACCGTAAACAAGTACCGAAGTGAGACCGAGGAAAAATGGCAGGCCGATGAAGAGTCCCCAGCCATAACTTCCCAGGCCCTGCACGCTTAAGAGGGTGATTCCAATCGCCAAAAGGCTGGTTACAATCACACCTGCCAGAGCGCTGCCAAAGCCGCTTCGCGGAATGACCCGATCAAGAAAGTCTTTGAAGCCTGTCGCTCGCGATGGGCGTTGAATACTCATGCGCGATGGCATCATGCTGAGCAGCAGGAAAAAGAGGACGTTAACGAAGGGCAGGAAGAAGGCAGCCACGAGCCAGAGAGGCCAACCAATGTCTCGAAGCCTGCGAAGCGTCAGCACTATTCCGACCCAGATAAAGGGAATCGCAATAGCGACGAGCGTGGCATAAAATCTAAGGTGGTCTATCCGAGCATGATCTACGCCCGTGCCATCGACAAAGACCCAATAGTTAAAGAACGACCATCTGAGCCCGAACATCTTCCAGGCGACGAAGCGATCCAGCAGATGCTTGATGGCGAATAGAGTGGCGCCGAGGGCGAAGTACGTGCCGCGCCCAACGGACCCGCGCCACATCCAAAGATTGGCAATAGGCTTTGCATCAGTGGAGTTCGTTTGATTCAATTGTCCGCTCTCCCCTTTTGCCTGTGGGACGATAGCTTATTTTCCAGACGAGCTTTCTCGCCCGGCACGAAACGTAGCTACGCCAGACCCGGATCATACCTCAGCAAGGTAGTTTATGTGCAGGTATCCGCGAGGACCGTTGTTTCTCCTCGTTGCCTCTTGTCCCCACTCGTGTATAGATGGTAGATAACCTTCGGACATTTTGGGACCGCGCTAGTGCTTAAGCTCATAATCTCAAGATCGCTGCAGGGCATCATCGTCCTGCTGGTCGTCTCTATGCTGACGTTCGGCCTGCTGGCCGCAGCGGGAGGCGACGCTTTGACGACGCTGAGAAATGATCCGTTGATAACGGAGAAGACGCTTGAACAGCAACGACACATCTACGGTCTCGATCAACCGCTCCCAGTTCGCTACCTGCATTGGCTCTCCGGCGTGTCGCGAGGGGAACTGGGTGAATCCTTCTCGTTCCGCGCGCCTGTCTGGACCATCATTCAGCCGCGATTAATAAACACCCTTTCGCTGGCGTCAGTGGCGCTGGTGTTGGCGATGATCGTTGCGCTCACACTTGGATCACTTGCCGCCCGACGTCCGCGCAGCTGGTTAGATAAGCTGTGCAGCGCCGTTATCCTACTGGCGGCTTCGACGCCGCGAATCGTGCTGGCCCTCGCGGCGCTCGCCTTCGCGGCGAGCACGGGGTTGTTCAATATCGGATCGGGCACATCCGGTGCTGCCTCCTCCTCGCTCAATATTCTCCTTCCGGCAGTGGTCCTGTCAGTTCCTTTGATTGCGCTCTTTCTGGCGCAGGCGCGCGATGGCCTTAGCCTGGCCCTGCATGAGGAATTTGTTCAGGTGGCGCGAGCCAAGGGCTTGTCAGAACGAGCTGTGCTACTTCGTCATGCGCTGCGTGCTGCGCTCAATCCTTTGATCACGATCTTTGGATACAGTCTTGGCGGGTTGGTAGGAGGATCTGTGATTGTTGAGACCGTGCTGGGATGGCCCGGGCTAGGGCAGTTGAGCGTGATGGCGGTGCGTAGCCGCGATGTCCCCTTGTTGATGGGAGTCGTGCTGGTGACGGCGACGGCTGTCCTTCTTGGAAACCTGGTGGCGGACATTCTCCTTTGCTCAAATGACCCGCGGCTCCGCGGTGAGACGACCAGCAAGACAACCACGTCAGGTTCCGTACCAGCGCCGTCCGCGTCTTGAAGCTGATGAACACCACGACAGCCGAAGACAAGCATTCGTCCGAGCCGCGGAATCCTGAGAGTCGCAGTCGATGGCCACGCGCGCTCAGCTTCATTCGTCGCCGCAAGAAGCTGTCCGCCGGGTTAACAATCGTCGTCATGTTTTATCTGGTAGCTCTCTTCGCGGATTTCCTCGCACCTTACGACTATCGCTCGCAGTTGCGGAGCGAGCCGCTGGCGCCCCCGAACGAGATCCATTTCCGCGATGCTGCTGGAAACTGGAGCGCGCGACCCTTTATCTATGGCCGTCAAATGACGGATCCGCTGGAGCGGACCTACGCCGAAGACACCTCTCGCGTGCATCCCCTCGCGCTGTTTGCTCGAGGCTACTCGTATCGACTGCTCGGACTCTTTCAGGTCAATACGCATCTCTTCGGACTGCGCGATGGCGAAGCCGCGGATGCGTCGCGGGTCCAATTGCTTGGCACGGACTCGATCGGGAGAGACAACTTCTCGAGACTACTGATAGCGTCGCGCTTCTCGCTGGTTGTTGGACCCGTGGGCACGCTGTTAGCGAGTGTGCTGGGAATAGCGCTGGGATGTTTCGCCGGCTTTGGCGGTCGAGTTCTGGATGCAGCGCTGATGCGAACTGCGGATGCAATGATGGCGTTGCCGACGCTGGTACTTATTCTGGCTGCTCGCGCGGCGTTTCCTCTCGAGCTGCCACCAGCACGCGCGGCACTTCTGATGATAACTATCTTTGCGCTGGTCGGGTGGGCTGAGATAGCGCGGCTCGCGCGGGGTCTGGTGCTGGGACTGCGTAAGCGTGAATTCGTAGTGGCGGCTGAGAGCATAGGTCTCTCGCGAATGCGAATCCTTTTTCGTCACATCCTTCCCAATGCAGCACGGCCGCTGCTGGTACAGATTGCGTTGATGCTGCCCTATTTTCTATTGACCGAAACGGCGCTATCGTTCCTGGGTGTCGGTTTGCAGGAGCCAGAGGCGAGCTGGGGAAATATGTTGGCCGCGGCGGGTGATAGTAATCTGCTGAGTAAGCACCCGTTCACAATGCTGGCTCCGGCCTTCGCGATCTTTGTCTTTGTACTGGGAGCGAGACTGTTGAGCGACGGCTTGAAGGAAAGCCGACGTTAGCCTGTTGAACTACTTCGAACTCAGCCGACCGTGGCCTCGTATCTTAGACTGCGAATAACGCCCGGTCTTAACTGATCTTGTTGGGCGTATCCTTGGAGAAGCAGCAGGAGAACTAATGAAAAGAGCCATTCTCTTAATTTCCGTCAGTCTGTTCGCGTTGAGCGGGTGTCACAAGTTTGGACAGAAATCCAGGTCCGGCGTCATGAAGGTCGAGAAGAGAACTGTCGCTTCCTTTACCTCCGTCAGCGTCTCGGGCGCCTATGATATCGAGATCGTCGTGCAAAAGGACCAGAACGTCGAGCTCGAAGGAGATGATAATCTTCTTCCTCTGATCAGCACCGACGTGCGTGGCGGAGTGCTTGAAGTCTCAAATTCACAGAGCCTTTCCACTCGAAACAACCTGAGGTTACGTATTGCCGTTCCTTCGCTGGAGGGCATCTCATCCTCTGGTGCGAGCGACATTGTCATCTCCAGCGTGAAGAGCGACGGTTTCGATATAGATATTTCGGGAGCGGGAAGCTTGAAGGTCTCAGGGGAAACAAAAGCGCTGGGAATAAAACTGTCTGGTGCCGGGGATGTCGATGCTAAGGACCTTCACGCCCAAACGGTGAACGTCAAATCAAGCGGCTCCGCGACGGCGGACGTCTATGCGACCGAGGAGTTGCGCGCCGATGTGTCAGGAGCGGGCAGCGTAAACTATTATGGCGACCCCAAGTCGGTCAAAGAGGACACCAGCGGCGCCGGATCAGTTACGAGGCGTTGATGACCTGATATGGAGCGCTGGGCAAATACCCAGGTATATTCGTCGAAAGAGTTCTAAGCCCGCCTAGGAATCTGTCGGGAAACAGTCTCTCGTGGCTCACCCAATGGATCCTCAAGAGAACGAGCTAGGAATCAAGACTAAAAGGCAAGTACTAACATAATCAGAGAATCCTGAAGCTTTTCGTCACTAAACCGACCCAACCCAGCACCGCCCTATTGACTTGCTTCCCGAATTGAAATAAATAGGGATGTCTCTTAGCCGTTCCTTACCTGGCTTCTTGTTTCGCTTAGCTCTTACTCAGTCTATGTATGGGTCCTGCGGGCGCCGATTTCCACCAAACTCTCGCACCACCTTCCGACGATGGTCCCAGGAAGTCCATCGTCACATCATCTTTGAGAGGAACCAATCATGAACTCGAAAGCCCGACGAATCGCATTGACCCTGATCGCACCGTTGCTGGTGACCTGGTTCGCTACTGAAATCGTTTCAACCGGGCAGCCCCCGCTGCCAAACCCTGTGCTCTATCTTGTTGTGTCCGAGCCGGTAACGATCGGAGGAAAGGATTTCATCCGCTACAACTACAATGTAGAGAATTTCGACGCCTACCCAAACGAGATGTTCGCAGCCGCTCCTGCGCTTCCTCCCTGCGGGAGGAACGCGAAGTCTTCGCGCACCTGGGTGGATTTCTACGATCAATCCGGAAAGCGGCTCTACGGTTTCTGCGCGCTGGGGAAGAACAGTGATCTAAACGGAATCTGGTTTGCCCTTGATGCCGCGACCGTTCCGCCGAGTTGGGTGTACATAGAGATGACGGACCGCCAAACGAATACGAAATATAAGTCCAACCTGGCAGACACTACCAACTAGAGACCATCCTTTCGATCAGACGCTTGGCTGAAAGGGTCCGACAAACTTACAGTTTGTCGCAGTGCAGCGACAGGCTCAACCGAGCCCTGAATAAGTTATTGCGAGTGGAAGTTTCTGAAACGCGCGAAGCGCGCGTGAGCATGGAGTCTGCGGTTCCCCTTGGCTTCACTTCAAGCTTTTATGCCGCGCCAGCTTAGCTGGCTTAAACGCGAACTTCTCCCCACTACTTTAGACTTCCCTCAGGCTTGTCCGACACCAGCCCCACCCTCTACCCTATCACCGCATGGCTTGACCCGAATGGCTCACCAAAGGCAAGATCAGGGGCTATGTTTTTTCCGATCCACGCCGCGCAACTTCCGGCGCGTGCTTCCTACCTGCAATACAGACTTTTCCCGATTTTCGTGGCGTCAGCGATGCTACTGCTCGCGTACATCCCTGGCCACGGCCAATCTCTGGAACGTGACCTCAATGCTCCTGAGAATGTGACCGTCTCGATCAAAAATCGAAATGGAAGGGTGGTGGTCGAGGCTTCAGAAGAGCAAAAGACGGTAGCTCTAAAAGCCACGTCTGCAGGCGCGCCGGTCGAGGAATCAGATGTCATCTCCGTTGTCCGAGGCAATTCGATCGAGATTGATGTCCGCTCGCGCCGCGAGCTGGACCGCATTGACATCACCTTGCGCGTACCGAATCGCGCCCGCATAAAGGTGCAAAGCGAGGCCGGAGCGGTCGACGTGATCGGCAACCTGGCGTCGGCCGACGTCATTACCAATACCGGTACGATCCACACCGACATTCCCGTCGACGCTGTTTCTCTCAATTTGCTCTGGCAGGCCAGCCGTCCGCGTTACTTCAGCGAGATGGAGTTGCCGAAGGTAAAGGAGAAACGCGGCGGCTCGTTTCAGATCAGCGGCAAGATTGGGGACAAGAAGGCGAAGAAGGTTGATCGCGTCGAACTGAATCTAACGACCCAACGCGGAGTAATTATTTTCAATGTCGATCCGGCGATGGTGCCCTCGGATCTACACGAACGCCCACTGACCGAAGCGGTACGCGCCATCGTTCGCGAAGGTGACAGCGGTCTGGTTGACGCCGTACGCAAGGTCAGTCCGCGCTACTTTGGCGACTACGCAAAGACGCTTCCTCCACCGAAGGAGGCTCCGTCGCTGATCGCTCGACGACCGATCGGAATGGTGGCGTCGCCCGCAGGCGGCAAGCTAATGCGGCT
Source organism: Acidobacteriota bacterium (assembly GCA_032160165.1). Taxonomy (GTDB): domain Bacteria; phylum Acidobacteriota; class Blastocatellia; order Pyrinomonadales; family Pyrinomonadaceae; genus QHXM01. The sequence goes on from JAVHWA010000025.1 coordinate 76,382, forward strand.
GAACGTGAACGTCACGGACCGTCACGGTCGCGCCCTCTCAGATTTGAGAGCCACTGACTTCGCTGTTTTCGAGAACGGACAGGCGAGGACTGTGCATGACGTGCAGGCAACGAGCGCTCCTTTCAATCTCGTGCTCCTCCTTGATGTATCGGGCAGCGTCGACGAACACATCGATTTCATACGAAAGGCTGCGCGCAACTTTATCAATACCGTGGGTCCTCGCGACCGCATTTCGCTCATCAGCTTTCGCGACGATATCCAGGTGATCTCGGACTTTACGACCGACCATTCATTGCTCAATCAACGATTGAAAGATATAGATGCGGGTGGCCCGACTGCTTTGTACGACGCCCTGGGTTACACGCTGGTGGAGCGGCTCAAACAGCTTCGGGGTGAGCGCACCGCGATAGTTATCCTGTCCGATGGCGACGACAACAAATCCTTCGTTCCGTTCGGGGCGGTGCTGGAGGCGGTGGTTGAGTCCGGTGCGTTGATCTATCCCCTCTATGTACCTTCCGGTCTGATTAGAGAGTCGAGCGTGCCCGCGCCTGAAGCGACAATCGATCCTCTTCGAACGCGTTATCTCACGCTGACAACACGCGCGGAAGAGGAAGGACGCAAACTGGCAGATGTGTCGGGTGGCGTGTACTATCCAATCACGCGGCTGGAAGAGTTGCAGCGTGCCTACGACGACATAGTCGCTCAACTTCGAATGTCCTACAAAGTCACCTACACTTCGAACGCAGATGGCAATCGCGCTCAGCGCGTTCGAGTCCAGGTTAACCGTGATGGCGCCAGCGTACGCCTAAGCCCCGCTGTGGATATTGTTGCCCCTTAATATGACCCGGTTCGTTGGCACGCAGGCTTGAGAGCGCCAGACACGACCACTGTGGATCAGGGAAGGGAAGGCTAGCTGGATGATTCGCCGGGGAAAGGCTGGCCGACTCGTCGGGCTCACGGTTCTTTTGGCATCGCTGGTCTTTCCCTATCTTCGGCCGCGCGTGCTGGCGCAGCAACAGCAGGAAACCACACCGCCATTGCGGCATATGCGGCGCCTCAAAGGTGAACCACCGAAGGCGCCTCGCTCGCAGCAGCCTTCTAAAAATCAATCACAGACTAACGACGACGATGTTCTTCGAGTCGACACCGACCTCGCCAATATTCTTCTCACCGCGATAGACAAGGACAAGCGCTTTGTCACCACGTTGCGTCGCGAAGACGTACGTGTGCTTGAGGACACAGTACCTCAGGAGGTTTCGATCTTTGAGCACGAAACTGATCTCCCGCTTAGTCTGGTGATCCTTGTCGACACCAGTCGTTCGGAAGAGCGGCCGTTGCCCGACGAAAAGATCGCGGCGCACGCATTCATCGACTCGGTGATTCGGCCTGAGAAAGACCAGGCGGCGGTCGTTTCATTCACCGGCGACGCGGTATTGGAGGCTCCGTTGACGAACGACCGTGCAAGGCTTCGCGCAGCCATCGAACGGTTGAAGGTCGAACTTCCTGATGGCAGTCCGGATTGCGAAGGAAATGTTTCGCTGGAGCGCGAGCCGCGATGCTGGACCAGCGTCTGGGACGCCGTCTGGGTGACGGTCAACGAAGTGCTCTCGCAGACGCCCGAACAAGTGCGTCGCGCGATCATAGTGCTTTCAGACGGCGACGATACGTCGAGCGTCACGAAGAAGCAGGAGGCGATCGACTTGGCCGTCAAGAACAACGTAGTGATCTATTCAATCGGAATCGGCGATCCTGAAGAATATAAGATCGATGACGGCGCTCTCAGAAAAGTATCCGATAAGACAGGAGGGCGGGCTTTCTTTCCGCAAGACAAGCCGGCACTCGATGCCGCCTTCGCTCAAATCCAACAGGAACTGCGGTCGCAGTACCTCATCGCCTATCAGCCGGCAAACAGGACGCGTGACGGCTCATTCCGAGAAGTGCGTATTGAGATTCTCAACCCGGAGTTACGCAAGCAGAAGCTTAGACTGTTATATCGGCAGGGATACTACGCGAGACAGGGTTAGAACAAACGAGTCGATGACTTGTTTTTTCACCTCCCATCCTTCATCCTTTTCCAGCCTATGACTCAACCTTTCCTCCGGTCCCTCTTCGATCAATCAGAGCGGCGTCCGCTCAGCGTGACGGAGTTGACTTCACAAGTGCGAAGCGCGATTGAGGCGCGCTTTGCCTCGGTCTGGGTCGAAGGCGAAATCTCAAACTTTAAGGCGGCCGCCTCGGGACACTGGTACTTCACCATCAAGGACCAGGGAGCTCAACTTCGAGCGAAATGTTTCCGCGGGACAAACGCGCGAATTCGGTTCAAACCCACGGACGGACTGCTTGTGCGATTGCGCGGCAGGCTGTCGGTGTACGAGCCGCGCGGCGAATACGAGCTGATCGTCGAGGCGCTCGACCCGGTTGGCGCGGGCGCACTCCGCGTAGCGTTCGAGCAAATGCGCGATCGTCTTGCGGCTGAGGGTTTGTTCTCAGCGGAGCTCAAGCGTCCGCTTCCCCGCTTCCCGCGTCGCGTTGGAATAGTGACATCAAGATCCGGCGCCGCAATACGAGACATACTGACCGTGCTTGGTCGACGCACGCGCACAGTGCATGTGCTCTTTGCTCCTACGCGTGTCCAGGGCGAGGGAGCGGGACTCGAGATCGCGCAAGCGATCAGGCTTCTCAACGAGTTTCACGAGCTGGCTCAAGCAGAAGGGCGGCATGACCAGCGAATCGATGTGATAATCGTCGGACGGGGTGGCGGTTCTGCCGAGGATCTTTGGGCCTTTAATGACGAGGTGGTGGCGCGTGCGTTGAGGGCATCGGGCATCCCGGTGATATCCGCGGTGGGACACGAAACTGATTTTACGATATCTGACTTCGCCGCCGACCTGCGAGCCGCAACACCATCTGCGGCTGCGGAGCTGGTCGCAGCACGCGAAGACGAGATTGCCGGCCTGCTGGAAGCCCTGAATCGCGACCTGCTTCGCGCAACGCAATCGAATCTTACGAATGCGCGGCTGCGAGTACAGGAAGCTGCGATGTCGAGGGCCTTTGATGCTGTCCGCGCTCGACTACATCACGCCCTCTCAAGCGCTGACGACCAGGCACACAAGCTCGAGACGCTCGTACTGCATGCGATGCAACGCGCGCGCAGACTCACCGACTCGCTTAGTTTTCGAATGTCGCCCGCGCGACTGCAGGAACGGGCATTGTCTGCGAAAATGAGACTTGATGTTCTCTCCGCTGCGCAGAAGACGGCAACCTCGCTCCGACTCGAGGACGCCCGCCGGCGGCTGGGCTTAGGTGTTGCTTCGCTCGATGCGTTGTCGCCGCTCGCAGTCTTGAAGCGAGGTTATGCGATGGCGCAGGACCAGAGCGGGCGGCTGTTGCGTGACGCGAGAGAAGCAATGGTGGGCGATCGGATTCGCGTTCGTTTGGCCGATGGCGCATTGGGATGCCGAGTCGAAGAGTTGGAGAATAGTTGATGGGTGCACCCGTTCAAAACGTTCCACCGAGAGGTCGGCGCAGCCGGATCGTGATCGATCTGGATAAGGCCGGGCCTTGGGGACATCCAACAAACCAGGCTCAGCAGCCGTACGGCGTTCGAAAGAGAAAGAAATGGCCGATCGTGCTCGGCATTGTCGGCGGCGTGCTGCTTCTACTTGTGGTCGGCGGCTACTTCTATTGGCAAAGCTATAAGTCAAAACCTGCGTACTCTCTCGCACTGGCGATCGATGCGGCTCAACGAGGGGACTCGAAGGCTTTCGACGAGGTCGTCGATACGGAAAAGATCGCCTCCAGCTTCGCGCCACAAATGGTAGACGAGGCCCTTGGCAGACTGGGGACTGCTTTGACCCCTGCGATGCGCCAACGGATCGAACGGCTGATACCCACGTTCCTGCCAAGAGTGCGAGATACCGTGCACTCCGAAGTTATGAGGCACGTCAAGGAAGACACCGCGCGCGCGGCCGGCAAACCATTCTTCCTCGTCGCCCTCTATCTGCCGTACGTGGTGGAGATCAAACAAGAGGGTGACACGGCAACCATCACAGCCAGACTCGGAGAACGAAGCCTGGTGTTGACGATGCAGCGCTCGGGTGATCAACGATGGAAGATCGTCGGCGTTAAAGATGCGCTGCTTGCGCGACGACTGGTAGACGACGTCGCCAAAGATTTGCCGGCCATTGGAGGAGATCTGGGGAATGATGTGCTCAGGGAAATCCAGAAACTTCCCAACATTATTCCTGACCTCGGCGGAACAAGACGACGATAACTTATGGCGCCAACGCGAGCCATGCCTTTCATGACCCACCTCTGGAGCAGATAATGAAAAAGACGACCGGGTCGCAGGAAAAAACTTTCGAGTCGCAGCTAGACGCGCTGGAGCGTGTCGTGCGCGAATTGGAGCGTGGCGACTTGCCGCTTGAGCAAAGCCTTAAACTGTTTGAGGAGGGGATCAAGCTCTCACGCGAATGCCAGGAGAGGCTCAACCAGGCCGAACGTCGGATAGAAGTCCTGTTGCGCGATAGCGAGGGGCGTCCCGGAGTAGCAGCATTCGAAGAGCAGG
>JAVHWA010000065.1:0-56300 GCA_032160165.1 Acidobacteriota bacterium
CTTCGGTAGGCTTGGGAGTCTCGGCAGGCTTGTTGTCTGATGTGCCGGTGGAATATCCACTCTTCCCAGTGATGCCTTCGCCCTTGGGCTCGACGCCCAGCGGCGAACCGTTGCGCAAGCCGTCAACGCCGCGTAGTTGCGGAAGATCATCGCGATTGACCGGCTTCACAAGCTGCGCCGTCACGATGAACATTAATTCCGTCTCATTCTTCTGGTAGGACTTCGATTTAAAAAGCGCACCCAGAATCGGGATGTCACCAAGGATTGGAACTTTGGAGAGCGACTTAATCTCGCTATTGTCCATCAAACCAGCCAGCGCGAAGCTCTGCCCGTCCCGCAACTCGACGCCGGTTTTGGCCCGTCGGGTCTTGAGTCCAGGAATGACGAAACCGTCGAACTTGACTCCGTTCGAGAAGTCTATCGTCGAAACTTCCGGTTCCATTTCCAGGCGGATGTGATCTTCATCGATGATGGTCGGCTTGAAGTTGAGACGTACCCCATACTCCTTCCACACGATCGTCACCATGGTACGGGTACCATCGCTTTGAACGATCGGCACTGGAAATTCCCCGCCGGCCAGGAAGCTGGCCTGTTGGCCATCCATCGCGATGATGTTGGGCTCAGCCAGCGAGCGAAGCGCTCCTTGGGTTTGCAACATGCGAAGCATCCCCAGCGTGTTGCCGCCCATTACGAGAAGATTGAGGGCGTTGCCTCCAAGTACTCCGCCTATGATGCCGCCGCCTAACGATCCATTCGGATTAACCTTGGGGAATGCCAGCTCGCTCGGTCCGCCGCCACCGTTGGCGTATCCGCCAATTCCGGGCGCGCCCTGATATCCAAACGAAGTATTCATGTCCTTCATTCTGGCTCGGCTAACTTCGGCCACTCGGACCTGCAACTGCACCTGCATCGCGGCTTTCGTTGGTGACGCCAGCATGCTGACTGTCTTGAAACCGGCGGCCTCGATTACGCTCTGAACCTTTGCCGCGGTGGCAGGATCCGCCACGCTTCCCGAGATCACGACCGAACCATTGGCCTGACTCAGACGAATATCGTCTTTGGGGAACAAGGCCCTAATTTGAGAATCGATGAGCGAGAGGTTTGCGCGAACGAACACATCGAAGACCAGGAACCTTCCCCCGGCTTGTTCCCAGGCAATGAAGTTCACCTGACCGAAGGCCTTCCCATTCACCAGCACCTGGTCCGGCCCGACGAGCACGGCTTCGGCGATCTCAGGGTTCGAGACGGAGAACCGGCCGATAGGCTTGTCAAAGTTGATGACGCGCGATTGCCCCACCAGGACATTAACCGCAACGCTCTCCTTGCTACGTTCGAACGATGCGCTGTACGAAGTCTCCTGTGCGTGGGCCGCGGTTATGCTCGCGAGGATCATGGCCGCGCAGAGAAGGGTCACGAGGCGAGCGATACGGTAACGGGTCTGCATGGTGCTATAGCTCCTTTGTCTGAATCCGTGAGTGCGAAACGCTGAACAATGAACTGACGCAGTGATTCGGCGTTAATCGCTTATGGAAAGTCTACGCTGCGCTTTTTCCCACCCTCGATCATCTCAATCGAGTTACGCGGCTGCGGTGGGGGCGCTATAACCGTCGGCCCTACACTTGGGACGGGATCGACCATGACGCGCATTCGCCTTGGAGCGGGCGCGGGTTTGGTGTCCGGTTGTTCGCTCTTGAGAGAGCCGGGCTCGGGAATTGGATTGGCGTGTTCGCCCGTCAGTAGACTGCGTTTGTTGACGCCGACCGTCTGCGAATCGCCCTGGTCGGTAGAGTTGCGCATGATCAGCTGCAGCTTGCCTTCATTGGAGGCGAGCGCAAGTTTCTCGGCCTGTTCGGGTGTGACCTGCAAAGTGACGGCCTTGACTGTGGTTGCCTCGCGTTCATTCTTGGGCTTGTCAATGTTCTGGGCATTCGCCAGCACCTTGATGTTCTGTAGAACTACTTTCGATATCGGGTCCTGATTGATGCTGTTCTCCTTTGGATCAATCACGACCACGACGTCCACCAAAGCGCCGGGCTGAATAAATCCCGAGACCCCTGCCGCGTCATCGACCTTGACGGTCATTGCGCGAAACCCTTCCGGAATGAGAGCAGACAGTCCGCCTTCGGTTCCCACCGGGGCGAGCTTTGTATCTGTGATGGCCTCGCGAGCAGCGATGTTTACGATTGCCACCCGACCGACGAGCTTGTCAGACGACTCGAATACTCCATCCGGAATCGAATTCGAGGAAAACTCAACTTCTGCGAGCTGCTCGGGAATAATCTTTGTGCCGAGCGGAATGTCTACTTTGGCGACCGCAACTTTTGTGGCGCTGCTGTTCGCCTGAGCACTCGACAAATAGCGACTTACTGAAAAAGCCGCGAGCACTCCGAACACCAGCGCGCCCGTCATCACGACCAAAAAGCGTTTGTTACGCATCGCTTCACTCTCCGTTTCAAAGTTCTAGTCCGTTGCACCCCAACTCAGGCGCGGAAGATTGCCAGGGAGATAAGGCTGCCGAATGTAATGGCGACCCCATATGGAATCGTATGTTTGCGGTCGGTCGGAACTGCAAAGCGTGGCATTTCCCAGCCGGGCAGCAATCCAACCAAAATCTGCAGAACACGCTGCATGGTGGTGCGTATTGCTCCCGAGCGCAGTGTCAACAAAAAGGCCAGCGCGCCGCCGGTGAGAATCACCACCAGAAAAGTAGGCAATACCAAATGTGTACCGGTCAGTGAACCGACCGCGGCAAACAGCTTCACATCACCGGCCCCCATTGCTCCGAAGACGTGCAAAACAAACATCAGAAAAAAAGCGATGGCGCAGCCCCCCATGCTAATCAACGTGCCGTTGAGACCGGCATAGATGGTGTTTATCGTGAGACCGCTCGCGAGGGTGGCGAGGACAAACGCGTTTGGAATACGGCGATAGCGCACGTCGTAATACGTGATGATAATAGCCAGCGGGACCAGTAATGCTGCGATGACGATAAAGAGTGAGCCTGACATTAAGATTTCGGTCCGTCGTAGAGATGATGCGAAGGTTGTTTCCGGTGGGTGATAGCCCGCGTCGGAAACTTCTGAAGGGGGAGGCGCGCCCAGGGTAGCTGTGCGACGACTACAACGAGCGCGCCCACCTCTTAGTCTTGCGAGAGCGATTAGCCGGTGATTTTGGTCGCCAGCTCGTTGATCTTGGTGCCAATGTTTCCACCAAGTAGCTGGAAGGCCGCCACTGCCGCCAAGGCCACAAGGGCTGCAGCGACTGCGTACTCCGACAGTTCCAGACCGGACTCATCGCGTAAGAATCTCGTGATCACTTTCGTGCTCCTCAAGGGTCGCGCCCTTATTTGATCGTGTTGGCCAGCGAGTTGATCTTGGTACCGATGTTGCTGCCCAGCAATTGAAAGGCTGCGACTGCTGCCAGGGCGACGAGCGCCGCGGCGACTGCGTACTCCGAAAGCTCGAGTCCTGTTTCATCGCGAAGGAATTTCTTAATCATTTTGTTTGCTCCTTAAGAGTGGTTGTTGGTTGAGGGTCAGACCCGAAGCCGACAAGAGGCGTACCTCACCTGGTCAGCCGGGCAGAAATTAGTAGCCGAGATGAATCGTGGAAACGTCACACCCCAGGCGGTGATCGGTCGTCTTACTACTATTGATCGCGACAGTTCGCTCTCGTTCCGTGCGCCGGCCCATGCCATTGACGACACTGGCGGCGGCGCCGGCCAATGCGAGTGCGACAAGCAATAAGTCATCCTGCGCACCTTGAGAGACAGCCACAGCCCGTGCGCCGACGATCAACGCAAACGCAAAGAAGGGTGCGACGACCAAAATACCTATGAACGATACAAGCATCTTTGCGGTGACAGCTTTCATGACTACTCTTCCTCATCTCCTCGACTGAAGACATGCGATGCATTCTTTGCTTCGCTGACGCACATCGCTATTACAAGGCGTGTGCCGCAACTCTCCTCTATTAACGACTCGACTTTTAATGGGATTTCGTGCGTAGGACTCGGATGCTTTGTAGCCTGCGGGTGACAGGAGGAAGTCACGCTACCGGGAAAACCCTGCCTCAGATAGATTGAAGTAGGCAGAAATTAACAACTTGATGGGTTGTCGCCGCGAGTTGACGAACCATAACCGTTTTTCAACCGGTGGCGACGAGTAAGTACCTACATCAGCGGATTGAGATCGAGAAAGCTTCCCCGGGGTTTTCGGAACGCGAAAAGAAAAAGAGGGAGCCAGTCACTTAGTGAACCAGCGCCCCCTTATCTGATTGTGATGTTGATTAGTTCAGGTGCCGAAGTGCCTGGAACGCTATCAGCAGAATGCTTACGCCGCTCCCAACGATCGTGAAAGTCCATTCGACGGCCGAGCTCTTGCGTCGCAACAGCGCGCGCAGCATGACCATTCCGCACTTCCAGCCATCCTGTTGATAAAGTGGAAGGATATTTGTCGTGGCCAACAGCAGATTGATCGTCCCGAAAGGCGTTCCCATTGATACGGCGGCAGCGATCAGATTGAAAATTACTCCGGCCAACAGGATCAAGACCTGGCTGCTGATCGTCCGACATTGTAGCTCCGCCATGTCCAGCCGAACATACGCACCGATGGGAAGTGCATGCAGTTTGTATTCGACATGCTTGAACTTAAGCGAGTAAAGGCGCCGTCCCCATCCGAGACCGAACTCCGGAGCGGGCACTCCGCAGGCGTTCGCAGCGACGAGATGTCCCAGCTCGTGGAGCAGGAGCGCAGCGAAGAAGCAGGTAAGGTAAGAGATGAGCACGAGGGACGATTCCAGTTGGGGCAATAGGGGCGTCAACGCCGATCAGGTCGTAGCTGCAGGCCGGGCTCGGTGTCTTCCTGCAGAAAATCGCCAACATCAATCGCAAGCCGCTTGAGCTTCTTATACAGAGTCTGGCGGGACCCAAGTCCCAGAGCGTCTGCCGCCTTTGCCACATTACAATCGTGTCGTTTGAGTGTTTCTGTAATCACGCGTCGCTCGAAATCCTCGAGCATGTGGTCCAGGTCGGGTGGCTCGGGCTGCATGGCGCCGGGCGCGTGATCCGGAAGAATGCGAGGGTTGATGTGCTCCAGCTTGATGTAACTTCCTTCATCGGCGTAGAGCACCAAGCGTTCAATCTCGGCAGCTAATTCACGCACATTGCCCGGCCAGGAGTAATTCTGCAGCGCGCGAATCGCGTCGGCTGTAATCCCTGAAACCGCGCGGTCGTTACGTCGCGCGTAGTGCGTTAGAAAATGTGAGATCAAAGCCGCAGAGTCCTGCGGCCGGTCCCGCAACGCGGGAACATGAAGCGAGAGCGAGGCCAATCGGTAGTAGAGGTCCTCTCGGAATCGTCCTTCGATCACTTCTCGTTCGAGAGTCTTGTGTGTGGCAGCCACCACACGAACATTTACTTTCCGAGGCGATCGTTCGCCGAGGGTATGAACTTCTCCCTCCTGAAGAAAGCGTAATAGCTTCGGTTGAAGCGTGAGGGGGAGATCACCTATCTCGTCGAGGAATAGAGTGCCGCCTTCGGCGGCGCGAATCATTCCTTCATAGTCGGTGTGCGCCCCGGTGAATGCTCCTTTCCGGTGACCAAAGAGCATGCTTTCGATCAGTTCCGCTGGCGCCGCCGTGCAGTTGAACGGGATAAACTCACCAGTGCAACGCCTGCTCAATCGATGTACGGCCCGAGCGACCAGCTCTTTACCTGTGCCAGATTCGCCTGTGATAAGTACGGTGGAATCGGAATCCTTAATCCGCTCAACGGAGCGAGCGACATCCATCATTGCGCGGCTGACGAACACCATTCCCGGAAGCGTCATCTCGGTGGGTGTGGCAGCCGGCTCGGGCTTGAACAGTTGTTGCTGCTCTCCCAGGAGCGCGACGTGGGCACGAGCTAGCCGGGCAACATCTGAAAGCAGCTGCAGTTCGCTCGCCTGTCGTTCGTTCAAGGGACGCACGCAACGACCGTATATCGCCGCCCCATCCAGCACTCGACTGATGGGGGTGAGCACCATGCAGATGTGCGAGTGGCCCTGCTTAATGACCTGTGTACCCTCCGGCGCGGGAATGGTCTGGGCAACGATCTCTTCCGCTTGATTGATCTCGTCCTGCGTGAGCCCCTCTACCCACTTTAACCGAGGACGTTCGCCGAACTTCTGCGTCCATGTCGCCAGTCCATAGGTATTCGCCGTGGCATCAACCATCAGCGTCAGCTTAATCATTACCTCGTAAAGCTGATCCGAACCTCCACTCGCTGCCTGGCATAAAGTGCGAACCATGGCAGCCAGCGGAAGCTGGACGCTTTGCGTCGACTGTTCGGAGAGTTTGTCGCTTGAATTTGAATCGGCCATCGACCCTACCATGTTGCTACGAGCTTCTTAGTCGCCAGATCAGTGAAGCCGGAGGTAAGAGACTTATACAATGCTTGGGACAAGGTCGATCCGGGACTATAGCGCGAGATTCATCTGGTCCTCGCTGAGTGCCGTGAGGTGCATCAGCCCGGGTAGACGCCAGTCTAAGCATATGGCCAAGAAGTGTCAACACAATTAAACCCGCGCAGCCAGGATTGCGCTTAAGCGAACCGCAGCGGCAACGCATCGTTTGTTGGACGGACTTTGGGGATACGTTTTTCCACAGCTGTGCAAGGGTCAAAACTATGAGATGGAGCCCCATGGCTGGCGTGCGAAGAGGCCCGCCCTACTGGCGGATTTCCGTTCGCCAGCCGTTCGCCAACAAGAACTTAATCCCCGTTAGTTCAAGTAAATGTTGAATTTAGCGCCTGAAGTCGTTGTAAAGAAATGTCTTTACAGCCTTTAGTGCCCATGCTACAGTCCGCCCACTTTGTCGCTAAGTGGTTGACAGACAAAGCCTTGACAGGATTTCCGAGCACACTACCTTGTGGTGTTAACCGGTGACTAACCCACTATCTTGGGATTTCGACCAAATAGTGCCCCGGGGCTTCGGAACTCAGACGTTGACAGTTCGACGCAGTACTCATCGTGGCTGGAGCCTAGCGGAGTCGCCGCCTTTGATTCGAGAGCCCAGCCGGATCTTCTACAACTTACAGAGAGTCGTGAGATGAAGCGAAAACTACCCCCATCCTCGAAGAGTCTCCGGGTTTCACAGTCCCGCGTCACCGTCCGACGAAAGATGGCGTCGTTGAGGGCTTGCTCGCAGCGGCGTCGCAGTCGCCGCCTGGTTCGGGCTTGATCGGGAACGATCAAGTGAAAATTTGACCGCACGGCTCAAAACGCCGTGATCTAGCACAAGGAAAGAGTTGGAGGTGTCCTTTGAACAAAGCCGCAAACACAGCATGGGTTGACAATCGTCTTCGGGCGCAGCGTGTAGCCACTCGCGCATTTCCATCACTACCCTCTCCAGCGCGTGAACTGTCTCGCGAGATTCTTGGGACGCGCGTCGAGATTCGTCGCCGCGGCGGAATAATCCCTTCATGGGCCTTATTCGTCACTATCATCCTTGCCACGTTCGCGCTTTGCGTCACCGTCACAATGCGCACGCACGCTGAACGCGCGGCAGCGACTCAGCAGTTCGAGAGAATGAGTTCCGAAGTAAACAATCTTCGCAACGGTAATGCTGCCCTGGCATCCGAAGTGGGCCGACTGCGCAGCGATCCCAGGGCAATTGAAGCCGCGGCACGCGAGCGATTAAAAATGGTGCGTTCTAATGAAATCATTGTCCCAATTCAGTAGGTCAGATACCTGCGTAATTTATACGATCTGAATTTGTCAAATGTGTATACCTGCCTTGGACCATTCCGCTTGACCCTGCTCTGACTGCACGCCTAACCATAGGCCTCCCGGTAATCGCGCGACTCAGGATTTGCCTCCCGGGTCGCGCACCCCCCTTGCCAAGTCAGAAGAACTCGCTTTTTCGCGGAATTACGCTTAGTTGACACCCCACACAGGGGTCAACTACTATCAAAACTTATTGCTTCCTTAGTCAAAACTGCGGACCCGATTCCGACGTGGAATGGCGCTGCTAGCGACATCAAACATACTCATGCGTGAAACCAAAGAGATCACATGGCCGCTGGAGGCGGACGTAGAACGATGGGAACAGGAGACACTGGCTCCTGTTCTAAAGAAGCGGCCAGAGCGGAAGAAGAAGTTTGAGACCGTCTCACTCGATGAGGTCAATCCTCTTTACACACCAGCCGACACAGCAAGCATCGATTTCAAACGCGATACCGGTTTTCCGGGAGAGTTCCCGTACACCAGGGGAATACATCCGACGGGCTATCGCGGAAAACTTTGGACGATGCGCCAGTTCGCGGGATTCGGCACGCCCGAGGAGACAAATGCGCGTTTCAAGTATCTCACAGCGCAGGGACAGACGGGGCTTTCAGTGGCATACGACCTGCCGACGTTGATGGGATACGACGCAGACTCAGTGCTCTCGGAAGGAGAAGTCGGCAAGTGCGGCGTTGCGGTGTCATCGCTGGCGGACATGGAAGTGTTGTTTGAGGGCATACCGCTCGAACAAATAACCCTGTCGCAAACCATCAACGCTCCGGCTTCGATCCTGCTGGCAATGTATCTGGTGGTGGCTGAAAAGCAGGGCGCCGACTGGACGAAAATCTCCGGCACGCTGCAAAACGACATTCTGAAGGAATACATCGCACAAAAGGAATGGATCTATCCAATCCGTCCTGCGATGAAGCTCGTCACAGATACATTCGAGTTTTGCACGCGATTTGTGCCTCGCTATAATCCGATCTCAGTGAGCGGATACCATATCCGCGAAGCGGGGGCAACGGCATTGCAGGAGCTCGCTTTCACACTGCGCGATGGTATCGAATACGTTGAATGGGGCATCGCAGCGGGACTCGAAGTCGATGAATTTGTGCCGCGAATCTCCTTCTTCTTCAACGCTCACAACGATTTCTTTGAAGAGATCGCCAAGTACCGCGCGGCACGTCGCATCTGGGCGCGCGTAATGCGCGAACGCTTCCACTCGGATAGTCCGCGGACGCTTCAATTGCGTTTCCATACGCAGACGGCCGGCGTCTCGCTCACCGTGCAGCAACCGCTCAACAATATCGTCCGTGTTGCCATTCAAGCTCTGGCCGGGGTACTGGGCGGGACGAATAGTCTGCACACCGATGCTTACGACGAAGCGCTCGCCTTACCCACCGACCGCGCCGCTCTCATCGCACTCCGGACGCAGCAAATCATCGCGGAAGAGACAGGCGTGGCAAATACAATTGACCCGCTGGGCGGTTCGTACTACGTCGAAGCCCTGACTCGGAAGATGGAATTAGGCGCGCTCGACTACTTCGAAAAGATCGATGCGATGGGCGGAATGGTGGAGGCCGTGGAAAAAGGCTTTCCGCAGCGCGAGGTTCAGGAATCGGCGTATCAATACCAAAAGGCTGTGGAGCGCGGAGAGCAGACGATCGTAGGTGTTAACAAATATGAGATGGACACGGAGTCTTCCGAAGTTCCCATACTTGTAATCGACGAAGGCGTCCGCGATCACCAACTGGAGAGACTGCAGCAGACGCGCGACCGCCGAGATGGCGGCGCGGTGGCGAATGCGCTCGACAAGGTGAAGCGCGCTGCGAAGACGAACGAGAATACGATGCCTGCCACCATCGAGGCCGTTCGAGCGTACGCTACGCTCGGGGAAATCTGCGACGCATTGCGCGACGTCTATGGCTTATATACCGAACCTGCTTTTTGATCGAACTTTTGATAAGAGGAAAATAATGCAAAGAAACTTAGCCCTTAAGATCCGATACGGGTTGTTGCTGGTGTCACTCCTGTTTTGCCTCGGCGAAACAAGTAGTCCGCTTAAAGCGGCCAACGCGGCAGGGACACCGAGCGTTGTGATCGAAAAGCGCAGAGTTGTCATTGTTCGCAAAGGACAATTCGTTCGAGACTTCCCGGATCGTCGAAGGGCCACCATCTTGTATCCCGTTGTTCGAGGCCCGCAGAGCTCGGACGTGCTCCAAAAAGTGAGGGCGATTCTCAACCTGAAGAACGTATTCGATTCTTCTATCGAGGAGTATCGCCAGGACACGTGGTTGTCGGAACTCGACTACAAAATCAACTACAATCAGAACTACATTTTGGACATCACCTTTACAGAGAGTGGCGTTGGAGCTTATCCGGACACTCACACTAAACACTTTGCCATAAACCTCCGCAACGGCGAATTGATCAAGGCTTCGGATGCGTTCAAGTCGCCCTCGCTTGATAGCCTCACGTCGCTGCTCGACGCAAAGCTTCAGGCCGAGATTAAGCAGATAATCAAAGACAACCCTGCAGCAAAAGAGGATTCCGCGAGTCTTTTCGGAGACCTGAAATACAAAGGAACTGATCTCGACAACTTTTCGATCAGCAGTCGCGGTATCACGTTCCTTTACGACGCCGGCTTTCCACACGTGAACCAGGCCCTCGCGCCTAATGGCCAATACTTCTTCACCTATTCCAAATTGAAAGAGTTCATCAACCCAGACGGTCCCTTGGGCGTATTCGTTCGATGATGACGGAAAAAAAGATACGCGTGCTTGTCGCAAAACCGGGTCTCGACGGTCACGACCGCGGAGCCAAGGTGATCGCGCGGGCATTGCGCGACGCGGGGATGGAAGTTATTTATACCGGCCTCCGCCAATCACCGGAGATGATCGCGTCCGCCGCGCTTCAGGAAGACGTCGATGCGGTGGGTGTCTCAATCTTGAGCGGGGCACATAACACCTTGTGTCCCCGGATCGTAGAGCTCCTGCGCGAAAAGGGACTTGACGATTGTTTGGTCTTGATCGGCGGAATCGTTCCTCAGGAAGACATCCCTCGTCTCAAGCAGCAGGGAATCGCCGAGGTGTTTCCGCCTGGAACGTCTACAGAAGACATAGTCACGTTCCTGCGCGAGAACGTCAGACCCCGCGAATGAAGTCCGAAGGTGTTGAGCGGGACGACGCGGAGCTGGTGGTTGAAATCCGCTCGTCGATAGCCATCATTCGGCTGAATCGCCCAGCTCAGCGAAACGTCCTCTCCATCGCAACTCTCAGAGAGCTGGACGCCGCAGTTTCCAAAGTAGCCTCTCGCGAGGATATCGCGAGAATCATCTTCACGGGGACAGGCGACGTTTTCGCATCGGGTGCGGACATACGTGATTTAATGGAGTTGACTCCAGCGAGTGCACTCACCTTCGCGAAATCCGGCCAGCAGTTATTCCAAAAGATAGCTAATGCGAGGCAGGTCACGATCGCAGCTATCAATGGCTATTGTATGGGTGGAGGTCTCGATCTCGCGCTTGCCTGCGATATGAGGTGTGCGGCAACTGAAGCGGTGTTCGCGCATCCGGGCGCGCGCCTGGGAATCATTACAGGCTGGGGTGGCACGCAGCGATTGCCCCGCCTGATCGGCACCGCCAGGGCCCTCGAGATCTTTGTTTGGGCGCGGCGTGTATCGAGTTCTGAGGCTCTTGGCCTCGGTCTTGTGAGCTCGGTTGGCGACCCTGTCTTAGACTGCGCGCTTGTGCTCGCCAACCGAGCGGTGCCTGCCCGCGAGAAGCAACCGCTTGAGCTATCCTAATCCTATGAGAGATTGAAAAGGCGCGGCCCGCGTCCCCCCAGCATTTCACGAAACAGGCTTCACCACTAATTCCTTGAGGACCATCTCGTCTGGATCTATGCGAACTTCCATCGGCCGGCTCTGGAGTGGAATTCGAGTTGTCGTCTCTCTCCCGGTAGGTGTGACGATTATTCGCCTTGAGGTCTTTGGTAATACGAGCTCAACACTCAACGGGGTCAGAAACGGGACATCTTCTTGCGTCTGCCGAAGACGCAATTCTAAAAATCCGCTTCCCTTAGTCGCCGCATTCCACGTCCAGGAAACTTCGTACTGTGGGTGGCCACTGGCATAAATCCATCGTGCGAAGAAGTCCTTCAAGTCCATTCCCGACGCTTTTTCGAGTGCGTTGCGCAAATCTTCGGTGCCCGCGCTTCCATTCTGGTGGGCCAGATAATATCCTCCGATCCCTTTGAAGAATGCTGTGTCTCCCAGCAAGCCGCGCAGCATGTGCAGAACCCAGGCGCCCTTGTCGTAGTTATTCGGATTAAGAAGCTTGAATAGGTCAGTGGTCTCAGTGTCGTATATGGGAGCGCGCCGGCCGCGTTCGTATCCAAGGTACGTTTCGGCGCGGCGTCTCATGTACTCTCGAAAGGCGTCGCGGCCTTCAAACCGCTCGATCACCAGACCCGCAAAATAGGTGGCGAAGCCTTCGCTTAACCAGAGATCGCACCACGTGCGGATCGCAACCGAATCACCAAACCATTGATGCGCGATTTCGTGGGCGGTGGTCTCGACAATCCCCCTTCGAATCTTAAACCGCGAGCTTTGAGGCTGAGTTGGCGTTCGCTCCTCGAAGAGATTGGAAGCGAATACGATCGCGCTCGAGTTCTCCATGGCCCCAAACCTGGTCGCTCCTACAATCAGCGCTAACTTTTCGTACGGATATGGCGCGACCGTCTCGCTCAAGTATGAAAGGCTAGAGGGAGCAGCGCTGAAACCGACCACGGCGTAGTCTTTGTCCGTTTGCGGGACGTAGTAGTCGAGCTTCGTGACAGTTGTTTCCGGCGGCTGAGAGTGTGCGAACTCGCCAACCGCAATAATCATGCAGTAGGGAGGGATCGGGCGCGATTCATTGTACGTCCACGTCCGAGTCCCGTCTTCGTCCGCAGCCGTCGTCGCGAGTTGCCCGTTGGCAATTACGGTATCTCGTGCCGGCGCTGTTACCGTGAAGTTGACGGTTGCCTTCGCTGAAGGGTGATCGAAGCAGGGAATCCAATAGTGAGTGCGGTCTGGCCAGTTATCACCGATGGCGGCCGGATTGCCCGCCTTGTCTGCCGCAAGCACCAGACCGTTATTCGGCCGACCATGATAAACCACAGTTATCTTAAGCTGTTCACCTGTCCGCGCCGGCTTTGAAAGTGCCACATTCAATTGGCCACTGGATCGCTGGAACGTCGCGGTCGCCGAGCCCACCGAAACCGAATCGACGGGCATTGCACCAAAGTCAAAGTCGAGAGTACTCAGCGGCCCTTTCAAGATTGCAACTGTGATTTCAGTTTTGGCGCTGGTTAGTTCGGTCAGTTGATTGTTGAGAGTCAGCGTCACGTCGTAATGCGTAGGTCTCCATGAATCAATGAGCCGCTCGCGACGCTGAGCCTGCGTTAGCGTAAACGTCGCTATCAGAAAGAGTGTCAGGACGACCGAGCGTCGTAGGATTCTCAAAATCGCATTCCTTCTAATTGCAAGCAATCGGTTATTGATTAGGTTACTGCTCACCGGAGCCCGAGCATCAGCAGCGCGGAGCGGTCCGACACTTGTTCGTCCCCTTCAATCCAATGTCGATAACCGGAGAGTTCGTGATCAATCACAGGACGGTTCCCAATCTTCGCCGCTGGAGTGCGCTCAAATGCACGATCGGTAAGCGCCATATGATCGAGTCGGACATGGAGAGACTTCGAGTCCGCCAGGGCCGCTTCGGCGGCTTCGACTTCCGGGAATAGTTCTTCATAAGCGAGAAGGTGCCATACTCGACCCTCAACTCCGCGGTCCTCGACCGCCAACACGCGCAGCAACCCGAAGCCGCTCTCGAGTTGAAAAATAAGATCATCGCCCGGTTCGAACGCCTGCACTCCTATCGCTCTCCTTGGTCACAAGACTAGCACAAGAATGCCGCGAATCGACATCGCCCACTTGGCCGCTCTTAATGGCTTCTTCAGCTTTTATTGCAAAACCAAAATCACGAACCTACAATCAGAAACTGCATGAACCAGTTCGATTCCAGCAAAGACTTTTACACTATCCTTGGAGCTAAGGAAGACGCCTCGCAAAGTGACATTGACCGCCTATACAAGCGATTGGCGGTACACCTCCATCCCGATCGCGGCGGTGACGAGGACGAGATGAAGTCGCTTAACGAGGCGTATGCGGTATTGCGAGATGAGAATACACGTTGCGCTTACGATTCGCTGCGACGCAGGGAGATTCCATTTGATGCTCCGCCGCCCACGTCTCCTCCTGCACAGATTACGGTCTTCACCGGTCAATGGGTTGGCGCCCTGCTGTTTCTCGGATCGGGATTGACGCTCGTCTTGCTCGTGCGCTTTCAGTGGATCTGGTTTCTGTGGCCGCTCGCCATACTAGCGGTTATGCTCATCATTTTCGGAGTAGCATTGGCGCACTCAGCCATGCAGAGGTTAGGCGCTGACCGCATGGAATTTCGCAGATGGTTCGGCGTTACACTGGAAGTAACATTCTGGCTCGTGGTTCTGGGCGGAGGTTACGGCATATATCGCATTCTCAGTTAGCAGCGCGACACGAGGATCTTGATGGCTTTCACGGGACTCGATCTGCTCTTTCTCGAGATCAACAATCTGCAGGAATCGCTTACTTTCTATCACGACCAACTGGGCTTTGAGATAGAGACGAACGCCCCGGAATCGGAGCCTGCGATGGCGACTCTGCGCGCCGGCAAGTTGAAGGTCACACTGGTGCAACGACCCGAATCAATGCTGCGACGCGGGCGGGGCGCCCACTTCTTCCTGGGTGTGGACGATGTCGACGCCTTCCACCAGCAATTGAAGAATCGCTCGTTGGCGACCGCAGAGCCGGTGGATGAGGGCTGGGGCGGGCGCTTTATCACTGTAGAGGACCCCGACAAATATCGTTTCTACTTCGTCACATGGGATGGTGACAAAGCGAGCGCCTAAGGAGGGTCGATGAAATGGGAATGCAGCACGTCGAAAATCTATTGAGACGCTACAGAGGGCAAGCCATCGACATCAAGACAGTCTCTGGCGGTCTCTACGAAGGAACGGTAATTGACATCGCGAACGATTACGTCTCCCTTTCCATAAAAAGTGAACGAGGCGAGCAGGAACAGGTTTTTGTAATGTTCCATAGCATCGAGTCTGTCCTTCCGCGAGGGGGCGACTGAACCGAGCGGGCCACTTCGGGCGCGAGACACGAGGGCCGGCATGTCTTATAATGGGTCTACGCTCTGATAACTCAGCCCCGGGAGAATGGTGATGATTACCATCAGAGATGTGATACGTGACCGCGAGCCGTACTCGGTGCGAGATGACGTAACTGTTCTCGAAGCCGCGGAGTATATGGCCAATAAGAAGGTCGGCGGGGTTTGCGTTTTGGATGAGCATGGGCGCCTCGCAGGAATCTTCACCGAACGCGACGTTCTGAATAATGTCGTGCTGGTTCGCCGCGATCCGTCGAATCTGCCTGTCAGGGAGGTTATGAGCAAGGTGCAGGCCGTTATCGAAACCAAAGACACTCCTGAAGAAGCGTTGGAGCGAATGGAGATGATCGGCCGGCGACACTTGCCTGTGGTCGAAGGCGAGCGCTGGATCGGAATGCTTTCCATGCGGGACATACTGCGTGTCGAAGTCAACCAGCAGGGTGACGAATTGAAACTTTTGCATGAATACATTTCCCACTGACCTGCGTCTAATAGAAGAGGGAAAACAATCAGGCCTTGAGGGCGGCGAGCTTGGGACGAGCGCCGCCCTCGCTGCTTATTGCGTACCAGGTTGGGGAGGAGCGAGATGAAACGGACTCTTTATTCGACGATCATATTTGCCTTCCTGCTGGCCTGCAGTCAGCCTCCGCCAGGTAAAGGCGCGGGCGAGATCGCGGGTACGTCCGATGGAACGGTGCAGTTTCGGGTCGAAACCGTTGCGAGCAACCTTCAGGTTCCGTGGTCGATAGTTTTTACGCCTGACGGCCGAATCATTCTCACCGAACGACCCGGCCGCGTGCGGGTAATTGAAAACGGACGCCTTCGTTCCGAGCCTTTGGCCACAATTCCTGACGTCGAAGCGAGGAGCGAAAGTGGATTGATGGGGCTCGCTCTCCATCCGCAATTTGCGTCGAACCATCTCCTGTACCTGGCCTATGCCTATGACAGCCCCAATGGTCAGCGCGACCGCGTCGTTCGCTATCGTGAAACAGGCACAACGCTAACCGACCGGAAGGTTATTATCGAAGACATACCAGCTGCGCAGTTCCACGCGGGATGTCGTCTGCGGTTCGGGCCGGATGGAAAGCTCTATATAACGACTGGCGATGCTACGCAGCCGCCTCTGGCACAACGGCTCGATTCGATCGGCGGCAAGATCCTGCGCTTGAACGATGACGGAAGCGTCCCTCCGGATAACCCGTTCATCGGCCGGAAAGATGCGCGCCCCGAGATCTGGTCGTACGGCCACCGCAATCCACAAGGCCTGGATTGGCAGCCTGACACAAACAATCTGTTTGAGACCGAGCATGGTCCCTCAGGCGGAGACGCTCCCGGCGGCGGTGATGAAGTGAACATAATCGACAAAGGCAAGAATTACGGCTGGCCTATCATTCATCACCGACAGTCCCAGGACGGTCTCGAATCACCCTTGCTGGAATACACTCCGGCGGTCGCACCCGCCAGCGGCACGTTTTACCGTGGGTCGGCTTTCCCTCAGTTTCGCGGAAACTTTTTCTTCGGAACTCTTCGGGGCGAGTCGCTTATCCGCGTTGTTCTCGAGGGCAGGCGCGTAGTCAGTCAGGAACGTATGCTGGAAAAGCAGTACGGGCGTATACGCGATGTTGTCGAAGGGCCGGACGGCGTTATCTATTTCTCAACGTCGAACCGGGATGGGCGAGGCTCGCCAACCAGTGATGATGACAGGATTCTAAAATTGGTGCCGATCAAGTAGACGAGGGACTCGCTCACTTCTTCTGGGCCAGCACGGCGGTCTTTGACCAGCCGATCGGATGGAGCGGAGGAAAGCGGTAGTGTTTGACGACGCGGAAATACCGGCGCGTATTCTCGGCGACCTCGCGCGGATGGTGGGTCTTGAATCTAAACATCACTTCCAGCATCTTGCTGACGGGTGATGGCCTCACCGGAAGATGAAGAATGTATCCCCCCGGGTTGAGCACGCGCGCGAGCTCGCCCAGACCTTCCCGCAGCGGAACATATTCCAGTACGCCGCTTGTTACCACAAAATCAAAAGAGTTGTCGGCAAAGGGCAGCGCTAATACGTTTGCTTGCGTAAACGATACTCTGTCCGCCCGCCCCGCGTTCTCCTCAACTGCCTTTTGCGCCGTCACGATCGACGACCCCGAGAGATCTATGGCGGTGATCCTGACGGGCAGATCAAGCGCCTTCAGGAGAGCGACGGTAAGGAGTCCGGTGCCGCAACCCGCATCAAGAATCTTCGCGTCACGCGACAGCGGAATGGGATGCTTGCGCAGATATGAGTGAAGCGAACGCCCGTAGCCGTTAAATTTGAAAGTTAGATTATAAAGCCCGGCAATCTTGTCGTAGAAGCTTCCGGCTCGCGCCTCAGCCGCGCTTTGCGTAGCCAAATTCTGTACCATGCGTGTGTTTCTCGCCCTCCACCCGTCAAAGTATTTTCTTTCGACTACAGAGCTATCAGCGTCAATAAGTTTAGGAGGAACGCTGGAAAATCATGTGATCTTACAGGAAACCGGCTTCGATTGAACAGCGGGTTCGGCACATTCTATATCACAATCGCGATCGGGGAGCAGTCGTCCGTCGCCCCCGAGGAGGAAATAAAGCGCTATTGCGGCCTTATCTGCAAGAAACAGACTGCCGGATCGTTCACCGTTCGGACCGACCTTTCGATCTATGCAATAGAGGAGGAACCATGAAGAAAGCGACTGTGACGCTAATTTCGGCTGCCGTTGTCATTATGGCGTACGCCGGAATGTCCATCCTATCGCCATCAGGAACCGTGGCGAACGCTTATCAAACGGTAAGTTCGCCTGAACCCGAGCCGGAAACTTTGGATGGACGCTATTCGGGATTTGACATACAGGTTCTGGTGAACGGATATCCGCTGGAGGAGTACGCCGCGCGTGGTCGCCACTACGTGGAGGCGTTAGACGGAGCTGAGTACGAGCTTAGGGTAAGTAATCCTTTGGGGGTTCGTGTCGCCGTGGCCCTTTCGGTTGATGGCCTGAATACGATTGATGCGCGCCGATCCTCGGCGTGGGAAGCCAGCAAGTGGGTGATTGAACCGTATCAGTCGATCACCATAAGCGGTTGGCAGATGAGCTCATCGCGGGCCCGGCGTTTTTACTTTACCACCGAACGCGATTCATACGGGGCCAAGCTGGGAGAGGCCGCAAACCTGGGCGTCATCTCCGCCGTGTTCTTCCGTGAGAATCGTCCGGTTGTGGTGGTGCCGCCACCACGTCGACCCCGAGACTACGATGAAGAAAGAATAGAATCCGGCAGAGACGATTCGCGTTCAGAGGCGCCTTCGACCAGTCGAGACGGCGCAGGCCAGGCGAAGACCGCGCAAGCGGCTCCCAGAGCGAATGACGATTATGCCGCAACCGGGATTGGGCGAAATGTCGAGCACGACGTGCGCTGGGTCAATCTTGACCTTCAATCGCGTCCCGCAGGCGAAGTGAGCATTCGATACGAGTATCGTGACGCGCTTGTTCGTCTGGGAGTTTTTCCGCGCCGGTATCCAACGCCCGACCCGCTTCGCAGACGTGAACGCTCGACCGGGTTCGAAGGTCGAGGCTTCAGTCCTGAACCGTAATTCCCTCGGGGCGGACAGGGGAACAATCTTGGTGGCGCGGAGTCTAAGCTGATGAGTCGAGCAAAATCTTCTAACTACTCCGTGGATGATTGAGGTGTGTCATGATAATGCGCACAAACCCGCTGGATAGCGTTTCCGTCGCCGCTCCGTGCACGGCGGGCTGGGACAACATGATCGGAGACGAGCAGGTGAGGTTCTGCGGACAGTGTAATCTGAACGTCTACAATCTGTCGGGGATGACCAAACAAGCTGCGGAGCGCGTCATTGCACACACGGAAGGGCGACTCTGCATTCGATACTTCCGTAGAGCCGATGGAACGATCCTCACCAAAAACTGCCCGGTCGGCTTACGTGCAATCAGAAGACGAGTGACACGCGTCGCAACGTCCTTAGCGTCGGCAGCCCTGAGTTTTTTCGCCGGAATCCTAATGGCAACAGGTCTGCGCGAGAGAACCCTGGATCGGCCCGAGTCGCAACAGTTGCTGATTAGATCGCTCGAAAACTTGCCTCTGTGGCCCAAGCCTCGACCCGATGTTGCGCCCATGATGGGTGCTATGGCACCGATTGATGGTGAGCACTGGGTCAACGGAGACATGGTGCTTCCAGTCCGACCGGACAAGTCGCGTGTGCCCCATCGTTAGCGATCTCGAAAATAAGCCTTCAAATTATCGCCGAAGCAGGTCTGAGGTATAGAGCTGCTTGTAAGCGCGGTAGTTCGCCATCACCTTGTAAACATAACTCTTGGTCTCATCGAACCCGACCTCGGCCGTAAAAACGCCGGGGTCGCGTCGTTTCGAGCGTTTCACCCAACGCGCGACGTTATCCTCCCCACCATTGTAAGAAGCGGCTACAGCCTCAGGCAGATCAGGGAATTGGCGGGTGAGGTCAGCGAGATAAGCAGAGCCCAGCAGGATCGATATCTCCGGCCGGTAGAGATCTTCGTCCCGCAGATTATTGATTCCCGCCGGCGCAGCATATTTGTCGGCCGTGTCGATAGTGAACTGCAGAAGGCCGCGTGCGCCGGCTGGCGATTTTGCGCGTGGTCGAAAGCCGCTCTCTTGCAGCATGATCGCGAGCACAAGGCGAGGATCGACTTTGCGACGTCCGGCTTCGCGCACAATTGTTTCCCGATAAGGCGCAGGGTATTGCTTCGCCATGGAACCAATCTGAGCGGTGACGCGACCAACTCGTTCACTGACCAGCGCGCGGGTCGAGGGGTCGGCGAGAGCCATAAGCCGAGCGGTCGCTGCCCAACCATAGTAGGAATCAATTCGATCTGGAATCGCAAGATATGCGTTAATCGCGTCCGCTTTTCTTCCGGCCTGCTCCAGACTGTAGGCCTTCAAGTAAGCCACTTCGTTCGCGTTGGTAACCACCTTGCTTGAGAACGGCGCATTGCGAAGCTCTTCGGCGGTTTGAATCGCATGTTGCCAGTCGCCCTCTGCCACGTCCAACCTTAAGCGAGCGAAAAGCGCGTTCGTCGCTGTCGGCGTTCCAGCATATCGATCACGCGTGCGGA
Organism: Acidobacteriota bacterium; assembly: GCA_032160165.1. GTDB lineage: Bacteria > Acidobacteriota > Blastocatellia > Pyrinomonadales > Pyrinomonadaceae > QHXM01. The sequence goes on from JAVHWA010000065.1 coordinate 20,126, forward strand.
TGATCCAGGCAATGGCTTCCTGCGTTCGTCCAGCTTCACGCAGGCTATCGATGACGTTTAGGTTCGCGAATTCTAGTCGTTCACCGGCAGGGTAGCGTTCTGTGTACTCGCGATAACGGGCTGCTGCCTCACGCGCGCGTCCCATGCGGAGGAGCGCCGACGCCAGAAAATAGAGGCCCTCGCGGCCATCCTTTGTTTGGGAATATTCGGCCGCCACACGCTCGAGAAAGGGAAGCGACTCCTCATAGTTCCGAACCTGGACGTGCGAACGCCCGATGCCGTAAAGCGCCGCCGCGACAGTCACATCTTGCGGATAATGATCAAGCACAGCTTGAAAATGGGCTCGCGCTTCGGCGAACGCGCGGTTCGCCATATAGATTCCGGCCCGCCGTATATGTTCCTGGGGACTTAGCTCTGCAGGTTTTCCATCCGAGGTCCGACCTTCTCGATCAAGATTCCGCACCGCCGTAAGCTCGTTGTCCTGCCAATCGAATGATCTCGAGATAGAGATTGAGCCGCTGCGCCCCCAGTCGACACTCACATGGTCGATAGGGGCAGAAGAGGTCGCGGCCCACACAATCGTAATAAGGATAATTGAAGTCATACCGTTTGTTTCAGTTCAAGGGCGCAGACGCGGTGCCCGGTATTAGGAGTTTAGCAAACAAGGCCACGACGATGACAACCGTCGTGACCTTGATGTGTTTCCCCGTTTTGATTTGCTTCGGCACGCGAAGCGGGTAGAAGCCTTATCAACCTTCTATGACATCCATAGCGCTTCGAGCCTTTCGCTCGTAGGCCAGGATGGCGGCATAGTTTTGCCGCTCGATTCTGCTCAACGAGTTCTCGTTGAATTTAGGGTCCGGCTTATACCAGTCGAAGGTGGAGAAGTAGTTCCGCATCGTCTGGTCATCAAAAACCTTGCCGTGTCGCGCGTAGATCTCGTTCCGCAGCTTGCGCGCGTCCTCGATGAATAGTCCCTCCAGGACGCGTCTGGTTATCACCTTCTTGCTCAACTCCTCGCGGAGTCGCTGCTCTACTTTGACTATGGTCTCGACATTCTGCTTCTCTATCGGCGGCAGCTCGCCCGGCTGCTTATCGGCTTCGGCACCGAAATACCACGGCTGAACGTTGAAGTACTGCTGCAGCCATTCGGCAGTAAACGTCTTGCCTCGCCGCGCATAAAATTCGTTGCGAAGGAGCCGAAGCTCATGAAGTCCCACACCGCGGAGCTGGGCTTCGGTAAGAATGGTGTTCTGAAAGAGCTCCATGTCGCCCGGAGACACGGCCACGTTGCGGTGTCGCTTATGTGCGAGCGAAATCGTCTGAAGATTCTTTTGCTCCGTTGTCGTTAGCTGCTTGGGATCGTATTGGGCGTTCGGCGCATACCAATAGCGCTCATCAAAGTACTGCTGTAGCCAGGTCTCCTCGAATCGCTTCCCATGAATAGCCTCAACCTCGGCAGCAAGAACGAGCCATTCGGCTCCGGTATGTTCGCCCAGCTTTTTTACTGTAATCGCTCGGCGTTGATAGAACCTCAGGTCTCCGGGCTGAATGAAGTCGTGTATGGCCGCTTCGGCCTCGCGGATGACGTCAAGATTCCTACGCTCGATGTCGACCAACATTGAGTTCTGGAAGGCAGGGTCAGGTTTGTACCACGGGCGCTCCTTAAGATATTGCTGGATGTCGACGTCTTTGAATATGCGTCCGTGTCGGCCGAAGACGATCCCGCGGATGTACTTCAAATCTTCGAGTCCGAGACCCTTGAGCTGCTTCAGATCGACGCTGCTTGCCGCGAAATCGAAGTTTTCCCACTGAGCGACGTTGTCCTGAGCCAGGACAAAAGAACCCGCCGAACCGCCGATTAGAATTAGGGCAGTTAGAAGTAAGCTACGAACGGCCGATCGAAATATAGCCAACATAGGACCTGTTCTCCGCTGACGCTGACGAGAGCTGAATTCGGTCGTAAACATCTACACTCCCGCCAAAGAATCAGACGGCCATCACGGTTTCTTTTTGCGATGTATCCGACCGCGCGGTGCCGGTCAGCGCGAGCTCGCGGCGGGGTCGCTCTCCTGAATAATTTCGAACGTGGAGACTATCTCGACGGTCGGCCTTAGTGTTGCGGCCACGCTGCAGTATTTCGTCTCGGACAGCTCGATCGCCTGAGCGACAGCCTTTTCCGAGATGTCTCGCCCTCGAACAATATGACGGACCTGCATGCGAGTAAATGCGCGAGGGTGTTCTTCCCGACGCTCGCCCCGTACTTCTACTCGATAGTCTGTAACCTTCTCGCGCTTCTTGCGAAGGATTGATACCACGTCAACTGCGGTACAGCTCCCCAAAGCTATTAATAACAGCTCGACAGGTGTGGCGGCGCTCCCGCGCTCGTGATTGGTATCCAATACCTGGGCATGGCCGCTTGGACTAATGCCGACGAATAGGTCCTCGCCCGCCAGATAGATGGTGGCGTTTGTCTGTTGTCCGCTCATCGAAGTCGTCCTCCGCGTTTGAGCTGGAGGATAGCATAATGGGAACCGCGTTCGACCTGGGAAACTCGCGACTAGCTTTCTCGCCAAATAATTGTTCGTGAGTTGGTAATTTGGATATTGTGTGAGAAGGTGATCTGCGGCTAGAATACGTCGACTCATCTAGAGGAGTGGTTGATTCGAAAGGAGGAAGCAATCATGTCCCCCACCTATCGCTGGCCTACAGGATTGTCCCTGAGATCGATACTTGTCGCATTCGTGGTTGTGGCGTTCGGCTTCATCGCGGGTGCCTCGTCGGCACGGGCACAGAATTCAGGCAACGATAAGCGGTCCGACAAGCCGCTGTACGTCGAATACAAAGGTGTGCGCATCGGGATGGATGCTACTGAAGTGCGAAAGAAGCTTGGAGATCCCACCGACAAGAGCGACGTCCAGGACTTTTTCATGTTTTCGGATAGCGAATCAGCGCAGGTCTTCTATGTCAAAGGTAAGGTGAACGCTCTCTCTGTTAACTATGTTGGAGATAAGAAGGCGCCTCTTCCGGCGCTCGTCCTCGGTACGGAGATCGAAGCCAAAGCCGATGGAGGAATGCACAAGCTGGTGCGTTATCCCCAAGCCGGTTACTGGGTTTCTTATAACCGGACCGGTGGGGACGACCCTCTCATCACAGTGACGATGCAGGCGATCCAATAAATCTGCAACATTTTCGCTCGGCAACCCGACCTGTCCAACAGGAATCCCATTTCCGGGTCGGGGTGCGCACGAATTGGCGACACAGTTTCGGGTTATGTTTGAGCCGGACTTGTCACATTGATTGTGCATACTCGCACGGCATGTGAGACACCGATCCGCCAAACGCACTACTTAACTCTCCCTTACTACTCTCCCGAATCGAAATCTCCCATTTTCCCCCTTTGAAGAAGTCATAGGCAGCAGATCAGGAAATCTGCGCTCGGCTCGCCTACAAAGCGAGGTAAATAATCGTCAGCGATATTGGAGGGACAAACAATGAATAGAGTAAGAAAACTAATAATTATGGCGTTGGTCATTGGACTGGCGGGACTCAGTGCCAGCGCTCAGGTGCAGCGTCGAAATCTCGGCCGAGACCAACAGGCGCGGCAATTGATACGACGGATAGAAACTCGAACGGATGTCTTCCGCAATAGCGTGGCTGCGGCGCTCGATCAAAGTCGCATCAACGGTTCGCGGCGCGAAGACAACATCAATCAGCTTGTTGCCGATTTCGAAAACGCCACTAATGCCTTGCGTGATCGTGTCAACAGCCGACAGGCGGTTGCGGCGGATGTTCAAAGCGTACTGGACCAGGCTGCGTTGATCGATCGCTTTATGCGACGCACTCGCATCGCGGGCAGCGCAGAAACCGACTGGGCAAGTTTGCGGCTTGATCTCAACGAGCTCGCGCGGATCTACGGCGTTTCGGGGCGATGGGACACATCAACTTATCCTCGGGACACATCAACCTATCCTCGAGACACATCGACGTATCCGCGAAACAACTATCCATCGACGGGCTATCCTCAAACAGGCGCTGCGCGGAACCAGCTGACCGGAACATATCGTCTTGATGCGACTCGCAGCGACGATGCGCGCGCTATTGCAGACCGGTCGACGCGCAATCTTTCATATCGTGAAAGACAGCGCATCTTGGATTCGCTCACGTCGAGACTGGAGTCACCCACAGCGTTGGCTATCGATCGCCGCGGACGAACTGTAATGATCGCTTCGTCGCGCGCGCCGCAATTTACCTTCGAAGCCGATGGTGTGGAACGCGTCGAACAAACGGGCGATGGACGGTCGGTGCGCGTGCGCTCTGCTTTCAACGGAGACCAGCTGGTAGTTGCTTCAACCGGCGATCGCAACAGCGACTTCAGCGTTACTTTTGAGCCGCTCGAAGGCGGCCGCCGGCTGCGTGTAGTTCGACGCATCTCGGACATCAACTTAACAACTCCGATCACTGTCGAAAGTATTTACGACAGAACATCTGATATCGCCCAGCTGGACATTTACAACGGTGGATCGACCTATCCAACGAACGGTGGATCGAGCTATCCAACGACTGGAACGGGTGCCAACAGTGGTGACTTCGTTATCCCGGACGGCACATCGATCGAAGCCGTACTCAACAACGATCTGACCACCAGAGACACTCGGGAGAACGATCGCTTTACCTTGACGGTGCGGCAGCCTTCTGAATACCAGGGAGCTACCATTACCGGTTACGTAACGAATATAAGTCGTTCGGGGCGCGTGAGTGGCAGATCCGAAATCACTCTCAATTTCGAGAGCATTACGATGCGCAACGGCCAGAGCTACAGGTTCGCCGGTGTGACTGAGGCCGTTCGCACCGCCAATGGCGAGACCGTCCGCGTCGATAACGAGGGGTCGGTTCGGGACACCAACCGCACTAACACAACAGCCCAACGAGCGGCCATCGGGACGGCAGTCGGCGCCATCATCGGCGCTATCGCCGGCGGGGGCAAAGGGGCCGCGATCGGTGCGATTGTTGGTGCAGGCGCAGGCGCCGGGTCGGTATACGTTCAGGGGCAGGATGATTTGCAGCTTCTGAGCGGGACGGTTCTAACGATTCGAGCCTCAGGCCCCAGGTAGAAGGCTCGAAGTTATCTGCGAACTGTGGAGCGCGGGAAGAAGGCAACTCATTTGTTGTGTTCTCCCCGCGTCTCTGTTTCGAATTCCCTTCCAGTTTCCCGCGCGACTTATCCGCCGCTGCTCATTCTGTCCCGCTTTGGCCTGAGCTCGGCCATCAAGCGCTGTACAGGACAGATAGGGTGAGCAAGATAGATTTGACGAGAGGAGAAGAGGTCGACCCTCTCGAACTTTCGCCGTGTAGCTGTTGTTCATTCATCCTGCTTATCCCTGTACATCCCGTTCAGCTCTCACCATCGCCAATCACGTAGACAATTCTGACAATTTCCACGATCGCAGTCTTAGTGATAGGATTCGGCGGCTGATACTGAGAAGCTCGACCAATGGTAAGTGCGACCACCCTCCTAAGCAGTCTGCCCGACGATGTTCGCCTCCAGCGATTGGAGGCGCTGGTCGTGGCGAGCGAAACTCTTAATCGAGCGTCCGGGTTGGACGACATTCTCCAGGCCATTCTTGGGCTCATCAAAACACAACTCGCCTGCGAACGCGCAACGGCCTTTCTACACGATGCCAGGTCGGGACAGTTGCATGCCCGGCAGATGAGCGGCTCTAAACACGTCGAGATTGTGCTGGAAAAGGGTGTCGGAGTCGCGGGCTATGTGGCGGAGAAAGGCGAGAGCGTCCTAATAAATGACGTCGCCGCGGACCCTCGATTCGATCCGTCGACTGACAAGCGCACCGGCTTCGTTACCAGAAACATGCTCTGCGTTCCGTTCAGAAATCCCGAAGGAAAAGTGATGGGCGCGCTGCAGGCGATCAATCGAAGAGGAGGCGAGTTCTCAACAACAGATCTGGCGTATCTCGAATCATTTGCTGCCCTGGCGGCGGTTGCGGTTGAGAGAGAGCAGTTGGCGCAAGAAGCCTTTCGCGCGCAATTGCTCGCCACTGAACTCGAGCTTGCCCGCGGAATTCAGCAGCGTCTGCTGCCGGCGTCTGGACGGATCGACCTTCCCGCGCCCTTCTCCGCCTGGGGAACGAGCCAACCGTGCTTCGACGTTGGTGGCGATACCTACGACGTAGTGATGTTGGCTCCCGACGAATGCGCCTTCTGGGTAGCGGACGTCAGCGGCAAGGGAATCGGCGCCGCCTTGCTGATGACGACACTTCAAACGGAGCTGAGAGCGCTCGTGAGAATGGAGAAAGACCTCGCACGTATGGTTACCGAGATCGACGCTCGAGTCTCTGCTGCTGCGCCTTTAGGAACGTACGCTACCCTGTTTGTAGGAGTTCTGTCGGCTGAAAGCGAGACCCTTCGCTACGTAAATGCAGGACACGTCCCGCCGGTATGGCTGGGCGCGCGAATGAAAGATACATGCGAGTTTGAAGTGAGCGGGATGCCGGTCGGACTCCGACTGCCGAATAACATTTACTCAGCGGGAGAGTGTCCGTTCAGGGGTGGCGATCGACTCGCGGTCTTCAGCGACGGTGTGACGGATGCGGAGAATACCTCCGGACAGACTTTCGAGGAGCACGGATTGGCTGAGTGCCACGCGCGTATCACGACCAGCGACGTACAGGAGATCGGAGAAGTTTTCTTCAGCGATCTGGACCGTTTTCGGATTGGAGCGCAGGCCAAAGACGACACTACCTACCTTGTGATTAGTCGTTCTTGACCTATGTTCCGTACCCATTCATCAACGGTGACGAAAGCTCACGATGCGGCTCTATGAAGAAAGATTGTGTCGTAGTGAGACCGCAGTTTGAAACCCGCTTTAAGATAGAACGCCACGCCTTCTTCGTTCTGCTGATTGACAAGAAGTGAGACTGCCTTGGTACGACTCAGCAAGAGTCGAGTCAGTTGCGATAGACAGCGAAGCCCCAATCCACCGCCGCGCGACTTCGGCTCCACATAAATCCCCTCGAGGTAAGCGATATCAGGTGTTTCGGAGAGGATGTCAGCTTTGAAGAGCAATTCGCCGTTCTCGAACAACACCCAAACCCGTCCTTGCTCGATTCGCCTTGCGCAGCGCATACGGAATCCATGGGGATCGGCCTCGAGCGGGTTGGTGCCGCTCTCGGATTCCGCCATCTCTGCCTGAACCGGCATCACCAAATCAAGGTCCCGGAGGGTCGCTCGTCGCAGTCCCGGTACAGGATTCTTAACCAGCACGGGGAACCGAAGCTCAAACAGTAATTCGCGACAGATCAGTCGCGGAGACTGGCCTCCCTCAGCGTAGTATCCCCAGAAACTCTCGACCTTTTCCATCTCTCCCAGCACCAGGTGTGTTCGGGACGACTCCTGTGCCAGATTTGCAAAAGCTTCGAGCGCTGTTGGTGACCGCGCTTCAAAGATAGTGGCATGGCCGATCAGCGCGACGCCCACCAGCTCACGCCGTTCATCACGGTATCCGAAGAAAGATCCGCGATTCAACGGACTAACGACGCCATTGTCCAGGATTAGTCCAGCAAGATAGACCGTATGCAGAGGTCGCTCATTCAGGAATTCGAGCACTTCCGCCTTTTGCTCCTCGGTCAACAATTCAACCGGCGAAGCGTCATCGCTCCCTCTGCTTATCTGATGTTCCGTTGGTTTAGAGTTTGGAGTAGTGAAAGCGAGCATAGCGAGGCTCCTCGGGGCATACCCGTCAATAGCTTGATTCAGAGAGAAAAGATCGAAACGAAAGTGTTGAAAATGAAAAGTGGCGGTTGACCGGCTCGATGTCGTGACGAGTCCGGGGACTAGTCTCCCAGAAGCACGCCATCGCCCAGAAGTACGCCATCGCCCAGCAAGACGCCATCGCCAAGCAGAACGCCGTCGCCCAGCAGAACGCCGTCGCCCAGCAGAACGCCGTCGCCAAGCAAGACGCCGTCGCCAAGCAGGACGCCATCGCTGCAGAAGTAAGTGCCGTCGCCCAGAAGCACGCCGTTGCTGGTCATGATGTTGTCGCCAAGCAAAACACCGCTCGATAACATCGCGTTGTCGCCTAGCAGCACGCCATTGCGAAGAGCGGTGGCATCGCCGAGTAGAACGCCGACACCGTAGACCTTTTGATATTTGGTGATGAGCTCAGCGCCACGAGCGTATGTGTGATCGAGAACGATGCCCTGAGACCATGTGAACTGGTGATTCGCAATCGACGTCGTCGGCGTGGGAACAGCGCCGGTCAGCATCGGGCTGCCGACTACACTGGTCGATTTCAGATCCCTTCGCACCAGCTTCGCAAGCCGCATTGCGCCTTCGACGTTGAGCTGGCCCGCCCCCTGCTCGAAAGTATTGAAGCCGGAGAGCTGCTGCGCCGTGTACATAAGAATTACCTTGACCATGTTTGGGGTCAAACTGGGATTTGCTTGAAACATCAGGGCAGCTGCGCCTGCAACGACCGGAGTAGCCATCGATGTGCCGCTCATATACATCATCCTTCGCGCGACCGACGAACCGGCGTCAGCGTCCAACGATGGATTTCGGGAGAGGAGATAGTTCTTGGGCGATTCGGCTCCGACTAATTTGTTACCGGGAGCACAGAGATCAGGCTTGATAAGATTATCGAAATGCTGAACGTTGTTCGTATCGGTCCAATAGCTGCGGGTCGGTCCGCGTGAGCTATAAGTTGTGATAGTGTCATCGGCTCGACTGTCGGTTCCGTAGGTATTGGTCGCACCAACGGTAATGGCAGACGGTTCGTTGCCAGGCGAGTGAATCTGACCGTAGAGCTTTTCTCCGGAGCTGTCTTTTCCGTTGTTTCCCGCGGCGGCGACGACCACGACTCCGGCGTCGACCAGCCGGCGAACTGCGAGGCAAACGGGATCGTCATTGTATGAGTCGATAGCGTGCATTCCCACGCTCAGATTGACCACGCGGACGTTGTTGCTCACGCGATTATCCATGATCCAATCAAGCGCTGACAGCAACGATGACATCGTGCCGATACCCTGCGAGTTCAGGACCCGAAGATTGATGAGCCTCGCGTTCGGAGCAATGCCCGTATAAGCGCCCTGTCCGATCGAACTGTTTCCAGCGGCGATCGAGGCGACATGCGTACCATGTCCGTATGGATCGTCGGTTCGATCCTCGCCGGTGAAATCCTGGTTTACGACGATACGTGAATTTCCAGCCGCATCTTTGAATGCTGAATGCTTGGGATCAATCCCCGAGTCGACAATGGCTATGCCGATGCCGGTTCCGTCGAGGGACGTCCCAGTCGGCGAAGAACCGCGCGCGGCCTCCGTGCCGGAAGTGACGGTGACGTGGCCCGACGCCCAAACCGGTCGATCTAACGAGACGTACTCAATGTCAGACCGGGCTGCCAGTGAGTCGACCGAGCCGGCCGGAACATCAACTGCTCGGTAGTTGAAGTTTTTGAAGCTGCGCTTGACACTTCCACCGCTGCCGCTGACGGCGCTGTCGAGTTTAGAGGACCACGAACTCTTTGCCCGTATAAGAACGCTTACTCGAGTGGTCGAATGCGAGTCCTTAACCTGCTTGCTAAGGTCAGGAGCGACTTTCTGGGTCTTTGCATTGCCGGACTGCGCGTAAACTCGCTCGCTGACGATGAATCCAGCTGACATAGAGAGGAGGAGCGAGAGAGTTACGAACCATGCGGCAACTGGTGAGTGTTGGGTGCGTTTCATCTGACCGTGTATCCTCGGGAGAATTTGAACTCTTCCACCTTGACTGAGGGGGGTTGTAGACACCCTGCCTCGCGATCCCTAATAGCAGGGACCGTGCCAACACTCAGTCGAAGCTGAGTTTTACCGATTTGCTCAGTAAAGTAGGATTTTCTGGGTTTGGTCGACTCGTTCAAGAAAACCTGAAGCAGTCAGATTGCCAGCGCTGATCAATCAGGCTGAAAGAATCGGTCAGCATTTAGACGGGCTATGCGTAAGGAAACTCCGTTACCCGAAGACATCGAAAACCATCGCGATCGCATGTGGCGGCGCGAGCCTGAGGCGCGGGTCGAAGACGCCAGTGGAGCGGAAAGGTTTATCGAGGAAGTCGGATTCTGCGCGGCCATGACCGACGCGAGACGCCCTGGCCCTTCGCTCTACGTTGCCGTCTGTGGACGCCGCGATGCGCATATGCCGCGCAACGTGCAGAAGGACCCGGAAGCGAGTCTCACGTGGGTGCTAAAGGATGAGGTGATGCGGCGAGGCCGCGTCTACTATGGAAAGCTGGCGAAAGGACGAGCAACGTTCGTGGCCTCCAGGCTGATTCCTTACTTCAATGCGTTGTGGGGACTGCGACGCAGCCGGGAACGCGAGGTCCTTTCGGCGGACGCTCGCGCGATTTTGAAGGTCTTGCGGCGAGAGTGGGAGATGGCCACCGGGGACCTGCGCGAGAGCTCGGGCATCGCCGAACGAGCGCGATTCACGCGCGCACTCGACGAGCTACAACGAACCTTGAAGGTGATTCCCGGCGATGTAGTTTACCAACCGTGGTTCACCTACATCTGGACGTTGCCCGAAGCACGATTCGCCACTGAGTTATCGAGAAAGGTCACGCGCGATGAGGCGTTGTGTGAGATCGCGCGAGCATTCCTGCACGGAGCCGGCATGACCGTGCCTGGCGAGCTCGCGAAGGTTACAGGCCTCTCACGACCGGATGCTGGACGCGGAAATCATCAACTGGTTGCTGAAGGGTATGCGGAAAGGTTGGGTGTGGGAGTGTACAGAATAAAGGGCGGTGGATCGTGACGTCCGACAAACTTTAGTTTGTCGCGGAGTCAGTCTACGAGTTGGTCATCTTGGGAACCACTCTCACTGAGTTGTCCAGCGTCCGACAAACTTTAGTTTGTCGCGGCCTGCAACAAGGGGTATTTTCCGCGAGTACTATCTTAGATAGATTACAGGCGCTGACCGACAAATAGTTTGTCGGACATCGGGACTCTTCAAATCCCCTCCCCATCTATCCCACGCAATGCCGCGATCAGCGCCCGGTGTTCGACCTGAGCTGCACGTGCACGCGCGAGGCGCTGCTGGTCTATTGAGCCGCTTGCGCTGATCTCTATTGTCTGCAGATCGCCGATTGGCCGCCCGGAAAGCGAACCGTTGAGCGCACACTGCAACGCGTCCCAGGGAAACTGGAAGGCCGTGCCCATGTCTTCGTCGTTGACGAATACACGCCACCGGCCGTCATCCATGCGGACCAGATTTATCTGCGTTGGCTGTGTCGACTGGTCATCCATCTTGCAGCATAGCTAACCCGCCATTTATTCTTACTCTTCCTTGGCTGCCATCTGCTGATCGTTCTCGCGCAGGACCTTGTCGCTCTCTTCCAGCATCTGCTGTTCCAGCCTTGCGGCTTCAAGCGCGTAGGGAATCTGTTCGCGCGTCGTACTCAGCCGATGAAGCGCGATGTTAGTTTCGTTCCAGCTGGCGCCACGGCTCGAAGCCGCTTCTATCATCTGCAAACGCGTCTCAGCTTCCGCCCGACGCTCAGAGCCTTCGGTCTTGATTTGCTCCAGCCGTGTTCGGTCCGATAGCAGTTCTTCGCGCAGTGCGGTGGTATCGGTGCCCTGAATATAGTTCGCGCGGTTGAGGCGGCGTTCCACCAAAAGAAGGTCTCGCTTCACGTTTGCCATCACTCTCGTGGCGGTGATCCTCGACGCCAAGGTTTCTCGATAAGCATCGGCCAGCAGGGGATTGCGTGCCTGAATTTCTTTTAGCGCTTGCCGTTCTGCGGGGGTCAATTCGGTCATGAACCAGGGGAGTTCGGCGGCAGTTACGCCGTCGGCCGCTATGCGATCGCGAACCTGCTGGGCCCAGTGGCGCCGGTAGTAAAGTAGAAACAAAGTCACCGCGAAGCCGACGATCGATCCCACCGCGAGTGAAGTCAGCGCGAAGAGGAAGTTGAAAGCAGCGTCCTGTGAAGACGAGAAATACTTAAAAAGAAAGTAGAGCGGGACAGGTAGGGCCACCAGAAAGAATGCCAGCCATGGCGCCCACTGTAGTACGCGCGCCATCATCTTCTCGCTGGCCGTGATCTTGCCGCTGTTATCGTTCTCGCTCATTCAATTCCATGTGCTTGTAAGAGTCGGGACAGCCTTCCCAAGTGTGCTTTTACACCCTGTTACAGGCAAACGCGCCTGCCTGTGGGTACATCCTAACCCTCGAACAGTACGCAGCCGCATGCAACGCCGAATAATACTCTAGCGGGTTGTCGTTCACCAGCCTCGGAAGAATGTGCAATCTTGGCCTGCTTGGCACAACTTGCCCCGTGTAATATCATGGCTGACCCCGCAATCGAGTCGTATAGGAGAAGCGATGAGTAACTCGAACAATCGAATCGCAGTTGCGATTATCACGGTAATGTTCGTAGGTCTGGCGGCGGCCGTTCGTGCCGAAGCACAGCCCCGCACTTCTCAGGATGACGAGCGCGCGGTCAAGGTCCAAACCCAGCGAGGCGGCGTCCGCTCGGTCACGATCCCGATCACAATTCGGCAAAAAGGCTCCAAGGCCGCTCAGCAGGAACTTCAGAACATCGGCATACTGACGGTGCGCGAAGACGGAGAAGAGCAGAAGATCCTTTCGATTCGAGCGGTAGGAACAGAGACTCCCATCTCGGTTGAAATACTGATTCAGGATGACGTCGTCTCGTCGATAGCCAATGAGATCCGGGCCCTCAAAGAGTTCATCACGCGATTACCGAGAGGTTCGCGGGTGATGGTGGGCTATATCAAGAGCGGCTCTCTCGAAGTCAGGCAAAGATTCACGGCAGATTTGGAACGCGCCGCCGCGTCACTGCGAATTCCCATCGGATCGTCGATCGCCGCGGCCTACAATCCATACGTTGAGATAATCGAAGGCCTGCGACGGTTCGAGGCGATGCCGAAGGGTCGGCGGGCCGTGCTGGTAGTCTCAGACGGATTGGACATCTCGAGGGGCTTTGATAGCTCATCGCCTGCGCAGAGTACCGACCTGCAACGAGCGATCAAGGAGGCCCAGCGACAGGGCGTGGCCGTCTACTCGTTCTATGCTCCCAGCGTCACTTCGAGCTCCATCAACAATCTTAATCTGATCTCCAACGGACAAGGCTCGCTTCAGGTGTTGGCCCACGACACTGGCGGCATTGCGTTCGTTCAGGGAACGGGCGCGCCTGTCAGTTTTGATCCTTATCTGAAAGAGCTGGCCGGTACTTTTACAAGACAGATTGCGTTGACCTACCTTTCCACCCATTCGAAAAAAGGCTTCCATCGGATCGAGATCATCTCCGATAGACGAGACATAGAGATCGATCACCCTGCCGGTTACAGCCGCTGATACGGGATAGCCTTCTGGAGGCAAGCCTCACCGCACTGCAGGGCGGCGAGCCGCCTCTGAAATCTCTGCAAAGTTCGAGATGACGCTCTAACCGACACGCTGTTGTTCCGCGGAGCGGCGGCGATGCATCTCTTTGATCTGGGTTTCCAGGATCTTGAGGTGGAGTTCGAGGAAGATGCGCCCCTCATTATTGAGCTTGATGCTCTTGTCGAAATCTTTCCTGGCGGCGTCCTCATTTCCCTGGAGCAAGCGAGTGAAGCCGCGCCCGGCATAGGCGAGCGAAGCTGCTGAACTTGGCGGGTTCAGGCCAATGCCCCTGTCGAAATCGTAGACCGCATCCTGGAAGTCGCCCTTGATGAGGTGGGCTTCGGCGCGTTTGATGTAAGAGTCGGCGTCGTTGGGTGAAACCTGAATGGCTTTGTCAAAGTCTGAGATCGCGCCGTCCATATCGAACTGATTAGCGCGAATGAAGCCGCGATTCGCATACGCCTGTGTGATGTCGCGGTTGTTTGAGGTCAGCCGAGGATCCAGTTCCATGGCTCTCTCGTAATCGTCGATTGCTCCATCGAGGTTTCCTTTGGCGCGTCTTGCCTTACCACGATTGAAGTGACCCTCAGCCATTTGCGGATTCATCTCGAGGGCTTTGGTGAAGTCACTGATTGCGCCGTCAGTGTCGCCCTTTCCAAAGCGAGTGATACCTCGCTTTAGGTACTCCTTGGCAGTGCCTGGATTTTGGGCCTGAGCTGATACAGCCGCTGAGAGAACGAGAAGCGAGACCAGGTACAAGGGAAACCGTCTCATAAAAGCCTCCGCCAATCGATCGGGACCATAGAGGGACGCGCAGCGTAAGATGCCGCACATTGTCCGCCTCACCCCGATTCTTCGTCAAGCGATAAAATGACGATTCAGGGGGCTCGTTCCATCCCCGCCACGGGACTTCCTAAATGTTCTCACGAGTCAAAATGCTTAGCGCTACTGGACCGTAGCCGGCAAAAGCGAGCCCCTCGGGTCAGAAGCGACGGCGTAACCCTCCCCCATCTTGCTGATCATTCCGTGGAAGTGAACCTCCGAACCCGAAAGGACGAGAAGCATATCCCCAGCCTGATAACGCGGGTCTTCGAGCTTGAACTGAACGACGGTCGCCTGTCCGTTCTTCTGCTCGAGTGCCTCAAACTCGAAGTTGTCGGCCCCCACAACATAGGTCTGTGAATTACTGGCAGTTTTTTGTTCTTCTGGCATATCTGATTCCCTTAAGCTTTTAATGCGTTGATTGCTGATCAGTGCGAACCGTAGTTTAGCAGCAACTACTGTCGCGAGCCTAAGCGAAGCCGAAAGCCCACGCGCATCAAAAGCGGGGATCCAATGGTCCTCAGGGGCGTGAGTCCAATAGGGTAGCGTTGGTTGAAAAGGTTCTCGGCTGCCACAAACGCGTCGATGGCGCTTGTGATGCGACGCGATACAAGTGCGTCCAAGGTGAAGTACCTGTCGAGCGGAAAGCGGTTCTGATCGTCATCGAACTGGGTGCTTGTCCCGCGCGCCTGGATTCCCACCGTAACCAGGGATGGATTCGCGTAACGCGCCTGAAGAGTGAATTGATGTCGCGGCACCTGGGGAACCAACAAACCTTCCAGCATGCTGTTGGCCGGAAAGCGTAGGACAGTCGCATCGGCAAACTGATATCCACCGGAAACTAGCCAGTGATTGCTAAGATCGAGATCCAGTGCAAGCTCGAGTCCCCGCGAGCGTGTACGTCCCAGGTTCTGACGCTGGCGAGTGATAAGCGTGGGCTGCACGTTGAGCGTTACATTTGCCACCGGACGCGAAAGCTCAGCCCAGAAGTAAGTCCCCCGAAGATTCAATCGCTGGCCAAAGGACGTGAGCTGTGCGCCCGCCTCCGCTCCCGTTAATCGTTCCGCAAGCAGCTTGTCGTTGGCCAGCGTCAGTACGTCGCCGACGCGAAAGCTTCTGTAGAGCTCGTTTAGTGTGGGAGCGCGAAATGCACGCGACGCGGAAATGTAAAGCCCCAGATTGTTTAGAGGTTTGTAAAGCAGTGAGAGATGTGGACTGAACGCTGTTTCAGCCCGATCAGCGAATATGGTAGAGGTTGTTGCCGCAGTGGGCGCAATCGGTCGCGTCGATGAGTGAGCGTCGAAGTTTCGCCAACGGTCAAGACGCGCGCCGGCTGTGACAAAGACGCTCGGGCCCAGACGAATAATGTCCTCGGCGAATAAACCAACCGCGCGCTCGCGTCCTCCCGCGCCTATAAATGAGGTGGGACGGCCGGCAACATACGCGATCTCATCGCTAGCGCCTCGCACCTCGTGCGCCTCGACGCCCGCGACCAGCGTCTGCAGCTTTTCAAGGGGTCGCGACCACTGGGCTGCGATGCCAACCGATTGAGCAGGCACTCGCTGAAGTCGTGTCAATGCTTCAGTTGTTCGAGAGGTGCTGACTGCTGTAAAGTTTTGGTCGAATATCTGTGTGCCGCCATAACCGCGAACGGTGAACCTACCAGTCTCGGACGTCTCCAGGTCGCCTCCGAGCACGAAGCGACGGATATGGGTGCGGTTGGTCTGAAGCGGAGTGCCGTTCGATCTCGACTCGCCGAAGAACGAAGCGCTGGCGAAGACGTTCCCATTGTTTGAGATCGATCGTTCGATCGTCAGAACGATTGTCGCGCTTCTGGAATTGGCAGGAACATCAACGACCCCGCGATCGCGAGGGTCGACGATAATGTATCCATCGGTGCGAAAACTCTGCGCCGCCAAACTCGCCCCCCACTTGTCTCTGCGACCGCCGGCGTAGAGAGATCCATCGGCAGTTTCCTCATTCCCGTAAGACAGCTCCAAATCGAGCGCAGAATCCCGCGGCTGACGTTTCGCTATATTGATGACGCCCCCGAGAGCGCCGGTACCGTATAAATGAGACGCGCCTCCGCTCAGGACCTCTACACTTTCTATTGAGGTGCGCGGCACGCGACTCCAGTAAACCCAGCCCCCAAAGGGATCGTTAAGAGGCACGCCATCCTCCAGAACTACTGCGCGACTGGCGCCACTCGCTCCTACGCCGCGAAGAGAGACACCTTGAGATGTCGGGTTCGCGGTTCGGCTGCCGCTCCGGCGGAAAAGACTGAAACCCGGGACTTGGCGCAAGCTGTCATCCAGCGTGATGGCGGACGTAATCAGTAGGTCCCTTTGTGTAAGTGTCGCCACGCTTGCGGCCGTATCTCCGAGTCGGGTTTCCGTGCGGGTTGCCGTAACTGTGACTCTTTCGGAAAGTGGAACGAGGGAGAGCACGATCTTCAGATCGGACGCGATAGATCCAGTCGTGTCGAGCGTCGTTTTGAAGGCTGCAAAGCCCGGCGCCGTGACTGCGAGTGCAACCGCGTTCGATGAAGGGACGGCAATGACGAACTCCCCATCGGCATTAGACACGCCCTCAGCGATAACCGCGTCGTTGCGCGTACGGAAGACCAATTTTGCATTAGGAATCGCCGCGCCGGTTCCATCCTGAATTATGCCCTTGACGATGCCGAATTGGGTTTGCGCGTGGGATTGAGAGAAGAAAAAAAGACAGCAGATCGCGCAGGCGAGGATGCGGACCGTCGACCGAAGACCGTCCAAAGTCCAAGGCCCAAAGTCCAAAGTTAGAATAGGTCCATCTAGCAACATTCGATGCTCAACGTCGCAGACCGAACCGCGGGGGTTAATTTTGACGCGGCAGGTTCCGCGGCGGACTTTGGACATTGGACCTTGGGCTTTGGACACGCAAGCGCTTTGTAGCTCAACCTCTCTTCCGCACGTAGTACAAAACGCCCGCATGATCGTCCGTGAAAAGAAACGCATCGGGGCCGAGTCGCATGATATCGCACGGGCGGCCATAGACCACGCCGCCCTGGCGGAAGCCACTGATGAAGTCGACGGTACGGACGCCTTTCTTTACCCGCGCGATACTATGGCCGCGATTCAGCTTGTGGTCTGACGAACCGTGGAGCGCCACCAGAAAATAGGTCCTTAAACTCGCCGCCGAAGTAGTCGAGTCGAAATATTCCAGGCCGAGCGGCGAGCTGTGAGCATAGAACGCAGCATAGGCGGCAGGCACCCTTTCGCAGCCGGGGTTGTTCGGCGAAGAGCCGAACTCCGGATCCGGGAAAATCCTCGCCTGCTGTTGATAGCAGTAAGGCCAGCCGTAATTCGCACCCTGGCGCACCATGTACATCGTGTCAGAGGGCTTATCATCTCCCAGATGGTCCGCACCCATGTTGGTTGCGAACAACCGCTGGCCTATCCATTTCAGGCCGACGGCATTTCTCAGTCCGCTGGCGTAGGTCTTCCGGCCGGAGCCATCCGCATTCATCTCGGTGACGGTCGCCCGGATCTTTTCTTTCTCCTCGCAAGCGTTGCAACTGCTGCCGACGGAGATGTAGAGCTTTCCGTTTGGTCCGAACGCAAGCGTGCGAGTCAGGTGCCAGCCTCCATATTTGTAGCCCAGTCCGTAATCGGGAAAAGTTGCAAGCACCCGCGGCGCGCCCCGCGGGGAAGTGTCGCCGTTGCGGTACTCGTAGCGCACCAAATGGTCCGTCATGGCTATGTAAAGCCAGCTGGTCCCGCTTGCGTCGGAATGAAAGCAGATGCTGTTCGGGTTGTGCAGGTTCGTGAGGTAGGTGGATATTTTGCCGAAGCGTCCGGTCCTTTCATCGAATCCGTCCAGAATGTAGATCGCGCCTTTCTTGTTATCCGTTAGATTAAACAGGTCCGTCACGAAGATTCGGTTATCCGGACTCCTGGCCATGAAACGAGGTCGCTTCAGACCTTCGGCAGCGGGAATGATATCGAACTCGGGTGGAAGATTGAGATCGAACGTGACGCCCTTCGAGAGAGTCACTTTGTGCGGAGTCAGCTTCAGTGTTCGCTGCTGGGCGACGGCGGTGTCGAAGCTTGCGAGAATCACTATGACGAGTAGAAGGTGTTTTGATTTCATAATCGAGATTAAGCAGTCAGGTTATTCGGTCTCTTGCTTCTAAGCCAACCTACGCGCGATGTCAATGTCCTATTTCAGAATCGACGTCAATTGGACAGAATTTACATCCTTAACAAGATTTGGTTCGATTGTGAAGCAACATCGTGACGAAAGGGCATTCTTGCCCTTTCTCTTGTAAATCCTGTCAATCCTGTCTAAGTTCTCTAGTCGGGTCAACCAATGCTCATTTGCTGTGAGGTGGAGTATGGAGAGTAAGGCAGAGAAGAACAGGACTCGTCGAATCATAAGGCTGCTAAAGAAGGAATATCCGGACGCTCGTTGCTCCCTCAATCACTCGAACGCCTTCGAGCTTCTTATCGCCACCATTCTCTCAGCTCAATGTACGGACGAGCGGGTCAACATCGTGACTGCCGATCTGTTCAGAAAATACCGTCGACCCGCCGACTATTACGCCGTCAAGCCGTCGGAGCTTGAGCGCGACATTCGTTCTACCGGCTTCTTCAGGAACAAGACCAGGTCGATTCAGGGTGCATGTCGCCTGATCGACGAAGAGCATCATGGTCAGGTGCCGGATGACCTGGATGATCTGCTGGCGCTTCCTGGCGTCGCGCGTAAGACCGCCAACGTGGTCCTGGGAAATGCGTTCGGCATAACAGCGGGAATCGTGGTCGATACCCATGTCGGGCGGCTCTCCGGACGCCTCGGATTGTCTACAGAGAAAACGCCGGAGAAAATAGAGCGAGACCTGATGAGTTTAGTGCCACGCAAAGATTGGGTCATCTTTTCGCATCTGCTGATCGCACACGGTCGAAAAGTCTGCAAAGCGCGGACTCCGTTGTGCGCAGAATGCGTAATAGAGAAGCTCTGTCCTTCGTCATTACTTCGCGTCGCTTCTAACAAGCCGGCGTCGAACTGAGTTTGAACCTACTTCCAGTCCGTTTCCATCCAGTCCTTCGTCATATCACACCACAGCGCCAGTCCACGCCAGTGGTCGAAGCGAGAATAATATCGGGCGATCTTCTTATCGGCCGTCTTGCGACCATTATTTCGTGTGCGCGCAAACGTTGCTCGTACCCACGAGTCGAGCGCCAGTACGTCATAACGTCCGACGAGTTTTAGCAGGTTCTCGGCGGCATAGTCTCCCACGCCCTTTACGCCTTTCATCTCTCGTTTCAGCTCCTCAGTCGGCAGCTCGCTGGTCAACCAGCCTTCTACTTCCAACTCGCGCGTAGCCACACGCTCGGCCAACTCTTTCAGGTATGGTCCCCGATATCCCGCTCGCACTTCATCGCGATAAAAGCTCGCAGGCATGCCCGCCATCGCGGCAGCGGTAGGAAAGGTGCGACGGCCGTCGGCAGATTCTCGACCGAGATTAGTAACCAGGCCCTGCACCATCTTGCGAGTGAGCGACCAGGAGCAGTTGGTCGTGCAGATCGTTTTGACGAGGTCTTCGTAGACGGTTGGCGATCGAACCATGCGGCCTGCGCCCGCGCGCGATATCCAACTGAAATCCGGATCTGCGTTCATCGCGCCGTAGAACTCAGACAAGTCGTCGTCGAGTCTGAGCATGTGACTCACCGCCCTGGTGATTGAGGTGGCGGTGCGCTTACCCACTTTGCGGGGAAGCCGAATATTGACGGCGTCCTTTCCGCCGGTGATGATGACAGTGATCGGCTGAGCGCCGTTGATGTCGAGTACACGTGTGATCGTCCACGTCTGCGGGTCTACGCCAAACGGTGGAAGATCTGTCCAGCCGTGGCTCGAGGCAGTCCGCTTAAAACTGAAATCGCGTGGGACACTGATTGTAAGTTCCATTGTGCATGCATTCTGTCGAAGCCGGGACGAGATTGCAAATTCGAAGCCTTTGCCCTATTCTCGCCGCCGCCGTCCGATTAACCAAACGTCATGCAACCTGACCCGCAACCACCCGCCAACGAAAAAGTACATCGCTATCCATGCGCCCAATGCGGCGCCATACTCCTTTTTGAGCCAAAGGATGGCCAACTCGCGTGTCCCTACTGCGGACATAAAGAAATTATTCCGACTAACGCCGACGAGGTTGAAGAGCGGTCCTACGAAGAATACTTGAAGCCACGCGAAGGCCAATTGCAGGTTTTGGCGGCCAGCGCTCTCGAAGTCCAGTGTTCGAGTTGCGGCGCGATCGTAACTTTCATTCCGCCGGAGGTCGCGCGCGAGTGCGACTTTTGCGGAGCTCAGATCGTGGCACAACCGAAGAGCGCCGATCCGACCGTTGCGCCGGAAGGAGTCCTGCCGTTTCGCCTTCAGCGACAGGAAGCCACTGCCAACGTCAAGAAATGGATCGCCTCGCGCTGGTTTGCGCCGGACGCTTTGAAGAAGTTCGCATCCCCTGACGCGATCGATGGCGTGTACATCCCTTTCTGGACTTACGATGCGAACACGCTTAGCTATTACACCGGTCAGCGCGGAGAATATTATTACGTCACCGAGAATTACACTGAGACCGACTCGCAGGGTAACACTGTCACCAAGAGCCGGCAGGTCCGTTACACAAACTGGTACCCCGTATCCGGATCAGTGACCCGGTGGTTCGACGATATATTAATTCCCGGGTCGAAGTCTCTATCGCGCAAGCGTCTGGATGCGCTCGAGCCGTGGGACCTGGTCGAGATCAAGCCGTATGACCCCGCCTATCTTTCCGGCTTTAAGGCGCAGCGTTACCAGGTTGAGCTGGCTGAAGGTTTCGAGCAGGCGAAATCGTTTGCTGCGGGAGTGATTCAAGGCGACGTTCGTCAGAATATTGGCGGCGACGAGCAAATGATCACGGACGTTAAGACGTCATACTCGGCGATTACATTCAAGCATCTCCTGCTGCCCGTTTATGCCGGGGCGTACACGCTCAACCAGAAGGTCTTCCAGGTCGTTGTCAACGGTCGAACCGGAGAAGTGCAGGGAGACCGGCCTTACAGCGTCGCGAAGATCGCACTCTTTATCGGAGCTATCCTGGCAGTCCTTCTTCTCTTCTATCTTATCTTCGGCTCGCGCTGAGAAGAGACATCAATTCCATTCACATCTGGCTTCAGTCAGGTGGGAATAGGATCCAAATTCACCGACATCTTCTGAAGTACATCCCCGACAAACTAAGGAGACATTACATGGCCCTCAGGATTCCCGTACGTAAGTTTCGCGTCATCGCAGTTATGTCGATAGTGTTTCTTATCGGCTTTGTTCTTGCCCGGACTTCGGACGCAGGTCGCGTCTCTCCTCGAAACACCGCGCCGAGACAGGAGGGCAAAATTATCGCCTCCATCAACTTCGATCCCAAGGTTGACGGCTTCAGCTTCCGCAACTACGGAGGCAAACCTGAAGAAGAGGGGGACTTGGATGCCGCGGACCTGATTAAGATGTTCGGCGCGAATAACGTCTGCATAGAGGGCAGGAACGCCGACGACTGTGTGCTGTACGAGACGGCGGATAAATGGATAGGCGAACAGATCAAGTCTATGAATTTCGGCCACTGCGAAGGTCTCGCCGTTGACAGCCTTCGCTTCTGGATGCGCAAGGGGTTTAGAGGTAAGACAAAGCCCGGCGATTTCCAGTCTCAGGCCAAAAAGACGTTCGACCTTGAGCTGGACGATCCGCTGGCTAACTACATCGCCTACTACCACACAGTTCAGGAACTCAGAGAGGTCTATGAATTCCAGGATAAGACGCTCAAGATGAAGCCATCGCAAATTGTGGACATGCTTGTTGACTCGTTCAGGGGCGGCAAGGAATATTACACGCTGCACATCGCGAACCGCGTCAACGGCCAGTGGAAAGACGGCCACGCGATTGCACCCTTCGCCGTTGAAGACATGGGCGATGGCGAGTATCGAATACTCATTTACGACAGCAACTTTCCCGGCCAGACGCGATTCGTGGAGGTCAACGACAAAGACGAAACCTGGCACTATCACACGGCCTCTAACCCTAACGAAACCGAAGATGACTACAACGGCAACGCCAACACGCACACGCTCGGCCTCAAACGCATGTCCGACCGCGAGCGCTCCGTGTACCAGTGCCAGTTCTGCGAAGGGGCGGAGGTGTCCGGCGCTCACGCGTCGCCGGCGAGCGGCAAACTTCTGACGTTCCAGCTCAACGGAGAGGGAAACCTTTTGATTACCGACGGCGCGGGCCGTCGTCTGGGGTTGGACCCACAGACGAACCGTACGTTGAACGAGATTCCGGGAGCCCAGGAGCAAGGCTACATGGGCGGTCTGGGCCTGGATGTCCCGCCAACCTACAAGCTTCCCTATCAGAAGAACGCCAGGCCTTTCACGATCAACGTCTCGGGTAACTCGCTCCACAGCGAGGTTGACGCGGACATGGAGATTGATGGTCCCGGTTTCGTAGTGGGTTTTGAAGATATCCTGGTCGATCCCGGCGAGAGTCTCTCGATGACTGTCAGCCCGGACGGGCGACAACTCTCGTTTACCGCCAGCCAGGACGGCGAGACGCCGGCGATCTTTGTAACTACAGAGTCAGGCCCCGACAAGCCCAGCTACGAATTCAGTATCGGCGGAATCACGCTCAGCGCAGGCAAGACTGTCACGGTCGTGCTCGATCTGAACAAGGAACGGCTCTTCTTCAAAGACGACGATGCCGATCGTGACAAGTACGACGTAGTTATCGAGCGCACGAATGCTGACGGCAAGAAAGATTACTACGGGAATGAGGACATGGAACTCGGTAAGAAGGACAACTACGAGATTGACTTTCGCAAGTGGAACGGTAAGGGACCGCTGTGCTTCATGGACGATGATGACGGCAACGGCTTCGATGATGAGAAGTGCGTACAGGAGCCAAACGAGGGCAAGCCGTCTGAGCCTAAGAAACGTTCTTTCAACCGCAGACCTGACATCTTCATGTTGATGGCCAGGCTTTGGGTGTAAGTTCGCGGGTAGATCGAAAAAGAAATAAAGGAGGGTGACCACGGTGGTCACCCTCTATTATTTGCAATCGTTGGGGCGGCTAGTCGGGCTCGAACCGACGACCTCTTGAACCACAATCAAGCGTTCTAACCAACTGAACTATAGCCGCCACATGCTCCGCAGCCGGAAAACCAATAGTACCTAAGCGAGAATTATCTGACAAGGACTCTGACGAGGTAACTTTGTTCTTGCTCCGCTTCGCGTTACGATTGGGATATGAAAGTGGCAACGATATCGCTCCTGGTCTTCTACGCACTTGCCAATTGCGGAGTGCCGGGCATCGCTTCGAATGCCACCCAAGACGCCTCCCTGGAAGGCGCCCGCGCTACGCTCTTACAGTTAATCCGGCTGAGTGACAAGCAAGCCCTGCAATCAGAACAAGCCCGAACGGTAATGACGGGTGAGACGGCAGAACTTAATATCCCAAGTTTTGGGAAGCTCGCTGACACGCCCGACAGGATGGAGATGCTGGAGAGAAATCGTGCAATCGGGCGTGTTCAACTGTTTGGCGAGAATAATCAAGTCACAGACGTGTATTTTTATCTGCGATATGACGCTGTCTGGAAGGTCAGTGAAGTCAGACTACTCTCCCTGACGGGAATCATCGAAGACGCCTATCTTGCGTTGAGCGCAAAGCCAAGTCTGACAGATGACGAAAAGAATGACCTCGCTAACATGAAGCTCGTCCTGGCGACAGACAAAGCATTGACCGCATGGTTCACCGCCAACCTTAAATCGTTCGAGAGAGTATATCGCCAGGTCAAGTCCTATGGCCTAAAGATGCCGAACTTCATCCGAACCGACGACAAGCAGTTTCCAGAAGTCGGCACGGCTTTGAAAGCTTTGCATCTCAGTGGACTCAGCGTTACGTCAAACGGGAATCTTGAATTCGTAATCGGTGGAGTGACAGATAACCTCGTTGGACTTATTTATTCACCATCGGACAGTCCACCGGCGATGAGTCCGTCTTCCTACATTTGGGTCGAGAAAGTGGCGAGCAAGTGGTACCTTTTCCGAACAACTTGATTACTATTCGAGCGTAACTCAACGATGAGACGAGAGGTCACGATCTGCACTAAGTGTAAAGGGTCCCGTTGCTCACTGTTCTTCTCAATTTGGTTTCCCCCATGCTCTTAGTCATCGACAACTACGACTCCTTCACTTACAACCTCGTGCAGTACCTGGGCGAGCTTGGCGAGGAGATAGATGTACGTCGCAACGACGCAATAACCGTGGAGGAGGTCGAGGCGAATTGTTGTCCGGATAAGATCCTGATCTCTCCCGGCCCAGGCACACCTGATGGCGCTGGAGTTTCTTTGAAGTTGATAGAGCAATTTGCGGGTCGTATTCCGATCCTCGGGGTGTGCCTCGGACATCAGGCAATTGGTCAGGCGTTCGGCGGATGTATTGTGCGGGCACCCACTCTGATGCACGGCAAGGCTTCAGAGATCTGTCACGATGGGCGCACCATCTATGAAGGTTTGGATTATCGCTTTAAAGCGGGTCGCTATCACTCCCTCGTTGTCGAGCGCGAGACGTTGCCTGATTGTCTTGAGGTCTCCGCGACAACGCCCGATGGCGTCATCATGGGGCTTCGGCATCGCGAGATGAAAATCGAAGGCGTACAGTTTCATCCCGAATCAATCCTGACCCCGGATGGAAAGAAGCTGCTGGCGAATTTCCTGAAATTGTAATCATGCCTAGACCTTCCTGGCTTCTACCGACCCCGGCGCGTATGGATGAAGCGCAAGCACAAACGGGCTTGCGCTTTTTTCTAACGCGGTTGATGCGCGGCGAGGACCTTCAGCGCGAGGAAGCAACCGCCCTGCTTGAGGCCTTGCTTGACGGCGAAGCGACCGACGCGCAGATAGCCGCCGCATTGGTGGGACTTGCGGTGAAGGGTGAGACGGTTGAAGAGCTCGCCGGTATGGCTGCAGCCATGCGTTCACGCGCTGTGAAAATCATCGCTCGCCATTCACGGTTCATCGACACGGCCGGCACTGGCTCCAGCCGAGCGAAGACTTTCAATGTGTCGACGGCAGCAGCATTTGTTATCGCCGGTGCGGGACTTCCCGTTGCCAAGCATGGCAGCCGCGCAGCGACGAGTCGATCGGGAAGTGCAGACGTGTTGACGGCGCTGGGGGTGAACGTATCAGCCTCGTCCGAGATCACCGAGAAGTGTCTTAACGAATTTGGGATCTGCTTCATGTTCGCGCCGCTTTATCATGGAGCGACCGCTCGAGTGGCTAAGATCAGACGCGAGCTTGGCGTGCACACCACTTTCAATCTCCTCGGCCCGCTTACCAATCCGGCGGGCGCACCTCGTCAGATCATAGGAGTCTGGCATCGGGCTTTGATCGAACCGATGGCGCGCGCGCTGGTCGCTCTCGGAACCGAGCACGCGTGGGTAGTCCATGGTTCTGATGGGCTGGATGAGGTGACTCTCAGCGGAGATACCTTGGTTGCTGAGGCGCACCATGGCGAGGTGAGGATGCTCGAAATCGCGCCCGAGGATTTTGGCCTGGAGCGCGCTGCGCTCTCTCATTTACGCGGCGGGGACCCGAAAGAAAACGCTGAAACGATTCGGGCGGTGCTGGCGGGCGAGCGGCGTGATGAAGCGCGAGATCTGGTAATCGCCAACTCGGCCGCGGCGCTCTTCGTCGGGGGTGCGGCGATCGACCTTCGCGCTGCGGCGGAACGTGCGAAAGAAAGTATCGATTCTGGAAGTGCGCTCGCAAAGCTGGAGCAACTCGTCGAAGCGACGAATCGCCGGCCGTAATTCATTCTCATTCACACCGCGGCTTTAGCCCGGTGTCTCTGCCGGCGCAAAGCCAGAAACCGTTTAAACGGTTTCCCGATCTGGGAGGAACCGCTGAGCACCGAGCTAAAGCCGCGGTGAGAATGAGAAGGTGGCGGGTTAAGATCCATGGGCAGCCGTCGTTGCGACCAATTCTCGACGAATGATTGGCGCTACGTAGAGAAGCGAGCCCCACACAAGCTCATACGTTCTAAAGTAGAATCATGGACTTTCTAAGCGAGATTCTGGCGCTCAAGCGCCCGCGCAACGCGACGGCAAGAGTCGTTCGGCCGATCGAATCGTTGCAGGCTGATGCAGAGGCCGCGCGGGTGAACTCCGTGCCTCACGCACTTCGCGGGGCTCTGCAGCGGAGTGATCGGCTCAACGTAGTAGCGGAATTCAAACGGGCATCACCCTCGAAAGGCGCGATCCGAGCGGACGCCGATCCGTCGGAGATTTCGAGAAGATATGAGCTAGGTGGCGCCGCGGCGGTCTCCGTTCTTACAGAGGAAGATCGCTTCCTGGGTTCACTCGACGACCTGCGCGAGACTCGAGCGGCGATTACGATTCCGGTGCTACGAAAGGATTTCATCTTTGACGATTACCAGATCTACGAGTCGGCGGCCGCCGGCGCCGACGCCCTCCTGCTGATTGTCGCGGCGCTCGAAGATGCAGCGTTGGTAAGATTGCGCGGGCTGGCGGAAGACGAACTCGAGATGGACGCGCTGGTTGAAGTTCATAACGGAGACGAGATGCGCCGCGCCACAGCCGCGGGAGCCACCCTGATTGGAGTCAACAACCGCGATCTGCGATCGTTCGAGGTATCGATCGACGTGTCTGTTCGATTAGCAGCAAACTCGCCGGAAAACAGCATACTGGTTGCCGAAAGCGGCCTGCGCTCGCGCGAAGACCTCGAAATGCTAAGCGCCTGCGGTTATCAAGGCTTTTTAATCGGAGAGACCCTCATGCGGGCCGCCGACCCAGCCGAAGCCTTGCGTGGGTTGATCCAGGGAAGTGTATGAAGGTCAAAATCTGCGGCATTACAAATCTCGAAGATGCACGCGCCGCGTTTGACGCCGGCGCCGATGCCCTTGGTTTTAACTTCTGGTCGCAGAGTCCGCGCTTCATCACGCCTCTGGAGGCGCGCAGCATCGTCGAGCAATTGCCGAAAGCAGTGATGCGAGTCGGCGTCTTCGTCAACGAACCGGAACCGGACGATGTGTCCCGCATCGCTCGTGACGTAAATCTGACTGCTGTTCAACTGCACGGAGACGAATCACCCGAATACTGTCGCGCCTTGAAAGGACTCTCCGTGATCAAGGCACTTCGCGTCGATGAAAGTTTTACTCCTCAACATGCGCAGAAGTATGAAACGGACGCCATCTTGCTCGATGCCTTCATCAGCGGATCGCGAGGAGGCACCGGCCGCATCGTCGACTGGGAGAGAGCTCGAGAGGTTGCGGAGCTGGTGCCTCGACTGATGCTGGCGGGCGGGTTATCACACGACAACGTAGCGGAGGCAATTCGGCTGGTCATGCCCTGGGGTGTCGACGCGTGCAGCCGTTTGGAGATTGCTCCCGGAAAGAAGGACCCGGCATTGATGCGCTCCTTCGTCGCCGCCGCGCGTCTTGCATGTTAAACCTTGACGGCACGTGTCTCTTATCGGTTATTCTGTGATGAGTAAGGACAGAAGGAGCGCACGCAGAAAATTGTAGTCGTCATTCCCCCGAAACCTCACTCGTTACCTTACTCCGCTTCCGAACGATTCCCCGGTTTACCCCTATGAGTGCAACAGCTCGCGAATCTTCCAACGAGAAGGCGAGAGCGCGCGACCAGGGTCGTGTGCTTCTCGTAACCGACAATGCGGCTTCCGCCGCGTATGCATCCGAACTTGAGCGTGCCGGTTTTGCGGTGGTGGGTGTTGCCGGCGGCGCGGCAGCTCTCGTCTCACTACGGCGCACACGCCCCCACATAGTTGTCTTTGACGTCAGCCTCAAGGGCATCAACGCAAACGATCTCATCAACTCGCTCGGCACCGTAAACGACGGCGCCTCAGTCATTCTTGTTGGCGACGCGGCTGCTACCAGCCAGCGGAGAAGTGAGGCCATCGCACTCGGAGCATTCGACTATCTGCAGATGCCGTCAGAACTTTCTTTGCTGGTTGCACGCGCAATGCAGTTGGTGACGCTCAAGCAGACGATGGATCGACTTCGCGCGGAGGCCGATCGGGATTACCTGACGGGGCTGGCGAATCGTCGCCGATTTCGCACTGCGCTTGGCCAGGAACTGGAAAGATGGAGGCGCTATGAGGTGCCGTGCGCTCTGGTGCTGGTCGATATAGACCATCTTAAAGTGATTAACGACCAGCACGGCCACTCTGCCGGTGATCGCGTCATTCGGCACGTAGCGAGCTCGCTCACCGACCTTTCGCGCGATAACGATACTTCGGCGCGCCTGGGCGGAGAAGAATTTGCGCTGCTCTTAGCGGGCGTTGATGACCAGAAGGCGCTGGTCGCTGCCGAGAGACTGCGTGACGCAGTTTCTGCCGGCGCTGTCGACGACCTCGGTATTGTGACAATCAGTTTGGGAATGGCCGCTTGTCCATTGCATGCAAGGTCCGAGCGCACGCTGTACGCTGCCAGCGACGCGGCCCTATATCGCGCCAAGCGCGAAGGGCGTAATCGAACGATTGTTGCAGAACCGGCATGACGTCGGGGTCAAGCATCGAAGCTCCTGATAAGCTCCATAAAAACGGTCTAAGCGAGCGATACACCAAAGCACACGAAATACACTGACTGCTTTTTCGTGAGATTTCGTGTGACATGGTGGATCGTCGCCAGCATCCTCGTGATAAGCTCCACCTCAGCGATGAAATCACGAATCACATCTGAGCCAAATCTCGACGGCCACTGGGGGCCTTACGGCGGCCGCTTTGTACCTGAAACGCTGATGGCGCCTCTGGAAGAGCTGACCACCGCATACGCGGCGGCGAAGGCAGATCATGGTTTCCATGAAGAGCTCGACACGCTGCTGCGAGATTACTCGGGACGTCCGACTCCACTCTTTCACGCCGCGCGCTTGACGGACTCATTTGGCGGTCCGTCCATCTATCTCAAGCGCGAGGATCTTAATCATACGGGCTCTCATAAAATCAATAACGCGCTTGGACAGGTCCTCCTGGCGCGGCGCATGGGACGGCGACGCGTGATCGCCGAAACGGGCGCGGGCCAACACGGTGTGGCCACGGCAACGGCGTGCGCGCTGTTTGGATTGCAATGTGTCGTCTATATGGGCGCGGAGGATATGCGCCGCCAGAGGTTGAATGTCTTTAGAATGGAATTGCTCGGCGCCGAAGTGCGCGAGGTCAACGCGGGCGCACGCACGCTTAAGGACGCCATTAACGAAGCGTTGCGCGATTGGGTAACCAACGTGGAGGATACGTACTATCTCCTTGGCAGTGCGCTGGGGCCGCACCCGTACCCCACGATGGTTCGCGATTTCCAAAGCGTAATAGGGCGTGAGGCCCGGGAACAGATCCTGGAGAGGGAAGGACGCGTGCCCGACCTGTTGATAGCTTGCGTCGGTGGAGGGTCGAATTCGATCGGACTGTTCCATCCGTTTCTGGCAGACGAAGGCGTTCGAATGATCGGTGTAGAAGCGGGCGGTACTGGAGACGAGTTGGGAGAGCACGCCGCGCGTTTCAATCGCGGAGGCGGCGGGCGCCCGGGTGTCTTGCAGGGAACAATGAGTTACGTTTTGCAGGACCAGCATGGACAGATTGCTGCCACCCATTCGGTATCTGCTGGTCTGGATTATCCGTCGATCGGGCCGGAGCACGCCTTTCTTCACGACTCGGGTCGAGTCGAGTATGTTTCAGCAACCGACGCCGAAGCGCTGGAAGCTTTCAAGCTGCTTTCGCGACTGGAGGGCATCACTCCCGCGCTCGAATCGGCTCACGCCGTCGCTCATCTGAAAAAGATTGCGGTCGAGATGACGCCTGATCAGCTTGTCATACTCAACGTTTCGGGTCGCGGCGATAAGGACGCCATTACGGTCGCGGAGTCTATCGGGTCTATTGAGTCTGTCGAGTCCCTTTGACTCCCGGACGCGACGAACTCGGCAGACTCGATAGCCTTTTATGTCTCGTATCGAAGCAGCTTTCACTCGATTAAGACGCGACGGGCAGCGCGGGTTGATCCCGTTCATCACGGCGGGCGACCCGGACCTTGAAACGACGGGCGCATTGCTGATCGAACTGGCTCAGGCAGGGGCATCGATCATAGAGCTCGGGGTTCCATTCAGCGATCCGATGGCGGACGGTCCCGTTATCCAGAGAGCATCAGAGCGTGCACTTCGACACGGTTTCGGGATAAGGGAGATCCTTGATGAAGCGGCGGGCGCGCGCCTCCATATCAAAGATGTGCCAATCGTCTTATTCAGTTATTTCAATCCGATACTGCAGTATGGGCTCGAGCGGCTGGCAGTCGACGCCGCCGAAGCGGGAATTGCCGGGGTGCTGGTCACCGACCTTGCACCCGAAGAAGCGGAAGAGTTTTCTGAACTCTTGCGAGCGCGTGATCTCGACATGATATTCCTGGTGGCTCCGACCTCGACCGACGTGCGATTGCGTTTGGTGGCTAAACGCGCCAGCGGTTTTATCTACGCGGTGTCGCTGGCTGGCGTTACCGGGGCGCGTGCGGAGGTGAGCAGTCAGGCGGAGAAGTTGGTGGGGCGCGTACGCAGGTTCTCTCATCTGCCGATCGCAGTCGGGTTCGGCATCTCGTCAGCACAACAGGTGGCTGAAACCTGGCGCTACGCTGATGCCGCGGTGGTTGGCTCGGCTATTGTGGCTGAGATCGAGAGATCGGAGGGAAGCCCTGATCTTCCGCAGCGGATTGGGACGTTCACAAGGAACCTGATCTCGGGGAAGACTGAGGCGAGAGACGATGTCTGAGGGCACAATGAACGAGTCTGAGAAGTCGCTCCCCACGGAGCAGGGAATCGCCGCGGGCGCGGCTGTGATCGTCGTTCTTCACAGCCCAAAGGAGAAGTGCTGGGGAGTTCTCGATCGGATCGATGCGGCCGGGATATACTTGCGCGGCCTTGATCTAAATGCTTTCGACGAGTGGTTGCGAGCGATGGCCCACGAAGAGCCTTCAGTGGGTTTGTCCGATCTTTTCTTCCCCATGTGGCGCGTCGAGCGGATCTCTAGAGATGAAAACGCGAGCGGAATCCCTTCGCTGGCAGAACGGGTGGAGCAGCGAACGGGCCGACCAATCGAGGAGATGATTAGAAGTTGAGACGCAAGTCTGTAGGGATGCTCCCCTCTCATTCTCCGCTGAAGCGAGGTGTGAATGGGATTTGGATTTACCAGTGCCGAGTGAACCAAGAGCTTGCGCGTCGCAGTTCCGCCATGATATATCCGTCTACGGCGTTTCACCTCACCACCCATTTTGATGCCGGAGCGCTGGTTATTCACCACTCATCGGTCATTGGACAAAGCCCTTAATCGCGATGAAATACTTTCATTGCATACGTGAAACACTGTTCCATTCCTGCGTTTTATGTGTTATAGTCCGTCTCGCTGCGGTGGCAGGCCGCCGAGATTTGACATCACCACGAGACGTGAGAAAAGGAACGGTAGAAAGAGATGTTTGTGATGGCTGAAGATAGAATTGGCGCGGATCGCGGACGAGCGGTCGAAGCGGCGCTGCTGAACATTGAGAAGAGATTTGGCAAAGGATCGATCATGCGTATGGGCGAGCGCGAGGTCTCGGACGTGTTATCGATCTCTACCACTTCGATTAGTCTGGACGCGGCAATTGGCGTGGGAGGCGTTCCTCGCGGGCGCATCATAGAGGTCTACGGTCCTGAGAGCTCAGGCAAGACTACGCTGGCTCTTCACATCGTCTCGGAAGCTCAGCGGGTTGGCGGCGTAGCGGCCTACATCGATGCTGAGCACGCGATGGATGCGGAGTATGCCGGCAAGCTTGGAGTAAACACTGACGAACTGCTCATCTCGCAGCCCGATTCAGGCGAGCAGGCGTTAGAAATTGCAGAGGCGCTGGTGCGCTCAAACGGCGTCGATGTGATCGTCATCGATTCAGTGGCCGCATTGGTTCCGCGTGCGGAACTGGACGGCGAGATGGGCGATAGTCTTCCCGGATTGCAGGCGCGCCTGATGTCGCAGGCCCTGAGAAAGCTTGCCGCTATCATCGCGCAGTCGAACACCTGCTTTATCTTCATCAATCAGATTCGCGAGAAGATCGGCGTTATGTTCGGCTCGCCCGAAACCACCACCGGCGGACGGGCGCTCAAGTTTTATGCTTCACTGCGCCTGGATATCCGTCGCATTGGCGCGATCAAGGACGGCGATCGTGTGGTGGGCAACCGCACCAAGGTCAAAGTGGTGAAGAACAAAGTGGCGCCGCCGTTTCGCGAGTGTGAGTTTGACATCATGTATGGCGAGGGTATCTCGCGCGTAGGCGACGTGATTGATCTGGGCGTAACCAATAAGGTCGTCGAAAAGAGTGGCGCGTGGTTCTCTTACAAGGGAGAGCGATTGGGCCAGGGCCGCGAGAACTCCAAGCAGACATTGAAGGACAATCCCGAGATCATGCAGCGGATTGAACACGAGGTGCGCGTTGCGGTCGGTATCCCCGTGCGCAACGCAGTGTCGACTGAGGCCGAAAGCTCCGACGCGCCTGCCGCAGCCAAAGGTAAGGCGGCAAAGTAAGGCAAAAGGAAAAAGGTAAAAGGCAAAGGTGCGGTGAGAGCGGCGGCTAATTTACAGTCACGCTTCACTTCGCTTTTGCCTTTTAGCTTTTGGGTTTTTACCTTATTGTTTTCCACGGAAATGGACGCGACCACTCTCATAAAGAACGGCACTCTGCTGACGATGGATCAAAATGGGTCCGTCGTGAGCGGTGACTTGTTAATTCGTGGGAGCAGAATCGTCAGTGTGGGTGAAACCCATGACGGCGCTGACGAAGTCATCGATGCCACAGGCTGCGCGGTCCTGCCCGGCTTCGTCCAAACTCACATCCATCTCTGCCAAACCATCTTTCGGGGCGCAGCCGACGATCTGGCTTTGATCGACTGGCTTAAGAAGCGTGTTTGGCCGATGGAGGCCGCCCACAACGCGAACTCCGTAAGGGCCTCGGCAAGACTCGGCATCGCTGAGATGATCAAGGGCGGAACGACCTGCGCCCTGACTATGGAGACT
Source organism: Acidobacteriota bacterium (assembly GCA_032160165.1). GTDB lineage: Bacteria > Acidobacteriota > Blastocatellia > Pyrinomonadales > Pyrinomonadaceae > QHXM01. The sequence continues at coordinate 53,450 of JAVHWA010000065.1, forward strand.
GTGAATCACACGGCTGAAGCATTCCGAGCAGTGGAGGAGACAGGATTTCGCGCGACCGTCGGCAAATGCATGATGGACAAAGGAGACGATGTTCCCCAGCCGCTTCACGAAGAGGCCGCCGCTTCCATTCGGGAATCGCTATCTCTGCTCGAAGAGTGGCACGGCCGCGCCGACGGCCGCATACGCTATTGCTTCGCACCCCGGTTTGCCATCAGTTGTACACGCGAGCTCCTAACTGAAGTCGCGCGATTGGCGCGCGAACGTCAGGTGATGGTCCACACGCACGCGTCAGAGAACCGGACGGAAATAGAGATCGTTGAGCGAGAAACCGGAGCGCGCAACGTTGCTTACCTTCACGCCCTCGGACTTTCGGGTAATCACGTCGCGCTGGCCCACTGCATTCATCTTGACGAAGCTGAGCTGGAAATACTCGCGACCACGGGCACACACGTAGCGCATTGTCCTTCCTCGAATCTCAAGCTCGGCTCGGGCATCGCACCGATCACAGCGATGCTCGACCGCGGGATCTCGATTTCGCTGGGCGCAGACGGAGCACCCTGCAACAACCGCTTAGACATGTTTACCGAGATGCGCACCGCCGCGCTGCTACAGAAAGTCTCGCACGGAGCAGACGTCCTGCCTGCGCGGCGCACGCTACGCCTGGCCACAATCGACGGTGCGCGGGCCGTTGGACTCGAGGACGAGATTGGAAGTTTAGAGGCGGGGAAGCGCGCCGATGTGATATTGATCGAGCTGGATCGGCTTCACTCTGCGCCGCGTCCGGCGGATATAGTTTCTGCAGTCGTCTATTCAGCCCAGGCCGGAGACGTTCGCAGCGTGATCATCGATGGTCGAATGGTAATGCGTGACCGCAAGCTTTTGACACTTGATGAGGCCGATACGATCGCGACAGCAAATAGGGAGTCAGCCCTATTGCTAAACCGCGCAGGCATAGCCTAACACCCACAACGGCGCCCTTTATTCATCGCGCATTTAGAATTTATTTGTGATTAGAAATGGCTGTGCCAGCTCGCATGTAGCAACCACGGGGGGCGTGATCGGCGTCCGAGCTGGCACGGGCGGGCACTATCGATGTTCGGGCCTCAGATGGCTTGTCTTGCGACTGGTTGACGTTTGGGCATCAACCCCATCCTCAACGCGCCGCATTATACACCCCTTGTCGAAACTGTCAACGCTTTTTTGTGACATATACAACAAACAAGCGTAAACTTTGGCTTCTGAAGGTAACGAACGCCATCGACGAAACACTACTCAGAGTTAAGCATGCGCCGGTGCGCACCACCGGACATGAAAAGCTGATCTTTGACATAGTAAGCTAACGTTCAGCCAACACGGAATGGAGATCGGAAGTGATTGGTGCCGGTGACTGCTCGCCGAGCCCGACACAGAGTTTGATCCGAGAGCCTTGCCGAGGCACCACCGAATAAGGTCACGCGCGGGCGTGAACTTGCAGAGCAGAATCTTTTTAATGGAGGCTCTCCCTGTTGGTTGAAAGGAGCATCGATGAAAGTCGTCCACGAAATCTGCTGTGGTATTGACGTACACGCCAAGATGCTGGTGGCGTGTTTGTTGTTGAGCAATAGGGAGAAGGAGATTCGCACCTTCTCGACCATGACCGATGATCTGCTGCGTTTGCGGGATTGGCTGGTGGCTGCACAGTGCACTCACGTGGCCATCGAAAGCACAGGAGTTTACTGGAGGCCGGTCTTTAATATCCTGGAGGACGGGCTGACAGTGGTGCTGATCAATCCTGAACATTCGCACGCTTTGCGCGGGCGCAAGACCGATGTCAAAGATGCGGAATGGCTGGCAGACCTGTTGCGCCATGGGTTGCTGAAAGCGAGCTTCATTCCGCCAGCGGAGATTCGAGAGTTGCGCGAGTTGACACGCTATCGCGAGAGTCTGGTGCGGGAGAAGAGTGCGGTGGCCAATCGGATTCAAAAAGTGATCGAGAGTGGCAACATCAAACTCGGTCAAGTAGCCAGCGATGCGTTGGGAGCGAGTGGCCGCGCGATGTTGTGGGCTCTGGCGCAAGGGGAAACTGACTCGGTGAAATTGGCGGGGCTGGCCCAACGGCAACTCAAAGAGAAGGTGCCGCAGTTGCGCCGCGCACTGGAGGGACGCTTGACGGCAAACCAGCGCTTCGTGCTCGGTGAGCTGCTCACGCGCTGGGAAGAGTTGGAGATAGCGGACCAGCGCGTCACCAGGAAGATCGCTGAATATTTGCAGGACCACCCTAAGTTGGCCCGAGCCCGAGAAATTCTGGACAGCATTGTCGGGATCGGGCCGCGTGTGGCAGAGATCATCGCTGCTGAAATTGGAATCGAGATGAAAGCCAACTTCGAGAGCGATGCGCATTTGTCCAGTTGGGCTGGTATCTGTCCGGGCAACAAATCTACTGGTGGCAAGCGCCTTTCGGGGCGCACGCGCAAAGGTAACACTTACCTGCGTGCGGCATTGGTGCAAGCGGCTTGGGGCGCCACTATGAAGAAGAAGTGTTATCTGAGCAGCCAGTATTATCGCCTGGTCAAACGGTTGGGCCGCAAGAAGGCTTTGGTGGCGGTGGCCCATTCGTTGTTGGTAATCATCTATCATGTGTTGGATCGCGATCAAACTTACACCGAACTCGGCGGTGATTATTTCGATCGCCATCACGTCGAGCAGCAACGCGACTACTACATTCGTCGCTTGCGCATGCTCGGCCTAAAAGTCGACGTCGAAGAATTGTCGGAAGCGGCTTAAGCAGCCGCTAACAAATCGGCAATTCCCCGGGTACACCAAACTCGGTAAGTACTAGTGTGTACCTTTGGCGATAGTTTTTTCAGAGCAG
>JAVHWA010000084.1:0-20762 GCA_032160165.1 Acidobacteriota bacterium
TCGTGGGCCGCGTGAAACTCGCCTTCATTGAAAAGCTCTATACCGGCGATGTACTCAACCGGATAGGCAGTAATGTGCGCATCGGTGTACGGCGGGCCGGCTGTATCGAGCTCTTCGCTTGCGGTAAACAGATCGTTACTCAATCCTTCCATTCCTTCTTGAGCAGCAATTCCTCAATGCGGTAAGCGTGCAGCATATCGTGAAGAGCGACGTGGCGAAACATGATCGAAACGGAGTAGTGATCGTATTCTTCGTGGTCCGCCTCTCGCAGCCAGTCATCGGCGGTCAAGCTCTTCAACCGCGCAACCAAGCGGGCGCGATCGAGTGAAAAACGCTCGAGTGCTTCGTCAAGATCCATCTTCAACAGCGCGCCGTCTTCCATCGCTTCATCGGGATTGTAGATGGCGATGCTGGGTCGCTGGCTGTTAAGCATGAGTTCGAGCCGCGAAAAGAAAAGCTGATGTACCTCCGCCAGGTGGCAGGCGTGTTCATGCGCCGACCACTTTTGAGGCTTCGGCCGCCGCTTAATGATCTCGTCGGGAACTTCACGCACAAGCGGGATGATTATCCGCGGAGCGTTTTCGAGTGCAGCAATTGTTGCGTCAGGAGAACTCATCAAGAATCACGTTAACGAGGAGACTATTCGCGCGCGGCTAAGCGCGAATCATTCAATCCGCCTTCGGCCAGGAGTAGTCTTTAGACCATGCCAGAAATTCATTTACTCGTGCCTTATTGTTGTTCAACCACCTCTTCACTTCTTCGTTGCCCTCACTTTGGTTGATGTAGTAAACGAAGGGTTCTAAATGTTTCTTCTGCTTGAGCTCGCTGAAGTAAGGCACATAGAATTTCCAGGTGAATTTGTTTTTGTCACTCTTGTCGCTCAACTCCGCCATGATTGCAAAGAGCGTGTCGAATTGCTCGACCTGCAACTGCATTCCAGTTTTGCCTTTGTTCTTTTCGGTCATGCCGGCGGCTCTGCTCAACCCCAGCACCAAGTCGATGCCGCCGAAATCCCCTTCATCAGTCTTCCCGGGCGGGGCCATTAAGATATTAATCTCGTTTGGGTTTTTGCCTGCAGTGACGCCGCCACGCATAACGTCCTGCACCAATTTCAGCGCACTCGTTGCACGGTCCGACGAAGGCTCCAACACCAGGAAACGACAGGCGGCCAATAGGCTGGGAGTGCTGTAGCCGCCCTGGTGCCAGAGTGCAGCTAATAGAAGATGGCTGCCAGGATGGCCCGGATTGAGAGCTATCGCCTGCTTAAGCGCCTTTTTGGCATCATCAGGTTTACTCAAACTGCGGTAAGTCACTGCCAGGTTGAAATAGAGGAGAGCATCGGGCTGTATCTTGATGCCTGCTTTATAGACCTCCAGGGCTTTTTTAGGTTCCCCTAATAGATCCAGATTGTTTCCGATCTGTACGTAGAAGGCATGCAATAGTTGTGACTTGAACTGCGCTCCCTTATATGCGGTGTCTAACGCTTTCCGATAATCTTTCTTCATCGAATAGGAAAAGGCCATCTCATGAAGCGCCAGGACGTTGTTTGGATTTTCCTTGAGTACTTCTTCATATTTGCTGATCGCAGCATCATAGTTTCCCTGATCGTGAAGAGCGACGCCTTTATCGATGAGCGCAATCTGCTTTGCGGTTGAAGGTGTCGGTTCTAACCTGGGAGGCTCAACTTGCCCCAGAGCATGCAGTGAAACCAGGGCAAGGGCGAAAATCAGCGTGGTCGTTTTTTTGAGCATTGGTTCGCCTGTCCTCGTTAGGAGGGTGAAGAATGTGTCGAGACAGCCGATGTATTATTCAACCGCGAAGCCATAACCTTCGCCGCCGTGGCTCCCGCTCCGCAAGCGCCGCTAATCGTCGGCGCAAGCGGGTTGGAAACATCACCAACCGCGAATACGTTTCCCACGCTCGTCTCCTGTTCGCCGGTGACTACGATGTAGCCGCGCTCATCGGTGTGCAGTTGATCGCGGAACAGATCTGTGTTTGGCTCGACACCGATCCTTATGAGCACGCCCTTCACCGCCATCTGAAAAGACTTGATTGCGCCACCGCGCAGGATCTCAACACCCTCCACTTCCTTCTCGCCGATGATTCGACGTACAACTGAGTCGTTGAATACGGTGATGCAATGTTCGTCCCGCAATCGCTCAGCGAATTCGGCGCGTGCGCGCAGTTTCTTTCCGCGATGGACGAGCGTCACGGTGGGACAAACCTCAGCCAGCAGCAAAGCATTCTCGGCGGCAGCGTCCCCCCCGCCTATTACGCAAACATCGTTGCCCGCAAACTGGTCCCGCTCGCGAGTCCCTGATTCCATCACGCCGTGGCCAGACAGTTCAACCTCGCCGGGGACCCCCAGGCGTCTGCGTCGGACACCAGTCGCAATGATAATACCGATGGACTGCAGATCTTCGCCGCTTCTGAGGGTGACACGCTTGGCGTTGAGATTGACCTTATCTATGTCAACACCTGTCCAGAGGTCGAACTCGGAATCCTTCGTCTGGTCCGCAAACAACTCGCGCATAGCTTGTCCATTCGAAACACGCGCGCCGAGGTAGTTTTCGATAGGGTTATAAATCGAGAGAAGCTGTCCTCCCATCTCGGACTTCTGCTCGAGCACGAGGGTGTCAAGTCCCAACTCATCGCACCACATCGCGGCGGACAGTCCCGCGGGTCCCGCGCCGATAATGATAACGTCGTGCATAAGAGCAGTGGTCGGTGGTCAGTGGTCAGTGATCAGTGGTCGGTGGTCGGTGATCCCCCGTTGTCGTTAATCAGTATCAATTGAGATTCTCCAGCCAGCGGCGATATACATCGCCACCCACTCACCACTGACCACCGGCCACTGGCCACCGGCCACTGCTCACTACGGCTTTCGTGCCACTATCTCGGCCGTGCGCCGACGATGGCCTGTTTCGGTTGGCGTACCCTCGTAGTCGTGTAGAACTTCCCAGCCTGAAAACTCCGCGCGCAGTTCCCCCGGCTTAAGCAGGAAATTGGGATTCATCGGTTTTACATCGGGAGAATCGTCTACCATCTGAATCGTCGCGATGAACACGCCGCCGCGGCGCACGCCGGCGCGAATCTGCGGGAACAAATCGCGCTGAAGATAGTAGAAGTTGCCGATCAGGTCGAACGCTTCGGCTTCGATTTCAAATTCGTGCTGTTCCAGATTGGCGATTATCCAGTCTACTTCGACGTTCCTCGCTCTTGCCGTCTCCTGCGCAAGTTCGATCCCGACACTAGAAGCATCGACTGCAGTCACTCGCCAGCCTTGCTCTGCCAGGAAGATCGCGTGACGCCCGGTCCCGCTGGCCAGATCCAACGCGCGTCCCGGTTTTAATCGTGGAACGAAGTCCGCGAGCAACGGCATCGGGTCCTTAATGATATTCTCGCGACCCTTGTAGCGCTCGTCCCAGTCAGCCACCTTGCGCCGCTCCGGCCTTCGAAATCATGTCGCGCATAACAGTTCGCATCTCCTCGGCCACAGTCTGCGGAGGTAGTCTCGATGGCGCCAGTATCCCTGACTGATCCATGAACTTTGCCGCCGAGGTCATTTCGCGATCATCCAGCGCCCACGATCCTTTGATTTCTGTTTGAGAATGAGCGCCCTGCTCCAGCTCATTGAGCCGGACAAGCAGCGGCGCGAAATCGCGGCGCCCGATGCGCGGCCGCACTACCGTCTCCGCCCATGAATAGTACGGATGATCAATGCGGTAACTCCAGCCGTTCATCGTTGGCAACGCCACCAGAAACACTTCACCACCAGCGTGTGCTGAGATCGCCGTGAAGGGAGCATTGTGTCTGGTAGGACTGAATCCTTTCGAGCCGTACAACCCGGCGGCAAGCATGACGGTTGAAAGGCCTGTGGTCGTGTCTTCCTCAACCCGAGAGGCGCCGCTCGCAAAGCTTTCCATCGCCGCTTCGATCAATTGCCATACATCGCGCCACAGGTCTTCGTAATCATTCGTCCTCGTCAGCACCCGCTCGACCTCGGGAAATATCAGTTCGTATGAATGTGCTTCGTCGATCGGAGCTCCGTGTGTGAGATGGCGAACGAGCGGCGAGCCGGCGTCTTCCCCGGGAATAGCAGCGTCTGAGCCCTGGATCACGATGCTTGCGCGAACGCCGTCCGGACTTGAGTACTCCGAGAAATCGCCTGCCTCGGCGGCGGCTATCAGCTTGTCGTTCAGACCGGTCGCGCGGTCGCCATTGAGCACCGTCCAGACCGACAGCACGCCATCGGTATCGAAGTGGTTGTTGGTGATGAGCTCTATTCCCTGCGTTAATCTGTCGCGCTCCGCTGACCTGACCAGATTCAACGCTATTTCCGTCGATGTGTCGGCTTTGACCTCCGGCGGCGTGCGATTGCCCTCCCAATGCGAAAAGTGAATGCTGTTTGGGACTGTCCCGTCGATCGAGAGCTTGGGGACATCATCAAGTCCTGAATGGTAATACTCGAATCTCATAAAGCACCTCGGAATGTTTGTGCCGAGAAGTGTATCGCATCACAACCCGAAGCGAAAACTCTGTCTCCCTGAGCGGATCGCATGGCGAACCAGTTCAGAAGTCGCTGATTGACTGGTCGAAAAGTGAAGTTGTATCCTCGCGGTCAACCGTAAGCCACTGAAGCAGAGGATGAAACATGCAGGAGATAACCGCGACCGAGCTAAAGCAGCGACTTGATGCCGGTGAGGACGTTCAAATCGTAGACGTGCGCGAGCCGGACGAGTATGCAGTCGCACGCATTCCCAATTCGATCCACATCCCGCTGGCGCAGGTCTTGAATCGAATGTCCGAGATTGATCCCGCGCGCGACACAGTCATCCATTGCAAGATGGGCGGCCGCAGCGCGAGAGCCATCGACGCTCTCACGCGCTCGGGCTTTGAAGGCAAACTGACAAATCTGAAAGGCGGCATCACCGCCTGGTCGAGCGAAGTCGATCCTTCAGTGCCGAAGTACTAGATAGGTGTATTGAAGTCCGATTCAGCGCTCCCGTCGTCCAAGGTCAGAATACGTTCAACGTTCAACGTTCAACGTTCAACGTTCAATGTTCGATGCCGAAGCGCGATGATGGATTTCGACACGCAGGTTGAGAGGCGGAGGTTGACCCCTTGAACTTTGAACCTTGAACTTTGAACTTTTGGACCTGGGACTTTGGACAGTCTTTCCGTTGCTAACAAACTCATCCCAGCAACGCTTTTCAACTCGCACACCCAAAACTTTCTCGTCCCTCGGCATAGCCCAGGCGTCTAAGACAACAGCAAGGGAGTCGCCCGAAATAATGTAATACGAGCTCAGGGTCGTAGCACTGGCGCGCGATCAAAGGGGTAGTGTGGTCTCTCCTACAGTTCTTCGGCGGCATCCACCAAGTGGTCACTTGACGCGAGTCACACCAGCGTCAAGCGAGGCCGCAATCTTGAAGTCATGGAGGGATTAGAAAGATGAAAACGTTCGCATTGAGAATCGCGCTAATGTCGGCGGGCCTACTTGCAGCCTTGGGCGCTTCTGCGCAGGCGCAAAATACGCAGGGCACCATTGATCGGCACGAGCGAAAGGAACTTCGCGCAGACCGAAGGGAAGTTAAACGCGATACACGTGAGATTCGTGGCGACCGCCGTGAGACCAGATCTGATGGTCGCGATTTGAGCGCAGACGTCCGTGATTATCGCAGAGACAAACGAGACGGGGCGTCACAGGAGGAGCTGCGCTCAGATCGTCGGGAAATTCGCGGAGATCAACGCGAATTGAGCGGCGATAGAATTGAAGTTCGGTCGGACCGGCGTGACAGGCGCGCTGATGTCCGGGACTTCCGGCGTGATCGACGCGACGCCCGCAGAGATTGATTCGGTGCGTCACGGGCGGTCATGGCCAGATGAGGGCGCGCATCGAAGGGCTTGCGCGCCCTCCTATTTTGTTCGGGAAGCCGCTTGCTCGCCAGATTGGGTTTTGAACACATGAGGACACGGTGATCACAGAGGAGGAACAGAATTATGAATGCTGAATGTTGAATTGAAAAAAGCTTTGGTCTTTCGCTAATTCAAAATTCAAAACTCAAAATTCATAACTCACTCGCTGTGTCGTCTGTGGTGGAACTGAACATTCGCCAAGGTACGGAGGCTAGTTCACAAGGTAGGTTGTTCTCTCTGTCCCCAGAAAATCGCGGCCCGTCTTCTTCTTCACCAGCGAAGCCCTCTCCAACTCATAATAGGCCCGCTGGACCTCCCCTTTATCGACCGAGAGTCTCTGAGCCAGAACGCCCGGCGACGGTAAGGCCTCACCTGCGACTATCTGCCCGTCGCGAATAAGGGTCTCGAATTGTTTGCGGACCTGGGCATAGACCGGCCCTTCAGTCTTGCTATCGCCTATTTGAATATAGAACTTATCGCTCATCAGAACTTATTTGTTGATTCCTTCGAGTTCGACGTAGCGACTGAGGCGGGTGATGATCATCCCTTCCGCGACGTTCGTGCGACAGGAGAGGGCGGGCTTGTCATCGCGATCGGACTGTCCTTCGCAGTGATACCAGATTTGGCAATTGGTGCAGTCACCGTTCCAGCAAAAGTCCCCATAAGAGATCGATCTCAACGATAGAAACTGAAAGCACCGCAGCAGTCGATTATTCTCCGGCACTTCGACGCGTCGGCCTAAGATTTCTATGGGAACAAGTTTTTCGTACGGATCCAGCAGATCGTCATCGATCATCAGGGGCAACTGACTCCAATGCTCGCGACACTCGAATAGCAGGCGGAGTATAACACGACGGTGGACGGTGGGCGGTAAGTACCCTGGGCGCGAATGCACGCGGCGTCAATTCGTATTGACCGTTTGTCCATCTTGAACTAGACTCAACTCGCGAACACTCATTTTGCACGGTATCGGCCTTGCCCCGCTCGTATCCTGCAGCTAACTTCCAGAGTCGCCTCAACGACAACCCACGGAAGGTGGTCTCATGCCTCGAACACTGAGTAGATTTCTCCCTTTACTCTTGCTGCCTCTGGTATTCGTTTTCTCACTTGAAGGACACGCAGACCCTTTGGTGATCACCAGCGGCCATATTACCTTTGATAGCTTAGACCCCAACAACTGCACGTTTGTAATCGAAGGGGCCGGAATGTCGATTGGCGGAACGACACTCTTCGACCATGCCGGCCATACGGATCCAGACAGCAGTTACGGCGGCACAGCAACTTTCAGCAGGTTTTATCTTCCTTCCGATGCGCTCAACGTGCACCCTCCGTTTACGGCCGGTGGAATAACGCATACCGAGGGCTGGTACAACGATAGGAATGTCCTCACTATTATTATCACCGCTCCTGAATTCCCGTTTCCAGCTCCCTCTGTCGGCATTGTCACGTTCGATACCACATTCACAATGCAGGGAAGCCTTAGCATTTACTCCGGGGACACTCGGCTGTTTACAACTCTTCTGATAGGACAGGGAACAGCGAGCGCTACGTATTCGAATGGCGGGAGCGGCACTCTCTGGCATCTCAATACGCTGAGCTACACCTTCCAAGCAACTCCTACACCCGAGCCAGCCACCCTTATCCTATTGGGCACGGGCCTGGCTGGAATAGCGACAAAAGCTTATCGAAGACGCAAAGTCCGCAAGGAGGATTAGCGATCGCACTAACGCTACCGCCGGCTTTCAACGTCAACTGCCCGGCGCTGCACGAGGTTGATTCATGACACGGATGTTCAAGCGGTTGCTTCCGCTGTTTGTGCTTGCCATTCTCTTCTCCCTTCCCCTTGAAGCGCGGGCGGACGCGGTCGTCATTACCACGGGCCACATTACATTTGACTACCAATACAGGGACGACCCAACTTTCGCCCTAAAGGGTGACGGTTTTCTTTTGCACGGAATTGCAGCATACATCTATGTCGGGCGCGATTTTATCGATGCTCGTCCGGGCGCTATGACGAGTCTTAGCAGAACGTATGACGCCGACTCGCTAATGGTTCAGGGACCGTTTATGGCGGGTGGTGTTACCTATCCATTCTGGGACAACGGCGTTGATTATTTGGTAATCCACCTCGATGCCGCCTCGTTTACGTTCCCCGATCCCGCGGAGCAGTTCGTCACCTTCGAGTCGACGTTCACAATGGACGGAACTGTGGGCGCACGCCTTCCCGGATCTAGTGCTAGGCAGCTCACGAATATCGTCGGACAAGGCGTAGTTACCGCCACCTATCACGCGTCCGGCAATAATGGTTGGTTCTTGACTCGTTTGGATTACAGGTTTCAGACTACTCCAACGCCCGAGCCGGCAACGATAGTTTTGCTTGGCACGGGACTCGGCGGAGTGGCTGCCGCTACTTATCGGCGCCGTAAACGGCGCAAGTAAGCTGAGGGTCTCTCGATCGCGCGCCGCCGGGTTCGTCCTCAATTTCCCCTTTCTACTTTCCACTTGCTAAACTGTCAGTCGGAGGTCACCTACCTGTGTCAATCGTCATTTACACAAAGCCGGATTGTCCCTATTGCCAGCAGGCGCGCGATTATTACAATTCTGAAAGCATCCTCTTCAAAGAGTACGATGCACAGAATGACCGGGCGCGGCGCAAGGAGATGCTTGCCTACTCGGATGGCGATCCGACTGTCCCTTGTATTATCCAGAACGGCGAATACGTGGGCTCCGGGTGGGGAACTCCCCCACGTGGTTGAACGGTACACGATTGAAGCGGGCCGTGCGCTCCGCGAACAAATTCACCAATCAGGGTTAACCAATCGCGTATTACCCCAAAGCTCGAGGAAGCTGCTACGACATTTAATATTCCGGTCGTCTTCCGTCGACGCTGCTGACACTTTTAGCTGAAGAAGGCCCACATATGAAAAGAATCTCTAAATTTTTGGCTCTGTCCCTCTTAGCCGCGATGACCCTCGTCTCCCCTCTCGGCTCCATCGCGCTCGCGCAAAATAATCTTGTTACTCCACAACCACCCATGGCAAAGAAAATACCTAAAGAGCTCAACATCCACGGCGTAACACTGGTCGACAATTTTTTCTGGCTTCGCGAGAAAGCCAACCCGGAGGTCAGTGCATACCTCGAAGCCGAGAACAACTTCACTGAATCCGTGATGAAGCCGACCGAGGCTCTGCAGGGCGCGCTCTATAAGGAGATGATCAGCCATATCAAGGAGACCGACGAAGCTGTTCCCTATCGCGAGGGCGACTACTTCTACTACTTGCGAACGGTCAAGGGATTGCAATATCCGATCTATGCTCGTAAGCGCGGAAGCATAGAAGCGAAAGAAGAGATCACTCTGGACTTGAACGAGTTGGCTAAAGGATTGAAGTTTCTTGGTCTGGGTGCCTATTCCGTCAGCGACGATGGAAACTATCTGGCTTACTCAACCGACACGACCGGCTACAGGCAATACACCCTTCAGATCAAGGATCTAAGGACAGGTAAGGTATTACCCGAAAAGATCGAAAGGGTCGGCTCGGTGATGTGGTCGACCGACAACAAGACTGTCTTCTATTCGACTGAAGACGCGGTCACGAAACGGTCAGACAAATTCTTTCGCCATTCGATCGGAAGCTCGAACAGCGATCTGGTCTACGAAGACAAGGACGAGCTGTTTGACGTTTCCGGCGGGAGGACGCGAGACAAGGCGATGATTTTCATCGTATCGGGAAGCAAGACTTCGACCGAGTATCGTTACATCCCGGCTGACAAACCGACTGAGACTCCAAAGGTCGTGCTGCCGCGCGAGGCTGACCACGAGTATTCGGTAGACCATCGAGGAAACCTTTTCTACATCCGTACGAACCAGGGAGCGAAGAATTTCCGGCTGGTCACTGCGCCGGTCTCGGACCCACAGAAGAAGAACTGGAAAGAGATCATCGCGCATCGTCCGGCGGTTAAGCTCGATGACATCGATCTATTCGCCAATCACCTGGTCGTCTCAGAGCTCGAGAACGGGCTTCAGCACATAGATGTCATCGACCTCAAGTCAAACAAATCGCATCGCATCGAATTTCCCGAACCCGTTTACACCGCGTTCGTCAGTACCAACCGTGAATTCAACACGCGCACGTTGCGTTTCGGATATCAATCGCTGGTGACCCCCAGCTCAGTATTCGATTACAACATGGACGACAAGACCCGAGTGCTGAAAAAGCAGACGGAGATTCCCGGAGGATTTGATAAGGCGAACTACCAGTCTGAGAGGATCTTCGCTACGGCGTCGGACGGGACGAAGATTCCGATCTCACTGGTGTATCGGCGTGGAATTAAGATGGACGGCAGGAACCCGCTTCTGCTTTACGGCTATGGCTCGTACGGAATCTCGATCAATCCAACATTCTCTTCAAATCGCTTGAGCCTGCTGGATCGAGGAGTAATATTCGCGATAGCCCACATTCGCGGCGGCGGAGAGTTGGGTGAACCCTGGCGCGACGCCGGACGCATGATGACCAAGCGCAATACGTTCACGGACTTCATCGCGTCAGCCGAACACCTCATCAAACAAAAATATACGTCGAACGATCGGTTAATCATTCAGGGTGGAAGCGCCGGTGGTTTATTGATGGGCGCGGTCGTCAACATGAGACCCGATCTGTTCAAGGCCGCAGTCGCTCAGGTTCCGTTCGTAGACGTGCTGAACACCATGCTCGACGCCAGCTTGCCGTTGACGACCAGCGAATATATCGAATGGGGCAATCCAAACGAGAAGGCCGCGTTCGAGTACATGAAAACCTACTCGCCCTACGACAACATCAAAGCGCAGAACTATCCGGCGATGCTGATCAAGGTGTCGCTGAACGATAGTCAGGTCCCGTACTGGGAAGGCGCGAAGTTTGCCGCTAAGCTGCGCATGACAAAGACGGACAACAACGTGCTGCTGCTTAAGACCAACATGGGCGCCGGCCACGGCGGCTCCTCGGGCCGCTACGACGCGCTCAAAGAGATCGCGTTTGACTATTCGTTCATGCTCAATCAGTTCGGCATAGCAAACTAAGGTCGCACTTGGGATCCCTGGATTAAAACGCAGAGGACGCAGGGTACGCAGGGGACGCAGAGGCGAGAAGAGAGTTAACAGCGGGGTTTCCATTCCCCTTTCCTTTCTCAAGCTTCCTCTGCGAACTCCGCGTCCTCTGCGTTTTCATTCTTCGTCTGCCCGTAGAGCAATCCCTCGGACTAATCCGAAAAATGACTGACGGTTGCGGTTGCGTGCAATACGGAGTTAAATATGACCCTCAATGATTGGCGCAACTTTGGACAACTATCGCATCGTCGAAAAACTCGGTGCGGGCGGACAGGGAGAAGTATATAAGGCGGTTGATACGAAACTCGGCCGCTCGGTAGTGGTCAAGGTTCTCCCACCGGAATTAACCGTCAAGGAAGCAAATCTCAAACGCTTCGAACGCGAAGCACGCCTGGCCTCATCACTCGATCATCCGAATATCTGTACCATCTTCGATCTTGGCGAAGCCGGAAACGTTCATTACATCGCCATGCAGTACATCGAGGGACGCAACGTTCGCCAACTCGTATCCGGACGTCCGCTCGAGCTAAAGAGCGCGCTTACCATCGCGATACAGGTATGCGACGCGTTGGCGACCGCTCACGCGAAAGGAATCATCCACCGCGATATCAAAGCCGGCAACGTGATGGTGACCGACGCCGGCCAGGCCAAGGTCCTTGACTTCGGCCTGGCCAAGCTTCTTGATGACGATACGGCGCGCAGCGAGGGCATTCACCATACCGAACTTACTGAGCTCGGTGTTCCTTATGGAACCGCCACCTATGCCGCGCCGGAGCAGGCGCGTGGCGACCGGGTGGACAAGCGGGCCGATGTCTTCTCAACCGGAGTCTTGCTTTACGAGATGCTGACGGGCATCTGGCCATTTCAGGGCAAGACAAGCGTCGACGTTAGGCACGCTGTACTCCATTCTCAACCGAAGCCCCTGGCACAGGCGCGTCCCGACGCAGTGCCGCCGCGGTTGCAGGGAATTCTGGATCGCGCGATGGCAAAAGAGCCGCGCGATCGTTACCAGAAAATGGAGGAACTTCGTGACGAGCTCAAGAGCGTTTACCGCGAAGTCGCATCCGCCGGAGGCGATCTATATCCAGACGAGATGACGGCGCTGTCGCCGCGCCATCTTCCGGGAACAGGCGGACCGTTCTCGAAGTTCAAGCATTGGATCCGCACAATCTCGGGAACGGAAGCTCCGCGGTCGACCGTGCCGGTTGCGCGCGCAGGCCCCTCATCTTCACACGATGCCCACGAAACGCCTCCGACCAGCGTCGACGAGCAGGAAAAAACGAGCGTCGCGATTCTGCCCTTCAAGAATCTGAGCAGCGACCCCGCGTCCAGTTTCTATGAATTTTCCCTCGCCGATGCGGTCATCACCGAGCTCGCGCAAGTACGGTCGCTGATCGTTCGTCCCTCTTCCGTAATCATCAAGTATCAGGGGACTGAGCGTGATCCGCGCGATGCCGGCCGCGAGTTGAATGTGAGCGCTGTGTTGTCTGCGGGATTTCTGCGTGCAGGCGATCGTATACGCGTCACGGCACAGCTGCTCGACGTCGCCACCGGGAGCATGCTCTGGAGTGACCGAATAGATGCGGATTCGGCCGACATCATCACGGTCCAGGATATTATCGCTCGTCGTATCGTCGAGGGGCTGAGACTCGAGCTGAGTCCGGACGAGCGAGATGATCTGGCCCAGCCCAGGACTGCCAATGCCGAGGCATATAATGAGTACCTGCGCGGCCGCGACAGCATGGGACGATTCATCTATCACACGCTGGCGCGCGGGGACGTTGACACGGCGATTGAGCATTTCAGGAATGCCACCGAGCTCGATCCGAATTTCGCAATGGCGCACAGCGCCCTGGGCGGGTGTTACGCCAATCTGGTCCGGAAAGGCTTTGGGGACTTTGAGGACTATCACAGGGCCGAAGAATCGTTCGACAAAGCGCTTGCGCTCGAACCGAAGAACTTCGAAGCCCGGATGCACATGGTCTTCATTCATCTCTCGAGAGGCGAAAAGAAACAGGCGCGCGAACTTCTGTCGCGACTACGCCGCGAGATGCCGAACGATGTCGGAGTTCACTTCGTTTCCGGGATCCTGCGCCGGCTTGATGGAGATTACGAAAGGTCGTTGCGCAGCTTTGACCGCATGGTGCGATTGAATCCGGCAGAGCGGGTCGTGGTCAGTTATAATCGCGCGCGAATTTTTATGTATCAGCGCCGCTTCGACGATGCGCTGCTGGAGCTCGACCAGGGAGCGGCCGTGGAGCCGGACCACCCTCTGATCAAAACTTTCCGCGGCCGGGTGCTCTATTATCGTGGCGATGTCGAAACAGCAACCCGCCTGCTGGAAGAGGTCCTGGAAAAGAATCCTCGCCTTGATGGCGTCCGCCCGATCTATGCGACATGCCTCAGCGCGCAGGGTCGACATGAGGATGCGCGCGCGCAAATAACCGAACAGGTCAAGGATGTGGCTGCCGCCGACCACGATATTTCCTATTGGCTCGCTTCGGTCTATGCTCTCGAGGGCGAGCGAGACGCCGCCTTTGAATGGCTCGAGCGCTCGATATCACTGGGGAACGAAAACAGCACCTGGTTTGAATCCGACTCCAACTGGGCCGGCCTACGCGACGACCCACGCTTTAAGGAACTGATGAAAGAGATTGAAGACTCGCGACCCGCAAAGAGAGGCTGATAGATGAAGACCTTTGTGATCGGAGATGTTCATGGACGCCGTGCGCAGCTTGATGGCCTGTTGAAAGCTCTGCCGCGCGATGAGGTCGTCGACACTCTGGTTTTCCTTGGAGATCTGATCGACCGTGGACCCGACGCACCTGGCGTCGTGTCGGACGTACTCGAACTGCAGCGGCGAGACCCGGATCATGTGATTGTGATCAGGGGCAACCACGAGCAAATGATGCTCGACTTCATAGACGAAGACTCGCGGTTGTGGCTCTCACAGGTAACAGGAGGGGAACAGACTTTCCAACAGTACACTGCCACCGCTTTGCATGCTGAGACGGAATCCGATTTTGAGAAGGCCCGACGGAAAGTCGAGGGAAGCGTTCCCGCCGAACATCTGGAGTTCTTCCGAGCGATGCCGCTCTACCACGAAGATGATTATGCTCTATATGTTCACGCGGGGCTGGACCACGGCAAGCACCCTCGCGATACTGAGTCGCGTCATCTGCTCTGGACCCGGGACGAGGATTTTTATAAGAAGTATCGCGGCAAGCCGTGCGTCTTCGGACACACTCCCACCACTTTCCTGCCGTTGCTGGGGCGTCTGGGACGTCATGGGATCTACATCTCCCACAGCGTTATAGGCATCGATACCGGCTATAACTATCAGTCGCCGTTGACCTGTCTCTCGCTTCCAGACTTCACGCTCTATCAATCGTTCGCCGATGGCCACCTGGCAACGCACCACATCACAAATTTCATTCCCGAAGAATTGCGTGCGATGCAAAAGGCGGCCAGCGATGTGTGAGTAGGGATCGGCGCCCGCACTCTCACACTCAATCTGAATGTCAGCCTTCCGCTACAGTCCCCTATACTGCGACGTCAGTGCTTCCATTCGCGCCGACTGACCGGCAGTGAACTTGTACATGCAGGGATCGTCCGAGTAATCCATGAAGTTCTCTATTGGATCCAGTCCTTCTTTCGGACAGCTGTCGAGGCCAGTGGGACAGCCGAAGGCCGGCTTGCGCTCTGCGGGAGTGTCCGCCACGAAGTCGTTATAGTTGGCTGCGCAGCCTCCCTGAAAAGTATGGAAGAGCCCAAGCCAGTGTCCAACTTCGTGAGTTCCCGTATCTCCCTCGTTGTATGGCACCGTGCTTCCGCCCGGAAGGGACGAGTGCAGACAGACGACGCCGTCCATTAACGGATCGCCCGCGTACCAAAATGGAAACGTAGCCCACCCAAGCAGAAAACCGCCGGCGTCGTTCGTATAGAAATTGAGAACGCCGGCATTGCCTACGTGCAAAGCGGACTTCATCTCTCGTTCCGCCGCGGTTCCTGGGCCGGCAGCAAACCAGGCTGCATTGGTTGTGCGGTCAACGGCAGCCAGCACAAACCTATAAGGCGTATTCGCGCCCCCGGTGGCGCCCCCATAAGAAGCATTCAGCACATCAATCTGCGCTTTTATCATCTTGGCGGATACGTCACCGTTCTCGATTCCGCTACCCTTGTTCACAACATGAAAATAAACGGGTACCGTAACGGATCCCGACTTTTTTATTTGTCCGCGATTGCTGTTGAACCGATCCAGCGAAGTCTGGATCTGGGTAGCGGTAGTTTCGTCCAGGTCTTTGGTTCCACATCGTTCCCGATTTGAGGCAAGCGCGGGAGTGATCGCCGCCGCTTTGGCCTGCAAGCTAATCGGATCGTTGGGCCCTGAAGCGCTTCCCGCTTTGGCTTTTCCGATTGAGCTAAAGCTCGTAATCACCAGGGCCAGAACCAGCAGGACAAGGGTAGTTGCGCCTATCAGTTTTCGAGTCATACGGTCTCCTTCGAAGTTGCGTTGTGCTTATCGCTGATGAAATGAGGCGGTTGAGCCCTGCAAGATCGGGTGCGTGTTCCTTTCTTGCGCCATCGGACATAGCCCATACCTGAAGAAACTTGTAATCCTGCCAAACTTCCGCTTGAGGCGGGCAGCAAATCAAATGCTGAGCTGATTCGACGGCACCTTCTATTATCTGAAGGCTGGATGTTTGTCAATCGCTCGCCTGGATCCGGAAAGAGGGGCGCAGGCCGCTGGGCGTTAAGAGGGCGTTTTCAATGGGACGCACGTGATCAGCATCGGTTAGAATGCATCTCCCGTTCGTCCGCTTGGGTATCTAACATCTGCCATCTCGATCCGCTCGGCGCAGCCGTGGCTAAGGCTTTGTATAGTCCAAAGGAGCATCTTGTGAACCGAAGACCTTTCCCTTTCCTCGCCAGAATTTTAAGACTGATCGCAATTCTGGTCGGGATCGTTGCGCTTGGATCGGCCCAGACGGACCGCCGGCTGGGACTCGAAACCCTCTCCGCCGGGGAAACGGTCGCTGGCTTTAAGACGGCGAACATCTATTTGAACGACTCTGGGCAAGCAATCGGGGCGCGCTTCGTTCACGCGCGCAGTGGCTTCGTGCTCGACTACCTGGAAATTCAATCTCTCCCACAGGGATTTATTTGGACGACCTCGTATCCCACATCAGACATGGGCGAACCGCACACGCAGGAACATCTGCTGCTCGGCAAAGGAAATATCGGCCGCTCGGTAGCGAGTCTCGAGAACATGTCGCTTGCGGGCTCGACCGCTTTCACCGAACAGTGGCGGACTTCATATCAATTTCACACCGCAGCGGGTCCCGAGGCCTTCTATCAGCTCTTCGAGCGAAAGATGGATGCGCTGCTTCATCCGGACTACACCGACGAAGAGATTCGGCGTGAAGTGCGCAACTTTGGGGTCACGGAAAATCCAGGCGATAAATCCCTGAGGCTCGAAGAAAAGGGGACCGTTTACAACGAGATGGTCAGCTACTTTGAGCGTCCGGGCGCGCGCTTGTTTCGCGCTCTCGATCAAATGGTGTATGGCAAATCGCATCCGTTGTCATTCTCGTCAGGCGGGTTTCCTTCGGCGCTTCGCGAGCTAAAGCCGGAGGATATACGTAAGTTTCATCGTGAACATTATCGCCTGGGAAACATGGGAATGATTGGCTCCTTCCCAAAGGAGATGGCGCTAAGCGACATTCTGCGAAGAATGGACGCAACCCTCATCAGACTCGAGCCAGGCGGGGACAAGATGAAATTCGTGACTGAGGCCGAACTGCCTTCGCCGCAACCCGCGCCGCCTGGAACAATCCAAATAGTCGACTATCCCCACAAGAACAATCAACAGGCAGGGTCTATGATTTTCACCTGGCCTGCGGCCCTCAAACTTGATTCACGCGAGACAGTATTGCTCACGCTGTTTCTCAACAACATCGCCGGCGATGCGACCACGAATCTCTACAAACGATTCGTCGACACGAAGACTCGCGAGATTGAAACGGGGGCAAAGAGCGTTTTTGGTACTGTCAGCGATGATATGGGCCAACCGGTTTTGATCGGTCTGGGCGACGTCGCGCCGGTGAACATGAGCGCAGAGCAAATTGCTCTTGTCAGGCAAAAGGTGATGGAGGAACTGTCCCGGATAGCTTCCTGGAAGGACGGCTCTCCAGAGCTTGCCGAATTCAACGCGCGTCTCAAGAGTCGAGTCATCCAGTACCGGCGAGACTTAAGTAAATTCGTCAATTCGCCACCCGGATTTGGCTTTCGTAATACAGGGGCGGGTTGGATATCGCACATTTATCGCCTTACCAGATCGAACGACTTTCGAAAGTCGCTGACGATGAGGCCGGAGCTTGATTTCGTCGACGGCTTGCTTGCGAACGGCCAAAACTTCTGGCGCGAGTATCTGGGCAAGTGGAAGCTCACGGGGACGACTCCGTATGCCGCAGCCGCACGGCCTAATCCAGATCTGATAAAGCAGGAAGATCAGGAGCGCCTGCATCGCGTCGCCGCAGAGACGGCGCGTCTCAAGGCGAAATATGGCGTGACGGACGACCAGATCGCGGTCCGCCGGTATCAAGCCGAATACGATGCGGAGACAGTTGCTCAGGAAAAGTTGGCGAAGCAGGACAACGGCTCGCGCTTTATTGAATCGCCTCCCCTAACGCTCGACGACCAACTCGAATACAAAGTTCAGACCCTTGCCGGCGGTGTGCCGCTAGTCGCTTCAACTTTTGACAACATCTCGAGTGCGACCACTGGACTCGCATTGCGGTTAGACGGAGTGGCGGATGGCGAGCTTGTCTATCTATCAGTCCTGCCGGCGCTTTTGACTCGCGTGGGCGTCCTCAAAGATGGCAAGCCGATCTCATCCGAGGAGATGAGCGAGCTGCTGAGAAACGAAGTCTTGAGTTTGAATGCGTACTTCAGCACCAACTTCGCCACCGACCGCAGCGAGCTGGTAGTCCGCGGAGCGGGCAACGACGCGACTGAGGCTGCGCGTTCGATCGAATGGATGAAGCTCGTGCTACTTCATCCCGATTGGAGATCAGAAAACCTCTCGCGCATTCGTGATGTGGTCGATCAGTCGCTGAGCAGTCTGCGAAACCGCATGCAGGGCTCGGAAGAATCGTGGGTCAACAATCCTGCGGACGCATATTGGCGGCAGGACAATCCCCTGTTGCTGACGACGGCGTCGTTTCTCACGCAATCCCACAACGCTCATCGGCTGCGGTGGATGCTCAAAGATGCCGGACCCGCGGAAACACGTGCAGCGATCTCCAACTTTTTGAGTGAGCTATCAGGCGCAGGTTCGAAAGGGGATCGCGCAGAGCTCAAGGCATTGCTCGGTGCCATGCAGGACAAACAAACGGAACTCAAGTCGCGTGTGGGGCCGGTTCCCGTAAGTCCGTCCGCGAAACTCAGTCCGACTCTTAAACCGTACTTTGAAGACTTCTCCCGCTTACCCGACGCCGCCAAGTCTCTGGCCGTAGAAGCGTCGAAGGACATCGATCAGCTGTTGGGCGATATCCCGGATTCATCGCTGGCTGCGGATTGGAGTTACCTCTCCATGCAGATCCGCACCGACCTGTTGACCTCGCCGGAGAAGACGCTATCGACCTTAAACGCGATTCGGCAGCGGCTTTTGAAAACGGGCAACGCGCGAATGTTCCTGATCGGATCAAGCGCAACGCAACAGAAGCTTGGCAGCAACATCAACGGTTTAGTGGCTGGCCTGGAGAACTCGAAGGGCGGAACAGCGGCACACACAAATTCGAAGCTGATCGATGGCCGACTGCGCCAACGCTCGCCGGAGGCTTCGTCGCCGCTCTTCGTCGGGCTGGTCAATCCAAATTCGCAGAGCGGGGTCGTCATTAATTCAGCACCGACGGCGAGCTACAAAGATACTGACCCGGAAAAGCTTCTGCAGTATCTGGCTTCTCGGATTTACGCGGGAGGCGGCGCGCACGGCATTTTCATAAAAACGTGGGGAGCTGGTCTCGCTTACAGCAACGGCTTTCGGGGCTCACCCGCTCAGGGACGAATCGGTTATTACGCTGAACGCGTGCCTGAGTTGCCGCAAACAATTCGCTTCGTCATCGACGAGCTAAAGAAAGCTCCGCACGATCCCAACCTCATCGAATACGCCGTGGCGCAGGTGTTTTTGGCATTTCGTTCCGCTTCGGAATACGAGGTGCGCGGCGAAGCGATGGCCGCCGACCTGGCGGACGGGGTGACGCCGGAAGTCGTTAGCCGTTTCCGAAAGGCTATTCTCGAATTGCGGCGCAAGCCTAATCTGGCGGACGAGCTTTACAAGCGCATGGACCAATCGTATGCGACTGTTCTCCCAGGCTACGGCGTGAAGGCGAAAGATGTACAGGGCGGGATATTCTTCGTGATCGGTCCGGAGAAACAGTTCGCGCTTTATGAGGATTATTTGAAGACCGTGGAAGGCGCGGACACGCGCGTCTACAAGCTATATCCACGGGATTTTTGGATTCCCTACGACGCCCGAGCGACAGCCGGCGCTCCTGATCTCACGAACGATGCAAAGCACAGACTCTTTCAGGCGGTAGAGCGAACTGGTGACAACGCGCTGATCCTAGAGGTGACCATGAAGCTCGGGCTCATAGACTCGATGGGCCAGCCGAGCCCAGGTTTCCAATCGTTCGTTAAGGAGCACTGGGACTGGGCTTTAAGCAACTCAGAGTTCATTAAGGAGATGATGACTCCCGAGAAGGGTAAAGAATATGTTATGAGTCACAAGTAATCGCCGAGCTGGCATTCGCTCGGTCGCATCGATGACTCCGCAGAATTCAGCGTACGACTATTTGTGGGAAGGCGATTTTCAACGCTGTGGTCGCAGAGGTCGCAGAGGATCGAATCAGAGTTGAACGCGGAAGCCTATGCTTCATCTATCTCCGCGTCCTCTGCGACCTCTGCGTTGAAACTTCTTCGCTCACGCGCGGCGCTCGAGTATCAACGCAGCGATTGTACGCAGTAGAGGCATAGGTCTCTCGATCTCATCCAGCGCGGCCAGCGCTTCGTGGTATGCACTCGATGCGCGCTCGCGCGCCGCCTCCATTCCGTAGAGAGCCGGATAGGTGGCTTTTTTCGCGCGCGCATCCTTTCCCGGGGTCTTTCCCAGATCTTCGGCCGTCGCAGTCACATCAAGTAAATCATCCGTGATCTGAAATAACAGTCCCAGCGCAAACCCATAACGCGTAACAGCGTCGAGATCGGCCTCGTCGACTTCAGCGATGATGGCCCCCGCGCGCACCGAGGCCACGATTAATGAGCCCGTCTTGAGCCGATGGATTTGCTCGAGCTCCTCGCCCTCGATGTCGCGCGATTCGGCCGCAAGGTCGAGACCCTGTCCCGCCACCATTCCTTCGGGCGTTCCGGCCGCCCGCGCCAGCTCTGCAATCACACGTATCCGAATGCCTGCGCTAAGATTCTCATCTTCGGCGAGTATCTGAAACGCCAGCGTTTGAAGAGCGTCTCCAGCCAGGATGGCGGTGGCTTCGCCGAACCGTAGATGACAGGTGGGCCGCCCGCGCCTGAGATCATCATCGTCCATCGACGGCAGGTCGTCGTGTATCAAGGAATAACTGTGGATTAGTTCCAGTGCACAGGCCGTGTTTAGCAACGCACTCTTGTCCGCTCCAAACTCTTCTCCTATAGCCAGGAGCAGAACCGAACGGAACCTCTTTCCACCCGCAAACAGACTCCAGCG
>JAVHWA010000107.1:0-32595 GCA_032160165.1 Acidobacteriota bacterium
TGGTGGCAATCCGGTTCGGGGATGAACCGCGCGATGGTGGTCGAGGCCAGCGACCCTTCAGAGCCTACGGTCAGGTACCTGGATATCGATTACGACAACCCTGCGAAGAGCCGTGACGGGAAGACAACGATCGGGCAGATGGAAGAGAAGCTGAAGCCCAACAGTTTTGTCAAAATCAGTAACGTCTGGGAGCCAGGCAGCGTGGTCGCAGCGAATGATGGCGCCAGCCGCAAGCGTGGACAGATCATCAGGGTGGCAGGCGACAAAGTATTGACCCTCGGCTTTGCTGGAACGCTCCAGGCATACGATAAGTCTGCCTGCACTCCTGTTCCAGTGGTCCCGAAGGTCAAGGCGGGAGACAAAGTGAAGGCCCCAAGGTACGGAGCCTTTACAGACGCGACCGTGACGAAAGTGGATGGCAGGATCGGGCGAGTATTCGTAAAGTTCGGAACTGACACCGAAGAGAAGGCCATTCCCTTCGGAGACGTCTTAACCAATTAGCGGCAACGGCGGGCAGGGTTTGAGATATTGAGCATGGGATTGACGGCTTACCCTGATGGCGAGCGCGGGAAATGTTCCCGTGCTCGCCGGGGATGGAATTAGAACGACTCTACTTTTTCAGCGAGACGACGACGATCCCTCCGAATGACTTCAGGAAGGGAAGCAGGCGGCAGACCCGATAGTCAGCTTTCTCAAGGAACGATGCGTGTTGACCATTGGGGTCACGGATGAATCGATCGAGCCGTGAAAACAGGAGGAACCGCTGAGCCGAATGAAGGTCGCCATACCCTAATCGGTAATGGTTGTCCACGGCCTCTCTGCCTGACCTTGCAACTGCTGGAGTCCCCCTTTTGGATTTTCTCTGTCTGTCAACCTCACCATCTCATCGGTTGGCTTTAGCTTTCGCATCCGCCATATGAACAGTGTAGATATAAGAAGGGCAATGCCACATGCGGCTCCGCCTTCGATTCCGTAGCTTCCGCCGGTCATCCATTGTGGGCCGAGATCAACGGTCTGCAGAAGCGGATGGGGCGTCAGACTGTTGATGCCGCTGACAGGGATACCCAGCACTGCTCCCATCGTCCAGTTCCAGGCCCAATGAATGCCAAGCGGAAACCAGAGGTTTCGTGTTTTTAGATACGCTACGCCCAACCAGACTCCGGCGACGGCCGTGTTGATGAAGGTAAAGCTGGGAACTGCATTCGGATTATTCAAGTGTCCCCAGGAGAAGATAATTGAGGTAATTATTATCGAAACCCAGGCGAGATGCGACCGCGCCATCGTCTGAAGTGGATAGCCACGAAACACCACTTCCTCGCCGGCGGCTGCGATGATGAAGATCACCAGGGACACGACCAGTGTCCGACCGATCAGTTCAGGCACAGGAATACTGGCTGTAGTGAATCTGAATCCGCCGCACAGCAGTATCAGACCGGCCGCGAATAGCAGAGTTACTGCTCCCACGAAAGAGCCCAGCAGGAAATCCCTGATCCAGCCACGCTGCAATGACAGGCCAAGCGATCTCGGAGGCAGACCTTCAAAGACCCTGCAACACAGCCATCCGGCAAGAAAACCCGGCACGATAAGCAGGCCGATGGCCTGCACGAGATATCCCCAATTGCCGGAAACCGTCGCCACAAAACCTGGCGGGCCCAGGTACAAGAGAAATCTAATCAGTTGGCGATCCAACTCCACGATCAGGAGGAACAGAATAGCGAAAACTACGAAACGCCATCCGCTCCGTAGTCGACCAACCTGATTTAGAAAAATGTCTTTGGGTTCCATTTCATGTGGCTGAGTCGCCTAATCAGAGCTTCGTCAACATTCTAGCCGAATCGGCCCGATACCACCCGCGTCAGCGGTAATGAGCGAGTCGCCACTCGCGTCATCAGTACCACCCGCTCGCGAGTCTCGGGTAGACCGCTTCAACGGTGTAGCAATTACTATAAGCATGAAACCGGCACGAGAAACCGTTGAAACGGCTTCCTGTTTTGAGTATCCGCTTTTCGCCGGCTGAAGCCGGGCGAGAATGAGAGGCGCGACCTGGTTCGATTCTTGTACTCTCACTTACTTTCGCACAGGCTCTCCCGCGGAGCGTACCGACCCTCATCACATGGAAGTTCGCCTCCCTATGGTAAACTCAACCATCACCATTCTATGAGCGACCAACACCGCACAGAGGAGAGCGATAAGGAAAACGAGTCCAGGCCGCGTAAAAGAACTGCGCCCTGGTTCCTGGGGGGACTGGTTGTCCTGCTGCTCTTTACGCTCGTCGCGCTACAGGCCTTTGGCGTTTGGACAGTACTCCCTCCAGATGCAACTTCTGATACGCTGCTGATCTATGCGCTCTCGTCGCTGAATTTCGCCGCCTTCGTCGTCTTTACCTTTATCCTGGTACGCAGTCTGGTGAAGCTTCGCCGCGAGCGAAGAGAGCGACAGTTGGGCTCGAAGCTCAAGACCCGTCTGGTCGTATCATTTATCTCGCTCAGTCTCCTGCCGATCACGGCGATGGCGCTCTTCTCCTATCTCTTCTTCAATCGGACTCTGGAGAAATGGTTTTACAGCGGGCCGGAAGAAATAATCAAACAGGCGACGCTGGTGGAGCGCGAGGCAATCGCCAACCAATCCAGGAACCTACGCGAAACGGCGCAGATGCTGGGTTCGCTTATCGACGAGCAGCCTGAAGCGGATCGCGATCAGACCCTCACACGTCTGGTCGGCAGTGGAAACCTGGCTGCGATCGAAATCATCGACGAGCAGGGAAATGTTGTCGCGGGCAGTCAGGCAGAATTCTCGGCTGATGCGCGGACTGAACTGAGTAGTGTGCTCGAGGCTGCCAGGTCCGGACACATCCCAGAGAGCCTGAGCGATGGAAAAGGCTTCGATGTCGCTACCGTCCCGCTATCAGGAAATCGCAGGTTGATCGTCGCCCCCAAGCGCTTCAGCAGTTCCACCCTGGGCGATACCATCATAGGATCGCAAAGCAAGTATAACGACCTGGTGGCGAAGCAGCGGAAGGTCCGATTGTTGGGCCTGTCGACCCTTGGGCTGATGACGCTGTTGCTTCTGTTCGCGGCCACCTGGATCGCGATTCACCTCGCCAGAGGGATCGCAAAGCCGATCCAGGCGTTGGCCGAAGCCTCGAAGGAAATCGCGCGAGGAAATCTGGACCATCGTGTGACCACGATTGCGGACGACGAACTGGCGTTGCTTGCCAGTTCATTCAACCAGATGATTACACAGCTCGCGGAGAACCGGAGCAAGATCGAGGCGGGTGCTGCCGAACTGCGCGATAAGAACCTTGCGCTTGAAGATCGACGTCACTATATAGAGACGGTGCTCGAATCGCTTTCGACAGGAGTTATTTCCCTCGATGAACATGATCGAGTCACCACCATAAACGCCTCGGCTGTTGAAATCCTGAAACTACGAGAACCGCCGCAGGCCTCCACAGCATTAGCGGAAATCGTCAGCAGTGAGGACCTTACCTTGCTCGAGCGCTTGCTCCGACGGGCACGTCGCGCCGGTCATGCCGCTGAGCAAACGCAGCTTGGTCTAACAGCGGCGGCGGAAACCGCGACAGTGCCGGTTGCCCTTACTGCGACGGCCCTGCGAGCCTCATCAGGGGAAGAGCGAGGCGTGGTGCTCGTGATAGAAGATCTGTCGGAGTTGCTATCGGCCCAACGCGCAGCAGCCTGGAGCGAAGTTGCGAGAAGGATGGCGCACGAGATCAAGAACCCTTTGACTCCTATTCAGCTCTCTGCAGAACGCATCGCAAAAAACTTCAGGCGCGAGACAATCGCCCAGGGTGGGAATGGCGCTCGAGAAGATAGAGCGCTGGACCGGGAACGTGTGGCAGAAGTTGTGGACGAATGTACCGCTACCATCACACGCGAGGTTGCGGGGCTTAAGGCCATGGTCGACGAGTTTTCCAGATTTGCTCGATTGCCCCATGCTCGCCTTGAGTCTGCAGATCTCAATGAAGTTGTAACTCAGGCGGTCGCCCTCTACCGGGATAGACTAAATGGTACCCGTCTGGACGTGCGACTGGGGCAGCGTCTGGCTCTTACGATGCTCGACCCTGAGCAGATGCGACGCGTATTCGTGAATCTGATCGACAATGCATTGGAAGCGCTGGCGGGGGTTGAGGGAGAACATCGCATAACTGTCGCCACCGCGCATGATCCGCGCCGCGGAGTCGTGATGGCTGAAGTGACCGACACCGGGCATGGCATACCGCGCTCTGATTTCGGCCGTCTCTTTCAACCGAATTTTTCGACTCGTGAACGCGGCACGGGCCTGGGGCTGGCGATCGTGCAGCGCATCATCACCGACCACGGAGGGCGAATCCGCGTTAGCGGAAATCATCCACGAGGCGCAAAGTTCACCATCGAGCTGGCAGCAGCGTAAGGAAGTGGTCAGTGGACAGTGGTCAGTGGTCAGTGGACGGTGGTCGGTGGTCGGTGGTCGGTGGCTAGCACTCGATGGCTAGCGGCGGCGACTGCACCCGCACTCTTTAACCAGATAACTGACCACCGTCCACTGACCACCGACCACTGACCACCGATTCCGTATGTCTGATTCGATTCTCATAGTCGACGACGAGCGAGGCATTCGCGAAACCCTCAGTGCTGTTCTCGAGGACGAGGGCTTCTCGACCGACGCGGTTGGGTCGGGTGAAGACTGCCTGAAGGCCTTTGAGCGCCGCAGCTATGGCTGTCTGCTACTCGATGTCTGGCTGCCCGGCATTGATGGGATGGAGACGTTGAGGCAGTTGCGATCGGCCGGCGTCGACGCGCCTGTCGTTATGATCTCAGGCCACGGAAACATCGAGACGGCCGTGCGCGCTACCAAACTCGGCGCGTTCGACTTTATCGAAAAGCCGCTTTCCATCGAAAAAACAATTCTCACAGTCCGTAACGCGCTGCGCCAGCGTCAACTCGAGCGAGTCAACGCGCAGCTGCTCGCCGATCTCGATGAAGAGTATGCAATGGTGGGCGAATCGGTTGCCATGCGCGCGCTGCGCAAACAAATCGCCGTAGTGGCCCCGACAGATGGCCGTGTGCTGATTTATGGGGAATCTGGTACGGGGAAAGAACTGGTTGCACGCGCGCTGCATGTTCAATCAAACCGAGCGTCAGCGCCATTCGTCGAAGTTAACTCTGCAGCGATACCAGAAGAGCTAATCGAATCGGAGTTGTTTGGCCACGTCAAAGGCGCTTTCACCGGGGCCACCTCAGCGAAGAAGGGGAAGTTTGAGCTCGCCGATGGCGCCACCTTGTTCCTCGACGAAGTCGCCGACATGAGCCAAAAAGTCCAGGCCAAAGTTTTGCGAGTGCTGGAAGAACAGCGATTCGAACCTGTGGGGAGCGGAACGAGCGTGCGTGTGGACGTTCGTGTCTTGGCCGCAACAAACAAGCGACTGGACATCGAGATCGAGCACGGAAATTTTCGTGCGGACCTGTTCTATCGGCTGAACGTCATTCCGTTCGAGCTCCCACCCTTGCGCGAACGGCTGGAAGACGTGCCTCAACTCATCGAGCACTTTAACCAGCGGTTTTCCATTGCCTACGGGAAAAAACCGAAGCGCTTTGAGCCCGACGCAGTGGATGCGTTGCAGAGCCATTCATGGCCCGGAAATGTTCGCGAGTTGAGAAATACCGTAGAACGCGTGGTGATCATGAATTCCAAGCTCAAGGTTGGAGCAGGAGACCTTCCAGCGGTTGGAGGAGAAGAGCCGCCGGCGGCGTCCTTCAGGTTTCCTTCCTTCAAGGAAGCTACTGATGCGTATCATCGCGAATTCATCCAAAGAAAGCTCGCCGAAGCAGACGGCAACGTCAGTCGCGCTGCGGAGCTGATGGGTGTGGACCGCAGCCATCTCTATCGCAGAATGCGCTCGCTGGGCATTCAGGCACGAAGCGAACGTGGGATCGGGACTTAGCGAGCCGCGGGTTTGAAGAAGCGTGCGTGGAGGATTTCACGGGCGTGTAGAGTACCAACTTTAGATAGGCTTTTCTTGTCTAATGCCCGACTAAAGTCGGTACTCTGAACACCTCCAATCAAAGTAGGACACTACCGCATGGTGTACCCGTTTGACAGCGACTTATGAATAGCGTATCTGTTAAGTTTCATTCTCTCCCAATGAATCGTACCGCTAGAGTGCTATTGAGTGCCGTAGAGTAAGAGCGACGCGGTTTATCGCGCGTCCGTACTGACGATGGATTACACGACCAAAGAACTTTTGAAACGCTACGCGCGACTGGCGCTCGGCCAACCATTTGCCCCGGTTCTCCTCAACATACTGGTGACCTCAGTCTGCGACATGCGCTGCACGCATTGTTTCTTCACGGAAGAGTTGGATGATCGTCCGCGCAAGAAGCTACAGATGAAGACGCACGAGATCGAAAAGATCTCGGAGACCCTGGGGGGCAATCTTGGTGTACTCATCCTTGCGGGCGGCGAACCCTTCACTCGAAAAGACCTTCCTGAAATCGCCAGCGCCTTCTATAAAAACAACAAGCTGGAATCGATCTACTTGATGTCCAACGGGCAGATCCAGAAACGAATCATGCCCGACGTCACTCGCATCCTTGAGGAGTGTCCGGGGTTGAATGTGACGGTCGCGCTGGGAATCGACGGTCTGCGTACAGAGCATGAGAAGATCCGACAAAAGCCGGGATCGTGGGACATAGCAATCGACACCGCGCGCCAGCTTCAGCAGATAAAGAAAGAGTTTCCGCGGCTGGATGTGCAGACGTGCACCTGCTTTATGCACTCGAACCAGGACACGATCTTCGAGTGGTACGATTATCTCAAACACGATCTCAAGCCTGACAAAGTCAACTTCAATTACATACGTCCACCCTCAGCCGATCCGATCGAATTGGATATCGACCACGAACGATATAGCCGTCTGGCACGGATGATTGACGAGGATTCGAGACACGCCACCATCAAAAATAATTACGGTGGTGACGCCGGTTATTTCAAAGCAGCGATCGATATTTACATGCACGGGTTGATTGCAAAGACGCAGGAAGAGCAGAAGGCGCAGATGACCTGTTACGCGGGCACGGCCGGCGGAGTGATCTACGACGAAGGGACTGTTTCGTCCTGCGAAAATCTGGCGCCGGTTGGAAATCTGCGAGACTACGATTGGAATTTCAAGAAGTTGTGGCTCTCACCCGCCATGAAAGAACGACGTAGGAAGGCTGCGGATGGCTGCTTTTGCACGCATGAATCGAACAGCTACTATCCGAGTTTGCCTTTCAATCCGAAACACCTGATACAGATCAAGAAGCTGGAGCGCGAGATGAAGAAGGCCAGGCGAAACCTTGGTGAGCCGCAGGCAGACGGCGTTGCCATCAGCGCTTGAGCTAGGGAGTAACGGAGGGGAATGTTTAGAGCCAGGGTCCCAAAGATTCTTATCATCTCGTCAGACACGGGAGGCGGCCATCGTTCGGCTGCCGCGTCGATTGTCGCCGGCGTGCAAAAATTCTTTCTCAGTGAGTCATATGCGGTGCGGGTCGTGCGCGCTATTGAAGAATCGCACGCCGTCACTGAAAAGCTGGTCAAGCTCTACAACTGGGTGTTGCGTAACAAACAGCACTGGATGAAATATCTCTACTGGGCCGTCAACCGCTTCCGCCCGGAGACAAGAGAGTTCTTCTACAACCGAACCGTTGGTTATGTGCGGGACCTTTTCGAACGTTGGTGCCCGCATGTGGTCGTCAGCGTACATCCGCTGACCCAACATGCCATCGCGCGGGTACTCAAGGAACTCGGGCTTGCCGATAGGATCCCTCTCATAACCGTTGTCACCGATCCGTGCTACGGCTTCTGGCGAGGATGGGCGTGCGACGATGTCAGACTCTATTTGGTTGCGAGCGAAGACGCGCGGCGGCAACTAATCGATTACGGCGTCGCACCGGAACGAATCAAGATTTCCGGCATGCCCGTACATCCCAAGTTTCACTTTCCAGATGATGAGGCGGCGAGGGCCGCCAGGTCCGCGCTCAATCTGGACCCGCATAAGTTCACGGTCTTCATAAACGCCGGCTGGGCAGGCGGAGGGAACATACCGGGGATCTTCCGAGAATTTGCGCGCGGGGACCTGAACGTCCAGGCGATATTTCTCGCCGGCAGGAATGAGGAGCTGCGACTTGAAGCGGAATCTCTCGCGGCTAAAGCGAAGTTTCCCATCAGGGTTATTGGTTACTCAGAACACATCGAACAATTGTTGTGCGCCGCCAACGTCATGATCTCCAAGCTCGGCGGGTTGACGACTTATGAGGCGTTTACTTGTCGTGTGCCGATCATCGCGGACGCTACCACAGAGCCCATGCCGCAGGAAGCGGGGGCGGCCGACTTGATCGAGCTTCGCGGCGCGGGGATCCTGCTCCGGCGCGCCGGTGATATCGTGCCTGTGATCCGCCGTATGCTGGATGACACGAAGCATTACGCCGCCATGCGCGCCGCAACCTTTGGACTGGCGATCCCGAACGCCACGCGGTATATCGTTGAAGAGATCACATCGCTTATCGCCAAGCCTGTGATGGCCCTCGAAGAACCCGCGGCTCTCGATGTTCTTCCCTGATGGGCCGGCGCACTGGTTTGACGACAAAAGGTTATTCGGGTTTAATCTAACGACAACGACATAGACTTTTCATTTCGCCCGCTTCCGTTCATCGAAGCGGAATTTTTTTGGAGACCTAACACGTGAGTCTTCTGCTTGAAGGTAAACGAGCCTTTATAACCGGTGGCACGCGCGGCATTGGCGCAGCGCTCTGCGAGATTTTTGCGCGCGAGGGCGCGGACGTAGCCTTTAATTACAACTCGCGCGACGATCTGGCGGAGGAGACTCTGAAGAAGATATCCGCGCATGGGCGCAAGGCCCTCTCCTACAAGATTTCAGTGATCGACCGAGTCGGCTTGAAGAAGATGACCCGCGAGCTGGTCGAGGCTTGGGGCGGTATCGATATACTTGTTAACAACGCAGCGATAAACCGGGGCGACAACTTTGCCACCACCACAGACCGCGCCTGGGATGAAGTCATCGATACCAACGTCAACAGCTTGTTCGCGGTGACAAAGCCGATGTACAAGCAGATGATTCGCCAGCGCAAGGGCGCAATCCTCAATATCACCTCCATTGGAGCGATCCGCTCGCTGCCGACATCGGTGCACTACGCAACTTCGAAAGCAGCAATGATTGGTTTCACCAAGTGTCTCTCGCGCGAAGCTGCCACTTTTGGCGTAGCGGTCAACGCCATCGCCGCGGGGATCTTCGACACCGATCTTGCAAAGGCATTGCCCGAACGGCTGTTGCAGATGCACGAGTTCTGGGTTGCGAGCGGTCGCTTGGGTCGTCCAGAGGAGCTGGCCGAATACGCAGCGTTCATGGTGAGCGACCGCAACAGCTTTATGAACGGCGAGGTCGTCATTGTCGACGGCGGTGCTGTCACCTGATATCGCTCAGCCGGATCACGTCTCTTTAACTCCCACCCTCATCCGCCATCACTCGCTCTAGATCGGCGAGCCGGCTTTCGAGCTTTCGCAAACCCCGCTGCATGTCGCCCAATCGTCGAAATGCGGCGATCGAGCGGAGCCATTCACGATTATCAAAAGCTGGAATCCCGGAAAGGGTTTTGCCCGGGTCGACGTTGTGACTGGTCGCACTTTTTGCGGTCAGAACTGCGTCGTCCCCAATCGTCAGGTGACCTGCGACACCGACCTGCCCGGCCAGGATCACACGACGCCCAACGCGAGAGCTGCCGGCCAGTCCAACTTGAGCACAGACCAGCGCGTCTTCGCCGATCGTGCACGAATGGCCGATCTGAACGAGGTTATCAATCCTGGCTCCGCGTGCGATCCTGGTCTCGCCGACCGACGCTCGATCGATTGTTGTGCCGGCGCCGATCTCAACATCATTTTCGATTACCACGACTCCTGTCTGGGGAATCTTCAACCAACGACCTTCCTCGTCCTTCGCATAGCCGAAGCCATCTGAACCAACGACCGCGTTGTTGTGAATCACGACCCGCTCGCCAAGCACGGAGCCTTCGCGGAGGCTTACATTCGAATGAATGACAGAACCTGCGCCGATCTTCACGCCGTCGTAGACGGTCGCGTTCGCATGAATACGGACGCCCGCACCGATGACCACGTCGCTCCCGATCACACTATGCGCTCCGATGGATACACCATCTCCGATAGCTGCGGAGGGGTCGATGACAGCGGTTGGATGGATCGAAGGATCGAATGAAGGATCGGGATGAAAGAGCCTTAAGGCGCGAGTGTAAGCCAGGTAGGGATCCTTGGCCCTGAGGACCGCGATGTCTCTTCCCACTTCTACACCGGCTCCCACGTAGATCGCCGTCGCGCGCGTTGTCTGCACGCGGGGTGTATAGCGCGGGTTGGAAAGAAAGGTGACTTGCCCTTCAGTGGCTTCGTCTAATCCTGCTGCCCCGCTTATCTCCGCGTCAGCGTTTCCACCTTCGATGATCGAGCCGGTGCGGGCGGCCAGTTCTGAGAGTTTCATGCGTGAAGTTTAGCGCAACTGCCGTAGAAGAGGCACGTCCGGCCTGGTAACTGAAGCCCGGGCCCGATTACATTAGATTAATTGGATCTATCTCGAGTCTCACTGACCGCGAGTCAACTCCTTGTGCGGATGCATCAGCTATTGCTGCGTCGACGATCTCACGCAGCCGCGGGCGGCTACGTGCTTTGATAAGCAACTGCATACGGTGCTCGCCCCGCAGTCGTGAAAGGGGGGCGGGAGCGGGACCGAGAATCCGGCATGCGCGATCGTCGTTAGCAGTATCGAGCGCCTTCCGCAAGTCGGCTGCCGCGGCCTGTACACGCGAGAATTCCTTGCCATGGATTACCAGCGACGCCAGCGCCACGAACGGAGGATAATTCATCGTTCGGCGATAGCGAATTTCCTCGCCATAGAAGCCTTCATAATCCTGCGCGCAAGCATGTCGTAAAGCGTAATGATCGGGATGATAGGTTTGAATCAACACGCGTCCGGCGCGTTCGCCCCGACCCGCCCGCCCCGCGACCTGAGTTATCAACTGAAAAGTTCTTTCGGCTGAGCGAAAGTCGGGCAGAGCGAGGCCGACATCAACCGAGACGACGCCAACCAGCGTGACGTTGGGAAAGTCGTGTCCCTTGGCCAGCATTTGTGTGCCGACAAGCATGTCAAGATCGCCCGCGGCGAACTCGAGAATTGTGCGCTCAAAAAGCTTGCGCCTCGACGTCGTATCCCGGTCGAGTCGCGCGATCCGAAGCGCGGGAAACCGCTTTCGCAGCATCTCCTCAATCTGTTCCGTGCCTTCGCCTACATAGTGTATGAACTTACCTCCGCACTCGGGACAACGCGAAGGTGTCGACTGCCTATGGTTGCAATAGTGGCAAATGATGCTGTTTTCGCTGCGATGATAAGTGAGAGTAACGTCGCAATTGGGACAGTGAATCGATTCGCCGCATGACCGGCAGAGGACGAAGCTCGAATAACCGCGACGATTGATCAGTATGATGGATTGCTCACCCCGCGCGTGCGTCTCTTCAAGGGCAACCAACAGTCGATCCGACAAAACCTCGGCCCGATTGTGGCGCGCGAATACTTCGCGCATATCCACGATCTCGGCTTGTGCCATCGGGCGGCTGGCTATGCGTTCCGGAAGCTGCAGGTATTGATACTTGCCTTTGCGCGCGTTGTGAAACGATTCCAGAGATGGCGTGGCTGATCCGAGCACTACTACAGCCCCCGCCCGCTTTGCGCGCACGATAGCAGTATCGCGCGCGTTGTAATACGGCGACTCTTGCTGGCGGTACGAGGTCTCATGTTCCTCGTCTACGATGACCACGCCCAGATTCGAGACCGGCGCGAACACCGCGGAGCGAGTTCCGATTACCACTCGCGCGATCCCGCGTTTCAGCCTGTTCCACTCGTCGAAGCGCTCGCCCACGGACAAAGATGAATGAAAGATCGCCACCTGGTCCCCGAAATAGGCGCGAAGCCGGCGTGAGAAAACAGGAGTCAAAGCGATCTCGGGGACTAGCATCATCGCAGTCCGTCCCTGGCCCAGTGCCGAGCGCATCGCGCGGATATAAATTTCTGTTTTGCCGCTTCCGGTGACTCCGTGCAGGAGAAAAGCCCCGTAACGCGATTCCGCCAGCGGGCGCTCGATCTCTTTCAGCGCCGCAAGCTGGGCCTCTGTCAGCGCCAGTTCTTTGAGGTGCGGCAGGCGGGCCTGAGATAGTGGATCGCGGCGAACGTCTCTTGCATAAACTTCGACGACGCCTTTCTTTTCCAGCGTGCGGACCGATGCGGCGCCGGCGTTTGCTTCTTCGAGCAATCTGCTAAGACTCGCCTCGCCGCCTTCAGCGATCAGCGTGTCGATGATGCGCTGCTGCGTAGCTGTGGGCGCGCGCTGCGAGTTCCCGGCGTCACCTTCAGAGCGCAAGAGAAGGCGAACTGCCTTGCGCTGCTTCGCCCTGGCGAGCGCTGGACGTGATCGATACGAAAGTGTGAGCCACCCAGCACGTTCCAGATCGCGCACGACCGAATTCACGCGAGACTCTCCGAGATGCAGGGCAAGCGTGCGAAGCGGCGTTTCGCCCTTTTCGAAGATGAATTGCAGGGCGCGTGTCTTCGCGCTGTCGGCCCGATCGATCGCAAGTCGTAAGAACGCCTCGCGCCCCTCACCGGTAATTGTCATCACTTGTTCGACAGTCGCGTTGAGTCCGGCGGGAAGCGAAGCCTTCAACACCTCTCCCCACGAGGCGGCATAATAATCAGAAACCCACTTGGTGATTTCGAGGATCTCAGGAGTAAGCAGGGGATCGGCGTCCAGCAGCTCGGAAGCGTTTTTAATGTCGCTCTCTTTAAGGCTGAGCTTTGGATCGAGAGCTTGATGAAGCGCGACTACGTAACCCGTGACGCGATTGCGACCCAAAGGGACCAGCAGTCGCGATCCGACGCTGACTGAAGACTGCCACGCAGTTGGCAACCGGTAGGTGAAGGTTTTGTCGACGCGTACGGGCACCGCGACCTCCGCATACAAAGGCGAAGGTCCGACGGAGGAATCATGTTCACGTTTTAGCGCTGCCGGAGGTTGCACGCAGGTAAGTTAGCCTGAAGGTCGAAAAAGGTGAAGCGACGATCATTCCGCCGTGTCCGAGGTTCGTGGGCGCGCTGTGCTACTTCTCGTTTGCTATCGAGTCGAGATAGGCACGGACCATCTTCATATCTTCCCACGCTTCTCGCTTCTTCGACGGATCGCGGAGTAGATAGGCTGGGTGAAATGTCGGCATCACTTTAATGCCGTGGTAATCCTGGAACTGTCCCCGAAGCTTTGTAATGCCTTCCTTCGCGTCGAGCAGGTTCTTCATCGCCGTGTTCCCGAGGACGACAATCACGTCGGGTTTTACCACGGCAATTTCGCGAAGTATGAAAGGCTTGCACGTCTTGGCTTCTTCGGGCGTGGGCGGGCGGTTCTGTGGAGGGCGACAGCGATTGACATTGCCAATCAGTACCTCTTCGCGCTTTATGCCGATAGCCTCAATGATTTTTGTCAGCAATTGCCCGGCACGGCCTACGAAAGGCCGCGCCTGCGCGTCTTCATCGGCGCCGGGTGCTTCGCCGACAAACATAAGACGCGCATTGCGATTGCCATGACTATTAACAATGTGCGTTCTTCCTGCGGCCAGAGGACAGCGCGTACAGTCCCCGATATCATTCCATATGTCTTCAAGCGATTCGGTATTGCAGGGCAAGCCGCTTTCTGTAGCAGGCGCAACCTCTCCGAACAGCGTCTCCCGCGGCCCTGACTGTGAAGGCTTGGGCAATCGAGTATTCGCGCGACTGGAAACTCCCGACACAGGTTGGGCAATTGGTGGCCTGGCAGAAGAGGCTCGAGAGGACGTCTCACTGGCGGCCGGCACACTTGCCTTCAGAGCAGCCTCAGCGTTACGGCGGAGAGTCGAATTCTCGCCGGGAGACAGTCGCGTTTCGTTTGGCTTCCCGGCTTTCGCAACTCCCGTCGATGCCGAAGCATCATCAAAGTCGGTGACGCCCAGTTCGGACAGATACGCTACGTGTTCCCCGGCGTCCCTTATTAAACCAATCAGTTCGTCCTTCAACGGCGGTTGAACTCCTTATTAAATGGACTCGGTCGATCTGTTTTTATTACCGCTGCCGCGAAGCACTAGTATTTCGTCCAGCACGCGGTGAGCGGCATCCAGCTTAGACATCATTCCGAATTCGATTGGGGCTTTATCCGATCCGGTAAGGATCGAAATGATATTCGTGGTTGAATCGAAACCGGCGCCTTCCCGTGTAATGTCGTTCACCACGATCGCGTCCAACCGTTTACGTTCAAGTTTTGCTCGCGCGTGTGCGAGCACATTCTCAGATTCGGCCGCAAAGCCGATCACGAGTAGTCCATTCCGACGCTCGGCAGCTACTTCCGCGAGAATGTCCGTTGTAGGCTCAAGCGTGAGAGTTATCTCCGCTCCCAATTTCTTCATCTTGTTGGCCGCACGAGTGGCTGGTCGATAATCTGCCACCGCCGCGGCGGATATAAAAACGGTGGCCTTCGCAACCTGACTCATCACTGCTGCGTGCATATCCGCTGCAGAGAACGCACGCACGATGTCAATATTCGAGGGCGATTCGACGGTGGTCACCCCGGCGACGATACTGACGTCTGCACCACGATTGCGCGCGGCTTCGGCCAGGGCAAAACCCATCCGACCCGACGAACGGTTCGAAAGAAATCGGACCGGGTCGAGTTCTTCACGGGTCGCACCGGTAGTTATCAACACTCGCTCGCCCTTCAGATCCTGGCGCCTGTAGCGAGCGGCATCCTTGAGGACCTCCAGCGCTG
This sequence comes from Acidobacteriota bacterium, assembly GCA_032160165.1. Taxonomy (GTDB): domain Bacteria; phylum Acidobacteriota; class Blastocatellia; order Pyrinomonadales; family Pyrinomonadaceae; genus QHXM01. Next base: position 14,895 of record JAVHWA010000107.1, read on the forward strand.
CCGCGACAACGCGTTCGGGCTCGCTCAATCGTCCCGGTCCGAAAGTTCCGCACGCCATTTCACCATCGTCCGGTTCAATCACACTGACTCCGTCAGCGCGCAGCCGTCGTATGTTGCGCTGTGTCGCGGGATGATTCCACATAGCTGTGTTCATCGCCGGCGCGATAACCACAGGGGCAGTGGAAGCCAGATATGTCGAGGTAAGAAAGTCATCGGCGATTCCATTAGCGAATTTTGCAATGACGTTCGCCGTGGCGGGGGCGACGAGAAACAGATCGACGGTCTGCGAAAAGGTGATGTGGGCGATAGGATCGGGATTGTCGGGCGCATAATCGTCAACCACAACGTGCGAGCCTGAAAGAGCGCGAAACGTGAGCGGGGTAATGAACTCGCAGGCGCGTTTCGTCATCGCCACTCGGACTTCGCATCCGGCACGCTGCAAACCACGCAGGATTTCAGCCGCCTTGTAAGCAGCGATGCCTCCCGAGACGCCCAATGCCACTCGTTTGCCGCTGAACTCGCCTTTTGTCGGATGATCGGCCATGTCGGTATTCGTAAAGACTCAGTTATGTAAACGCATGGAAAATGTAACATCGCTGCTGTGCGCGCGCAACGCAACGCTTCCGTCTTATGATAAACTCCCTTCACCAACGTCCCCCTTCCAGGACTTTATTAGTTTTGATTTCGAAGGCCATGAGAAAAGCGCACCGGATATTGTGGATTTGGTCGATGATCCTTGTTTGCATTGCCGGAGCCGGCGTTGCCAGAGGTCAGGGGTCAGGGACGGCTAATTCTGAGTTCGGCCCCATCGTGCGGGCCTACCTGGCATATCTTAAGAACGAACAAGAGGTGGTCGATGATCGCGCGAGTCGGCACGAGATAAAACGCGCCTACTATCTTCGCAACTCGAATCGCATACGAGCACTTCGACAGGCGGCGGTCCGCATAGCTCGCGAAACCTCGAATGACTACCTGCCCGAACTCGAGGCTGCGGCTGCTGAGGAATTGCGCAATCTCTTCGAAACGCCGCCGAAGCCTGCAATACTTCGCCAGGGAGAGGTGTATAGCAATACCTTTCGATACCTTGGATCCGTAAGGTCCGGCGACACATTCTATATTTTCGCCCGGCTCGATCCTTACGAACAGGCGGAAATGATCGAAAAGGCGAAGCCCAACCAGTCGGTAGAGTCGTCTGCGGTCGCGCCAACCCCACAGCGGGACGAAGAGACCAGTCGACCCCGTCGGGTTGGATCTCCTTAGGCTTTCTCACCCCAGCTAATCGAAGACTCCATGCGTCAGCCAACTCTTTTTGACAGGCCAACCAATCGAAAGGTGGTTGATGTCGAAGAGGTCGTCCTCTATGCGCTGGGAGACTTTCAATCGCGAGGCAAAGTCCTGGCGGGCAGAAATCTCCCATTGGATCGGCTGCGCGGGGCATTGCGTCGCGCCTCGGAAGAGTTCAATACTGACGAATTCTCCGACGCCGTGGCAGTTGGTATCTTCGAATCGCTGGGGGCGGAGGTTCGCAGGGTCCCATCCTTTGTAGCCAAGCACCCGTTTCGAATCATTGTTCCGACTAGTCTGGCAAAGCGCGCGCAACGAGTCTACGAGGAAGCGATCGCTGCGCAAAAGGCAGCCGGAAGTACCGTAGGATCATTGTGACAGCCATGCAGCATCTGCTACGATCCCCAGGCTCCATAGAACACATCTAATCTCGCGACTGCTCGGCTGATTGAGAGTCGATCGCGCCCTTACTTTCATGAAAAATGAAAATAGTCGTCGTCGGTTTTTGGGTGACGCGCTCAAAGGGCTGGGCGCGGCTGCCCTTGGCGTAGGAGTGCTGTCGGACCTGAGTAGCAGAACCATCTCGGCGAGTAACAGCCGTGGACCCTCGCATCCGCAGCCTCGAATTCGTTTCGCGATCCACGGCGGCGCCGGAACAATCCTCAAGAGCCAGATGACGGCGAGTCGCGAAAAAGCGTACCGCGACGCCCTCACGACAGCGTTGATGTCCGGGTATGACGTCCTACGGAAAGGCGGACCGAGCCTGGATGCCGTCGAGAATGCAATCCGATTTATGGAAGACTCGCCACTCTTTAACGCTGGCAAGGGCGCGGTGTTCACCAACGCAGGTACCAACGAGTTGGATGCCTCTATCATGGATGGCAAGACGCTCAAAGCGGGCTCCGTTGCGGCATTGAAGCATATTAAGAATCCGATCAGCCTCGCTCGCCTCGTAATGGAAAAGTCTCGCCATGTGATGATGGTGGGTGACGGCGCAGAGACATTTGCCAAGGAGCAGGGGATTGAACTAGTGCCGGCGAGCTACTTCTTTACCGAAGAACGCTGGAAGACATTGCAAAGCGAAAAAGCTGCGGAAGCAGAGAAGAACAAGATGCCCGAACCGAAGAAGCCCGAGAAGGGACACGCTGACGTGGTAGGGCACGAGTACGGGACGGTCGGCGCTGTCGCGTTGGATCAAGGGGGAAATTTGGCAGCGGGAACTTCTACTGGCGGTGTCTCAAATAAGCGATGGGGAAGAGTCGGCGACTCGCCGATCATTGGAGCGGGGACGTACGCCAATAATCGAACCTGTGGGATCTCTGCCACTGGCGACGGAGAGTTTTTCATTCGCTCGGTTGTCGCTCACGACCTTTCGGCGCTCCTTGAGTACAAAGGGCTCTCACTAAAAGAGGCCGCCGACACGGTCATCGCGAAGGTCGACGCGCTTGGAGGCAAGGGTGGGCTCATTACAATAGATAAAGACGGAAACATCGCAATGTCATTCAGCACGGCTGGCATGTATCGAGGGCGGGTGGGTGCGGATGGGCAAGCGATCATAGAGATCTACAAGGATTAATCGTGAAAATTGGCCTATTCGAGCACTTTCTTCTTGCTCAAGAGCCAAACTCAGGCTACTCTCTCAGATTGTGGGGCCGCTGCGGAGCGCATGAGTATTTTCCGTAAAATTTTCTGGTAAAAGCCGCTTGAGTGTGCTAAGTTTCTGCCACCGTTACGCAAATCCTTGTTGACAGGTCATTGGGATTCGTGTAAAAAGGCGATGATATTGAAGCCCTAAGTGGCTGTGATGCCTGTTTTTTAAGGAATGTTTCGCGCGGTCGGGTTCGAAAATGTCGAGATGGGTCACTCCGGAAAGACCTAACATCCGTCTCCCGCAGGTCCTTTGGTCCCGCGGCGCGCTCTCAAAACTTTTTCACTTTACGGGAGGGAGAATTAATGATTAGCAGAACTTGGAGCCGCAAGTCCATTGCGTTTTGCCTGGCAGTTGCCGTCTTGAGTGTGTACTCGATGGTAGTGCTGGCGACGCCGGGACAGTTGGGCCAGACGGGTGGCGAATTATCCGCGTCCGGACAGGTTACAATCAACGGCCAGAACGCGATCTCGGGTGCGACGGTATTTTCAGACAGCACCGTTACAACGGCGAAGGGTAGCAGTGCCGTAGTCAGCTTAGGCAAACTTGGTCGTGTGGAACTCCTGCCCGATACAACGATGAAGATTAGCTTCACCGATACGGGTATTATGGGCGCACTGGAGTCGGGTCGCACACGCGTCTCAATTCCTTCGGGCGTTTCAGCCACCATCACTACCAAAGATGGCGCAGTCGTAGCCGACAACACTCAGGCCGATGCCTTTAGCATCGACACCGAGTGTGGAAACACGATCGTTGCCACTCAGGTTGGTCGTGTTGAGCTTCGCGCGGGTAACAGCGTCAAACAGATTGCTGCCGGTTCGCAGGACACTGCAGGCCAGGCCGCTCCTGGAACACGTTGCACACGCCTGAAGACGGAAGGCATGAAGGGTATCGGCGGCGGCGCGTTGGCAGCATTGTTGCTCGCAGCCGGCGGCGCGATTGCGGCTGCGATCCTTGCAGGCCGTACCGAAAACAACGACCTCAACTTCGGTGGTTCGGTTGTAGTCATCAGCCCGACCAAATAACCGACGGTTAAGACCATACATCCCGTGCGTTTCTTTTAGTGCACGGTCTATCGACTGCAACCTTGCGGGTCATGCGCCACTTGGCGCGCGTGATCCGCAAGGTTTTGCATGTCAGAAGCTGGCGCAGATAACACCGTTCTTTCCCTTCCAACAAACCATTCACTTAGAAAAATGCACATAGCAGTTATCGGGTCAGGGTACGTCGGTCTTGTTACCGGAGCGTGCTTTGCGGAATTCGGCGTGGATGTCACCTGCGTTGACATTGACGAGCAGAAGATTGCACGGTTATCCCAGGGCAGCATTCCGATCTACGAACCTGGACTCGAACAGCTAATCAGCAAGAATACTCAGTCAGGTCGCCTGCAGTTCACCACCGACTTAAAATCTGCAGTCGAACAAGCACTAGTGATATTTGTGGCCGTGGGAACTCCTCCCAGTGGCGATGGGTCCGCCGATCTTTCTCATGTTGACGCCGCCGCCCGATCGATCGCCGAATACATGAACGAGTATAAAGTGGTGGTAACCAAGTCGACGGTGCCGGTTGGAACGGGCGAGCGATTGCGCACGCTCATCCGCGAACATCAAAAAGGCCGCCATAATTTCGGCGTAGTTTCAAACCCAGAGTTCCTCCGTGAAGGGGCCGCAATCGATGACTTCATGCGACCCGATCGAATCGTAATCGGAAGTCGCGATGAAGAGGCCGTAGCGATCATGCGCGATCTCTATCGTCCGCTCTACCTGATTGAGACACCCTTCGTCATAACATCGCTGGAAGCCGCTGAACTTACAAAGTATGCGGCCAATGCCTTTCTGGCAACCAAGATTTCGTTCATCAACGAAATCGCTAATCTCTGCGATCTGATCGGATGCGATGTTCACGACGTCGCGCGAGCCATAGGAATGGATGGCCGGATCGGGCGAAAGTTTCTTCATCCTGGCCCCGGTTTTGGGGGATCATGCTTTCCCAAAGACACTCTCGCCCTTGCGTACGTCGCGCGCGAACTGGGAGGAGATTCGCTGATCGTTGATTCTGTGATAGAAGTGAACAAGCGCCAACGGGTGGCGATGGTAGGAAAGATTGAAAAGCTGGTTGGCGATCTCGCGGGTAAAGTGGTAGCGGTCCTCGGCCTTTCGTTCAAGCCGGAGACGAACGATATGCGCGACGCGCCCTCCGTCGACATTATTCGCAACGTGATGCAACGAGGAGCGAAGGTGCGTGCCTACGATCCGGTGGCAATGGACGAAGCGACCCCCCTGCTGCCGGGCGTCACCTATACGGAAGACGAGTACGAGGCCGTGGCTGGGGCCGACGTGCTCGTGTTTATGACAGAGTGGAACCAGTTTCGCGCCCTCGATATGGAAAAGATCCACCGACTCATGCGCGGCGCAAGGATCGCGGATCTGCGGAATATCTACGAACCTGCCGCGATGCGCGAACTGGGATTTGAATATGTCGGCGTAGGAAGGTAAGAAAGGTGACGGGTGTCGGGTGCCGGGCGTCGGCGGCCGGTTACCGAAAGCGGCACGGGACATACTGCGCGCCTCAACATCCAAGATCTGAAACTCGAAACGCGGAACCCGAAACCCGGAACTCGAAACCTGACCCCCGACACCCGAGACCAACTTATGACTTTATCCGGAATCGCACTTGTAACGGGGGGAGCGGGCTTCATCGGCTCGCATATCGCGCAGCGCTTAGTGGCGAGCGGCGCGCGGGTGCGTGTAATCGATGATCTCTCGACCGGACATCTTGAGAATCTCGAGGAGATTGGCGGGAACGTAGACTTCCATCGGGCGAGTTTGGCGGATGAAGCGGCCACCCGACGGGCTCTAGAGGATGTAGAGTTGGTCTTCCACGAGGCGGCAATTCCGTCCGTTCCGCGTTCAGTCAAGAATCCAGTCGAGACTCATGTCGCCTGCGTTGATGCGACATTTCAACTTCTCAACTCAGCACGCGAGAGCGGCGTGCGACGGCTTGTGTATGCAGCCTCGAGCTCAGTCTATGGCGATCAGCCGCAACTTCCAAAAGTCGAGAGCATGAGGCCAGACCCGTTATCTCCTTATGCGGTGGCAAAGCTTGTCGGCGAGTATTACTGCCAGGTGTTCGCCCGGGTCTACAACCTCGAAACAGTCTCGCTCCGCTATTTCAATGTCTTCGGTCCCAGACAGGATCCGAGCTCGGAATACTCAGGTGTGATCTCTCGCTTTACCGGCGCGCTTCTTCGCGGGGAGCGTCCCGTCATCTATGGCGACGGCGAACAGTCGCGCGACTTCACATTCATCGACGACGTAGTGATGGCCAATATGCGCGCCGCAGAGACCAAGTCCGGTGTGGGGCAAGTCATCAACTTCGCCAGAGGAGAGCGAACTACGCTCAACCAACTCCTCAACACCATGAAGTTTATTGCCGGTCGTACGGACGTAACGGCGGAGTATCGAGAGCCACGCATGGGGGACGTGCGCCACAGCGTCGCGGACGTTTCTCGAGCCAGCGAGATGTTGGGCTATCTGCCGCAGACGAGCCTTGAAGATGGATTGAGGCGAACCATGGAATGGTGGAAGCAGAGTCGGTTCGCCACGACTCATCAGTAGGTTACCGCTGGTAATCCTCGCTTATTTGTCTTCTAAGAGTTTCCTCAAGCTCTTCGTATACGGCTGTCGCGCTACGCCTTTGTCGGTGATGATGGCGGTGATCAGCTCGTTGGGTGTGACATCGAAAGCTGGGTTGTGTACGGGCACTCCATCCGGCGAAAGCTGATAATCGCGCATGTGAGTGACCTCGCGGGCATCGCGCTCCTCTATCGGTATTTGCTCCCCTGAGGACAGGGTAAGATCGAGCGTCGAAACGGGCGCGGCTACATAGAACGGGATCGCATGCTCCCTCGCCAGTACCGCCACCATGTAGGTTCCAATCTTATTAGCAGTGTCCCCGTTTGCGGCGATCCGGTCCGCACCCACAACCACAACGTCCACCTTCTTCTGCTTCATTACGTGGCCCGCCATGTTGTCGGTGATGACCGTCACCGGAATATTGTCCTTGGCGAGTTCCCATGCAGTTAATCTGGCCCCCTGTAGGAAGGGACGCGTTTCATCGGCGATGACGGCGACACGTTTGCCCGCATCACGCGCACCGCGAATCACTCCGAGCGCGGTACCATAGTCCCCAGCGGTGGCCAGCGCGCCGGCATTGCAGTGTGTAAGAACAGTCGATCCGTCAGGAATTAACTCGCCTCCGAATCGCCCCAGGCTGCGATTAGAATTGATGTCGTCAGAAAAGATCGTCTTAGCTTCGGTGACCAGACTGCGCTTGACCTCTTCGACATCTGAGGACGTTGCCTTCGCGCGCCGGAACGCATCTCGCATGCGTTCGATCGCCCAGAATAGATTGACTGCGGTGGGACGGGTCTGTCCCATTACCTCGCACATGTAGTCAAAGTCATATTCCAGATCCGCCACCGAAGTGCCTACCGATTGACTCGCGCCGAGCGCCAGACCCATTGCGGCCGAAACGCCGATCGCGGGCGCCCCGCGCACGACCATCTTTCTGATCGCCTCGGCCACCTCTTCGTAGGATCTCAAGGTCAAATACTTTTCTTCGGTCGGCAGCAACCGCTGATCGAGCATACGAACACCTTCGCTGGTCCATTCCACAGTCTTTATCATTCGTCGGAGTGCTCCTGGTTCGGATTGGGTGAAGCGGCATCTTACTCGACCCGCAAACGAGAAGGCAAAAGCGGTGCGGTCATATTTGGCGTTGCGCTTTGGTCGTGCCGGGTGGAAACTGTTACTAGGCTTTCGCGAGACAGACCGCCGCCGATTGTGCTCGGACATGAAAGATCCGCCTCTGGAATACCTTATTGCGATTTTGCGGCTTGCTTACTCTGGCGAGCTGGCTGCCGCCTATGCATATCGAGGGCATTGGCATTCGATCCGCGAGCGGGAGATCAAGTCCAGGATCTGCGAAATCGAGGACGAGGAATGGCATCATCGACGATTGATCGGAGGAATGCTGGAAGATCTCGGTCGAAAGCCGAGCCGGGTGCGAGAGATCAAAGCCGCAATCATCGGCCGATCTCTTGGAGCGCTCTGTCATGTCACGGGATGGCTGGCACCGATGTACGGCGCAGGACGGCTGGAGCGTCGAAATATCGAAGAGTACGAAACAGCGGCGCGCCTGGCTTTGGAAGCCAATCATCCTGAGTACGTAGATTGTCTTTTGACAATGGCAGAGGTCGAGTGGGAGCACGAGAAGTATTTTAGGGAGCGGGTACTCGATCATCGATGGTCGAAGAGAATGAGGCTATGGTCGTCGCCGCCACCCAGGGAGGAAATCCGTCGCTCATTCGAGCGCGATGTCGCGAGTCCCACCTGCAATGAGTATGCAGAATCGTTAGACGAGAAGCAGCCCGTCACTTAGCGCAATTCAAAATTCCGCATGCAAATCCGCAACGCGCTTCCGGACGATTACGAACCCATTCGGCTGTTTCTGGCAGAGATGGGCTGGGCCCATCGCGTCGCCGATCCCTCGATATTCAAAACAATGATGGAGAACACGAGCCGCGCGATTGTCGCCATGGATGGCGGGCAGGTAATCGGCTTCGGCAGGGCGCTATGTGATGAGATTTCGAACGGATATATTTCCATGGTTGCCGTGGCTGCGGATAGACGCGGTAACGGCATCGGAAGGGAAATTGTTCGCCGGCTCATGCAGGAGGATCCGGGTATAACGTGGGTGCTGCGCGCAGGACACGGAAGCGAGCGGTTCTGGGAAGCGATTGGCTTCAAGGCCTCCAGGGTTACGATGGAGAGAGTTAGAAGAGCAAGGGCGGAGGAACCAGGCGACGTTTGACGAAGTAGCGCTGATCGAGGTATTCGCGAGTGGAAACGATGCGATCATCGCACAGCAGCTGCTGGAGCAAGCAGGAGTTAGGGCATTCGTCTTTAAAGATGATGCCGGAGGGATGTCACCACAGAGAACACAGAGATCGCAGAGTTAAAAGCGGGACTTCAGCAGATTTATTAAGCCCTCTGTGATCTCTGTGGCCCCTGTGGTAATTCTGTTTTAGTTGAGAAGCCGCTCGGCCTGCCTTGCGTTTTGACTTTTGCCACTCGCGCGTGATAACGTCCGCTCGCGATAGAAAAGGGGAGCCGGGCTACACAGTTTCCCTTGTTCTTTTCATCAAGAAGTGTCCAGGTGCCCCGTGCAAAGAGCGGGGAGAATAGGGAAGCGGGTGTGAATCCCGCGCGGTCGCGCCACTGTGAAGTTGGTTTTGAGTTTTGAATTTTGAGTTTTGAATTGATGCGTTCAATTCAGAATTCAAAATTCAGAATTCAAAATTCAGCTAAGCCAGGAGACCTGCCTGCCGACACAACTCTGCAGCCTTGTTGAGCGCCTCGCGTAAGGGTGTTCAGGCCGCACGTCGGGTTAGCTCCTTTCCTACCAGTGATCTCCCGTCGCCCGCCTGTTCGCCATTCGTGATGCGAGCAGGAAAGCGACGGGAATTTTTTGTATAAACACATCACGCCGGTATACAAGCTAATCATCGCGATAGCGCTGACGACGTTTTCGCTCGCGCTCGCCTGTTCGAAGCCCCAGCAGAATTCTTCCATTAAGCATCAGGCCGAGATGCGAGAGGTCGCGGACGAATCCGGAAAGGTGGTACGCGTTCAAGTCCGCCCGCAACGAATCATCACCCTCGCTCCGAATCTAACCGAGATCGTCTATGCTGTCGGTGCCGGAAATCGCCTTGTCGGAAACACAACATACTGTAATTACCCTCCCGAGGCAGTCAAAGTCGAAAAGGTGGGCGACACACTCCAGCCAAACATCGAGCGGATTATCGCTTTGCGCCCGGACGTTATCCTCGTTTCCACAGCTTCCCAGCTTGAGACGTTCACCAGCCAACTGAACGAACGCGGCATCGCGGTCTTTGTTACAGATCCTCACGACCTTGAAGGCGTTCTCCGATCGATTCACACCGTGGGGGAGATACTCGGCCAGGCTGCCGAAGCCGAGAAACTCATTAGCAACCTGCGCGCGCGGGCTGATGCGATCGAGAATCGAGTGAAGGCGCTGCCTGCGGTTTCCGTTTTCTATCAAGTCTCACCATCTCCACTTTGGACAGCCGGGCGCAAGTCCTGGATCACGGACCTGATCCGGCGTGCCGGGGGAAAATCCGTTACGGGCGAAGTCGAAGGAGAGTGGATGAGGTACAGCGACGAGGCAGCCATGGCGTCGCGACCAGACGCAATCATCATGGCCACAGGAGATGGACCGATGGAGGTGGCATCTGCGCTGAAGCGATCGCCCGCTGCAATTAATAAACGGGTGTACGGAATCAATGGGGACTTTCTATCACGCCCCGGGCCTCGACTGGTGGATGGACTGGAACAGATTTCGCGGGCGCTCCATCCAGAGGCGTTTACGACGCAGGCGCCATGAACACAATGAAGATCGGGAGCCAGACGGCGACAGGGCGCGATGCTCGATCCACTTTTCGTCGGACGATCATCATCTGTCTGGTGCTGCTCGCCGCCCTGCTGCTTGCCATTGTGGTCGGATCGGTCACCGGCGCTGAGCGCCTGCCATTTGGGTCGTCGCTTTGTGCCCTGTTCAGCGGGGGAACTTCGCCGTGTGGCCTGACGTCTGAACAGAGCGCGATCCTTTTCCAGGTTCGGCTTCCGCGAATTCTCCTCGCTGCTTCCGTCGGAGCGTCGCTGGCGACCGCTGGAGCGGGCTACCAGGCTTTGCTGAGAAACCCGCTCGCAGAACCATATCTCCTGGGGATTTCGAACGGTGCGGCTGTGGGAACTATGGTCGCACTCGTCGTCTTCGGTGCGGCGCAAGGCAGCGAGTGGATGAGACCGGTGATGGCATTTGCCGGCGCGCTCGCTTCGACGTTTGTCGTATATAGACTGGCACGGGGACGCACGGGCACGACGCCCGAGAAACTGCTGCTTGCAGGTGTCATTGTGACCACGTTCCTATCATCCGCGATTGTCTTCATCACCACCATGATGGACGCAACCAGGATACGATCATTTACCTTTTGGCTGCTGGGCGATCTTTCAGGCGCCAATTCGAGCTTGCTCACTATCTCGATCATTGCGGCTTTTGTTGGAGCAATAGTTCTCACGCTCTATTCCCGTTCTCTGAATCTGCTGATGTTGGGAGAGCGCGACGCCTTCGATCTGGGAGTGGAAGTCGAGCGGGTCAGGCTGGTTGTTTTCATAGCAGCGAGCTTACTGGTTGGCGCGTCCGTCGCCTCGGCAGGATCTGTTGGATACGTTGGGTTGGTGGTGCCTCATCTAACGCGGTTGTCATTCGGCAGCGATAATCGAACTGTGATTCCGGCCGCGGCGCTAGCCGGCGCAGTCTTCGTCATCGTAGCGGACACTATTGCGCGCAGTGTGATCGCTCCACGTGAACTTCCGGTTGGCGCCATCACAGCGTTAATCGGGGCGCCCCTCTTCGTGTTTCTGTTGAGGCGCGGATGAGGAGCGGGTGGGCGGTGGTCAGTGGTCAGTGGTCAGTGGTCAGGAGCCGAGGGCAGCAAGAGACGGAAGTTGTGCCTTTCTGACTGGAGAAATCGAATTGAATAAGCAGGCAGCAGACTATCAGAGTACTGACCACCGACCACTGACCACCGATCCCTGCCTTTTGGAGGCACGTCACATCACGGTCTCTTACGGCTCGCGTATCGCCGTTGCCCACGTTAGCCTGCGGGCGGTTGCGGGCGAAGTTACCGCGATCGTCGGTCCGAACGGTGCCGGAAAATCAACGCTGCTGCGAACGCTTAATGGTGCGTTGGTGCCCATTAGCGGCGGACTGCTTCTGGATGGAATGCCACTCGGTACCCTCGCACGACGGGCCATCGGACGACGAATCGCGGTTGTGGCGCAGGAAGCTGAATTGAGATTTCCCGTGACGGTGATGGAGTTCGTGCTCGGCGGTCGGTATGCGTGGTCCAGTACCGGCGCCTGGGGTTGGGAAAGTGATCGCGACGTTCTGATCACAAGACAGGTCCTGCGCGAAACAGAACTCGAAGAGTTTAGTGGCCGACTTATGAGCGAGCTATCGGGCGGCGAACGCCAGCGAGCAGTGCTTGCGCGCGCGCTCGCGACTGAGGCCGGCATTCTTTTGCTGGACGAACCGACAGCCAATCTCGATCTGGCTCATCAGGCTGCCCTGCTTAGACTGGTGCGGGCGCGATGTGACGAGGAACGGAAGTCGGCCGTGGTTGTAACACACGATATCAATCTGGCATCAGAATTCGCCGATAACGTGCTCTTGCTTTTTAAGGGACGAACGGTCGCTGCCGGATCCCCGCGAGAAGTATTTACGGAGGACCTTCTACGAAAAGTCTTTGAGATAAAAGTTCTGGTGGACGCGCATCCAGTTACAGGCGCGCCACGCATAACTCCGGTGCACGACGCGCGCCGGGAGAGTCAACAACCGGGCGAAGGATAAGGGAAGGCGGTTCGAGGCCGTCACTGCCCGCGCAACTGTAAGCGGTAACAACGCTCCAACATTGAAGCCACTGAGAACACAGTAGCGCAAACTGTTAGTTTGCGAACGCAAGCTGACAGCTTGGGCTACTAACTTCGGGAAGGCTGGAGCGAAGGTTTAGAGCAAGAAACGAGTGACGTTGGCGGACGAAGCTCCATCGCCACCATCTCTCATCCCTGCTCTCTAACGCCGCGAGTCAGGAGACCTGTCCAACGCTCTCTTTCAAGCTCGTACTGCGACGGGCAGGAGAAGCTAAACATGAAATATCACATCGATCAGACGAGAAGACTCGTCACACTTAGAAGGCTGACAAGCACTGCTGCGCTACTGATTATCTTATCGTCGGTGTCGATAAGCGTGCTCGCACAGAATGGTTCGGCACTAACCGGTCATGTAACCGACGAGCGGGGCGCCAGCATTCCCGCTGCAGAGGTTCATCTTCGCTCGCGCGAAGGCATCCGACTCTTCGCGCGAACCGACGAACGAGGCGTTTATGGGTTCAGCGGGCTCGCGCCCGGGGATTACATTCTTGAGGTAACAGCTCGTGGCTTCGCGGTACTCACCTCGGAAGAGCTGAAAGTTGCGCGCGGCCAGACCGCAAAGCAGGACTTTACTCTCTCGGTTGGGACCATCAATGAAAACGTAGTGGTCGTAGCGACCGGGACGACTCAGAGGGCCGACGAGGTTTCGAAGGCCGTAACATTGGTTGAAGAGCAGCAGATCGAGGCGAGGCGCGAGCTAAGCCTTGCGGAAGCGTTGCGTGACACACCCGGTTTGAGAGTGCAGCAGCAGGGATCGCCCGGCGCACTGACGTCGCTTCGTCTCCGCGGCTTAAGAAACTTCGACACGGCGATTCTCCTCGACGGTCTTCGCATCCGTGATGCTTCGGACATCAACGGTTCCGCTCTGCCGTTTATCACAGATCTATCCCCGGTGAATCTAGATCGAATCGAGATTCTGCGCGGCTCAGGATCTTCCATCTATGGGACTAATGCGATCGGAGGCGTCCTCAATCTGGTGCCCAAAACCGGTTCCGGCGAGCCTCGATTCGACGCCACATTTGACGGCGGAAGCCTGGGGCTCTTTCGCGAGCGGTTGCAAGGCTCGGGCGGAGCCGGCCGGCGAACAGGCTACAGCTTCGGAATAACGAGGGTCGATGTCAGACATGGAGTTGACGGTAACGATGAGTACGGCGACACGGCCGCGGGCGGCAGGATACAGTTTGACGCGACACCTTCTATCTCGATCGGCGGAAACTTTTACGGGACGATCTCGAACGCGCGCGTCAACAATAACCCGTTCGCTTTGCCTGCCGCGTTCTCGTCCGGCGTTAAATATCCAGACGCCATCGAGACCGTCAACTACCAGCCAGACACGAACAATCCGGACCAGGGTCGCAGAAATCGATTGCTGGTTGGCTCTGTCCGATTCACACAGCGGCTTAACGAGGTATTCTCCTACACGGTGGCGTACCAGCACGTCTCGTCGAACAGAAGAAACTACAACGGCCCTCTGGTTGATCCTCGATTCGCAACGTTCTTTCCCTTCGGCGACTTCGAGTTCAATAGCATAAACAAGGGATCAATCGACACTCTCGATGCGCGGGCGAACTTCCGCCTCGGCCGAAAAAATCTCGTCACCGCCGGGATGGAGATCGAACGCGAGTCACTCTTTCAACAGTCGATACCGTCGTTTTCACTACTCAACAACACGACCGACAAGCAACGCACGTTTGCTGTGTTCGGACAGGACCAGATTTTTCTTCTGGATGAGCGTCTGCAAATATCCGCCGGCGTCCGCGGCCAGTTTTACCGCATTAGCGCAGCGGATCGGCCCGGGAGCTTAAGCGACATTCAGAGTGAGAGTTCGGTTACGGGTGACGGATCAATCGCTTACTTCATTCGCTCGACCGGAACCAAGCTTCGCGCTCACGTGGGGAACGGATTTCGCGCGCCATCGCTGTATGAACGATTCGGCGAGGCCGTCATAGCAAACACTCCACGGCGGATCGGCGACCCGTTATTGCGCGCCGAGCAATCAATCAGCGTTGACGGCGGGTTCGATCAGCGCATGGCACGCAATCGGGTCCGCCTGGGTGCGACGTACTTCTATACCAGGCTTCAGCGGGTGACGGACTTTAGCTTTGTCGACCCGCTCGGACTGAGAGCGTTTGGCGGATACTTCAATCGACCGGGCGGCCTCGCACGCGGAGTGGAAGGATACTTCGAAGCTGTGCCTTATCGTGGCGCCGAGCTACACGCTTCCTATACGTTCACGAATAGCGATCGCCTGGTACCCGGTCAGGGCCTTCAACAGGAATTCGTGATCCCACGTCATCTCTTCGGCCTGACGTACACTCAACGCTACCGCTCATTTCTCTTAAGCGCCGATCTCAACCGCACCGGCTCATATATCGCTCCGGTCTTCGAGAACGACTTTCCCTTTCGACAGGCGATCCTCACTTTCAGCGGATACACCAAGGTCGACGCGTTCCTGAGTTACGAGCGTGCTCTTACCGAGCGAGTTGTGCTTGTGCTATTCGGGGGGTCGGACAATATCTTCGACCGGAAATACTTTGAGAATGGATTTCGCGCACCTGGCGCAACCGGCAGAGGCGGGGCCACGTTCCGCTTCTAGCTAAAACAGATTTCGGGTTTCGAGTCGTAGAGTCATGCAACATCTGCGATTCGAAACCCGAATTTCTTTTTCGCCTGACGATGAAGCGGACTAATCCGCCGACCGATACGAATCGGCCTTGGTCATCAGCGCGCCGACCAGAAAAACTATACCAAGCAAAATGTGCACGGCGTGATCAGCCGTTCCCAGTTCGAGAGTTCCTGGAATGACGCTCCAGAGGCGATTGTCTACTCCCATCTCCGCCATGTTGGCCATCGTGGGTGCAGCGGGGGCTCCCATAATGAACCCTACAATGCCAAGCAGCAGATAGATCGCTCCGAAGGCGAGGCTAAATCCTCGTGCTGCGCTCAGTGAGGCGGCGAAGCCGAAGTAAAGGGCGATGATACCTGTCAGGATATGCACGAGGTTGTGCGCCATGCTCAGGTGGGTGCCGGCAAAACCCGGTTTGATAAACCCGATGATTCCGACAAGGAGTAATACGACGCCAAGCAGTTTGCAAATGGTTTTTGCCATGTCTCTCTTATTTCTCCTTTGCGAGAAAGGTTGACAACCGTGAGCGGCAGGCATCCATTTCCCAAAAGGACCCTTCCGCGTTTCAAAGCGCGAGAGTGCTATCCGAATGCGCGGATTGTACACCAATCGGATGGATTCTCAGCAATATTTTCCCAGATGTTTCCAGCCATTTATTGACCCCATTGAGCGCCCATTTCCGCGGGTGCTATACTGGGTCCAAGAAACGCAGCCGTAGCCATTTAAGTTGGAGCATTCAAGATGTTTAGAGCGAATACCGCCGACTCTCACAACGCCACCGGACATTGCCGGCCAACGACAAGATTGGCTTGCCTTCTCTTACTCGCGCTGCTGACGCCCATCGCCGCTGGAGCATATACGATCGTGCTGCGAAGCGGCCGTCGAATAGAGATTCCATCCGAGTTCACCGTGACTTCCCGGACCTTGACCTACGAGGCTTCGCCCGGGATCAACATTACGCTGTTGATGGCGACGATAGATGTTCCCGCGACAGAGCGCGCTAATAACGAAGCTACTGGATCCCTATTCAAACGCGTCGGTGCGGAGGCTGGCGACTCGGTTCGAATCAGTGCGCGTTCCGCGCGACGGGAGTTGACTCAGGCCGACATCGAAGCCGCTCGACTCGCTCGCGCAAAGAGCGAGCAGGATTATGAGCGTCGCCGGCTTCAACTGGGGCTGCCATCGTTGGAAGAGTCGCGCCTTAAGACGGCACGCGAGACGCAATGGCTTGTCGAAGCGGCCGGGAGGGACGAAGCTGAGCAGCGTCAGTCGGAAGCTTACTGGCGATCGCGTGCGAGGGCTATAAGGACAGAAATCGCTTCGCTCGAAGGGGAAATCAGTTATGTGCGTCGGCGAATTTCAGACTTGCCAGACTACTCGGGCCTCGCATCCTTTGGTTATATCGGCGGCGTAGTACCAGGCGGCCCCGCAGTGACGATCTTTCCCGAGGTAACCGGGCACCCAGGATTTATGCGGGGACCGTACGACACCCGTGTGTTGGGCCCGGGCTTTCTCGCATTTGGCGGGCGCACAACGCAGGGTGTGATACAGCCTAACCCGAATTTTCCGCGCAGGGACTTTGCACGTGGTTCCGATCGTCGCTGGCCGCCACTCGCGCTAACTCGCGGCTTTGGAGTGGCGCCCGTAGATTATGGCTACGGTGCCGAGCGCTCTCAATTGATACTGCGATTACATGAGATGGAGGCGGCACGGGCAGGCCTCGAAGCTCGCTGGCGCGTGCTTGAAGAAGAGGCGCGACGCAGCGGAGCGCAGCCGGGATGGCTGCGACCGTAGATTCATAACTCAGAACTCAAAACTATGAAAAGCGGATGGGAGACTGTCATAGGACTCGAAATCCACGCTCAATTGAGCACCGAGTCGAAAATTTTCTGCGGGTGCTCCACCAGATTTGGTGACGAGCCCAACTCGAACACGTGTCCGGTTTGTTTGGGTTTGCCCGGAGCTCTTCCGGTCCTCAATCGTCGGGTCGTGGAGTTGGGAGCGCGCGCCGCGCTTGCACTCTCGCTACGCATAAACGAGCAATCCATCTTCGCGCGCAAGAACTATTTCTATCCTGACCTGCCCAAAGGATATCAAATTTCGCAGTACGATCAGCCATTCTCAGAGCAAGGTGAGCTCGAGATCATGACGGCTGAGAGAGACGAAGCGGGACACCCGCGCGAATGGCGACCGATGCGAGTCCGTATTACCAGGCTGCACCTGGAGGAGGACGCCGGCAAAAATGTGCATGAAGGTTTGCCTGAAGTGGACCGCTACTCTTATATCGATCTCAACCGAGCGGGAACGCCGCTCGCAGAGATTGTTACCGAACCCGACTTTCGTTCCTCGTGGCAGGCGTACGACTATGTGAATTACGTCAGGCAGGCGCTCCACTGGGTGGGCGCTTCAGAGGCGGATATGGAGAAGGGAAATCTGCGTTGCGAAGCCAACGTTTCCGTCCGCCGAATCGGTGATCAGGGATTCGGGACGAAGGTTGAGCTGAAGAATCTAAACTCCGTAAGATTCATGCAGCGGGCAATCGAGTTTGAGA
The DNA here is from genome assembly GCA_032160165.1 of Acidobacteriota bacterium. Classification (GTDB taxonomy): domain Bacteria; phylum Acidobacteriota; class Blastocatellia; order Pyrinomonadales; family Pyrinomonadaceae; genus QHXM01. Next base: position 32,579 of record JAVHWA010000107.1, read on the forward strand.
TTGAACGACAGATCGAC
>JAVHWA010000129.1:0-7682 GCA_032160165.1 Acidobacteriota bacterium
AAATCAAAGTTGTTCCAGGCTTCGACTATCATTCCATCTTCGATGCGGACTATTGCGATTCCGTCAAACTCCACTTCCGCCTGCGTAGCGTCAAATCCAAGGCTATCGCCTTCGTGGATTCCTCGCACCGAACATCGCGCAGTAACTTTGTCGCCTTCAGCCACCAGATCATCCACGGATACTGTGAGACCGGGAAAGGCATCGCGAAATCTTCGATGGAATGGCTTGAAATCCTCCGGCCCTCGAAGAGGAACGGTGCTGTCATCCGATAGTCCGTGAACAACCGCGTTCGGGCTCAACATCTCATCGATCGCGTCGGCACGGCCCTTGTTCCATACCTCTTCAAACCAACGGCGAGTTAGTTGCTTATTAGCTTCTGACATGAGGTCTCCTGTCGTGGGTGGGTACGCAATTCACTGGTGTCGAGATTATGACCGACAAAGGGAAGAACGTGAAGAGAAGCAAGTGCCCCCGCGAGGATTCGAACCTCGAACCAACAGATTATGAGTCTGCTGCTCTAACCGTTGAGCTACAGGGGCGCAGTGTATTTGGCGGATGCGCCGGAGATTATAGGGGTCGTTGTTAGCCGTCGCAAGTAAGAGGATCCCCTTCGTCACCTGAGAGATGACTAAGGTTCGAGCTCCGCTTACGCTCGTATCAAGTGATAGAGATCAACTTCCGTCGCCTTCTTTCTTCCTTACGTGCGCGACTATCATCCCAATCGAGGCCAGGATCAACACCACGCTTGCCACGCCGAAGATCACTGCACGCTGGCTGTGGGCCTTGGCCCCTGCCAGCGTGTCACTCGCTTCATTCTCGTATCGTTGCGCCTCGCTTACAAGTCTGCCCTCCTCTGGGGTGCCCTTGACGCTGTCGGACCGGTCCTCCAGTTCGAGGGATGTTTCCTGCAGACTGCGGCTGGCTGCTGCCAGAGTGCGAGAACGAACGTACGACCAAAAGCCAAAGCCCGCCGACGCAAGGCCGCAGAGCAACGCTACCACAGCAACTAGTCGAAGCCTCTTCTTCATGCCGATAGCACCGAATTGATCTGACGAAGATGGCGCTCTTCGTGAACTCCTATGAATGCCAGCCACTGATAAAAGTTTAACGGGCCAAAAGCCGGATGCGGGTAAGTAATCGCCGATAGATCGATGGCCTCTATGCGGGGGCGCAACGCGTGCAGATCTTCGCGTGAGCGACGCATCTTTACTAGCAGATCTGAGATCGGATCCGTGCTGCCGGGCCGAATGGCCTCGGGCGCCGTGTATTTTTCCACTCGAGCCCGTTCGACGAATCGATCGAGGTTGAACGGCTCCATCTTAACCGGCAATTCCGTTGATGGGGCCGCCACACCTTCAGCTTTCGTCAGCATCACTCCCATCAGGCGCACCAGACGGTCCTCCGTGATCGTTAAGTGCTCGACAATATCTCTTGCGGACCACGAGTCCTGCGCTGGACGCGCGTTCTGGCGCTCTTCAGTCAGGCTCTCGACGGTCGCGCACAGGCGCTGACGCGTCTCGTCAATCGTATCAAGTATCTGAGTAACACTTGTGTAGTTCATTTGAGAATCCACTCTCACTGTCCGACAAACTTTCAGTTTGTCGCCGAGAAGCGGCAAGCTAAAGCTTGCCGGACATCGAAACGTCGCGCGTCAGCTACCTTCGTCCCTTCCGCCTGTTTACTTAGACTGATTTTGTGCCACCGTTGGAAAGTGATCACGGGTTCCGTCGCGTAGATTCGAACGTAAGCTGTTTGAAGATAGAGGGTCCGCTCTTCCGGCCACGTAAGCTTGACGATCGGATTAAATGAGACCGGCACTCCAGAGGGTTGTGAAGCTCCTCCGGACTTGTTGCCGGACGATTGGCCGTTACTGTTCTTCGACGCCAGGTTCTTTTCATCATAAATTGTCGACGCATTCAGCAACGGTTCGCGCAGTTGAATGACGGCCTGGCTGGGCGTTGCGGCAACGGCGTCATAGATCTTCACCTCGGTATCAAAACCCGCTGCTATTTTCGCCGAATCCGGCGACCAGGCTGGCGCCGCCTCGGTCGAGCCATCGTCCAATAATCGCTCGCGCCCGTCGGTCTCTATCAGGCGCGGACGTCCTGCCGGCGCTTTGTGCTCGCGCTCGCGGGCCTCCCATTCATTCTCTCGACAGGCAAGCGCGGTCAGCGCATGGCTGTCGGGCGCCCACGCCAGGAAAAAGTAGATGAGTCCGTTGCGCGTGGTCAGCGGGCGAAGCTGAAATCCGTCTCGGTCCGCGACATAGATCTGCTCTGAATCAAACACGGGCACCGGCGCGAATAGAGGCACGACGGTTGGAGAAGTAGTGGGCGCGCCTTCGGGAATCATATCGGGCGGCGTAGGCTGCGTAAGACTCTTGCGCCCAATGAACGCGATCGATTTTCCATCCGGAGACCAACTGACTGCGGTAGCGAACGCGCCGGAAAGCTCAGGAGGAGTCAGCCTTCTCAACATTCTTCCGTCGCTCGCGTAAAGGTCAATCTGAAATTCGCCTTCCTGAGTTTCGCCGGTGTCGTAAACAGCCAGCGCGCGCTGGCCATCGGGGGAAACGACGGTGCGCAAGAGACGGTCCACCTTCCGACGACTATCAAAGTCATCCTGTATGCCTTTGAGATTTGTGGCCTCGTTGGCCTGATCGCCCGGTGGGGGCCCCGCGTCAGGCGTAAACGTGTAAGCCAGTCTTTCGGCAGGGACGTTGCGCAGGCTGTTTGAATTCGAGTTATCTGAAGTCGTACGACAGGCAAGCGATCCCAGCATCGCCAACGCGAGTAACAGTACCGGCGAGATATCTCGACGTCGGAGCTGGATGTATGCAGTTTTCGATTCGCGATTCATTCGAACCGCTGATGATAGGAATGCGCTCGTGGGATTGTCAACGACGCCGGTTGGGAGTGGGCGGCTCATGAGATGAAACGACGCCTTCGGCGATAAGTTGCAGGGGTTACATTCACCTCTTGTTTTAGAAATAAGTAACAAGCTAAGATAAGCGACCTCGTCGCGGACAGCGATCGCCCAAAAAACAACGTAATAAATGGGAACCCTGATCATTGGAGTCCCGTATACACGGTCAGATCATGAAACTCAGCAGACTGATCTTAAAGAACATCCTGCGCAACAAGCGACGGTCCATACTGACCGTCCTCAGCCTTGTTGTCTCGTTGTTCCTGATAATCACGCTCGCGACCATTCTCTCGGAATTCTCGCGCGGCAGCGCGGAGGCGAATCCGCTGCGCCTGATCGCTCGACATAACGTCTCACTGGCTTTTCCACTCCCTGTCGCTTACGAACAACGCATGGCCGCGGTCCCCGGTGTCAAAGAGGTGATGCCCTTCAGTTGGTTTGGCGGAATATACAAGGACGAGAAGAATTTCTTCGCTAACTTTGCGGTCGACGCTCGTAAGTTTCGCACCATCTTCCCGGAACTGAAGATGTCTGATGCAGAATGGGACGCGTTCGTTAATGACCGGCAAGGCGCGGTCGTGGGAAAGAAACTAGCGGAGATCTACGGGTTCAGCCCGGGCCAGCGAATAACGCTTCGAAGCCCTATCTATAACGCGAGCGTGGAATTCATCGTGCGCGGTATCTGCAGCGGAGGCGACGAGAAGACGCTCTTCTTCCATCATGATTACCTGAACGAATTGCTCCCGGCCTGGGCAAAAGACAAAGTGGGCATGTTCAGTCTTCTGGCTAACTCTGCGGATGACGTCCCTCGTATTTCCCAGTCGATCGATTCACTGTTCGTCAATACCGACGCGCCGACCAAGACGGAGAGCGAACGCGAATTCGCCATGAGCTTCGAGACGATGATGGGCGGGGTCAAGCAATTCATGTACGGCATCATGGGCGCCATCGCGTTTTCACTCCTGCTTGTGATGGCAAACATGATGGCCATGACCGTGCGCGAACGAACGCGAGAAGTGGGAATGCTCAAGGCCCTCGGATTCCAGCGCGGCACCATAACCATGCTCTTTGTGGGCGAAGCGATCGTTATCGCTATTCTTGGAGCGATCATAGGGATCGGCGGAGCATCGCTGCTATTTAGATCGGTTGATCTCAGTCTTTACATCCCAAATTTCCAGTCATTTGTTCCTACGGTGCAAACCATGGTGGTTGCTTTCATCGTCTCGTTGCTGGTAGGAGTACTGAGTGTCGTCTATTCTGCCTCTCGCGTTTCGCGCATGACTATCGCAGAGGCCCTCCGGAGTACTGAATAATCGCCTTACCACTTAAGTACAATCTACGTCATCTTACGGTGCGCAAGTCGAGCACGTTAGCCACCGCCCTCACCATCGGCTTAACGGTCGGAGTGTTTCTGCTCGTCATGGCGCTCGCGCGTGGCATTGATATCACTTTGGCCAGCAGCGGCGAGCCGCTCAATCTGATCGTGCTGCGCAACGGAAGCCAGGTCGAGCTGAACAGCGACGTTTCACGCGACAATCTCAACAACCTGATGTTTCTGGATGGTGTGTCCCGCGAGGGTACTGAGCCGCTCGCCTCTCCCGAAACCGTCACACTCATCTATCGGGCCCGCAAAGGCATGACACAAGGCTCGAACATCACGATTCGAGGCACCGGGCCAATGTCCACTAAACTTCGTTCCGGCTTCAAGCTCGTCGCCGGACGGATGTTCCAGCCCGGACTCACCGAAGCGATCGTGGCGAAGCGTATCTCCGAGCGGTTCCAGGCGCTCGATATTGGAGACAAGTTCCGCATCCAGGCAACCGACTACACCGTGGTCGGTTTGTTCGATGCGGGAGGCAAGGCGTTCGAATCCGAGATATGGGTTGACGGCAACTCGTTGGGAAGCACCACCAAACGCGAGACGTTCTCGTCGGTTTTGTTACGCGTGCCGGACCGCGCGACATTGGATACTCTGGCGAAGCGGATCTCTGATGATCAGCGGCTGCAGCTAAAGGCGATGCCGGAACAGGCGTTCTACGAAGAGCAGCAAGGGATAGCATCCGGGATTTTGAAAGGGCTGGCGGTATTCATCGCGTTCATCATGGCGGTGGGCGCGGGGTTCGCGGGAATGAATACGATGTACGCCGCAGTCTCAAGGCGAACGACCGAGATCGGAACGCTACGAGTGCTTGGGTTCAGCAGACTCAGCATTCTCATCGCTTTCGTGCTCGAGTCAGTTTTCATCGCCATCATCGGTGCAGTGATCGGTGTGTTGATCGCGCTACCGCTTAATTTTGTATCGACGGGCACTGCCAATTTCGCCACCTTTAGCGAGCTCGCGTTTAACTTCCGGGTTACGGGCGATCTTGTGCTGGCGGCATTGATCTTTGGTGCATTGATCGGATTCCTCGGCTCATTACTGCCGTCGATAAGAGCATCACGACTAAAGATCGTTAATGCTTTGCGCCCTTCTTCATGAAAGCACTCACATTCGCGTTTAAGAGTAAGGACTGGTTGCGATGGTTACAAATCCCACCAGCGACGAAGACCAGCAAAGATTGAACGAGCGTCTGCGAAGCCTGCAGATAGATCGCACTTCGACGCGCTCGACCGTCTCGGAGAACCGTCTGCCTAAAAAGTGGTTGCTTGCGCTTTCGGCCCTCGTGGTCGCACTGGTCATGGGCTATGTCTATTTTTTCTCCGGGTCGAAAACGATTTCAGCGGCTGAGGTGAAAGTAGAAAGCGGCACCGGCGCGGGCGGCGGCACAGTCCTGACTGTCTCTGGATATGTGGTCGCCCACCATAAGATCGCGGTCGGCGCCAAAGTCATGGGGCGCGTCGCGTGGATCGGCGTTGAAAAGGGTGACAAGGTCCAGGAGGGTCAGGTACTTGTCAGGCTGGAAGACGCCGAGTACCGCGCTCAGGTCAATCAGGCCAGGGCGAATGTGGCCGCCGCGCAGGCCCGGCTCGACCAACTGCGGGCAGGCTCGCGGCCCCAGGAAAAGTTGAAAGACAGGGCCGCAGTGCTCGAAGCCGAAGCCAATTATAAGAATGCTGACGCAGAGTATCGCCGCAGTGCTCGATTGTATTCTGACGGAGTCGTGTCAAAAGCGGAATTGGACAGGGCAACTGCTCAGCGCGATACAGCGAGGGCCCTGCTGGAATCGGCGCGGCAGTCGAGCGCGATGACCGACATCGGACCGCGATCGGAGGAGATAAGGGCTTCCGCCGCGGAGGTGCAACAACAGAAGGCCGCGCTCGATTATGCACAGAGTCAATTGGCGAGTACGGTGATTACAGCGCCGGTATCAGGCACAGTCTTGCAAAGAATCGTGGAGCGCGGGGAGATGGTCACTCCATCGAGCTTCGGTGAATCCGGCGCGCGCACTTCCGTGGTGGCGCTCGCCGACCTTGACGATCTGCAGATCGAGCTTGATATCAGCCAGGCAGACTTTGCTCGACTAAAGATGGACCAACGCGCTGAGATAATCCCCGAGGCATTCCCCACTCTGAAGTACACCGGCTTGATCGCCGAGATCGCGCCGGAGGCGAACCGCGCGAAGGCGACGGTGCAAATCAAGGTCAAGGTCGAGAACCCGGACGAGCAGCTACGGCCGGAGATGAATGTACGCGTCAACTTTCTCGCCGACGCGACCCCGGCGAGCGAGACTACCAAGGTAAATCGCGTGCTTGTCCCTAAGTCCGCCGTCATTCGCAGGAATGGAGGCGAGTTTGTATTCGTCATCAAAGGCAGCAAGGTCGAACAACGTTCGATTCGCGTCGGTCAGGAGGTCGGAGACTTCTATCACGTATTGGAAGGACTAAGCGGTGGCGAGTCGACCGCTACCGCAGGCGCGGACAGGCTAAGCGATGGAGATAGCGTGCGGATAAGCAATCCGTAGTTAGAGGTTAACTTCCCTTAAAAGGACCAAAAACGATGCCAGATACGGTGGTGCAGATCAGAAACGTGAGCAAGCGCTTCTCGCGCGATGGATTCGAGGTGGTCGCGCTGGATAACGTCAATCTCGATATTGAGAACGGAGACTTCCTGGCGTTAATGGGGCCGAGCGGATCTGGCAAGTCGACGCTTCTGAATCTACTCGCCGGAATCGACCGTTGCAGCGAAGGCGAAGTCGATGTGATGGGAACCAATCTGGCAAAACTGAGCGAGAGCCAGCTCGCCGCATGGCGGAACAGTCATATCGGATACATCTTTCAAACCTTCAACCTGATTCCCGTGCTGACGGCGTACGAAAATGTCGAACTGCCTTTGCTGCTAACCAAACTGTCCAAGGCGGAACGAAAGAAAAACGTTACCACTGCGCTTGACCTGGTAGGGCTGTCCGATCGCATGGACCACAGGCCGCGTCAGTTATCCGGCGGGCAGGAACAACGCGTTGCCATCGCGCGCGCTATTGTGACCGACCCGGACCTGATTCTCGCAGACGAGCCGACTGGAAACCTCGACAAGATTTCCGGTGAAGAGATCCTTAAGATCCTGTCAACGCTCAATAAGGAATTGAAGAAGACTATCGTGATGGTCACGCACGATCCAAACGCTGCCGCCTCCGCCAGCCGCGAGCAGCATTTGGAAAAGGGCGTGTTGCTCGAGAACCAAACACCAGCGTAAACCAACTCTCAGATCAGGAAGGCGAAGACGCAGGAGCAGGACGCAGGAGCAGGAGGCAGGAGCGGGAGGCAGGAGCAGGACGCAGGACTTACGCTAAAAGGCTCACTAACCACCATCGCTCCAATTA
>JAVHWA010000014.1:0-6221 GCA_032160165.1 Acidobacteriota bacterium
AAGTGACCGCGAGGTCATCCTCATCAAGATGCACAATCGAGTAGCCGGCAGATCCACCTTCCGGATCGCCGATCGATCGCGACACGACGTAAACATTCCGGCCATCGTTGGCCATCTGTCCGTAGTGCGTGTGCCCGGTAAAGACTGCCGTGACGGGTCGTGTCTGCACCACGTTGCGCCACTCTTCAATGCCGGGCCCGGCATAGTGTTCCCAGACTTTGAAAGGATAGTGGTGCTGGAAAACGATCACCCGCTCTCCGCGCGAAAGCGCGGCATCTACTTCATAGCGAAACCAGATTACCTGCTCGTCGCTTAAGCCAAGCGGCCGGTGCTGATTTGTATTCAGGCAGATAAACCGGTAACCGCCAACGGTGTAAGCGTGGTAAGTCACGCCCACGTGCGCCTGGTACGAATGACAACCGGGATCATGATGAGCATCGTGATCGCCGACCAGCGCGTGGAACGGCATCTTCAATTTGCTCGTCACGTTCTGGAAGAGTTCCCATTCGTTTTCACGCGCGTGCTGCACGTTGTCGCCGGCAAATTGAACAAAGTCGGGGTGGATCAATTCATTGACCTCGTCCGCCATCCACAAAGCGGTCTGGTAATTCGGGCGGTCGGCGAATTCGAGATGCAGGTCGCCCGGCCAGACAAAAGTGACTGGTTTTGTGCTCATAGACAGAGTCTTTTAGCAGCGGCCGGCGGACGAGTCAACTTTTTCGGATTACTTTGAGCAGGGGCTACGTTCTTAATTCCGCAATTCGAATTTCGTAATTCGAAATCGCTTCCGGTTCCTGCGACTCATTTCGGGGCAGGCAAAGGAAAGCGCGCGCGCAGGGTGGTGCCGGCGCCCGGGGACGACTCGATGTCGAGGCGGCCGCCCGCGAGTTCGGCGCGCTCGCCCATGCCCACCAGCCCCAGACCGCGACGCAGCCCTTCGACGTTGAAGCCAACCCCGTCATCCCTGACCGTGACCTCAAGTGTAGCGTCCCGCGCCGTTAGATTTACTGCAACATGGCGAGCGCCCGCGTGCCGAGCAACGTTGCTCAGTGCCTCTTGCGCGATGCGGAAGCAGGCAGTCTCGATCTCGACCGGTTCCCGCGCGTCGGTCGGCGTGGCAGTGAAACTCGTACGCACGCCCGCGCGCTCACCGTGGCGCCTCACCAGGTTCCGTAGCGCCTCGACCAAACCGAACTCGTCGAGCAACGACGGGCGGAGTTCGAAGGCCAGCGTCCGCACCTGCTCGATCATCTTCTTAATAATTTGCGTACTCTCAGGCACACGCGCGCGCGTAGGAGGCGAGAGCTCGTGCTCGATCGCCTGGAGGTTCATCGAGAGAGCGACGAGCTGCTGCCCGAGCTGGTCATGCAGCTCGCGGGCGAGCGCGCCGCGCTCCTGCTCCTGTTGTTCCAGCAGACGGCGCGACAGCGACCGGTACCGGTCCTCCGACGCGCGTAGGCTGTCCTGCGACTGCTGAAGCTGCTCGAGGTTGGTCATCATCCAGTTGGCTTCGTGCCGCGGCCAATCGGGCGAGAGGTACTGCTCGGGCGCTACGTAATATGGATTGCGGCAGATCCGATCGCCGATAATCACGAGTGGGTGCACGATGATCATCTCGCGCAGCCTTTCGGGCGTGAACCGCCGCACATCGAATTGACATAGACCGGCGCAGGCGTGACGTTCCCAGACGCGGTTGAGGTTAAGCCGCGCCTCGAACTCGGCGAGCGCCTTCAGGTCGCCGTCCAGCGCCCAGGACATCTCCCCGACAATCCGGAAGCCGGCATGGCCCGCTTTGCGGGATTCAATGGCGAACTGCTCGATCTTCCCGAGCATGTCCAGCGTCTTGAGCCCTTGCGCGAGCGGCTTCTCAAAGATCGCCAGCCGGCCCTTGCGCATCTCCGCTTCAATGTCGACGCCCTCGGACGCGAGCGCACCGAGGATGCTCTCTCCGCCGTCATCGACAACACAGACGCAAAACTCGCCGCGATCAAGGCCGGCCCGGACGTATGAGACGGCGATCGCCAACTCCTCGTCACGATGGTCGTACAACGTACAGACGTGATCTGCCGGACCGAGTTGCTCTATTGCCGTGCGAACTCTTTCAAAGCGATTGTCGGCCTCCATGGTATCCTCCAAAATCGCTGTTAAGGGGGTATGTCGCGGGGGAGACTGAGAGTCAAGATGCGATCAATATTGTTGCGGGGGCCTATGAAGAGAGACTATCGGTTGAACCGACTTCTACTACCAGCGTTCGTATTACGTCGTTAACTCTTCATCATTAGGAGTACTTCTGGCAACGGCGCGGATGCGCTTCGCTTCACAATGTCTTACTCTCCCAGGGTCACGACTTGACCGACACGAAGCTCGCCCGCCCTGACCACCGTGCCGTATACGCCGGCGTAATTCCCGTTCATACGAACAACACTCTTCATCACTTCAGAATCTCGCTCGGCTGTGTCCGGGTCAAGATTAACCATGACACATCGCTCATCCCTCATCGTAACCCTGACGGCTGGCCCGCTGTTCCCCTCACCAAACATCAATGTCCGGCCCACCCGTCTGTCTTCCGCAAACGGCTCAGCGCCACTTGTTTCGATCACAACGTTTGGTCGAAATCTGCGCAGGTCGCAACGGTCCACGCCTCGGCCTGATTCGCGCGCGACCGAGTGCACTGTGCCGAGGCTGATTACCGAAACCGAGGCTTCGTCGAAGATGCCAGACCTCAGGCTCATCAATTCGACATCACTGCCATACCGACTCGATACTTCCTCTCGTAGCTCATCGCTTCGGAGTTCGTACTCTTTCCCATCCGGCGTACGAACATGGGTTGGGAGTAGTTCGCCATTCTTACTGTTCCGGTTGCTGTCGAGCCCTATTGGTTTATAGAGGAGCAACTCCGGCAATTTGCTCGCTGACAGCCATGGAAACCCACTTGTGTCAGTGAGTCGCCGAAAAGCTAACCTGCGATCACCCTCAATGCCGTGCCAACTTAGCCCTGCAACATCCAGTAGTTCACCGGCCATTGACTTAACCGGGTAACGAAAGATGGCACTGATACGTCCTAGTTCCATATCACTCCCCATATGACTCCAACGCCACTCTTTACTGTGACAATGTAGACGCCGAAAGCGGCAGACTGGACACCGTGAGTTAAGTCCTTAACATCTCAGGGGGCGATTACATCCAACCTTCAATTCAACAATCAAGTTGCGAAACTCCCGATACCTCGGGACTCCTGTCCAGCGATTCGTTGGACTGCGCCATGAGAACAACGATCACGTATCGAAAACTCTTCAGCATCACCTCTAGCATTCTCCCACTCCTTCCGTAAATTCCTAACTTAAGGAAACCGAAAAGACGCCCAACGCCGGGCCCCTCGATCCTTGACCACCGCCACGATCTGCGGTGATCTTGGGTGGCATGAAGAAATCCATGAAGACATCGCTGATCATTATCGCGCCGGTGTTGCTCGCGTGCCTTGCCTACCTCGTCTGGCTGGGATCGCGACCGGGCGGGCCGGACGAGCTCCTTAGGGAGAGCGTCTCGCACACGTCCGGAGCCCCGTCGTTCGATGTGCGCGTCGTCATGCCTCGCTCCGGCCTGCCCCTCGGCGGGATCCTCCCGGATTGGCTCGTGAAAAAGCTTGACGGTACCCCGCGTGAACTGGGGTTCGACCACACGAGCCGTGGCGCCAGGATTGGCAGCGCCGAACCCGACCGCCTCCAGCTCACCGCCGACGGCTGGGACTTCTTCATCGAGACCGACGGCGAAGGGCGGATCGCTCCAGGGACGCACCTCGTGTTCCCGCTCGGTCTCGGGGGCAGGCAAGTGCGACTGAACTGCCGACCCGCGGATGTTGCCTCCGGCTATCTCCGCACCACTACCCGGGCAGGCTCCGACGAGCTCGGCGGCCGCTTCCTCGTCGAACTCACCACCTGTACGAATGCCGATTCGGGAAAGGCCACCAACTGGCCGCCGGCGGCGCTCACCGTCCGCGGGAGCTTCGAGGGACTGCCTCATGGCCGTCGTTAGAGCCCAAGGGAGACCGCCAACAGTTGACCATACCCCGCGCTCCGGTCCAACGAATTGTTAGATGCGGGTTTACTTTCCAGACGCCGCAACCTTTACAATCGCATACATCAAACAAGGAATGCCGATTCCTAAAGCTATCTTGCCAATGTCCAACTTACCATTCTGAGTGTAGTTGTACAGTGCGCGGCTTAGCGCTAGCAGGCCAGCAATAATTGCCAGCGCGATAGCAACCTTACCTGTTTTACTCATGCTCTTGTCGTACATGTTCTCTTTCTGTCAGGGTGAATCTGACCTGGCTAATTCCGCTATTACAAGTTTTGTGGCTCGCCTTAGTAGCACTGCGCGCGGGACCAAAAGAAGCAACGAACGTTCAGGTCGACCGGCGCGGCGATTACATTCATGTCAGAACCGCCTGCAGTAGCGGGCGGGCAATCAAGTTGCGAACAGCCCCCCGCGCTCGGATGCAATGAGTTGTTGGATTGCGCCATCCCTTTAGCTCTAGCTCCGTCAAATAATTTTAAAGCATTTCATGGGCTCGTCACTCCGAATTCTCACCTTACCGAGTCAGGCCGGCGCCTCGTGGCCCCTCAGCTCGAGCGAAGAGAGCGCACTAATCGTGACGTAGTATCCGTCCGGATCCCGGAGCGAAAACTCCTGTGTTCGAGTATTCGGGTTCGCGTGCGGCTCATCTTCGAGCCGGACGACGAGCGCGCGTGCCCTTTTCAGTGCGATATCGAAATCGTCGACGCGGAAGAACAAGAGGAGCCCGTTGCCAGGTGTCGCGTTGTCCGGGCTCGTCAACGACGGATGCTCGTGTGCGCCCCACTCATGAAGGCAGAGCAAGACCGTTCCATCCGTGTCGAGGACTTGACCAAAGTAGTCATGTGCGGGTCGTGTCTCGGGCTGGCCGAAGAGTGACTGGTACCATTTGAAGCTACTCGTCACATCGCTTACGCCGATGATCGTCCAGGTGCGTTTCATGACATTTCTCCCGTCAGCCAACGCTGGAATTGAGCGGCTGCCAGCGCCGTGTCCCGACTCATTTGAAATTTTTGATCAGGACGACTCCCTATCTATGACTGCGGGTGACAGGACGAGTTGTTTCCCGTTGCTCGACCAGTCGAAGGAAAAAATGCTGTCGGATTTGAAATCGCTCAACTGTGCCGAAAATGTTCTAGAAATAGTTGAGATGGAAACGATCTTGAAAGCCTTTATCAATTGAGGGTGAGGTTCGAACCTATCCCCGAAACTTTCTACTTGTTTTTCAGATGATCCGTTCTCAAATTCAAATTTAGCTGTTTGTGCACAATTTAGACCCTTAGCGAGCCACGGAACGCCCTGGCGGCATAGTAAGATTCTGCACCGTTGTGATAGACAAAGACATTGCCATAACGGAAATCAGCAAAGATGGCGCCGCCGAGTTTTCTAATCTCAGAAGGAGTTTTTATCCAGCTCGACGTTTTAGTATCGAACTTTCCAAGTTTCTGCAGCTCCCGATATTGTTCTTCCGATAAAAGTTCAACGCCCATGGCAGCCGCCATCTCAATAGCGCTATCTTGCGGTTTATGTTCTTTCCTTGACACCAGTGCTTCGCCGTCGTAACAAACACTTCTGCGGCCTTTTGGACTTTCCGCTGAACAATCATAAAAAATGTATTCGCCCGTCTTTTTATCAGACCCGACAACATCCGGCTCACCGCCAGTTCTTTCCATTTCATGAAGCGACCACAGTTTTTCAGAATTCGCTTCCAGCTTTGCTTGTACTTTAGCCCATTCAAGACCTTTATGGCGGTTCATGTTTTTCTCAAAACGGGCATTCAATGCTCTAAGTAGTTCTTCACGTTGTTCTGATGACAACTTCTTATTGCTATTAGTGTTTATCATACTTTATGCCTCGGCCTAAATATCGATCAACCTTAGGATTCATTCTATCAAGTTATTGATTGTTAGCGACAAGTTGTCGATGACAGGCCGGCTGATTCCACTCGCATCCAACGATTTGTTATCCGGCGGCGCTCCGTTTGGAATTCATCCTCAGCAATAAAGACATCAGCCATAAGAAAAGAAGAGAATTGATAATTTGTGGCACTTTGCTTAACCACCAGTTGGTGAATACGAGCCGATCGATAAGCGGCAGTGACAAACCATCCCTGCACAGTTGCATTTGAATCGGCAATTGAACGGCGACAG
>JAVHWA010000048.1:0-9433 GCA_032160165.1 Acidobacteriota bacterium
AAAGCTGGGGAAGTTCATCCAGACTCAAGCGTCTAAGCCAGCGCCCAATTCGAGTAATGCGCGCATCAGACACCAGCTTGTACGCGGGACGCTCTCCATCGACCAGCGTAGCGTCGGCGTTTCCCGAAATATATTTTCGTTGAAACTCCCGGTGAGCGGTATCGTCCGTGTTCACTCGCATTGTGCGGAACTTGTAGAAAAGGAAGATGCGTCCGTCCATTCCCACGCGCTCCTGCTTATAGAAAATCGCGCCGCGAGAATCGAGCTTGATCACAATTGCGATCACCAACCAAAGCGGCGACAGAAGGGCCAGTGCTATGGACGCGATGATGAAGTCCGATGCACGTTTTGCGATCCGGGCCGCGCTCGACAGCGGTTCGCGGAAGAGACGAATCATTGGGAGCGCGCCGATCTGATCGATCTCTGTCTTGCGGGGAAGACAATTGAAAAGACTGGGTGCGATTCTAAATTCCACACCGCGCCTGCGGCCCACTCGCATCATCACATCAAAGAGAGCATCACCCCCGAGCGTGGGGTCTGTAATGATCACTTCGTTCGCGCGCGACTCCAGAATCGCGTCGGGCAAGCCTTTGATGTCGCTAACAATCGGCACACCCTCGAACTCGGCAGGAACGCTGTCGTCAATGACCCCGTTTTCGACCACGCCTATCACGCGATAACCGAGACTCGGACGCTCGCGCATTTCATTGATACAGAGCGCGGCTTCTGGTCCGCGACCGACAACCAGCGTGGGAATCAAATTCAGATCACGCCGGCGGGCGAAAGCCTGGGCCAGGCGAATCAGCAGCCGGACGAGACCAAACCCTGCCAGGGCCAGGAAGAAGTCGAGGACGAAAACACCACGCGCGTACGAGAAGGCCCGAAATGCAAACCCTCCGCGATATAGGAATGCAGCCGCGACGATCAGTAAGCTTCCGATGGCGGTAGCCTTGAAGACGCGTACTCCGTCTTCGACAAACGAGAACTCTCCGCGCAACCGGTAAAGATCGAGGTAATACATCGTCAGCAGTCGGATTAGCACGATGAACGGCAGCAACGCCGCGTATGGAACGAACCGTCCGCCCCATGCGAGTTGTCCATCGCCGGTTCTTGCAAGTATTGAGCTGCCTTCGCGCAGATAGAAAGCCATTAGGAACGAGAGAGCTGCAAGCGCGAGATCGACGAGGACGAGAGTTGCCTTGACGGACGGAATTACCCACCGCGGCGCGCGCGCAGGTACGCTGACGGCCCGAGGATCCTTGGCTACTTCTTTCAGCGGCTCAGCTCTCATGTGCCTGTTGATTGTAGCGCAAGCTGTCAGTCTGCGGGCAAACTAACAGTTTGCGCTACGCTAGAATGAGCTCGACAACCTGCGCGCGAACGTTCAGCGCGCGACGGGGTCGAGCGCCGTCCTTCTTCTCAATTGCCAGCGCGAGCAGGTCCTCGCGCGTGCTGATGCGTCTCAGCTTTCCTTCGCGCACGAGCTCTTCGTCGATGGCGGCCCACTGCCCGGCATAGATGGTGGCGGCAGGTATGCCGAGCGCGGCCGCCTCACGGTTCATGGTTCCCCCTGCACTGATGACCAGGTCGGCTGCGGCAATAAGGTTCGCCCCGTCCAGCGCCGTCGTCGGCAGAATGATGTTGGGACGGGCGCTACGGCCGTAGGTATCGCGTTGCTCATCGCTTCGCGCGAGCAGAATGATCTTAACGTCCGGTCGAGCGGCGAGACGATTGAGCATTTCATCGAACAGTTCGTTTTCAAAACGATGATATAGCGCGTCGCGCGCAGCCGGCCTGACGATCACAAGCACGTCTTTGGACTCCACACCCAGATGACGAAGGGTCTGGGGAAATTGCTGATCGGGTTCGAAGTCGGCAAGATAGACGTCCTCTTTTGTTCCGTCGTAACGTCTGACTTTTCGCGCGGGCGCCCCGTACCGACGTAACGCATTTTCGGGGAATGAACGAGGGACTATGACACGATTGGCGAGGCGAAATGCGAAGTGATTCGCGGGCTGATGCTCGTAATCCATCAGCGTCACGCTCTTGATTCCCAGAGCGCGGGCAGCAGCCATGTGAGCATATGAATTGTGACTGACTGCCAGATCGAAGCCGCGGCCAAGGGCCCACTTTCTTAGCGCCGCTGCCCGTCCGACCAGATTTGCGGCCTTACCCGTCAACGCTCGCCCGCCATGAGCCCCGATCACCACGGGATGAAGTCCCGCCGCATTTGCCAGCTCAACCGTCTGCGCAAATTCACGGGCGGTTGTCTCGATCTTGCATCCGCGCTTCTCAAACTCGGGGATGAGTGCACGGAAAAAGGGAACGTGCGGCGAGTTTGCCAGATCGATCCAGAGGCGCATGGCAGTGGTCAGTGTTCAGTGGTCGGTGATCAGTTTTTCGTTCGCTCACGAACTGGCCACTGAACACTGGCCACTGATCACTCTTCCTCCAGCAGTCGTCCCATCCCATACAACATCCACGCTTCGGACCAACGCATATAAGGCGTGCGAACGGTGTAGAAGCGGCGGCGTTGGTAGTAGAAGTAGCCTCGAGGATCGCGCAGAGTTTCTATCGCCCAAGCCGCGATCTTATGCGCAAGCACAAGAGCGGTGTTGTCAATCCTGGATATGTCGGCGAGCGCAACTATAGCGGCACCCGCGGAATGTGCGTCAGCGGGATAGAGTCTATCATGGAAGTATTTGGGCCATCCGTCAGCCAGAAAGAAACGCTCTCGCCAGAATTCATAGCCACGGAGCGTTCTCTCCATGAATTCATCGCGACACTCTGGATATGCGGCCATGATTCTATAGAGGCTGGTCAGCACGAACGCGGTGTGGAAGTTGTCCGACCATGTTTGGAAGCTGTCAGCGCCATAAGCCCATGAGCCGTCGTCGCGTTGGCGATTAATAACATAGCGCGCCCCACGAACAGCCAGTTCGCAAAGGTCTTTCTCGCCCGTCAAAGCACCGACAGATGCGAGCGTTTCGGCGGCCAGCAGGCTGGCGTTGAATACGCGCGTTTGATCGAGTGGCGAATAGCTCCAGCAAACCTCGCGTTCCGTTTCTTCACTTCGTGGCAGGTGGTGGATGATGAAATCACATGTGCTGCGTGCCACGCGAAGATATTCCCTCTCGTTGAGGTCGCGCGAAGCTTCGACCAGTGCCCGTGCGGCAAAAGCCGTCGGCACGATCGTGGGCGTACCCTTGGGGGCAAAGAAGGCGCGTCCCTGCCAGTCGAAGTCATAGCCCCAGGTCGCACCACTAGCGCCTTCGATTCGCGCGGCCAGCAGTTTATCCAGCAGCAGACGCGCCTCAGCCTCTTCAGAATTTGTTCGTGTACGACGAAACTTCGCGAGCGCGGCCAGCGCAAACAGTGCTACCCCCTTTGGGTTTGATCCGGCAGGAATGCGCGCAATGGTTCTAAAACTTACAGGGGAACGTTTGAAGAATTGTGTCCAGGCAAGTCGTGCGGTACGCGAGCGCTTAAACCCGGTCGCTTTGAAAAGCCGGCTGTTCAGCGCGTCGAACGGATCATGACCGGCGTAGTCGCGTTCGCGACACCATGCCGCGAGGGATTCGTATGCAGGCTCGAGTTCCATAGAAGTTGGCAGTGTGCAGTTAGCAGTGGGCAGTGGTCGGTGGACGGTTTGCGGTTTGCCGTGGGCAGTAACGGTTCTATTAGCACATTTGGATCATAGGAGATGAGAAGTACGGTTTGGCTGAACATCCTTACTGCAAACTGCTTACCGCCCACTGTCCACCGACCACTGACCTCATTGGCTGCTGCTTACCGAAGTCTCAATCCTTCGTGCCGTTCCGATAAAGCTCTCGTGCCAAAGCTCGAACATTAGCACTGTCCATAGGAGCTTGCGATGGTTGGCTATTCCCCGCTCATGCTCGTCCTGAAGTCGCTGGACATAGTCTGGGTTGAACAATCCGGCTTTGCGAATTCGCTCGGCTGAAAGCAGATCGCGCGCCAGCGGGCGAAGCCGTCCCTTCAACCACTCCGCGACAGGCACCCCAAAACCCTTCTTCGGTCGTTTGGTCACAAATGGCGGGAGCAGATCGCTGACAGCACGTTTGAGAATGTACTTCGTCGTTCGCCCGCGAAGCTTGTAGTCGACCGGCAACCCGGCGACGTATTCAGCGACGCGCTGATCCAGGAAAGGCGCGCGCACCTCTAGCGAGACGGCCATACTCGCCCGATCGACTTTAGTGAGAATGTCTTCTGCAAGATAGAGCTGAGTGTCTAGACACTGCATCCGCTCGACGATGTTGTCAGCATCGCACTCCTCGGCGAGCTCATTCGCCTCTCGATAGATGTTGCCGTCGCTCGCCGCCAGCACGTCCGGCGCCAGGAGTTGGGCCTGTTCATCCGGCGCGAACGAGCCGAACCAGACATGGTGGCGCGCAACGTCGTCATACTTCATTCCCTTGATGAAGCGTTTCGCCTTGAAGTCGAACGACAGATTTTTTGTTTTTACCGGCAGGCTGCGAACCAGCGGCTCGATCAGCCCGCGTCGCAGAAACTGAGGCACTCGCGCATAACGACGAGCGAGCTTATGTGCCCAGTACATCGGATAACCTGCGAAGAGCTCGTCGCCGCCATCACCGCCGAGCGCAACCGTGACGTGTCTGCGTGTGAATCGCGAGAGCAAGTAGGTGGGCACTAGCGATGGGTCGCTGAAGGGCTCGTCCATCCACGAACCGATTTCGCCCACGAGGTTGGCTGCCAGATCGACGCTCAGACGCTCTTCATGATGGTCCGTGCCCAGAAACTTGGCCACCGCACGGGCATATGAGGATTCATCGAACGAAGTCTCAGCGAATGAGATCGAGAACGTCTTAACGGTTTCGGAAGACGAACGAACGGCCATGGCCGCCACTGTGGAAGAGTCGACACCGCCGGAGAGCAATACGCCGAGTGGTACATCCGACACCAGCCGCATCGAGACGGAGTTTTCCATCAGGTGTCGCAGCTCCGCGGCCGCATCCGCTTCGCTGGGAGGAGATCGTCGCTTCTGATAACTCAGTTGCCAGTAGCGCTGGACATCGATCTTTCCGTCCTCAAGCAAAATGGAATGCGCCGCCGGAAGCTTCTGGATTCCCTGATAAATGGAAAGCGGCGCGGGAACGTAATCAAACGAAAGGTAGCGTCGGAGCGCGTCGATATTAAGCGTGGGTTGGACCGCCGGATGTGCGAGCAGGACCTTGGGCTCAGATGCGAAGATCAATTTCCCGTTAAAGACGCCCCAGTACAGCGGTTTCTCGCCGAACCGGTCGCGCGCGATGAAGAGCCGGCGACGGCGCGCATCCCAAAGCGCGAACGCAAACATACCGTTGAGATGATGGACCATCTCTGTACCGTATTCTTCATAGAGGTGCGGCAGAACTTCCGTGTCGGATTCTGAGCGGAAGCGATGTCCGCGCTTTTCCAGGTCGATGCGAAGATCGCGATAGTTATAGATCTCGCCGTTTTGGATAACGCTGATCTGTCCGTCTTCGCTGGTGACAGGCTGCTCGCCCGTTTGAAGGTCTATGATGGCAAGGCGGCGCATGCCGAGCGCGACGCCGGTAGATACCATCAGGCCTTCAGAGTCAGGCCCGCGATGGGTCATTCGTTCGCACATCGAATGCAGCAGTCCGCGCGCGCCGTCAGGCGGCGGCGTTCGTGCATCCAATGTTGCCCATCCGGTGATTCCACACATAAGAGCAGTTGGCGGTTGGCAGTTGGCGGTTGGCAGTTGGCAGTGAAGAGCGTCTTACTACTGCTAACTGCCAACTGCTAACTGCGCACTCTTCTCAAATCCTATTCGCTCACGGACCGCATAAATCCGCTTCGACTGCGACTCGTGATAAGTGCGAACCAGCATTTCCGCCAACAGGCCCATTAACAAAAACTGAATTCCCACCGCGAACATTACGATGGCGATGATTGGCAAAGGCGTCTGTATAAAATCGGCCTTGTGCATCAGCTTGAGAATCAGGGCCCAGATTCCAGATATGAACGAGACCGCGAAGCTGAGCACACCAAAGGTCCCGAAGATGTAGATAGGCTTTGTTTGATACGAGGCCATAAACTTGATCGTCATCAAGTCAAACAGCACCTTTATCGTGCGCGACAAACCGTACTTCGATTTACCCATCGTGCGCGCGTGATGCTCCACCGGGATCTCTGCCACGCGAGCGCCGGCCCACGATGCATAGATCGGTATGAAGCGATGCATCTCGCCATACAGCCTCACATCTTCCAGCGATTCGCGGCGATAGGCCTTGAGCGAGCAGCCATAGTCATGAAGCGGCACGCCTCCTATCCACGAGATCAATCGGTTCGCCAGCATCGACGGTATCTTTCGCGTGATGAGTTTGTCCTGGCGGTTCTTCCTCCATCCAGATACAACGTCATAACCCTCGTCCAATTTATCCAACAGTCGGACGATATCGGCCGGATCGTTCTGCATGTCCGCATCCATGGGAATCAAGACGTGTCCGCGCGCCGCATCAATGCCGGCGGCCATCGCCGCCGTCTGTCCATAATTGCGTCGGAGCGCGACGACGCGCACACGCGGGTCGGTTCGAGCGAGATCACGCAATATAGAAAGGCTGCCATCGGTCGATCCGTCATCAACGTAAATGATCTCCGCCGTGCGCCCGAGTTTTGCCAAAGCATCGTTCAACTTCGCGTGAAGCGGGCGCAGGTTCGGCTCTTCGTCAAAGACGGGCAGAAATACGGAGATCTCGGGTGCGGTACCCGCGCCGTCGCCGCCGAACTGGTGGTCTCGAATCAAGGTCTTGTCGTTGGTTATCGTCATCTATTCAGCTTTGCGGGCGACGCAAAGCGCCGACACTCCGAAGGGAAAGTTCAAGCGTCTGAGAAATGCGCTCTCCGCGCCCAGCACACGACCCAAAACTCCGTTGAGCGCCGAGACGTTGATATTGTTCTCCGACGCGGGGCGCAGGCCGGTTACTTTCATCAACGCACGTCCGAGCAAGATCGGAGCAAAGAAGGTGATATTGGCGTAAGTGGTACGCTCAATTTCAAACCCTGCTTCCTTAACAACACTTCGCAACTGCGGAATTCTGTAACGACGCCGGTGATGACTGATGTCGTCCTGTACTCCCCACAGGAACGTGAAAGCCGGGACGAAAAACAAAGCGCGCCCACCCGGTTTGAGCACGCGTCGCATTTCTTTCAGACCCGCCAGATCGTCATCCAGATGTTCTACAACATCGAGCGCCGTGACCATATCAAACGTTTCACTTTCATGTGGCAACTGCTCAGCCTCGCCGTGCGTGACGTTTATCAGGCCACGCTCTCGACAGAAAGCGAGAGCGTCATGCGACACATCAACGCCTTCTGCATCTCCGAATTGAGAGAGCATCTCGAGGTTTGCGCCTGTTCCGCAACCGACATCAAGTATGTGTGGCCGGGTGATGTCTAAGTCTTTTTTCAAATCCTGACAGATCCTCTGAACAAAGCTCTCCAGAATGCGTCGTCGCCCAACAAACCACCAGTGCTCGCCCTCCACGCGATACATGATCGAGTAGGTGTGTTGCTGCATCTCCTGCGGCAGTGAAAGAGATTTCTCCATTTAGTCATTTGGTCATTTACTCATTGAATCAGTGAAACAATGTATAAATGAATCAATCCTGAATACGTCCGAACCCGCGCCAACTATTTTTGTTATGCCACCCTATAACGACATCTGAGGCGCCTATCTCTTTCCACCACGACTCGAATTCCTCGCGCGAGATATAGAAGGCGGTGGGCGCCACCAGATGATCGAAAACGATCGTATGTTGTTCGCGCCACCCAAAATCGGAGATTGCGCCGAGATAGTCATTGTAGAACAAATGACGCGCCAGCGCAGAACCGCGCGGGCTTCGATTGAGCGGCCCATAGACCAGCTTTGTCGCCAGATACACGGCTGCAGCCGGCAATTTCGAGATATGCAGCAACGCGCGTTGATTCATGCGCGAAGTCAGACGCTCGCGCAGAGGATTGACCCAACGAGTTATCCAGCCGTTGTTCTCGGCGCCGTAAACCCAGGCTGATAGATGACCGCCTGCCTTTACCTTCGAGGCCAAAGAAAGAAATCCACCGCGCGGATCCGGAAGATGATGGAGCACGCCGACCGAGCACGCATAATCGAACTTTCGAGCAAAAGGAAGATGGTAGATGTCCGCTTGGACGATGTGTGCGTTAGCCAGATGGCGTGTCGCTCGATAAGCTGTCTCGACGGCCGCGCTTAGATCGATACCGATAATATCCGTGACGCCCCATCGCGCTGCCAGTTGAGTATGCCGTCCCTTTCCACATCCGCCTTCGAGGACAAGCTTGTCCTTGAAAAACGCGGGCTCGACCGGCGCAAGCCATCCAAGGAACTGATCGTCATAGCGCTCATCAGACTGCGTGAAGTGCTGCCATTGCCAGCCGAAGTTCGCAGCCGTTGCCGCTTTGTCCGATTCGATCTTGCTCAGTTCAGCGAAGCGGGGAACGCCGCGCGCAATTGGAAAGTGTCGCGCACACGAAGCACATTCCAAATCGCCGTCGATGATCTCTTCATCCTCGCGAAGCTCTACAGACAGCAGGCGAATCTCGCCCGAGCAGGAAGGACAAACAAGATGCTGTAATAAACTCGGCTTCATAAAGAGTCGGGAGTTAAACGAATTGAATCATTTGATCAGTGTTTGATTGTATGATTTGTTTGTCGGAAAACAATCTGGTCGGTGATTGAAATAATGGATCAATGACCAAATGAATTAATGATCGAATCGCTTCCAGACTCTTGACTCGACGATCCTGCCCGTCTCAGTCACCGCCAGACCTGCAAAGACGAAGAGCAGGGCCTGCATCGGCAATCCGTAACGCAACTCAGTATGCAGCGGCGACCCTGCAATCAGGTAGTAGAGGATGATTGTCATGATCATCGCTGCGGTCCGCCAATTCTTCCTAAATCCCAGAAACGCGCCAACAATCATCAGCGGAAGCAAGATGTAGCGCATGATGCTTTGAAGCATTCCCAGTACGTTTACTCCACCCGCGACAACGCCGCCCTGCCATCGCTCAGGCAAGCATTTCCTGCTGGTGACATTGATACCGGCGGTCCCGACATACGGCGCCGGCTCGCCCGCATATTTCAACATGCCTGCCATTCTGCGCAGCATCAGCCCGGCGAACCAAACTGGATGGGACTTGATTACCGAGAGGGCCTTGCTCATCCGCCGGCGATCTCGCTGAAGCCCATCGGGCCAATACAATTCGAAGTCGGCTTCGGCTGGTATGCTGAGCTCAAGGCGTTCCCGTTCGATTAAATTGGCGTCGCCGAAGACTGCTCCGAACTCCGCGCCGCGAGCGGTCTCGCCCAGGCCTTCCCACAAATTCGTCCCTACTCCCATCCCGCCGGGAACAAAAGCATGAAATGCAATGC
>JAVHWA010000064.1:0-34929 GCA_032160165.1 Acidobacteriota bacterium
CCCAGGTCGCGATAATCACAATGCGCGAAAGATAGTGAAGTCTATCGACCGCGGTGAAGGCTATGTTCGATGCGAGACCTCCCAGCATCACGCAGAGCAAAAGACGCATCCAGTCCATGAATCCGACTGTTAGAGTTAATGCCTGCTCCTTCAGCCGCAGGTAGTCTTCCGTGTGCTCGCCCGGCAGAGTCATCTTCACGCCGAGAACCCCACGCTTCACCGACAGCAGCAGTACCTGCAAATAGACCAACATTCCAGCGAGCGAGAAAACCGCGAAGTAGCTTTTACGCGCCCATTCGTCGGGATCTCCACGCCAATTCCAGTGCATCGGGATGCGTTCAGGAAGGTCGGGATAGAAGTAGATCAGCGTCAGCACCGGGACGATTGTTAGAACCACGGTCGCTAATTCAAGCGTGATGTTTGTATAGTCCGCTAACCGGCGAGTTCTGAGCGAAGAGGCGAACCGTTGCTGCTCCTCTTTCAATTCGAGTCGCTTCGCCTGGCGATAGAAAATGACGTAGAAGAGCATCGCGAAAGGGGCAAACAAAAACCGGGGCGCGATCATCCCGAAGTCTGTCCGTCCGCGGTAGAATGCGACTAGCAGGCCTATCGCCTCGATCTCCACAAAGGTCATCAACAGCCATAGTCTGTAGCGCCGCAGAACCTTCCGGCCCTCGCCGCGAAAGACCTCCGGACTGACGCGCACGCCGAAGAAAGCGTCTTCGCCGCGCATCACCGGAAGGAACAGAAACGCAGCCAGAATGATCAGATCAACCCCAAACAAGAGTATTAAAGTGCTCGACATTAGAGTCGCCTCCTACCTAGTTCCTTTTAGCAAGCCGCTCAGCTCGTCAGCCACGACAGCCATAATTTCCGAGTGAGCCAGGCCGGAGAGGACGAGTTGCGTTAGAGCAGCGCGGAGCGGTTTCCGCAGCTCGCTATCGGTCCTCTGCTGGCCGGTTATGGACGATACGACTGCTCCGGCCCCATGACGGACGATGATCAAACCTTCCCGCTGCAACTCGCGATAAGCCGTGGCGATGGTATTTAGGTTAACGCCAAGATCTGCAGCCACTTGTCGCACTGGAGGCAGCGCAGCGCCCTCCTTCAATTCGCCCCTGGCGATGAGCGCCTTGATTTCGTCAACCACTTGCTGGTAGATCGGCCGCCGGTCGTTTTCGTCCACTACAATGTACATATTTCATCAACCTCAAGATTGTATGGTGTAGCTATACACTATACAATTCCGAGCTGTCAAGAACTTTTTTTGATCATTCGAACCGGGGGTATTTGAGAGAGTTTGTGCTGGCACCCGGTTCGCGATGTGCTAGAATGCACGCACTCTCTCCAAGTGCGTTAATTCGTCAGCATGTCAACGGCAGCGTCTTCCCACAGGAGCGTAAATATGAAGAGGGGATCAAGAACCAACACGTTTCTTTTCGGCGTCGGATTGAGTATCGCCTTCAGCGCGGTCGTTATGGCGCAGGGACAGAACCGCGAGAAGTACCTAATCTCTGCGGCGGCTGGTGGAATAAACTACGTCGCCGGCAACGTCACCGTTGTGCGCAAGACGTCTGGTCGTCAGGAATCGTTGACAGATACCGACAATCTGAGAAGCGGAGACATAGTGACTACGGGCGCCGGCGGTCGCATCGAGGTCTTACTCAACCCGGGTTCTTACATGCGTGTGGCTGAGAACTCCGAGTTTGAATTGACAGATAGCTCGCTCGACAATCTGATGGTCACATTGACGAATGGCAGCGCCGTCGTCGAAGCCACGGGCGCCGATGGCATAGAACTGGCAATTGGACTCAACACGCCGCAAACGACCGCAGCGATCGTCAAGGGCGGCATTTATCGATTCAATGTAATTTCGAATGACACGACAGAGATACTCGTTCGCAGGGGCAAAGTATTCTTTGGCGATGGTCTTATGAAGGTGCTGAAAGACAAAGAGAGGGTTTCAATTACCCGCGGCCGCACCGAAGTCTCGAAACTCGACCAGAAGGACCTGGATTCGCTTGACCTATGGAGCAAGACTCGCGCCGAACTGCTAGCTCGTGCCAATCGCGGACTCAAGGGTCGTCCACTCCTTCTCGCGTTCAATAATTTTGGATGGAACGATTTCGGCGGATGGAGAAGGCCGATGTCCTATGAGACGGTTGGCTTGTGGGTTTACAACCCGACCACACGTAGCCACTGTTTTGTCCCGGTCGGCGGTGGAGCGTGGCAGTCGCCATATGGTCACCACTACGGAACTGGGTTCAGTGGTGGTGGAAATGGATGGCCAGGCAGGCCAAACGAGGGCTATACCGCCGGCGGCGGTGGTACTACGTCATCCGGCGGCGGTGGTGGTGGTGGTTCCACGGGCGGGAGTACAACCGTCGTGAACAACCCACCTCAATCTCAACCTGTTTCGCAACCCGTGTCTCAGCCGTCTTATCAGCCACCCTCTCCGCCTGCAAGTGAACCGGCGGTGGATCGCGCACCAAGGCGGGAGTACACCACCCAGAATCCAAATTAACTAGAGATCGTTCGTAACGAGCAGACAATGAATCGCCCCATCACCCTTTAAGGGATGGGGCGATTTCGTTTGCTACGATTAAACCCGACTGAGTTACCGACGCCACGCCGTGACCGGGGAAGACCGTGTCGCCCACCATGAAGAGGTTCGGCAACCTGGTGCGGTGCATGAAAGGATCAGCCGTAAGCGTGCTGCCATCTCTGTTGATTCCATTCACCATTCCCAGCTTTCGTCGAGTGTGTTGGTAGTAATCGCGAGGCGTCATTGTATTTATCACTTCGACTCCGCTTCCCAGTTCCGGCAACAGCGAGTGTAGTTTCATCCACCAACTTTCAAGCGCTGCCTGGTCCTGAGCCTCCAGGTCGCTTTCGTCCTCATGAAACGCGAACCATTGTGAAGCTTCCGTTACGGTAGAAATAGTAACGGCCCGCTTTCCCTCGGGCGCTCGTCGGTCCCATTCGGGCGCGGCGGCAAGAGTGAACTGCACCTGTTCAGGATCGTACGCCTGACCTTCCTGCCAGTCAGTCACTCCCAGAATGCGATCCGCCAGTAATCTGACTGACGCTTCATCGTCCATCCCCACGAAAAGAAGATACGCACCCCAGCCGCTGTGCTGTTTAAGTCGGCTTCGAATATCGTTGGGCGTCTTACTCAGTCCGACGAGCTTGCCGTACGTATCCCACACCGTGAGATTGCTTATGATCGCGCGAGTCGCGCCCACAGTTTCGCCGGTCATCAGATCTACGCCGGTCGCCCGTCCACTGGCATCATAAGCCAGGCGCAACACTGTCGTGTCGGTGCGCACCATTCCACCGCTCTTCTTAATAGACGTCGCCAGTTCATCTGCCAGGGCGGAAGCACCCCCGCTGATGGCGTAAAGGCCGCGCAGGGGCGCCGTCAGCGGGAAGATGGCATCGGAGTATGCACACGACTCGCTGTCGCCTTGAGCAAAGATTTGTAACTGGGCGTCGATGAAACGGCGGAAGCGCGGCGAGGTATTTCCAAGTTTGGAAGCAGTGGTCGATAGGGGAGGGCGTTGAGAGCCGCAGTGAGCCTTTGAGAGGCGTTCGATCCCGCGATAAAACCCAATCGCCTCGTCCGCACATTCGGGAAAACGCGCGCGCACGGTGTCCGCCAATTCCTCGGTGTCCTCAACGACCGCGATGTCCGATTGGTCAGGCAGTCTTACAACATAGGCGGGAGATAGTTTTCTAACTTCGGGCGCCGCCACCGGAAGCTCTGCGAACACCCGTTGGTGGATTTCACCGGCTTGCCATGACGAGTACAGGCCCATGCCGGGTTCAAACGTGTAGTTGAATTTCTCAAAGCTTGTCACGCAGCCACCGACGCGCGATTCCTTCTCGATCAAACAGACATCGACACCCCGGGCGGCAAGCAAAGCGCCGGCAGTCAGGCCGCCGATACCGCCACCGACAATGACAACTTCGTGAGCCATAGGGGATAGAGGTCAGAGGATAGAGGTCAGAGGTTAGAGGTTAGAGGTTAGAGGCTGAGACTAGTATGATCATTGAACAGCTCCTAATCTCTAACCTCTAGCCTCTGACCTCTGCTCTCACACCAGTGCACGCGCGCACCGCGAGATCACGCGGAAGATCGCGGCTTTTTGTTCCACGTTACTGGCAGGTTGCTCAATATACGGCTGAAGGATGATGTAGACAGACTGCAGGCCATTGAAGATGAAATGTATCACTACGCAGGGAAGCAGTCGTCCGCTAAAAGCCCGCACGAGTGTCAGCGAAAGGCTCAGAATCGAAATCGCGACGATGACCCCAATGTTGTTGTAATACTGTAGCAGGTGAACAAGAACGAAGAGTATGGAAACTCCGATCACTGCCCAGACCATACCCGCTGACTTCTGAATCGCCGAGTAGAGTACACCCCTGTAAACAAGCTCCTCAACCAATGGCGCGGTGGTAGCCGCCAGAAGCGCCAAACTATATCGGGACGCATTTGAGCTATTGATGATCTGATCAATTGATGTTGGTTCGCCGCCGATGAACTGAGAAATAGCTACCCCCACGATCAACAGTCCCACCGCCAAACCAATACTGGTCCAGACACCTACTCTTTCACTCCAGGTGAATCCGAGCGTCCGCCAAAAGCGACGCTTGCCGAATCGTGTAACAACGGCCCAAACAATGCCCAGTGTCAAAAGATGCGCGGGAACCGTCGAGAGGATTTGAAGCAGGATTACAGTCTTGTCGGTAGTTAGAATCTGCTCGAGTTCGGCTTTGGTTTTGCCCGGGAAATGGACTACCACGTATGGAATAACGAAGGCGATGGCCATCCCCAGAAGCAGCAGCACACTTCCAGCCCACGTAAGGAAGCCCGCCGCCAAGCCCCATGGCGGGTTGTTTGGATCAATCTCTGGGTCCGAGACGGACTGTGACTTTATCCGCTCGGCATACACCTGAGCGTCAGTCTGCGAGATAGGCAGAGGGAGTGGTTCGTTTTCTATTGGCACTATGCGAGCGAGTGTAAGAGAGCCGAAGGCAAAAGGCAAAGAAAGCTGAATGGTGAATGGTGAATGGTGAATGGTGAATCGTGAATAGTAAATGGTTAATGGTGAATGGTGAATCGTGAGTCCTGAGTCCTCGTTCCATTCACCATTTACGATTTACCGGCTCTGAAGTGCTTCGCCATTCGATCGTAGACGCTGTCCATTAACGCCGGCAGATCTTCGTCGGTCAAACCTGTAGTTTCGATGGGCGAATCGATGTACATATCAATTCGGCCTGGGCGAAATATGATCTCGTCGGGCGGCAGCAGCTGTCTCGATCCAATGATCGTAATGGGGATGATCGGCACTCCCGCTTGAACGGCAAGCTTAAAGCCGCCCTTCTTGAAATTGTGCAGGTATCCATCTCGCGAGCGCGTGCCCTCGGGGAAAATGAAGCCGCAAATTCCATCGCGCAGATAATTCGCAGCCCTTTGCATACTGACGATCGCGTTCTGAGTAGAGCTGCGATCGATGGGAATGTGGCCTGCGCGGGTCAGGTGCCATCCCATAAAGGGAATGCGAAACAGCGATTTCTTGGCGGCAATGCGAAGTTGGGCGGGCAGGTAGCCGAGCATCGCGGGAATATCCATATAACTCTGGTGCGTGGAGAGGAACACGTACGAGGTCCCGGGCTTCACGTTGTGCGCGCCGTAAACGTGAACGCGTGCGCCCGCGGTCCCAGCGATCATGCGACACCAGGTGCGCGCGCACCAATGTTGTTTCCGGCCCGCAGGGTCGTAGAGTGAGAGGAGCAACGAAATACTTCCCATCACAAAAGTGTAGAGATAGATTAGCGGGATAGCGATCAACGAATGGATGTAGTTGAAGACCGTCGGGCGTCGCGGCGAAGCAGTCCGCGGTGCATTTTCCGGATCCGCGGCCGGTACATCACTGGTCTCCGGTTGTGGCGCGACGCCAGTCGCCGGCAGGCTAGATTGATTCAAACATTTCGTCATCAACGTAACAATAACCCCACTCCTCGCCGGGTTGGAACGATTTGATGATCGGATGCTGGCTCTTGTGAAAATGCTTCGTGGCATGCTTGTTCGGCGAGCTGTCACAGCATCCGACGTGTCCGCATGTCAGGCAGAGACGTAGATGCAACCACGGGTCTCCCGTTTGCAGACATTCTTCACAGCCGGGCGCGCTCGGCGTGACATCGCGAATCAGACTTAAGTGTGGACAGGCGGTCATGGCTTACTCCTCGGCAGAATGATCCGACTTTGCCAGCAGAGGGGCGGCGAGCAGGAGACCTATGATCGTTTTGGAGTCTTCGATTTCTCCTTCCGCGATCATCTCGAGGGCCCGCGACATTGGAACTCTAACGATCTCCACGAACTCGTCGCCCTCGAGGTTTTGGGAAGTCTCCGTCAGGTCAGTGGCAAGATAGACCCACAGCTTCTCTTCACAGAAGCCAGGCGTGGTGTAGAACTCGGTTAGCTTTTCGAGATGACCCGGGCGGAAGCCGATCTCCTCTTCCAATTCCCGCGCGGCGCACTCGTCCGGCCGTTCCGGCGGTGAAAGTCGTCCTGCCGGGAGTTCTAAGACATAACGCCGAGTCGGATGTCTATACTGCCGCACCAGCGCGACCGTCCCATCGTCAAATGCGGCTACGACGCCCGCTCCTCCAGGATGATGGACAACCTCGCGCTTATAAATCGCTTCGTCTTCCCGCACCGTGTAAACAGATACGTCTATCACTTTTCCGTGATATACCTCTTCGGTGTCGAGTACCTCAGGTAGCTTCGTTTCAGGCATAGCCATTCAACAAGATCCAATAGTCAGTTTAGATGTCAGCCCGTTTTCGACAAGCTACTTGCTCGTTGAGTAAGCCGAGGATTTCACCTACCAGGTAGAGCGAGCCGGTAACGCATATGGTTCCGTTGGGAGGCGTCCGAGCTCTTGCCGCGTTCAATGCTTCGTCACTGTTAAGCGTGAGGGTAATTCTACTCGACTCGAAGCCCTGTGGCGCAAGTCCTAAAAGCAATTCCACATCTGCTGCTCGAGGATTGTTGGGCCGAGTGAGGATCAACTGCTCTGCGATCGGGAAGAGGATTTTTGCGATCCCGTCCAAATCCTTATCGCCCATCGCGCCGAAGACGAGGGTGATGGGTGGCTTGACGAATTCCTCAATAAAGGCGCGTAGCGCTTCCGCCCCGGCGATATTGTGCGCACCGTCGAGCAGAATTGGGGGGCGTCTTGGGTGTAATTCGAGGCGACCACGATGTTCGGCGTTCTGAAGACCACCGGCGATGGATTCGCGCGGAATGGAAAACCCGCCTTCTCGTAACGCCTCCGCCAGCGCAATCGCGACAGCGGCATTGCCTACCTGATGTCGCCCGCGCAAGCCTATCTGAACCTCGTCATATCGGTCGTGCGGGCTGACGAAGCTCGCTCGTGCGCGCCCGGTTTCATCAAAACTGACAGCCTCGAACGCACCCTCAACCATGAGTGGGATTACACCACAATCGGCGCACCGCTTAACGATGACATCGAGAACTTCAGGAAGTTGTGGTGCAATGATCGCTGTAACCCCGGGACGTATGATTGCGGCTTTTTCGGCAGCAATTTCCGTCAGAGTCGAGCCGAGATGCTGCTGGTGGTCGAGCGCAATCTGGGTTATGCCGACGACCTTTGCACCTGCGGTCGTGGTAGCATCCAGTCGACCGCCCAGTCCCGTCTCAAGTATAGCCAACTCTACGCCGGCTTCTTTCAAAGCGAGCAGGGCTATGGCCGTCATCTGCTCAAAGAACGTGGGCGGCGCAGGTAGCGCGCCTTCGCTCACTAGATGCTCTGCGCACGTCCGGACTTTTGTCGCAAGCGGTGCGAAGGCTTCTCGGGTGATGTCCAGGCCCGCAATTCGGATGCGTTCGGTAATACTGATCAGATGAGGGGAAGTATAGAGGCCGGTCCTGATTCCCGCGGCGCGAGTTATTCCCTCGAGCATCGCAGCGGTCGAGCCTTTGCCGTTGGTGCCGGCGATTTGGATGGATGGATAAGAGAGGTAGGGATCGCCTAGAGCCTCTAGCAGGCGCTTGGTAGTACCCAGACCAAGTTTGATTGCGAGCGTCTCGTGTCCGAGACTGAGAAGATACTGGAGGGCTTCGTCGAACATGGTAGATGGAGGAGGGTGAATGGGAAATGGTGAATGGTGAATCGTAAATGATTAGGGACGGACCACAGAAGCCCACCATCCATCTTGTATTGCTTTAGAAGTGCACCTCACCCTTCACGATCTACCATTCACCATTTACCATTTCCTATTCACCATTCACTATCTCCGGATTCACCATGAAGTTGAGGGCGTTGATGATGAAGTCGCGCATCTCTCGGCGATCCACGATGGCATCGAGCATGCCATGTTCAAGCAGGAATTCAGAGCGCTGAAAGTTTTTGGGGAGCTTCTGACGAATCGTTTGTTCGATTACGCGTGGTCCGGCGAAGCCAATCAGCGCTTTCGGCTCGGCGATGATCATATCACCCAGCATCGCGAAGCTGGCCGTCACGCCTCCGGTGGTTGGATCTGTCAACACCGAGATAAAGGGAAGGCGAGCGTTATCCAATTCAGCGAGCGCCGAGGAGATTTTCGCCATCTGCATCAGGCTGAGCGTGCCTTCCTGCATGCGCGCGCCGCCGGAGGCCGCAAATGTGATGACCGAGGCCCGCTCCTCCATCGCGCTATGAATGATCCGTGTTACTTTCTCGCCAACAGCCGAGCCCATCGAGCCGCCTATGAAGAGCATGTCCATTGCGCCGGCAAAGACCTTGTGTCCGCCTACGGTTCCTTTCCCGCTGATGATCGCTTCCGGTAATCCTGTCATCCTTCTCGCCTGCTCGAGGCGTTCGGGATAAGGCTTACTGTCAACAAACTCGAGCGGATCAATGGAAATTACCTCGGAATCGATCTCTTCATACTTGCCGTCATCGAATAGCATCGCCAGGCGTTCGCGTGCACCTATACGGAAGTGATAGCCGCAATGTGAGCAAACCTGTAGGGACTCTTCCAGGTCGGGCTTGAATAGCGCGGTGTCGCACTCGTCACACTTGACGAAGATGCCTTCCGTCTTTACGACGCGTTCTTCGGCAGGCACGCTTTCGATCTTCTGTGTCTTTTTACGGAACCAGGGCATAAGTTAAGGGATGAGGGCGGAGGGATGATGGATGAAGCCGGGCGTCACCTTCAATCCTCGACCGTCACCTAATCACAAAACTGATCTTTGTTCATTTGGAAGCGGACTATGGATGGGGCAGAGATTACCATAAAAGCGTTGAATGAGAAACCGAAGGCGTTGGCGGCCTTTCAGCCCTCATCCCTTAAAATTCTATTCCTTGTTGGGCGCGGATACCGGAATTGAAGGGATGCTTGATCTCCCGCATTTCAGTCACCAGGTCAGCCGCCTCGATCAGCGCCGCTGGCGCGTCCCTGCCTGTCACTACGATATGAAGCGCAGGCTGAGTTGCTCGCACGCTTTGAAACTCCGCGAGCACTTCTTCGACCGGTAACATATCGTAACTCAGCACGTATACCAGTTCGTCAAACACGAGCATGTCGTACTCGCCGCCGCGCAACTTCTCGGTGCAAAGCGTCCAGGTCGCTCGCGCCGTTTCCCTGTCTTGTTCAGGATTCTTCGTGTCCCAGGTGAACCCGTCACCCATGGTGTGTACTTCGATACCGAGTTTCGCGGCCGACTCGTGCTCTCCATACCGGTCGTTCCTCGACTTCATGAACTGAATCATGCAGCATTTGAGCCCACGACCGGCGGCGCGCATCATCAGGCCCAGGGCGGAGGTCGTTTTGCCTTTCCCGTTTCCGGTGTGAACCATCAAGAGACCGCGCGTCTTCTCCTGATAGTCCTCGCGTCGCCACTTGTATTGCTTCTCTTTGCCGCTCATGGAAATGCAGAACTCGGAACTCAGGATTCGGAACTCAGGACTCAGGACTCAGGATTCAGGATTCAGGAGATGTTCTTATTCCGAGTCCTGACTCCTGAGTCCTCCCTCACGCAACTACTTCCGTTTCTCTCTTCGATGCCGGCGGTAAGGATGGATCATCCACGTCGCCGTTTCGGTAGTCGACTGCGTCCTGCAGTAAACGGACAATAGTTCGCTCCGCTTCCTCCCAGTCTCCGTGCAGAGTGCAACCGGCCGCATTGCGGTGCCCGCCGCCGCCGAAGCGCTCGGCGATGCGGGCCACATTGACGTCGCCTTTCGACCGTAGACTGGTGCGATAAGTTCCCGGTGCGCACTCTTTGAGGAGCGCGACCGCTTCAACAGTGCCGCAGGTCAGAGGGTAGTTGACGAACCCGTCAGTGTCTTCTTCAGACGCGCCCGCGCGTTCCTGCATTTCGAGTGTCTGCCGCATACATGCGACGCGTCCGCTGTCATCACGCTTCGCCGTGCCGAGAACTTCGCTGAGCAGCGCTATTTTCGACCAGGGATAACTGCTGAATACCGCCTGCGAGATTTTGGCGGGCTTAACGCCGGCGCGAACCAGTTCTGAAGCTACCTTGAACGTACGCTCGCTCGTGTTCGAATAATGAAACGAGCCGGTATCCGTGATCAGCGCGGTATACACACACTCTGCCATCTCGCGGGTGACGCGAACTCCGGTCGCCTTGCAAAGGTTGTAAATCATTTCGCCAACCGCGGAAGCGGTCGAATCGATCCAGTTAATCTTGCCAAAGAGTGCGGTGGTTGAGTGATGGTCTATGTTGACGATCAACTGTTTATCCAGGTCGTTGAGACCCGGACGCGTGATGTCCGAGCATTCTATTACGAAGACGGCGTCGTATGCTCTGTCCACCCCGGGTGTCACACGAACGTCTGTTACCCCGGGCAATTTCTGGTAAGCGTGCGGCACGGCGTCGCGCATTATTACCTCTACATCCTTATCCAGGGCGCGCAGCAGCCAGCAAAGCCCAAGTGACGACCCTAAACTGTCGCCATCCGGGCGAATGTGTGAGGTGATCGCGAACCGTTTCTTCTGCTCGATCAGCTCGACAACTTGACTAAGCATAATATCAAGGGATGAGGGGTGAAGTTGCGCAAACTGTCAGTTTGCATGCGCAAGCTAACAGCTTGCGCTATTCCTATCACTCATCACTGATCCTTTCTTCGGGAAACTCTTGTGCCTGACTCTGATTACTCATCTCTTCCAACAGCCTGTCCACACGTGCGCCACGCTCTTCAACGGTATCGCGGACGAAATGGAGCTCGGGAGTGTGCCGAAGATTAAGTGAGAAGCCGACCTGCTTGCGCACGTAAGGGGCGGCGTGTCGGAGCGCCGCCAGCGCATCGTTGATCTCATTTTCACTGCCATCGACGAAAACATACACGCTAGCGTCGCGCAAATTCTCCGTGAGGCGAACATCGGTTACCGTGACGGTTTCAATCCGCGGGTCCTCTAGTTCATAACCCACTATCTGCATGATTTCTTCCCGCAGCAGATCGGCAATTCTTTCGGGACGACGCATGGTAAGAAAGTTTCGAGTTTCGAATTCCGAGTTTCGGTCACGAATCAACTCGAAACCCGAGACTCGGAACCCGAGACTCATAGTTCTGTCGCAGCGACCTTCTCGATTATGTAAGCCTCTATCTGATCGCTGACTTTGATGTCGTTATAATTTTCCAGACCTATGCCGCACTCGAAGCCCTCACGAACTTCCGACGCGTCGTCCTTAAAGCGTCGCAGGCTGGCGATCCCGCCCTCCCACGTAACCACGCCGTCGCGGATCAAGCGCGCACGAGCATTGCGGCGAATCAAGCCGTCGATCACCATACAGCCCGCGACCGTTCCAGCTCTTGGCACGCGAAAGACTTCGCGAATCTCGGCCTTGCCCAGGATCTTCTCCTTCTCGATCGCTTCGAGCATGCCGATCATGGCCGCCCGAATCTCTTCTTCGACTTTGTAGATGATCGAGTGGAGACGTATGTCCACACGTTCCTGTTTAGCCAGGTCAGCGGCACGAGTTTCCGGACGGACATTGAAGCCGATGATTACGACTGCCGTGCTCGAAGCACCTGCCTGTGTCGCCGATGCCAGCAGCACGTCGGACTCTGTGATGGCGCCGACGCCGGAACGAATGACCTTTACCTTCACCTGCTCGGTCGAAAGCTTTTGCAGCGTACTCTTGAGCACTTCGACGGAGCCCTGGACGTCGGCCTTGATGACGACCAATAGTTCCTTCACTTCAGTTTCACCAAGCGCTTCAATTCCGCGCTTGGTCGTCTGAAGCAGTGTGTTTTGTCGAGTCAGTACTTGCCGGTGATGCGAAATCTGCTGAGCTCGTGTGATGTCCGCAACGACCTGGAAACTCTCGCCCGCCTGCGGCACTCCCTGCAACCCTAATACCTCGACCGGCGTGGCTGGTCCCGCTTCTGTAATTGCGTGACCACGATCATCGAACATGGCTCGCACTTTACCGAAGATCTGTCCTACGATAAACGGATCATGAACACGCAAGGTGCCCTGCTGGACCAGGACGGTGGCCACCGAGCCGCGTCCGCGGTCGAGCTTTGCTTCCAGCACTACCCCCGATGCTAATCGCGTCGGACTGGCTTTCAGATTGAGGATATCCGCCGTCAGCAGGATGGTCTCGAGCAGCGCGTCCAGATTCTCTCGTTTCTTCGCCGAGACCTGGACCATTTCTGTTTCGCCACCCCAATCCACCGGCTGTAATCCCTGGGTGGCCAATTCCTGTTTGACACGATCGGGGTTTGCGTCCGGCCGGTCGATCTTGTTGATCGCGACCACGATCGGCACGCCTGCCGCACGTGAGTGTTCGATAGCTTCGATGGTCTGCGGCATGACGCCGTCATCTGCCGCGACGACGAGCACAACTACGTCGGTCGCTTTCGCCCCGCGCGCGCGCATCATGGTGAAGGCTTCGTGGCCAGGTGTGTCCAGGAAGACGACCCGGCGCGTCTCACCCGGATGGTCCGGGCTTGGCACCTGCACGCTGTAGGCTCCGATGTGCTGCGTGATACCGCCCGCCTCACCAGCGGCAACATCGGTGGTGCGAATCCCATCCAGGAGCGAAGTCTTGCCGTGGTCAACGTGTCCCATTACAGTGACTACCGGCGCGCGAGGCTCTTCCACGTCGTCTGCGTCAGTTGCTATCAGCTCTTCGAACTCTTCTTCGGCCACCATCTCTTCGAACGGCACGAAGGTAACTTCGTAGCCGAATCGCTTACTGAGATCAACGGCCACGTCATCGTTCAAGGGTTGATTGATGGTGGCGAAAACGCCGCGCTGCAAGAGCAGCGTCACAATCTCTTTGGGCTTAATGCCCAGCTTTTCGGCAAACTCTTTGACGGTCGAGCCTTCGACGATGCGCACCGGTTTAAGCTCGCCGATGGTATCAATATCGAGCCGTCCGGCGATACGGTCTTCCAGTGAAAGCGTTTTCGGCGGCGCAATATAGTCGCGGTCGAAACGCCCACCGCGGCCGCCTTCATGTCCTTTTCCCCCACCGCGGGTCGTGTGACGTCCGGTGCGACCCCGAGCCCGGCCTCGGGCGTCAGTTGGCGACGGAATATAGGTGATCTGAGGAGTTGCAGTTTCGCCGGGCGTTCCGCTGCGTTCAGCACGGGCTACCGGTGCGCGAGAGGTGCGCTCTCCGCGTTCGGCTCGCTCCTGTCGCTCTCTTCGTTCACGTGGAGTGACGGGCGCAACTGGCGGCGCCGATGGTATGGGCGCGGGCGCCCGCTCGCCGATGCGAACGCTGCCGGCGTTTAGCGCTTCCGTTGTCGGACGCAGGACTCTTACTTGTCGGGCCGGGGGAACGGGTTGAGAGGCGGAAGCCGGGGCTAAGACATCGGGTGCAGGCTCTGCTTCGACCGTTTCGGCGATCAGCGCCTCGTCGGGAACAAGCGGTTCAACCGGGGGCAAAGCTTCCTGCGCCGGCGCAGTCGCGGCAGCAGGCTGCTTGGCGCGCGTCGCCGGCGTCAGGACTCTAATTTGTCTTACGGTCGTCGACTTGGCAGCTACCGGCTCTGGCGCCTCGGGCTCAGCGGCTTCAACTGTCACCTCGAGGACCGGCTCGGCGGCTTCCTCGACCACTGGGGTTTCGTCGACGACTGGGCGCTGTCGCTTGACGACCACGACTTTGCGTTTAGCAGCGGCTTCCTTCTTGGGGAAGTAACGGTTACGAATCTTGTCGGCTAGCTCTTTTGAGACCGAGTTGGAAGGCACACTAACATCCACACCTTCGCGCCGGACCTCCTCGATGAGGCGCTTCGTGTCCTGCTTGAGTTCTTTAGCTAGATCGTACAGACGAACCTTGGAAGTAACGGTCATGCACTCCTTCTCCGACGCTTTTTGTGGAACGGCGTCGCGCGCTTCAAAAAAGGTTAAGGACTCCTGCCTTCAGAACCTTTTTTCAAGCTGCGTACTCTCAGAAGTGCGCGGCCAGGTAGGGCTCTGGAGGGAGGGAGCGATACGCGCCTTTTACGCGAGCGCGCACGCCACGGCTATCGCGCCGCATTGTCTTCGGAAGCATCCATTTGCTTCTCGTCGTCTTCGCTCTCGGCCTCGACGGCCTCTGAACTGATAGGAGGCTCGGGAGCGGAACTGGTTTGAACTTCAGGGGCTGACGCTTCAGACGCGAAATCTGCGCGAGGTGAAATCCCCGCGTCTTCCTCGACCGGTGGTTCGCCCTCTTCCACTTTTTCTGCGGCCTCGATCATAGCGACACCGCTCGAAGTAATGTCAGGCGAAGGGGTGATCGTATCCGGGCGAAGATCGCGTCCTGTTTCCTGCAGCAGCAATTCATCCACAGACGTGGGGTCCGCCTCCGTCAGCGCAACAGGATCGACTGAGTATTCTGCCAGGATCTCGGATTCTGCGCGGAAAGGCAGCCCCGCCTCCACAGCTTCGTCGTAGCCTTCGGCCGTCGGATCGTCTTCCTCGGACGAAGCGGTTACGCCGGCATCGCCTTCGGCAGATTGTTCGACGTCGGCATCGGTCTCTTCGCCGACTTCATCGACAGTCGCTTCGGAAGAGACCTCTACCGCTTCTTCGGTGGCATCTCCCGCTTCGCCCCCTGCAGCTTCAGCTTCTTCGGCGGCCAGCCTCGTCGCTTCCCGCGTGGCGATTACTGCTTGCGCAGCCTTCAGCATGCTCTCGGCTTCATCGAGACTGACGTCAAGGTATTCGACCAGGTCATCCACGGTTGTGGCTGCGAGTGCATCGATGTCCTCGATGCCGTGTTCAGCCAGGGCATCAGTTTGTTGAGCGGTAACGCCCTCGATCACTGAAAGCGGTACTGATCCGCCCGAGGCGATCAGCGCGCCCATCTGTTCAGCGACCTCTTTCTTCAACTCTTCTTCACTGCGAATATCTATGTTCCAGCCGACCAGCTTGGTTGCCAGGCGCACGTTCTGTCCGCGTTTGCCAATGGCCAGACTGAGTTGATCTTCGTTGACGATCACTTCCATCTGACGGTTTTCAATGTCGGTGATGCGGACCTGATTGACTTTGGCGGGAGACAAGGCATTCGCGGCAAAAACGGAAGGTTCGTCGGACCATTCGATAATGTCTATCTTCTCGCCTCTCAGCTCTCGTATGATGGCCTGCACGCGAGAGCCTTTCATACCAACGCATGCGCCCACCGGGTCAACGTCGCGTTCGTTCGAAGTGACCGCAATTTTCGCGCGCTCGCCCGGCTCTCTCACACAGGACTTAATTACCACGGTCTCGTCGTATATCTCGGGCACTTCCATTTCGAAAAGCCTGCGCAGCAATTCCGAGCTGGTGCGCGAAACTTCGACCTGCGGTCCTTTCGATTCCTTTGAAACGTTATTGATGACGACCCGGATGCGCTCGCCCTGGTTCCATTGTTCGCCGCGCGATTGCTGAGAGCGGGGAAGTATGGCTTCCATGTTTCCCAGATCGACGATGATGTTGCCGCGCTCGAAGCGTTTGACAAAGCCGTTTACCAGATCGCCGATCTTGTCTATGTATTGATCGTAGATATTCGAGCGCTCGGCATCGCGTACTTTCTGAAAAAGAATCTGCTTTGCAGTTTGAGCCGCGATGCGGCCCAATTCTTCCATCGGCAGCGGCAGCAGCAGGGCGTCGCCAATCTCGACCTCGTCGCCTGCCATCTCGCGCGCTTCGTCGATCGAAAGTTCGGTGGCTGGGTCAGCCACCTCGTCGACCACGACTTTAGAGGCGGAGAGCTCTATTCCGGTGTCGGGGTTCCAGTCGACCTGTATGTCCTCGCCGGACTTGAACTGTTTACGCGCCGCAGCGCGGACCGCTTCCTTCATCGCATCGATGACGATTTCGCGATCCACGCCCTTCTCCTGGCAAAGGGCGTCTATGTTCTGCGCGATGGATGTACTCATAATTGTGTGAATCGTTAATCGTGAATTGTGAATGGTAGGTCGTTATCTAGTTACCATTCACGATTTACGATTTACCGGCTTTGCTCCAGCCTCTATGGCTTCAAACTTTTTGGCGCGATGAAATTCCGCTTCGATGTCGACCTCAAGGTTCGCTTTGACGATTTCCTGCAGCGGCGCTCTAACTCGCCCGCTCGTCTTGTCATCAAAGATCAGCTCCTCGTTCTCAACCCCAACGATCAGGCCTCGAAAATTACGTTGGCCGTTTATGGGAGTCCTGAGCTTCATCTTGGCCGCATGACCAGCAAACCGCTCGTAGTCCTGCCGCTTGTAGAGCCCGCGCTCAAGCCCAGGGCTCGAGACTTCGAGGGTGTAGGCCGAGTGGATGAAATCTTCCACGTCGAGGACGGTGCCGAGATTCAGGCTGACTTCCCTGCAGTCTTCATGAGTCACCCCTTGCGGCTTGTCTATAAAGACCCTGACGATCGGTTTGCCATCGGGCCCGGCGACTTCGGCATGGACCAATTCAAGCCCCTGGTCCAGCGCCACTCGCTCGGCAATTGCCCTTACTCGTTCCTCGACCGAACCTTTGCCCACCAGACTCGCTCCTGGAAAGTTTCAAATAGCTCTCGCGCAAAAGAAAAAGTGGGCGCGAACCCACCGGATGAAACCGCCGCGCTCCGAGCAAGCGAAGAATTATAGGGAAAAGGCAGGGTAGAAGCAAGTTGCGGAGAAGCCGGGGCCTGGTCCATTTCGGGTTTCTAGAATGGCGGCCCTCCCTTGCAATCCAAGCGAGACGCACGGACCGATGGCTCTACTCGCGAGCGGGAACTTTGTAGGATTACTGCAGAAGTGATATAAACCGCTCCGTTTTCCGCGCCATCCAGCACTTGAAAAGGACCTCATGAAAATAGGCAGAATAATCGGAGTCGTCTTTTTGCTGTTCAACTTCGCCGCTTGCACCAGGAGAAGCTCAAATCCGGAGAAAGACATAATCGGCGCCTGGCAAGGCCCCGGCGTCTCGCGTCAGGCAGCAAGCATAGTATTTTTGGAGTTGAAGGATAATGGCAGGTGTTCTTTTCAAGAGTATGTCAGTCCAGGGATAGCGTCCTGCTCATACAGGCTTAACATCGATCCGTCAGGCAACGATACCATCACGATTTCCACTACAGTCACAAGCCCGATGGACACTCGAACCGGATCCCGCACATATCCGATTGAGGTCTATGAGAATGAACTCGTGGTGGGAGGGTCGTCTCTGAGTAGGGTTTCCAAGTCGCCGCCTCGATAGTACTAACTCTTCAAGTACGACTCAGGGTGTCCCCGCACCTTTGGAAAGTTGAGAGACGACCCGCTGCTTCTCATGCTCCGCCCACTCCAATTGCCGTTCGGCGTATTTCTGCATATCGCTGGTTTCCTGGTCCGCGGAAGGCGCCGCCTCTGACAGTTCAGGCCGCTTCTTCCAGTAGCCTATGAACTCATCGAGCGCCGCGACCGCCTTGCGTCCCAGTTCCGCGTAGTTCGCCGCCAGGTTCTGGACGGCATCGTCATACTCCTGGAGGCTGCGTTGTGCATTTAGTTGAATCTCTTCATCCGCCATCTGGTTGCTCCTTTCGCGGCTAGCTATTGAGCTTCGCTTTTACAATCTCACTCACCGTCCGTCCGTCCGCGCTTCGTCCGGCGAGTTTCGCCTGCGCCGCCTTCATCACTGCTCCCATCTCGCGCATAGTCGTCGCACCCGTCTCCTCGATCGCTGCGGCCACCGCCCGTTCGATCTCCTCGCGAGTCGCGGCCTGCGGAAGATACTGGTCGATAACTTCGATCTCTGCCAGCTCTTTGTCGGCTAACTCCTGCCGCCCTGCTTTCTCATATTGTTCGATTGAGTCACGTCGCTGTTTAACCAGCGATTGCAGCGCCTTTGTCATCTCCTCGTCGGTGAGGGGGTCGCCCTTCTCAATCTCCCGGTTCATGACGTACGCCTTTACCATCCGCAGGGTGGACAGGCGCGCAGCGTCCTTTGCCTTCATGGCCGCTGTAAGATCGGATACGATACGTTCTCTGAGACTCATGTTGGAAAGGTCCTCGGGTACGGGTTAGTACCGCAGGCGGTACTGACAAACGCGCTTCTTGCGTTAATCGGTCCTAACTTGTAAGCCGAAACGCGTGCAGTTTACAAGTGCTGCGCCGATGGTTAGGATTGTCGCGCTCCGCCCAGAATCTCTCGGCATCGCCCCCGGACACTCGACGAACTTGCTGCAAGCCGATCACACACAACTTCGCTGGCGCCTCGGTGTGTTGGCCGGAGTTGCGATGATGCTCCTGGCGCTGTACCCGCAGATTAATCTTTGGGTCCTGCGCGGCAGGGAATGGAACGGGGCTTATGCCTATAACGACATAGATGAAGTTGCTTATG
This sequence comes from Acidobacteriota bacterium, assembly GCA_032160165.1. Classification (GTDB taxonomy): domain Bacteria; phylum Acidobacteriota; class Blastocatellia; order Pyrinomonadales; family Pyrinomonadaceae; genus QHXM01. Next base: position 18,805 of record JAVHWA010000064.1, read on the forward strand.
CAGCTTATTTGCAAGCCCTGATAGACGGCCGCCCTCGCCGCAACGATCCTTACGTAGGACGCGACGACACCCCTACCTCGCCACAACAGGAATCTCTCTTCTCTATTCAGTTCATCCCACCCGCAGCCGCAGCTATTGTAGCGCGTCCCCTTGGTCTGGCTGCTTCGTCGATGATGATCATCATCGGGGCTTTCGCGGCATTTGCCACCGCCCTGGCCCTTTTCTGGTTGCTTGGCATGTTGACGGGCGACGATCGAATCGCAGTCACCGGGGCCTTGATGGTCTTATGCCTCGGCACTCTCGCATGCGCGCAGGGCGCGATCATACACCTACTCGGACGTGGTTGGGCGTATCCGTACCTTCCGTTCCTTCGGCGTTATCTTCCTGCACTTCCATTCCCCGTCTTCTTTCTCTTTTGCGGGCTTGTTTGGCGTTCTACCAAGAACGAAAACAAGCGGGAGGCTATTGGATACGCAATCGGAGCCGGCCTCGCGTTCCTGGTTCTGGTTTACTCTTACTTCTATCTGTGGACGACGGCGCTGGCGTGGCTGGCCTGCTTTGCCGTCTTGGTGATTATCGCAAAGCCCTCTGGATGGAAGCGCGATCTGAAATCGTTTTCCATTACCGGCGCTGTGGCGGTTGCCGCGCTAGTACCTTACTCGCTGCTCCTATCGAACAGAGCGACGACGATGGACGCCGTGCAGTTGCTGACGTTCTCGCGTGCTCCCGACTTACTACGGCCTCCGACTCTCATCGGCCTGGCGGTCCTGGTTGTGACCGCTTGCGCCGTCTGGCGCGGGCGGCTTGAGTGGCGCAACAGGCGGACACTGCTGGCGGCGGCATTGGCCTTGACGCCACTGGTGGTCTTTAATCAACAGGTACTCACTGGTCGGTCGCTGCAGCCGATTCATTACGAAGTGTTCATCGTCAACTACGTTGCCACGTTTGCGGCGGTGCTGGCGGCATCACTCCTCTGGGCCACAACCGCTGCAAGCTCGAACCGGAGACTCGCGACCCGCGTCCTCCTGGTCGCGGCCGCGATAACCTTTGGTTGGGGAGTGGTCGAGGCTGACGTAACCACTCACGTCATCGACGACCAGAACGTGATACGCGACGAAGCTGTTCCAGTCGGCCAGCGATTAAGGGAACTCGGAGAGCAGTCGTCGCGAGCCGGCGGCGAGAAGCATGAGGTAGTCTTCGCACCGGACCTGATACAAGGTGACGATCTGCCTACGCTGGCGCCGCAGTCCGTACTGTGGGCGCGACACCTTCATATTTTCTCGAGTACTACCTGGGAAGAGAGTAAGGAACGGTTCTACCAACACTCATATTACGCTGGGTTGGATGCGCAATGGCTCGACTCGGAACTGAGTAACGGCAACTTTGTGGTCGTCATAGCGCTATTCGGCTGGGGAAGAAATCATGATCGGCTGACTGTGAACCCACAGACGCTCACGCGCGAAGAGATCAACGCCGAAGTCGAACGCTTCGCGAATTACATTGCGACCTTTGACCGCGAACGCGCCGGGCATCCCGCGCTCTCGTACGTGGTGGTTGATGCCGAGTGGAATTTCGATTTCTCAAATCTGGATAAGTGGTACGACCGCGACACAGGCGAGAAGATAGGGAAGTTCATGCTGTATAGGGTGAAGCTGAAGCCCTAGGTGGCTCGCATCCATGCGGCAGAGCCGCCGACCAGTGCGGTAAGCCCTGCCTCACCGCACTGGATCCTTTTCTTCTTTTGCGAGGCTCAGCCTCGCAAATTCAACAACCCAAGCGCACGGTGCGGCGGCCCAGCCGTAGAAGCCTTCCGTAACCGTCGTGTTGCGTGAGTAGACAATAATTCAGTCGCTTACCAAGCATTCGAGTTTTGGCTGGCAGATACTTTCTCTGGCTTACCCGCACGAAGTTGGATATATTAAGCGCGTCTGTCATAGCTTCCTCCGGCGCTCCGCGCAATTCCGCCAAGGGCGCGGGTCTTCCCACTCACGATCTGCCGGAGTCGTGGTTTTCGAACGGTATTCCTTTCACATACGAAGCTGATGGTTTCCCCTAACACAATTCTGCAAGGTCGCTATCGCATCGTCCAGCAACTCGGTGCTGGAGGCATGGGCGCCGTCTATCAGGCGATGGACGAGAACCTAAGCTGCGTCGTCGCAGTCAAGGAGACTTTCGCAACCACTGATGGTCACCGGCGCGCTTTCAAGCGCGAAGCGGAGCTGCTGGCGAACCTCACTCATCCAGCACTTCCTCGTGTGACGGACCACTTCACGCTCGACAAGGAACAGTTCCTGGTGATGCAGTTCATCTCCGGCAACGATCTCGCGGAGTTGCTAACCTTGCGCGAAAGACCATTCTCCACTGCGAGGGTTCTGGAGTGGGCGGATCAACTGCTTGATGCGCTGGAAGAGTTGCACTCATACAAACCGCCGATCATTCACCGCGACATCAAGCCGGCGAATTTGAAGTTGACGAAGAAGGGCAAGATTATCCTGCTCGATTTCGGACTTGCCAAAGGCATCGCCGGGCAAATGTCCACCATAGAGGGAGAGCATTCGGGTCTGAGCGTCTATGGCTACACACGGCAGTATGCGCCGCTCGAACAGATCAGGGGCGCAGGCACAGACCCGCGCTCAGACCTCTATAGCCTGGTAGCGACGCTCTGGACGTTGCTGACAGGAGAGATACCGCTTGATGCGCTGGCGCGGATTGAAGAGAAAGAGGAGGGCAAACCTGATCCGCTACCTCTCGCGAGTGAGCTGAATTCGGAAGTGCCGCACGCGGTCGCGCTCATTCTGCAAAAAGCGATGTCGGTGAATCGAAACTCGCGCTACGCAAGCGCGGTGGAGATGCGAAAATCATTACACGACGCTCTGGAAGCAGAGCGTCAACGCCTGGCAGATTATTCACAACAGGTCGGAGAAGCCAGGACACTGCGAGAGCCTGCCCCGACATCAGGGCCACCGACAAGCGGCCCGCTTGAATTGCCACCGACCAGCGCCGCGCCACAGCCAACGGAAAATTCGAAAGAGAACGCCTCTTTAGCTCCACAACGAAAGCACGAGCATGTGCCGACGATTGTGTCGCCGCGTCCCAATGTGCCGTCGTGGGACGGGCAGACCGCGGCGCCTTCTACAACGAGCGTAGCTTCACCTTTGACTTCGCGGACCCGTGGTAGTCGAAAGATCATCTTTATAGTCGCCGCGCTCGTGCTTGCGATTACTGGCGCGGTAGTCATGTGGTTGATGAGTTCGCGTACTAATGAAAGACAGGCGAAGAATCAGCAAGGGGGCCAGCAGGCGACTGGGAAAGAGAGCAATCCCACGCCTCCCGCCGGGATGGCTTATGTGCCGGGTGGGGAATTCACTCTGGGGCGCGACGCGGGCGACGAGTATGAACGGCCTGCTCACAAAGTAACAGTCAGGCCTTTCTTCGTAGACCAGTACGAAGTCACCAATGAGGACTACGCGAAGTTTGTCAAAGGGACAAATCATCGCGCGCCGTCGAATTGGGTGGGCGGCAGTTATACGGCAGTCGTCGGGCGCAAGCCTGTGACGGGTGTTTCGTGGGATGACGCGAGCGATTATGCGAAGTGGGCTGGGAAGCGTTTGCCGTCGGAAGAGGAGTGGGAGTTTGCCGCGCGTGGCACAGACGGAAGAATTTATCCCTGGGGCAATGAATGGAAGCAGGGGCTTGCTAACGCGGATGAGGCAAGCAGGAGTCTGACCGATGCTGGTTCATCGAAGGGTGCGTCTCCGTTCGGGGCTTACGACATGGTTGGGAATGCTTGGGAGTGGACGGCGAGCAAGCTGGCCGCTTATCCGAGCGGGCAACTGCCGAAGCAGCCGCTCTCGGGCGACCTGCGAGTGATACGTGGCGGCTCTTATGTGGAATCGAAGAACGAGGCAACGACCACCTATCGTCGCGGCTATCCGGCGCGCGGCCAATATGATTACGGCAACACGGGCTTTCGCTGCGCAAAAGACGTTGCGGGTTCGTCTAAGTAATACAGAGGTGAATTAGGTGAGTTCGACCCTGGCCGTGAGGAGATGAGAACGCATCGGGCTGAACACTAACTTACGCAAAACCACACGAAACTTGCAGAAGAAAAGCGCTGGTTTCGTGTAGTTTCTCGTAGCTTCGTGAATCGTAGGCTTAGTCTCGCTTAGGTGTAGCTATATCAGGTAGCACAAGTGGAAGTGACAGGGTGATCATATGAGAATAGATCTTACTCGCTTGAGGATGTATTCGTCCCTGACCGTGATCTTAGGTGCGGCTGCACTGCTCTTAATTCAGCCTCAGGCAAACAGCATCTCTGCTTCCGCTTTGCAAGGCAAGGGCGGGACAATCAAACCCGTGCCGACGCCGACGCCAACACCGAGAAAAGTCACATCGAAGAAGACTGCGCCGACTTCCACTCGCGTCAACACGAGGCCGAATCCGAGCGGGAAGTCTAAAGAGGACGAGGCGGCGGCAATAGAGCGCACCTACTGGGAGACAGTCCGTAACAGCACTGACCCGGAGGATTTCAAATCGTACCTGAAGAAGTATCCGGGGGGTCAGTTCGCAGACCTTGCGAACAACCGCATCCGGGCGCTCGAAGCCGCTGCAAAGCCGCAGCCTTCGCCTACGCACGAACCTACCTACGAATGGACGAAATCGGAGCGCGACCTGCCAGCGCCGGTTCGTCTTGAGTTCTATGAAAGAAACTTGAGTTTCTCAGTCCCATCCGGCTGGACTCGCACACAACGAGAACAAGGTTCGACTTACCTGCAGATCAATTTTCGCTCTCCTGATTCCCCGCAGACGAATATCAGCATTCAGTTATACAGGAATGGACTACCCCATACCTTGCGAAACGGTGCCGCGGAACTGTGGTATGAGGAGAAGAATCTCGTGGATGACCGCCGAGACCGATACGCATCTCAAAAAGTCTCGACGAAATTGACGGACACCGAGGTTATCCATCATCCGACCGGTCGCTGGCAAACATTTACCGCCGACGTGCTCGACGCGAACGCGCTGGAGCGTACCTTCGGCGGCATCGTCCCCCCGCTTGATGCAGTTTACCCGGATGATGTCTGGCTCAAGACGCCTTATGATGATTACCAACCAAAGCCCGGTTCGCTCAGTGCGTTTATCGGCACACGTCACAGCTACGCCATCCGACAGGCGGGCGGTGACTTTATCGTCATGGTTTACACCGCGCCGATTGAAAAATTCGACGAGAAGATGCTGCCGTCTGTCATGGCGACGCTGAAGATGTCAGGCGGCGAGATTGAGGTTGCAGCGTCGTCCGACTCATCGGTTGGCATTTACAACTACGAGCCGGAGATCGTCATTGATGGGGAGCACAAAGGCTTGACTTGGACTGATCACACCTATCCAGTTGGCGCCGGCAAACACCACGTTATAGTGCGCGCGAAACAGCATAAGCCCTTTGAAAAAGATGTCTTCGTCGGGGGATGGGAACACCTAAAGGTGGAGGTTAAATTAGAGCGAACAGCGAGCAGCACAAGCGGGGCGAAGCCGAAATAGAGGAGGCAACCTGCCCCGCCGTTAACCATCAGAGGAGTTTCGGTCATGAAAAGAGATGAATCCGGTTTCGGCAAATCCTTAGTCCTCCCGCTCGCAGTGGCTCTTTCAGCACTAAGCATCATCTTTCTCTTCTCAGCAACCAGCGCATCTGCTGTGACTCCGCAGGGCAAGGGCGGGACGATTAAGCCCGCACCGACGCCGACACCAGCAACAACTAAAACGACATCGCCGAAGAAGAACACGACGCCTGCAAAGGCTAATCGCACCGGCGCGTCGAAAACTCCTGCGCGTCAAGCAGAGCCGGAAGCGGCCAAACCTTCGGCGGCGGAGATAGCTTTCTGGGAGACCATTAAGGACAGCAAGAACCCGCAGGAGTTCAAAGCATATCTGAAGAAGTATACGAACGGGGAGTTTGCAGACCTAGCGCGTAGTCGGCTCAATGCTCTGGAAGCAGCAGCAAAGGAAGATGCGGCGCGTAAGGAAGAAGCGAAAAGAGAAGAGGCGAAAAAGGAAGAAGCTAAACAGAAAGAGGAGGCGGAAAAGAAACGCCCGGGTGCGGGGATGAAGAATCGAACTGGAATTGAGTTTGTATTGATTCCGCCGGGCAGCTTCATGATGGGTTCGACCAACGGCGAATCTGAGAAGCCGGTGCATCAGGTTACCATTAGCAACGCCTTCTACATGGGCAAGTACGAAGTTACGCAGGCGCAGTGGCAAGCTGTGATGGGGAATAACCCAAGTTACTTTAAAGATTGCAATCAATGTCCTGTGGAGCAGGTCTCATGGAATGACGCGCAAGAGTTCATCAGGGAATTGAACGCACGAGAAGATGGCTTTACCTATAGATTGCCCAGTGAAGCGGAGTGGGAATATGCTTGCCGGGCGGGAACAACTACAGCATTCGCGTTTGGTGACTCATTATCGTCGGAGCAAGCGAACTTTGACGGCAACCAACCGTATGGCGGAGCGCCCAAGGGAGTCTATCGAGAGAAAACAGTACCAGTGGGAACTTTTCAACCGAATGGATGGGGTTTATTCGACATGCATGGGAACGTGCAGGAATGGTGCGAGGATTGGTTTCACGACAATTACAACGGAGCGCCAACGGATGGTTCGGTATGGAAGAGTAAAAGCTATGCACCCTATCGCCGAGTGCTGCGTGGCGGGGGGTGGTACTACGGCTACCCTACGTCTCTTCTGCGCTCGGCGAGTCGCTTCCCGCTAGAACCCGACTACGGTAGCCCTAGTAGCGGTAGCCCTAGCAGCTACATCGGGTTTCGTCTCGTGGCCATTCCGCGGACTCACTGAGAACCTTCGCCACATTTCGGCCTAAGACTCAAGTTCTGACCTGAGATTACAGAGCCTGAGACAGATAATTCCTTTTATCGCACGCTATCGGGTTCAAGCTGATCCTCGCACATAAAACCGGTTGACATGTCTGATTACGTGATGAATCCTAATGTCCATTCGACCGCGCCAGATGCTGCTTCAAATACCGTCCCGTGTGGGAAGCCTTCGCCTTCATGATCGCCTCGGGCGTGCCCGTCGCCACAACATACCCGCCCGCGTCGCCGCCCTCAGGCCCCAGATCGATCATGTAGTCCGCCGTCTTGATCACGTCAAGGTTGTGCTCGATCACCAGAAGCGAGCCTCCTGCGTCAAGCAGCGCGCGAAAGGCCGCCAGCAGTTTGTTGATGTCATCGAAGTGCAACCCCGTCGTCGGCTCGTCAAAGATGTAAAGCGTCTTTGCGCCTGTCCGCTTCGAAAGATGTGCCGCCAACTTGACCCGCTGTGCTTCACCGCCCGAAAGCGTAGTCGCTGACTGTCCCAAACGCAGATAACCAAGTCCTACGTCGTCCAACACGCGCAAACGATTTGTGATCTTGGGTACCTCGCGGAAAAACATGATCGCTTCACGCACCGTCATGCTCAGCACGTCGTTGATATTCTTGCCGCGATAGCGAACGTCCAGGATCTGCGGTTTGAAGCGCGTCCCTTTGCATTCTTCGCAAACCAGCTCGACGTCCGCCAGGAATTGCATCTCGACCGTCACAGTGCCGTCTCCCTGACAAACTTCGCAGCGCCCGCCCGGAACGTTGAAAGAGAAGAACGATGGGTCGAAGCCGTGTGTCTGCGCCTCGCGCGTCGATGCGAAGGCCTCGCGAATCGCGTCGTAGACTTTTATATACGTCACGGGATTCGAACGTGGCGTACGACCGATGGGTGATTGATCGACGAGTATTACATCGTCGATGAACTGGGCGCCGTCGAGTTTGTGAAACGCGCCGACATGACCCTGCCAGTCTCCGCGCTGTTTCTTTATGCCGGCGTAGATGCAATCGTGAATCAGTGTGGATTTCCCCGAGCCCGAGACGCCGGTGACGCAGACCAGCATGTCGAGCGGAACATTCACGTCTATGCTCTTGAGATTGTGTTCTGAGGCGCCCTGCACACTGAGGGTGCGTTTGTGCGGCACGCGCCTCTGCTTCGGCTCTTTGATCTCGACTTCACCGCGCAGGTAACGGGCGGTCAGGGAAAACTTGTCCAGCAAAAGGCTATCGAAGTCACCTTCATAAATGACCTGCCCTCCCAACTCTCCCGCTGCCGGACCTATATCCAGAATGTGATCTGCGGCGCGCATCATCTCCGCATCGTGCTCTACCACCAGGACCGTATTCCCTATGTCCCGCAAGTTGTGCAAGAGCCGTATCAAACGATCGCTGTCGCGCGGATGCAGTCCGATAGAAGGTTCGTCCAAAACGTAAAGCGCACCCACCAGCGAGGACCCGAGGTTCGTTGCGAGCTGAATACGCTGCGCTTCGCCACCCGACAGCGTCGATGCGAGACGGTCGAGCGTCAAATAGTCGAGTCCGACATCAACCAGAAAACGCAGCCTTCGTCTGATCTCGTAAAGTATTCGTTCGGAAATCGCGGCCTGCTCCGCGGAAAGTTCGAGCGTATCGAAGAAGAGTGCCGATTCCTTAATAGGCAGCGCGCAAATGTCAGGAAGCTGTCGCCCTCCCACTCGAACGTCTCGCGCTTCCTGTCGAAGCCGGCCGCCTCCGCAATCGCGACAGAGCGTGTATCCGCGATACTTTGAAAGGAAGACGCGAATATGCAATTTGTATTTCTTGGTCTCAAGCCACTCAAAGAACCCGCGCACGCCGCTCCACTGGCCTTTCCCCTCGGTGATCGCCCGACGCTCCGCCGCAGGCAAATCCATGAAGGGCACGTCCATTGAAATCTTTTCGGATTTGCTAAACCGTTTTAGTTCGGTCCTGGCCCATTCGAACTGCGGCTTGGTCCATGGTTCGATTGCTCCCTGTCCCAGTGTCAGAGCGGGGTTGGGGATAACCAAATCCAGATCGAGACCGATCGTGTTGCCAAAGCCCTGGCAAGTAGGACATGCACCGAACGGGTTGTTGAAGCTGAAGAGCCTTGGCTCGGGTTCCGCATAGATGGTCCCGTCATACTTGCATTCGAAGCGTTCCGAGAAGCGCAAACGCTTCGGTCCTTCTTCGACCGATTCAATAGTTGCCGTGCCGTGTCCCTCGCGAAAGCAAGTCTCCAACGAGTCGACCAGTCGCTCGCGCACGTCCGGTCGCGCGACCAGTCGATCGATCAATACATAGACATTCGCGAAATCGGGGCGCGAGTAATCATCCGGTGAACTCAGGTCTATGGTTTCGCGTGACGCGGCGTCGTAGAGGCGGGTGAACCCTCTCTGCATCAAGCTCATGACATGCGCAGTGAGGGTGGTCCGCGTCAGCGAGGCCGACTTTACTTCCGCTTTCCCTTTACGACGGGTGCCGTTCTTCTTGCCGTTCTCATTAACTTCGATGCGAAGGCCCGCTTCGGCCGGAAACAGAACGTAGAAACGTGTGCCTTCGGGCAGCGTGTTCAGGACTTCCTGTGCGGCTGATTCCGGAGAATCGTTCGCCACTTCGCGTCCGCAGACGCGGCAGTAGGTGGTGCCCGCCCGCGCGTACAAGAGTCGAAGGTAGTCGTAGACTTCCGTCTGGGTTCCGACGGTGGACCGAGGGTTGCGAGTGGAATTCTTTTGCCGGATGGCTATCGCAGGAGCTATTCCGCGCACTTCGTCAACGTCGGGCTTGTCCATACGCTCGAGGAACTGACGCGCATAAGCCGAGAGCGATTCGACGTAGCGCCGTTGCCCTTCCGCGTACACAGTGTCGAATGCCAGCGAAGATTTGCCTGAGCCGCTGACGCCGGTTACCACCGTCAGTTGTCCTACAGGGATCGAGAAGGAGATGTTCTTGAGGTTGTTGACGCGCGCGCCGCGTACTTCTATCGCTTCTTCGTTCATGTTGCGAGTCTTTGCCGTAGCAGATAGCGAAGAATTTCCGGACTGCGGCAAACTCACATGATAACCCGAACGGCCATGAAGACGAAATGGGGAGGCGTGGCCATAACTGAACTCCGATTTCGTTAAGGAAAAGCTAGGGCAAACGGCAATTCCACCACAGAGGGCACAGAGAACACAGAGGAAGAGCGGGGGTTATGAAGGCGAAAATCCAACGATTTTCTCTGCGAGCTCTGTGTCCTCTGTGATGAAATCCCCACTGCGGTGAGAGGCCCTGAATCTGGCCTAGCGTTGTGTTCGTATAGTTACTCCCGGAGGCGGGTGAAACTCGAAAGCGCCAGCGGGGGCGACGAAGTTTTCTCGCACTTCACTGAGCGTGACGTCCGAAGCTGAGCCGGCTTGATCAACAAGCTTGAGCCGTAGGATTCGGCCGTCAGCAAAGACTTCGAGAAGGACCTCGCGCAACCCCGACGATGAACTTCGGGGAACGAGGCGAAGCAGTGTGGTCTCCGGCTGCGACCCATTGCCGAGTGAGGTTATTGATTGGAACTCGCGCCGGAGGTTTGTCTGTCCGAGCAGGAAGAGAAAGGGAAATCTGGCATCTGAAACGCTATTAACGCTGGCATGCGTGGCCTCGCGATCGGCCGGAAGATACAACCAGACGTCGCGACCGTTGACGATGAAAAGCTTCGCCGGGTTTGAAACATACTCCCAGCGCATGCGTCCCGGACGCTGCAGGATGAGTCGCCCGCGTTCGCGACGCTCGCGCATTCCCGGCGCGCTATAGACCTGTTCAAATTCTGCCGCCAGCCCACGCATACGCCCGTAACGCAGTTCGATCTGCCGTATCAACTGGTCGGTAACGCGATCGATGTGCGGGCGTCGAGCACTGGAGCCGACATTCGACAGCAGGAGGAGGAGCACGCCGGAGACTAGAATGCGCTTACTCGTCGTTATCGCAAGCACCCTGCGCTTTGTGAACGGGGAATTCAAAACTAGCGCCAGTCCGGTGGCTCTGACGGAGTCACATAACGTGTGGCGGAGTCGATTGGCGGTTCTGCGCGCAGGCGTCTGGGGTCAAAGCAGCCTGAGAGCCGGCGCCTTAGCATCGCATCGAATGCATTCTGCTGCTCGACGCTCGCGAATGCGCGTTTTGGAATCACCGACATCATATTCTGTCCATAGACCAGAAGGTAAAACCTCTCGTTCTCTACGACCCTTGTATACAAGCTCCATTGAATCAAGGCGTCGATCTGCGGGGTCACGAATTGAATGCCGTCGTCCGAGAATTGCAGCAAATACTCGTCGCGAAACTTCGGTTCGCGACGAAATGCCTGGCGCGGTACCACGAACAGTTGAAGAAGCCAAAGCATAAGCCATATGACTCCGAGAAAAGTCATGAAGAACAGAATTCCCAAATCCATGCTCAAGATAGAGACAAGATAGACCCCCAGCGCGCAAAGCAGAGAGCTGACCACAAACCAAATCCAAAAACCAGGCGAACGCATCATGTTTAGGCGCGACGCCGCGGCGTACTCGTCCTCCGTGTACTTGAATCGAAGGCTAATCACCTCGGCCATTAGAAACCCCCTGCTCGGTTGAAACTTCCCGCACAAATAACTCTTCCAACGACTGCCTGACAGGTTGGACAGAAATCAGACGGCCTCCGACTTTACGAACCGCAGCCAGGGCCTGGTCAATGTCCTGCTCGTCTGCAACTTCTATGCGTGCGCCGGAGGCGGTCGGAGCGATGTACGAGTCTTTGAGCACCGGAAACACGCCGATTAGCTCTTCGGCGGTTGTGCCGCTAACCGTCATCTCGATCCGATGGCCGTCGCCAGCCCCGTCGCGCAATTCTTCCAGCCGTCCCGTCTCGCCCAGTCGTCCGCCCTTCAAGATCGCCACCCGGTCGCAGAGAACTTCTATATCCGAAAGTATGTGCGAACACATGAACACAGTTGTCCCCTTCGCCCGCAATCCGGCGATGAGGTCGCGCACTTGCCTGCGGCCGATGGGATCCAGACCGCTCATGGGCTCGTCCAGAAAGACAATCTCCGGATCGTTGACCAATGCCTGCGCAAGTCCGACGCGCTGTAGCATTCCCTTTGAATACTTGCGTAGCTGCTTGTTCCAGCTCTTCGGATCGAGATGCACTCTCGAGAGCAAGTCCTCAGTGCGACGCTCTCTCTCGCGCCGGTCATAACCAAACAGCTCGGCGCTGTAATTAAGAAACTCGCGCGCCGATAAGTAATCATAGAAGTAAGGGTTTTCCGGAAGGTACCCGATACGCGAGTGCATCGACACATCGTTGATGTCGCGTCCCAGAATGCGGGCCCGCCCGGCAGTAGGGTAAATCAGCCGCATCAGCAGCTTCAGTGTCGTCGTCTTACCTGCACCGTTGGCCCCGAGGAAGCCAAAGATCTCGCCGCCTTCAACTGACAATGTGAGCCCGTCGAGCGCTCGCACCTTACGCTTGCGCCAGAAGCCGACCTCGTAGTCTTTCGTCAGGTTTTCGATTTCAACGACAGCCATATTCACAGCTTTTTATTTGGAAGGCACGGGTGAGCCCGGGCCGAGTTCCACATCGCATCTGTCATTGACCAGCAGATATGGCACATCCGCCGGATCGAGGGGAGTGCCGCTATCATCGAGACGCACCCTCGCGGCGCGCAACGCTAACGAAACTTCTTTCCACTCAGAGGCGCATCGACCGTGACGCGTGAGATAGTCCTTCAGCACTGCCTGGATTGCCTTCCGCTCGTCCGCGGAATCGAGCTGCATCAGATGCAGCTCGGCCATCCGCCGTATGTCGGCATCTTCCGACTGTTCGTAGATGCGCATGTACATCTCGCGGGCAGTGTCGGTGGTTCCACCTTCCTCCAGCATACGCGCACTCATCGCCTGCATCCACGCCGGCGCTCCGGGAAGCGTGGAGCCCTGCGCATAGATCGTGCTCGCCGTCGGATAGTCTTTTCGCTGCCAATAGATGTAACCAAGGTGATGATAGAGACGCCATTCCTCGGGATTATTCTCGATGCCTTTCTTCAGCAGCCTGATTGCGTCCTCGTCATTAATCGCGGGCAGCACCACGCCGCCGTACTCATAGACCGGAATGAATTGAGGGTCGAGGGTGGTGGCGGCATCGAGGAGCGGATACAGCAGCTTAAGATCGAGCGATGCGAGGTCGCTGAATTGAAATTTCTCTCCCTGCGCAATTATCTTGCGGCCTACATATTGAAGCGAGCGCATCCAGTACCAGTCGGCTATCAGGCCATTGAACGCAAGACTCATCCGGCGCGCCGTATTCCCGGTCACATAAAGCTTCTCTTGTTCGAGGTTGGAATCGACCGGCGGTCGATTTGTCTCAAGCCATCTGTTGAGCATCGCGGCGGACGCGAGACCCACCACCAGGATCAGCGACAGCAGAACAGTATGCGGTCGCTTGGAGGCAGTCGCCTGGTCGGTCCGGTTTTCCTTCGCGTTGATCATTTGAAGTTTCGACGATTGAAGATCAGCGTAGCGGCTGCCAGCAAAACGGTGATGTAGACCACAGCATAAACGAGCGAAGTGAAGAAGAGAGACGGCAGAGGCGCCTGGCCGTGTGACGCAGGGGTGATATAGCTGAAGTTCGATAGGTTGGGCAAGACATAGAACAAGGCTCCGAACAGATACCGTCCACTTGTCGTTCCCATCGAAGCGGCAACTGTTTTGAGATCGGCGCTGAAATGCCCAATGATGAAGAGGAAGAACGTCATCAATGCGGAAAGCGCGGGTGACGAGAACGATGAGAAAAGCAGCGCCACCGCAGTCAGAATCATCAGCTCTACGAAAATGAGCAGAATCGCGGGCCAGATGTTCAAGACGGGAGCGTCCCAGCCGCGCCTGACGTAGAGCAGGGCCAGCAAGACGCCAATGCCCATTACAAGGACATTGACGAGCAGCGTTAGGCATAGACCAAGATATTTACCGACCAGGAATTCGCCCCGGCCAACGGGCTTCGAAAAAATCACATAGATCGTGCGGCGTTCAATTTCCTTATAGACCAGTCCCACACCGACAAAGATCGAGATAAAGGCCCCGAACAATAACATCGCGCTGAGGCCAAGATCGATGATGATTTTCGATTCCTGCGCGTCCGAAAGCTCGCCAAGAAAAATCGCGCCCACGATCAGGAGCAGGACAAAGAGCACAAGGTTATAGAGAACCCGATCGCGAACTGCCTCTCGAAAGGCATTGCCAGCAATCGCCGTCACTCGTTTTAAGACGCTGGAATTGGGCCGCGCGGCTGCGCGGCCTTCGTGCCCGTGCTCGCTGGTAACGACCTCTTTGTCGACGACGCCGTTCATCAGGACGTTGAATGTTTACCCCTTCGTTACGATTGGATCGCGCGTCGGAATCATACCCATAGAACTGGGGCGGAGCAAATCTTTGTTCGAGAGAGCAATATGGCCTCGAAGGTAAGAAAGACCAGGTGAGTTTAGCGGGACGCGATGTTGACGTTCGAGACCTCGTCGAACACTCTCACCGGCTGTCGCCTTTCATTCTCGTCCAGCACAGCGAAGATGCAGTTTTCAGGGACCAATTCTCCTGGCATGGCGATGCTCTTGTCATAGAAGGCGGCCGTCTTTGCAGCGTTCCTTCCGAAACAGATCAACTGGCGCCAGCCACGCGCTTCGCGAGGATTTAACGCCAGCGCCTCACGATACTCATCTTCAGCCCTTATCGTGTCCCCGACTTCAGCTAGCGCGCTCGCATGACGTACACGAAGGAAAACAGATCGTGGATAGACGCGAGTGGCTCGCTGCAGAGTGCGCTCCGCCGCCAGAAAGTCGCCCGCTCCCGCTTCCGCCGCCGCGAGATACGCATAGCAGACCGAAGCGTTGAGCCCATGTTCGACGGCGAAACGCAGATGTGACACGGCCTCAGGCGCGCGTCTTTGCAGGTAAAGCCACATACCGAAACTGAAATGGGTAGATGAATCGTATGGGTTCCAGGCCAGCGCCGAATGGTAGAGGCGTTGCGCGCTCTCGGCGGTGGGCGCCGATGAAGCCATGGTCTGTAAGACAGAGCTGGTTGCTTGTGTTCCTCTTCCGCCGAGTATCAGGAGCGAAAGGACGAGCGCCGTAGCCAGCGCCGGGCGCGTAAAGACTGGCGACAGGGCATACGCTTTCTCGGCTACCGGTTGCGAAGACGAGAGGTTTACGACCAACGCGGCACTAAAGAAAAACACCAACCCGCTTCCCATCCATCGAAAGGAAACGGAGCTGGCCCCGGAACTTATGGCAAACGCGATCAGACTCGCTGCTGCTCCGAGCGCAAGCGCATTTTGCGCATGACGGAGTGCTCGCCATGCCGCAATGATGAGGGCCACGGCAAAGGCCAGAAAGAGCGCAAAGCCGACCACACCGAGCTCGGAGAGAATCTGAACATATTCATTGTGCGCCCGCTCAACCAGAAAGCCCTCGTTCAGCTTGATCAATGGAGAATCGGGATTGTTGGCAGAGAATCGCGCGCGGGCCTCGGGGAAAACGGTGTCGTAGTTGTTCGCTCCAACCCCGGTCATCGGCCGATCACGCCACATCTCGAGCCCAACCGCCCAGCATAGAAAGCGGACTCGCGTATTGGCGTCTTCTGACGTAGTTTGAAGTCTCGCAAAAGGAGACGGGCGACTGTTGGCGGCGGGCGAGGGAAGGATTTGTAGTGCTGTCGCAGCTGCCAGGAAAGATATCATTAGAACGACTCGCGACACGCGGCGAGGTCTCCAGCTACGTTTGATCGATGATCCGGCGGCTATGAGTAGCAATGCAGCGGTGGCGCCGATCGCCGGAGCACGTTCCAGTGACTGAAGCATTGCGAGCCACGCCAGGACCGCGGTGGCTCCGCAGAATAGCGCGGCACGGCGCCGTCTCAATCTGAGGGCGAGAACTGTGAAAATTGGAAGAGCGGCGGCGAACGGCTCTCCCAATCCAATAGACGTTCGGATTAGAAGAGCAGACGAGCCCCAATACTCCACCATGCACGCGATGCTGATCATGCAGATCACCGTGCCGAGTGTGATGAGCGAAGCGCGTAGCAGCCTTGGACTTTTAAGAGCGCGGCGGACGACCAGGAAGAAGAGGAGATAGCTGGCCCAGAGGAAGGAATGATGGAGCGCGGGAAAAACACTTGGCGCCCAGAGAGCAGATGCGGCGCTCCACAGGACGAAGAGCATCAGCGGAAGCAACACGAACAGCTCATGACGAGGAATTGTCGAAGACCCGGTT
>JAVHWA010000174.1:0-3839 GCA_032160165.1 Acidobacteriota bacterium
TACGCTGCACTCGATGCATGATCCGCGCGTTGAGGTCGTTTAGCTCGATATTCAACTCAGCCCGTCGCGCATCGTCAGCGGAAGCCAGCCGCTCGCGCATCGCTGGAGGAATATATCGAAAGCAGCAGATGCTCAGCTCTACAGGGGCCAGCAGCTCGAAATCCTCCGATGCCCTCACATGTTCGGCGAGCTCCGCCGCCAGCGCATTGTCGTTTGCGATAGCAGCCGCCGTGCGACGCGTGCCGTAATAGCGCAGCATCAACAATATCTTCAGCGCGCGAAACCGGCGCGACAGCTCAATTCCATAGTCCCAAAAGGCGAACGACTCTGCGTCAGTCTGTTCGTCCACCTTTATATAGTCCGCTTCGCTCGATGAAAACACGCTTCGCGCCAGCGCAGGATCGCGAAGCAGAAGACATCCGCAGTCGACCGGCGTGTAGAGCCACTTATGTGGATCGAGCGAAACTGAATCGGCGCGCTCGATACCCTTGAAGTGTGACCGCTTGCTCTCATCAAGCGCCGCCAGCGCTCCGTAAGCTCCATCAACGTGAAGCCAGAGACCGTACTCCTCCGCGACCCGGGCGATCTCTTCGATTTGGTCGATCGCGCCGGTGTTCACAGTCCCCGCACTGGCCACCACACAGAACGGCCTGATGCCTTTCTCAACATCGGCGGCCAGACGCTCGCGCAAACTTCGCACGTCGAGCCGGAATCGCGTATCGGACGGGATAAGACACACGTTGTCGCGACCAATTCCCAGGATGTCCGCTGCCTTGGGAATTGAAAGGTGAATTTGGTCCGAAGCATAGACCGTCATCGGCGGACCGGAATTCCATAAGCCACGGTTCGAGGTTTCATCCGCAGCTTTAACCCGGTGCGCGATGAACATAGCGTTCAAGTTGGCCATTGAGCCACCGCTGGTCAAAAGTCCTCCCGCACTTTCGCTGAAACCAATCAATGAGCCTAGCCAACGCACGACGATGTGCTCGACTTCAGTGGCGGCAGGGCCTGATCGCCACGACGTGACATTGGTATTGAGTGCTGAAGCGATCAGGTCTGCGAATGCGCCAATCGGCGTCGATGGCGACGCTACGTAACCGAAGAAGCGCGGATGCCCGTTATGCCGGCTGAGGCTGATGACCGCTCGACAGTCTTCGATCAACCGCTCGAGCGGCTCTCCTTCGATCGGCGGAGCCGCTCCGAAGCGCGCGGTGATTTCCGCAGCTGTGGTATCGGGAAAGACGGGAAGTTCTGCGATCTGCGCGAAGTAGTCGGTTACCAGTCCAACTGCAGCCTTGGATAGCTCGCGCATCGAGGCCTCATCGATGTCCAGGGATTTGCTCATTCAAAAAGGTTCGAGGCGCGGGGTTCAACGTTGAACGTTATCACAAGCCCTCCACGAAATCAGCTTGCGGCGGTACGTCCATGACAGGTATATTTCGGCTCACACATCCACGTACTTAACTCTTCAATTTGGGAGAAGAAATGAACTCCAGGCGAATCCCCGTCCTCCTGATCTCCGTGATGGTTGCATCCTTTCTCGTACTCGCACAGTCCAGTCCCGAAGCGGCACCTGCAAAGCGCATACTAATCCGCGCGGGAAGACTGATCGACGTACGAGCGGGTCGTGTGCTAAGCGATCAAGCGATACTTATCGAAGGAGATCGTATCAAAGAAGTCGGATCGGCGCAGGTGATGGCGAGCCGTGCTGCCGGGGCCGAAGTGATCGACCTGTCAAACGCGACTGTTCTACCGGGCTTGATTGACGCTCATACACACTTGACTGGGAATCCGGACCAGATCGGTTATGCCTCTCTGGGAATCTCAGTTCCTCGAGAAGCTCTCTATGGCGCCAGGAATGCGCGTCTTACGCTGGAGGCCGGTTTTACCACAGTGCGGAATGTTGGAGCGGGCGGTTATTCGGACATTGCGCTCCGCGATGCCATCGACGCAGGAGACCTTCCCGGTCCGCGTATGGACGCTTCCGGTCCGGCGATCGGCGTGACCGGAGGTCATTGCGACGAGAACCTGCTGGCTCCGCAGTTTAATTACAGTAGCGACGGCGTTGCCGACGGTGTGCCGGCTGTAATGCGCAAAACGCGAGAAATAATTAAGTATGGAGCGAGCGTGATCAAGATTTGCGCCACCGGCGGTGTGCTGTCGAAAGGTGATTCACCCGGCGCTGAGCAGTTCAGCGATGAAGAGATGCGTGCGATCGTTGCAGAGGCCCACAGATTGGGGCGAAAGGTGGCTGCCCACGCTCATGGGGCTTCAGGTATCAAACAAGCGGTGCTGGCGGGTGTTGAGTCGATCGAGCATGGGTCATTTATTAACGACGAAGACATTCGATTGATGAAAGAGCATGGAACATATTTAGTGCCGACGCTCTACCTCGGCGATTGGTTCATGGAGAACCACGAGAAGCTCAGGATTCCGGAGTTCATAATGGCAAAGGCGAGGGCGGTATTGCCTGTCGCACGGCAGAATGTTTCGCGTGCATTCAAGGCAGGCGTGAAAGTAGCGTTCGGAACCGATGCCGCGGTGTATCCGCATGGATTGAACGCGCACGAGTTCGCAGTAATGGTTAAGCTCGGTTTGACCCCGATGCAGGCGATCCAGTCAGCAACCGTCAATGGCGCCGACCTGCTTGGTTGGACTGATCGAATCGGAGCGCTCGAACCTGGGCGTTTCGCGGACATCATCGCGGTCAGCGGTGACCCGACGAGCGACGTGAGCGAACTCGAGCGTGTACGTTTCGTAATGAAGGGCGGAACAGTAGTGAAGAACGAGAGAGGTAGATAGTTCGGGGAAGTAAATATCGATGAACCACAGAGGACCCAGAGACGAAATTATGAATTCTGAGTTTTGAATTGTGAATTAACAGAAAGACGAACGCTGCCTCCAATTCAACATTCAACATCCATAATTCAGAACTCTTTCTCTTCTCTGTGTTCTCTGTGTCCTCTGTGGTGAATTTTTTTTGGGAGCCCTTATGCATATCGACGGCCATGCCTCACTCGAAGGAACGACCCGCTATCGTGATCGCATGAAGGACCGCGCGGCGGAGAACCATTTCAGGCTTGAACAAAATCTATGGCTATCTTCGATCGGTCTTGGCACATATCTGGGCCATCATGACGAGCCGACCGACATCCGATATACAGAATCGGTGGTGCGAGCGGTCGAGCTCGGGGTCAATGTGATAGACACCGCCGCTAACTATAGATTTCAGCGGAGTGAAAGATCTATCGGCACCGCACTGCGCCACCTGACTGACGAGAAAATCTGTAAACGCGACGAAGTCGTCATCTGCACCAAGGGCGGGTATCTGCCGTTTGACGGCGAGCCCCCCACGGACGTGCGCCGGTACGTGGAAGAAACCTTTGTTCGACCAGGAATCGCGAAGCCTTCGGACATAGTCGCAGGTCACTGCATGACGCCTGCATACCTGCAAAACCAGATCGATCAGTCGCTGGATAACCTTAATCTCTCAACCGTAGACCTTTACTACCTGCATAACCCCGAATCGCAGCTCTCCGGGGTGACGCGACCTGAATTCGAAGTGAAACTGCGTTCGGCTTTTGAGCTTTTCGAGAAGAACATCGCCGACGGCAAGATCGGGATGTATGGCGCCGCAACTTGGAACGGCTTTCGAGTTCCGTCTAATGGCCGTGACTGTCTATCACTTGAACGACTTTATGAGATTGCAATGGAAGTCGGAGGCGCGGAGCACGGCTTTCGCTTCATACAGCTTCCGTTCAACCTGGCCATGCCCGAAGCTTTGACTACCGTGAATCAAAGCGTGGAAGGCGAGCAGCTGTCGGTGCTCGAAGCGGCGA
>JAVHWA010000015.1:0-9009 GCA_032160165.1 Acidobacteriota bacterium
TGGTTGATCCATCGCCGGACGATAGCCCGGTCTGCTTGACGTCCGGGAAACGTGTTTGCTATAAGTTCTCGTTTTGAATCTCTAACTCAGATTCGCGTTGCTTTTTATAACCAGATCGTGAATTTGATTTCCAGCTATTCGGAGGTATTTGGCTATCATGGCTAAACGATGCGAAGTATGTGGCAAAGGGCCGCAATTCGGAAATAATGTTTCTCACGCAAACAATCGCACGCGGCGGCGCTTTAACCCCAATCTGCAGTCGATTCGCACTCAGCGCCCCACAGGCGGCGTTCAGCGGATGAAGGTCTGCACCAGTTGCATTAAGGCCGGTAAGATCGCTAAAGCCGCTTAGCCCTCCGGCTCTCCGATTTTCAATCGAAAGCTACCATTCGGAATCGACCCATCGACGTCGAAGCCGGTAAGAATGGTAGCTATTCTTTTGTAGTGACGGCGATCAGGTCAATTTCGACCCGGGCGTCCCGAGGAAGCCTGGCCGCCTGAACAGTCGCTCGCGCGGGATAGTTGGCCGAAAAGTACTGGCCATAGACCTCATTCATCGCCTGGAAGTCGTCCATGTCAGCGAGAAACACCGTCGTCTTTACGACGCTCTGCAGATTCGCTCCCGCCGCATTGAGGACCGCTTCCAGGTTACGCATGACCTGATGCGTTTGCTCCGCCACCCCACCCTCAACGAACTGACCGGTTTGCGGGTCCAGCGGAATCTGGCCGGATGCGAAGATTAACCCATTAGTCTTCACTGCCTGTGAATAGGGGCCAATCGCCGCCGGCGCACGATCAGTGCTGATGATCTCCCTCATAACACGAACTGCCTCTTTTTCGGGCGCTCAAACAAACTGCGCATTTTAACAGAGACCTGCGCGAGAAGGCAAAGCAGAAGCAGGTTGGGTGGCTGTCTCCGTTCCGATCTTCGTTCTCAGCGCTAACGGCGCGAAATGTAATAGCCTGGGCCAACGGCCCAGGTCCAGTCATACGCAAATCAGCAGAGCGCGCTGAAGGCGCGAAATGCTTTTAAGATCAACTGTCTATCCGCGCCTTCAGCGCTCGATAAATTCTTGATACGGAGCTTACCTGGGCCGTTGGCCCAGGCTATTACATTTCGCGCCGTTGGCGCTCTCAAGGCACTTAGAGATAGTGGATTCGGTGTCCTAATTGTCAAACTGCACCAGTACCGCAGGCTGAGTACTCTCCTAATTTGAAGTGACCTGTACTTCCGGTGCGTGCCCTGCATCCATCCACAAGGCCGCACTAATTTACACGAGAAGAGGGAATGTTCATGCTGCTTCGTGTGAATTCCTGGATTGTCTCCGCCTTGGCGGACGACGGCGAAGTATGTAGGCTTTCCAAATTGGACTCTGCGAAGGCGGGGGTAGTTGTGCAGTTTTACGTTTTGCTCTTCACGGCTCTTACGTCCGCCGCGCGAACGTCGCTCTTCAACCCTCAACTCACTCAAGCTACGCCCTGCAAGCGCTCTACATCGAGAACACCCGGCACGCTCTTAATTGAGTTGATCACCTTGTCCAGGTGCTTCACGTCGAACACCTCGACCGTCACTTCTATCCGTCCGCGCTCATCAGGGGCCACCGACGCGCGAGCATCGCGGATGCCGGTCTTCATATCCGAGATCGCACCGGTGATGCCGGCAATCATTCCCGTGCGATTCTCTGTGATAGCCAGCAGTTTTACTGCGTAGGCGGCCTTGTCCGCTTTGCCCGCCCACTCCACTACGACAATCCGTTCGGGGTTGACCATTAATTGTCGGACATTTTTGCAGCGGGCGGTGTGGACCGCGACCCCTTTGCCGCGAGTGATGTAACCGACGATCTCTTCCCCGCGCAGCGGATTACAGCAACGCGCGCGTGTGACCATCAAATCGTCGACCCCGCGGACCACGATCGCGTCATCGCCTAAGCGGATCAGACGTTTGACCGCGCGCATGCCACTGCGAAGTTTCGATTCCTTCTGAGTGTCGAGCTCTTCGAATTTCTCGGGACCGAGATACTTTGCGATAACGCTGCGCGGTACCAATTTTCCGTAGCCTATTGCCGCCAGCAGATCATCCACGCGACCGTATCCGTATTCGCTCGCGATTTTCTTGAAAGTGCCGTCGCCATCGTTCAGTAGTTTCTTCGGAGAGAGCTGGAAACGTGCAGCCTCTTTCTCGAATAGCTTCCTCCCGATCTCCATGCTCTCTGCGCGCTGTTGCTCGGCCACGAAGTGCCGGACGCGGTTCTTGGCGCGCGAGGTAACGATAAAGTTAAGCCAGTCGCGCGAGGGGTGCGAGTTCGCGGTGGTCAGGATCTCCACCACATCCCCGTTTTGGATCGTCGTGCGAAGCGCAACCATTCGGCCATTGATACGAGCGCCGGTACATGAATTTCCCACTTCAGAGTGAATGGCATAAGCGAAGTCGACCGTCGTAGCCCCGCGCGGTAATTGAATAACCTTTCCCATCGGCGTAAAGGCGTAAACATCCTTGGGATAGAGATCAAGTTTCAGCGAATCAAGAAAGTCTCTCGAATCTTTGACCTCCTGCGTCCATTCGACCAGCGAGCGCAGGGCCTGGAGCGCTTTGTCGTCGTCACGCTTCCCGCGCTTGTCGTCTTTATACTTCCAGTGCGCGGCCACACCTTCTTCGGCGATGTGATGCATCTCTTCCGTGCGGATCTGCACTTCGAACGACTGGCCTTTCGGACCTATTACTGATGTATGCAGTGATTGGTAGAGATTGTCTCGCGGCGTAGCGATCCAGTCCTTGATGCGACCGGGGACAGGCCTCCAATTATTGTGGATCACGCCCAGCGCGGCGTAACAGTGTCTGACTTCGTTTGGAGTGATGACACGAGCTGCCACCAGATCATAGACCTGGTCGAGATCGATCTTCTGCGCTTGCAGTTTCTTCCATATAGAGTAGAGACGTTTGATTCGCCCCTCGATGCGCACATAGGGGACCTCCGCTTCGTGCATCTTCTCTTCGATGCTGGCCGTAATTTCCTTGAGAAAAGCTTCGTTTATGGGCCGCCGCTTTTCCAGCTGGGCGGTCAGTTCGCGATAGTCATCCGGGTGAAGATGCTGAAAGGCCAGATCTTCGAGCTCGCCGCGCAATTTTCCCATCCCCAGGCGATGGGCGATCGGGGCATAGATATCCATCGTCTCCTGCGCGATTCGCTTTCGCTTCTCGGGCATGAGGTATTGCAGCGTGCGCATGTTATGTAAGCGGTCGGCAAGCTTAACCAACACGACGCGCACGTCATTGACCATCGCCAGCAGCATCTTGCGCACGTTCTCTGCCTGCTGTTCCTCGTGCGAGACATTGCTGATTTGGGAAATCTTGGTGAGGCCGTCGACCAGAAGGGTCACTTCGTCGCCAAAGTACTTGCGGATGGTCTCAAGATCCACCAGCGTGTCTTCGACCACGTCATGGAGCAGCCCGGTTGAAACTGAGATCTCGTCGAGACGCATGTCGGCCAGAATGTCGGCGACGGCGAGCGGATGAACGAGGTATGGTTCGCCTGAGGCGCGGGTTTGTCCCTTGTGTTCGCGCGCTGAGAACAGATAGGCCCGCCGCAGCAGATCAAGATCTGCCTGCGGGTGGTTGCGGCCAACCTTGCTGACGATGTCCTCTATGCGAATCATAAAAAGCGGTAGTCCGTGGGCGGTGGGCAGTTCAGATCCGGCGACCGCCCTCTAGTAGGATTATTTACAATTCTCGCTGACCACCGACCACCGACCACTGACCACTGACCACACATTATAACAATAGGTGATGCTCGCCTCTAAAGTCGAGCATCACCTATTGGGTAGAAACCAGATTGTTTATGCTAAACCAGGTCCGCAGTAACCTCAGCCGGTGGCTTGAGGCGGAGAAGCCGGCTTGGCCTTGTCATGCAGCTTCCGGCCTTGTTCTCTGGCTGCGGTAGCCTGCTTTTCGTATTCGGCAGCTTTAGGTTCGTTACCTTCCATCTTCGCCAGCTTGCCTGCTTCGAGCAGAAGATTGTACTTCTGGGCCCAGGCTGTCTCGTTCTCAGGATCCATGCTGATGGCGGTTTCTGCCAACTGCATCCCCTCGGTCATGCACTTGGTGGCCTCTTCCATGTCTTTCGCCTCTGCAGGCTTCTTGTACTGAATGACCATCGAGCCGTCGGGGTTTTTGACGGTCTGCTTGTTCTTCTCGGTTATTGCAAGTGAGCATTCCCACTTTTTGTTCGCCAGAAAAGCTTCTGCTTCCGCTCTTTTGGATTTCGATACGCTCTCGTTTGTCGAACGCTGCCTAACCCATTCGAGTTGTTCGTCTGACTTGCCAAGAAATCCCAGCAGCTTCGTCACGGTCATGAAGGCGTCATCGTTGTTTGGATCTTTCGTCTGAATTTCCTTAAACAACTGGATCGCTTCTTCCGCCCTCTTAAGATTAACCGGGCTCGTGTCGCCTTTGCGGTATTGAGCCAGTAGCACGAATCCGAGGATCTTGGGCGCATTCTCGTTGGATGGGTCGAGGTAAACAGCTTTTCTCGCGTACTTCTCAGCTTCCTCGTATCGCTTATCCTTGTATGCGGAAACAGCCTCATTCAGCTGGCTCTTAGCGCGAATACCATTGATATAGCCGCAGCCGGAACTCCCAACCACGAGCACCAGAAGTAAGAGTCCAAGTTTGGCTTGAGAGAGTTTCATTAGTAACCAGCTCCTGGAAGTCAGACAGGTTGCAAGGCACTCCATGCTGCAACCTGTTTAGCTTATTTCTCGAGAGCGTCGATCTGTAATCCAACCGGTTCCGCGCCCGCACCTTTGGCCGCATCTATCACTTTGACTACGGCGCCATATGGCAATCCCTTTGGCGCTTTTATGAAGACCGTCTTGTCCGGCACTCCTGGTTGGTCAACCTTGTAGGGGCCCTCGGTCTCTCGTCGTTTCAAGATGCCTGAGAGCGTCGCACCCAATTTGCCCGGCTGCTCGACCGACCCCATTTCCTCGGCCACCATCTGGCCCCCGACATCATGAAACAACTGTATCTTGGGATCGTCAGCATTGCCCTTGAGTATGTCCACCCGGAGAATACGATTGCTGGCCGCAGTGGCTTGTTGTTGTTCCTGCGTCGGTGGCTCGGGGATCTGCGTCTTGAACCGCTTCGGTTTGAGCGGGGTCACCACCATGAAGATAATCAACAACACCAGCAGCACATCAATCAGTGGCGTCACATTGATGTAGGGCACGGCGCCTCCGCCTTTGCCTGCCGTCATTCCCATAAATGAACTCCTTCTAGTCTCCCGTGTTTAGATCTGCTCGTTCGCTCCCAGCACTGCCTGCGCCGCAAGCCTAGTCAGGAACGGATTCGTCCTTAATGCTTCTCTTCCTGTCCGCGACGAGGCCAATCTCCTTGACGCCACCGGCTTCCTCAGAACGAATCACATCGATGATTCCGACGACCTGGCCATATTCGGCATCGATATCGGCCTTGATGTAAACCGTACGCTCCTGGTCGGTTTTCTTCTTATCGAGTTCCGACTTAAGGATTTGCGATAGGGCCTTACGCCCCTCATCGTTTTTGTTCGTCGGGTCCTCCATGACAAATTCCTTGTCACCGAGGAAGTATCTCCCGCCCTTCTTAACCGAGACGACGAGCGAGTCCTTGGAGGAGATGGCCTTATCCTCTTTTGCGTAACTGGTCTCTACTGGAATGTTGACACTGACACCCTGTTGCAGGCTGGGCGTGACCAGGATAAAGATAATCAGCAACACCAACATAATGTCGACCATCGGGGTGACATTGATTTCGGAGTTTAGGCCGCCGCCGCCTCCCGCTGACATTCCCATGACAAATTCTCCTTAGACTTAATACCGCAGAAGCGGACGCGATCCAGCCGGGACCTATCGCCCGGAGACTCACTTGCGCGCCCGCCGTCGATCGAACCACCTATGCGTTTAAGCGGCGAGTACGGCTCTTCAGGAAATAGTCAATCAATTCCGACGCCGAGTTATCCATCTCGACCACGAAACTATCGACCTTGCCGGTGAAGTAGTTGAACAACCACACGGCAGGCACAGCAACCACCAACCCCAGAGCGGTCGTGATAAGCGCTTCTGAAATACCACCGGCTACCGCTTCGATACCGGCGCCGCCTGTCTTCATGCTCTGGAAGGCGTGCAGAATTCCGTACACAGTACCGAACAATCCGACGAACGGGGCGGTCGAGCCGATCGTGGCCAGGCCCGACAACCCGCGACGGAACTCAGCCGTCTTGATAGCGATGGCCCTTTGCAAGGCCCGCTTGCTTGCCTCGATTTCATCGCCGGAAATCTCAGACGATTGCTCGTGAGCACGAAATTCCTGAAGGCCGGAGTTAACTACCATGGCCAGGTGCGACCGTCTATGCTTGTCGCTGATGTTGATGGCCTCTTCGATCCGATCGTTCTTCAGGGCCTGGGCGACACGCGGAGCGAATTCGCGCGACTGCTTTTTGGCCTGCGAGTAGGTCAGGTAGCGCTCGACCATGATCGCGATCGAATAGACGGACATCAGCAATAGAATTCCGACCACCGTGTAAGCAACGGCGTCGAGATTCTTAAAGATCTCGTACATCGAGAACTTGCCCTTTTCGGCGGCGTCGGCTGCAGGGCTGGCTGCTGGACTGGGCGACGCATCCTGCAGGAACATGAGAAAGCCATAGGCTTTCATTCCGAGAAGGCTTGTTAGAATAGTCACGGTAACCCCTCCAATTAGGTTTCGATAGAAATTTTATGCCGATCAGGTTTGAAGCGTGAGAGCAAGTCGGCGCATGCGCCAACTGCCCTCCGCGACAATCCCGTGCTACTGAGCGACGAAGTTATAGGTGATGACGCCTGTTACTTTCACCGGCTGTCCCGAAAGCTGAGTCGGTGTAAACCGCGCTCCGTAAGCGGCCTGCACTGCTGCCTGCTGTAACAGAGGGTGACCGCCGACGGCTCGAGCGGAAATCACTTTACCGGACTCGTCGATTGTGACTTGCACAGTTACAGTTCCGGCCGCATGAGCAGCTTTTGCAATCGGTGGATATGGCGGCTTAGGCAGACTGACGGCCCTGCCATTGAGCACGCCTCCCGAAATCGGTGCTCTTGGCGGCGGCCTGGGAGTTGGCTGCGGTGGCGGAGGGTCATCCGCTACTACCGCGGGCGGAGCGCTGCTCGTTGGTGGACCAGTCGCATTCGGATCACCGAAGGGATTGCCTCCGCCGGGCGGAATATAATCGCGGTCGCCCTTGACGGCTCCGCGGACATCCGGCGGCGACACTGCCGTGCGAACTCCCTGCGTCACCACTTCCGGCCGCGCGGTAGTAATCTCTTTTACAGTCGCTACCTGCTGCTCGACCTTGGCTGCGGCCCTCGGCTCCTCTTTGTGCTCCTCCGGCTTCACAACCACCGGCTCTTCCGCAATCACGTTCGTAATAAGCCTCATGTCAGCCAGATTCTGTGCTGACAGCGACCTGTCGTAAGCGTTGATGGCGATGACAAGGAGAGAAATGAACAGCACAAAATATAGCGAAAAGGTGCCAAGGAAGAACCACCCTTTTCGCGCGCTGTCCTCGTGGTGCGCGGTGGATTCGACTAACTGATCAAACATTGACTTTCCTCCCTATTCCGGTGCCAAAGGGTCAGGGTACAAAAATCAAAAACTGATACTAGCTTTAAGTACTACTCGTGCGACGTCTGCCTGCGCGAACCGAAAGTTTTGAATGGGGGAGCCCGTGGTCATCTGACGCCTTCGATGCGCGTCATAAGTTTTGAACCGACCACCGCGTGGGAATACAACAAAACTTACCGCTTATTTCGGCATAGACAACCGCGCCTCCGTGTCCGTTCACAACCATGAAGCGCGGGCGCGATTTCGAGAATATTTAATTGGCCAGCAACGCCCGCAGTCTATGCCGCCCGGAATAGTAAAGTCAAGCCAAAAAGCAGACACGATAGCGAAACATACGTTGCTCAATACCGCACTCGATTCTTATTCCGAATACCGGGAGACGTGACCTTTGGCCAACCGTTTAGGGTCTGGCCGCTCGCTGCCGTTGATTGACCACGCCACCCCCGGCAGCCTTGGCCTTGTTCGCGCGCGACGGCTGCCCTGCGGTCCCGCCGGTCGTGGGTTTTGGCGCGATACGCGCCTTCGAACCCTCGATGCGTTGCTGCCACCAGACCATGATTGGGCTGGCGATGGCAACTGAAGAATAAGTACCGAAAACAATTCCAACTAATAGCGCCAGCGAAAACCCTCGAAGGACCTCGCCGCCGAACAGCACCATTGCCAGCACAGACAGAAATACAAGTCCGGAGGTGATAATGGTCCTCGACAGTGTCTGATTCATAGAATCGTTGGTCACTTTGTAGAGCGAATCTCTCCGATGCAGCCGTAGGTTCTCACGTATCCGATCGAAGACCACGATAGTGTCGTTGACAGAGAAGCCGACAATCGTCAAGAGCGCAGCGATGACCGTTAAGCTGATCTCCCATTGCATGATGGAGAAGACCCCAACCGTAACCAGCACGTCGTGGAAGACCGCAATAACTGCGGCGGCGCCATACGACCACTCAAATCGAAATCCGATGTAGAGAAGAATCCCGATCAGTGCGGCAAGCGTGACCGAGATAGCCTGAACGCGCAGTTGCTTGCCGGCAACTTCTCCCACAGCGTCCTTGCCTTTGATCTCATAGGCCTCGTGCTCCGGCCCAAAACTGTTGAGGGCCTCTTTGACCTTTACACTCCCTGCATCAACCTGCGTCTGTACTTCTTCAGCCGTGCCCTCGCTGCTTCCCTGTCTTGCCACTTTGATCAACACTTCGTCGGGTTTGTCCGTCGGCTGGATAATGGCGTCGTTTATGCCCTGCTTGCTGAACTGGGCGCGAAGCACGGCATCGGGCGGGCTCTGCTTCAGAAATTTCACGGTCAATACAGTGCCGCCCTTGAAGTCCACGCCCAGGTTGAACGCCTCCGTTCCACCTGGAACGGCCTGTCGTATGACTGCG
>JAVHWA010000062.1:0-7251 GCA_032160165.1 Acidobacteriota bacterium
GGGCGCGTCCTTTTTGGAAAGCTTCGTCAACTACCCCACGTGGCGTCTGATCGGCGTGAACGAGTTCCGTGCATATCACCAGGCTATCAGCCCGTTGGTCATAGGCTATATGGTGATTCCGATGCTCATCACTACCTTGTTGACAATTCTCCTCTTCTGGTTCAGACCAGTTGCTATCCCACGATGGGCAATCGGGCTCGCGCTGGTGCTTCAACTTATTATCTGGGCTTCCACTTTCGCCATTCAATTGCCGATTCAAGGGCAACTGAGCAGGGATGGTTTGTCGCTCCCGCTAATCGAGCGGCTCATGTTCACCAACTGGTGGTTACGCAAAGTGCCACAAATTATCAATGCTTTCCTTTTCTTGTGGATGATGTCTTTATTGTTGAGGGTGAATTCCCAACGTAGCGCCACTGCATAATACGCTGGTAGTTTGGAAGCTACTCATGAGATTCTTGATCCATGAGGAAAGTAGAAGTCGTCGCTCACGACCCTCATTGGCGAGTTGCATTTGAGGCGGAGGCGACGCAGGTGGCTGCCGCGCTGGGGCCGAACGTTGTAGCCATCCATCACATCGGCAGCACCGCTATCCCCAACATATACGCAAAGCCGATCATAGATCTCTTGGTCGAGATGAGAGATATTGCTGAAGTAGATGAGCGGAGCTCGGCGATGGAGTCACTTGGTTATGAAGCGATGGGCGAGTACGGCATTCCCGGCCGCAGGTTCTTCCGTAAGGATAACCGGGAAGGAATCAGGACACACCACATCCATGCGTTTGAGGCCGGCTCGGCGGAGGGAGAACGTCACCTGGCGTTTCGCGATTACATGATTGCTCACGCCGAAGATGCACTGGAATACAGCGAGCTCAAGAGGAAGCTCGCGCAGGAACACTCGCAGAGTATAGACGGATACATGGACGGCAAAGACGGTTTCATCAAAGAAATAGATCGCAGGGCAGCACAGTGGCGTGCGTCGCATGACGGTTTGGGTTTGTGAGTATCACAGC
This sequence comes from Acidobacteriota bacterium, assembly GCA_032160165.1. Taxonomy (GTDB): domain Bacteria; phylum Acidobacteriota; class Blastocatellia; order Pyrinomonadales; family Pyrinomonadaceae; genus QHXM01. Next base: position 1,010 of record JAVHWA010000062.1, read on the forward strand.
TTGCCATGAAGAAAAGAGTGGTTTTCACCACCTGGGGATCGTTTGGCGATCTTCATCCGTACATGGCACTCGCGCTTGAGTTGCAAGAGCGCGGCCATCATTCTGTAATCGCAACGTCGCCCCTTTACCGCGAGAAGGTTGAAGCGGCGGGAATCGCTTTTCATCCAATACGCCCTGATCTTCCGCCGCCTGACTCTGAAACAGCCGCTGAGATCATTCGCCGTGTATCGAATTCTCGTTGGGGTCCAGGTTACCTTTTTCGAGAACTGCTCGTTCCGCACCTTCGCGAAACCTATGTTGATACGCTTGCTGCCGTGACAGCAGAAGGCGGGGCCGATTTACTTGTCTCGCATCAGGTTCCATTAACAGCACCGCTGGTTGCGGAGAAGACAGGGATTAAATGGATCTCATCTGTGCTTTTTCCGATCGCCTTTGCTTCCGCCTATGACCCCCCGACCCCGCCGCAGTTGCCCGCACTTCGAACACTCGCCGCAACTCATCCATTGGTCGCGCGAACGCTCTTCGGTTTAGGCAAGTGGACTACAAGATCATGGTTCGAGCCGATCCATCAGTTGCGTAAAGAATTAGGCTTGCTGCCGAAGGGAAATCCGATCTTTGAAGGACAACATTCGCCAACGCTCGTGCTCGCGTTGTTCTCGAAACTGATTGCTCCTATTCAGCCCGACTTTCCGCCCAACACGAGTATCACAGGCTTCCCTTTTTATGATCGAAAAGATGGACAGCCCCCGTCGTCTGAGTTGTCGCGCTTTCTGGATGAAGGCGAGCCGCCGATTCTGTTCACGCTTGGTTCGTCGCTTGTGTGGATCGCCAAAGATTTCTACCGTGTCAGCATTGAGGCAGCGCAGAGACTGGGAAAGCGGGCATTACTGCTCATCGGCGACAAGCGAAATCAACCGCAAGCAAAATTACCTGATGGAATGGCCGCGTTTGATTACGCGCCACATAATTTAGTAATGCCGCGCGCCAGCGCTACGGTTCATCAGGGCGGCATCGGCACAACCGGGCAAGCATTAAGAGCAGGTCAGCCGATGCTTATTGTTCCCTTTGGACAAGATCAGCCAGACAACGCGCGACGATGCGTGCAGCTTGGAGTCGGGCGGACGCTCTCGCCCTCTCGCTTCACAGTTCCCCGCGTTGTCAGTGAATTATCAGAGTTGCTTAGTAAGCCCGCGTACCGGGAACAGGCAGCAAAGGTTGGGCAACGAGTAAGAGATGAAAATGGAACGAAAACAGCGTGTGATGCGATTGAAGAAGTGCTGCACGGTAGGGGGCGGGATAGCGCGCCTCTTCCCCTAACAGCGGGATGAATGTCGAATACCTCAGGCTCCCTGCCGATCAATTCCGGCGTTGAGCAGAATGGTATTTTCCGAGCGCGCTCGCGAAAATGGTTCGCGCGAGCGTCAAGGAGGAGATAATCAAATGTCGATCGATAACGCACTGGCCAGTGTTGCGGTGAAGGACCTCAAGGCTGCGGTGGCATGGTACGAGCAACTCTTCGAAAGGCCGGCAGATTCGACGCCGATGCCTGAGGTGGCCGAGTGGAAGTTCCCGCGAGGTGGCTGGCTGCAGGTGTATCAACTTCCAGAACGCGCGGGGCATGGATCGTTCACTCTGGCCGTAAGTGATATCAACCAAGTGGTGGCTCACGCGCAAAAGCTCGGCATCGACACCAGCAACCAATCGTCGGGTGCAATGGTGAAGACGTTGATGATTGTAGATCCGGACGGCAATCACATCGCGTTCGCTGAAACGTTGGACAAAGGTCTTGCCCGGTAGACCCGGATAGAGGAATCTGAAGGACATGCGTCGATCCGCCTTTTACCTAATGGTTGCTTTGCTCGCATTCGCGGTAGGCACTGCTTCGGTCTCGCTCTGGTTAAAAGTCCGTCATTCTTGTTCCGCGACAATTACACGCGGTGAGAACACTTCTTCCGGTGCAACACGCGCTCAACCAAAAAGAGAGTACGAAGAGGAACTTTGCGGAAGAGGAATGCCAAGAGATGGAGCATCCATCGCCTTCAGCGATTGGCACACATCTGATGGGATGAGTTTTTCTATTACAAGTGAATATCATACCTCTTCTGAGCGGGCTAATCGGGAGTTGCAAGCTGCTATTAAGAAGGCAGCGAGAATTATCAAACGAGAGCCGTTGTTTGATTGGAAGGGCCGACCGGTCGGAGAAAAGGTCATCGCAACCTTTCCTTCCGCGTATTCCAGATACGGTAAGATGGCATTCCTTTTGACGTATGACTCAACCTTTAGAGATGTAAGTAGCACATCCTTGGAAAACCTCTTTGCATACGAAATGGATTGCAATGGGCAGTTGCCCTAAGGCCCACTAGCAACCCGGCGCTAGAGCGTGTGTGACAACCTGTTACCCGGTTGTTTTCGCGTCCAGTGCTAAACCAATTCATGTGATCGCCGAAAGATCAACGTTGACGTGAGGTGATTTCGACTTAGCTCATGCGTTGATCGAGTTTGAGCTTATGAAACTCAAAGTATGCGTTTCCGGAGCCAGCGGATGGGTTGGAAGGCCTCTTTGTCTGGCGGTCTCTGCAACAGACGACTTGATCCTTGTAGGCGCTGTCTCTCCCACTAATAAGGGTCGTAAGCTGAAAGATGTTATCAGTGAGTCGAGCCTTGATCTGACGGTCAGCGGGTCGGTCGCAGAAGCCCTCGACACGTCGACCGATGTCCTGGTCGATTACACTAATGCAGACGCGGTGAGAGGTAATGTGATGACGGCTATCGGCAAGGGCGTCCACGTTGTCATTGGCTCGTCCGGCCTGACCGACGAAGACTTTACTGAGATCAACCAAGCTGCTTTAGAGCACCACGTCGGCGTGATAGCTGCCGGTAATTTCGCCATCACGGCGGTGTTGCTACAACGCTTTGCTTGCGAGGCGGCAAAATATTTGAGTCATTGGGAGATCGTTGATTACGCCTCGGACGCTAAACGAGATGCACCCAGCGGAACGACAAGAGAGCTGGCTTTTCGACTTTCAGAAATCAGGAGACCGCAAGTCACGCACCCGATCAGTGAAACGATCGGAGAGAGAGATAGTCGAGGTACGACTTTAAACGGAAGTCAGATTCATTCGATTCGTCTGCCCGGTTATGTCATTAGCGTCGAGGCGATATTTGGCGCCCCGGATGAGCGTTTGACCATTCGTCACGATGCCGGCAGCGGAGCAGGGCCGTACATCCAGGGCACTCTGTTAGCGGTCCGTGAAGTGAGCAACCATGTCGGGTTGATCAGAGGGTTGGAAAGGATTATGAAGTAACGCGCCGGCGGCGCCGACCGTTGGCCGGACTTTGAGCTAGCATGGCGAGCCAAGCATTGGAAAAGTTTCGGCAAAGCATGAACATAGGCTACTACGAGTGCAAGACGGCATCGGCTATGACCTCAATGCACTTGCCGGGCTGCCTCCAGAGGATCGCGTGCATGCCGAGGACCTGGTGATTGCTCGTCACGCCGCCGATTGGAGGGACGTCGAAGCGCTTGACCATATCGGCTCCGACCGGGCGCTGCACGAGCTGAAGAAAGCTTTGCTGGCCCAATCTCTTGACGTCCGGATTGAAGCCGCCGAACGGCTTGCCAGGAGAAAGCTACTCGACGAAAGCGCCATCGAGAAAGTTATCGTTGACGCGCTCGATCGCACCACAATTCTCGACGGGATGGTTAAGACTTTGCGCTTCGCAACCGCCTACCCAACACCGGCGGTGCGCAGCAAGCTCTTGTCCTGCGCCCTGCATGGTAACGATGACATTCGCGTGCACGCCGCCGCTCTGGTCCATTTTCTTTACGGAGGCTCATCGGAGCCTTTCGATTGGGCCTTCAGACCTTTCTACCTACAGTTCGGGTCCGAGAACCGGGAAGTGCGACAGTCTGCGTATCTGGAACTCTGTGCCAGGATCGGAGTCGAGCCGCATGACTAACCCGTGAACGTCGCGCGCATGTCACTTCATAGTCAAAGTTCTCTTGTGAACCAGACCAGACGAAGAATATGAGGAAAGCGATAGAAAGACTAAAAAGGGCGCCGTATAGTTAGCAGGGGAGCACCTGCACTCAAACTACGAAGCCGGTGTCCTGCAGTCCATCCCTTCCGGTTCTGAGCCCGGGATCTCGTTGACAACCCCGACACATACGGAATACCGTGCGCGATTGGAATCTCAATCGAGCTTGATGCTATCGGATTCCAGTGATTTCTACTCGCCGTACTTCACTATTAAGCGCTACGGCAAGGGGCTGGCACAAAACCTCATAGGAGAGCTCGTGATGAAAAAAATACCGCTCTTGGCAGTGCTGTTCGCGTTGCTGCAACCGGCGTGCAGTCTATCCGTAAAGTCTAATGGGGAGGAACTGGTGCCGACTTGGGTCCCTCCTTTGGCGACTGTTCTATTGGTCGGTGTCATTCTCTATTTCGTGATTCGGCGGCGGCGTAAATAGAGCTTATCCCGCAACTTTGTGTGACCTGGTCTGTTCGTGGGTCGCAACCAAAACAATTTCTTATCGCGTGGGTTCATTGTAGGACCCTGCTCGGCCGCTGGCGACAGTCGGTACAAGTTCATTCGCACGGAGAAGATTGACCAGAGTGCAGGCCTCAATGCTTTCCACGGGCCTTACATCTTCAGTTCGACCCGTCTCGCGCTGGCGCTTGAACCCTGACATTCGTGGCTAATTGCTGATCGGTTCGGTATAGGAGGAGGTTACTATGAAACGCACCGCCAGGCGCTTGATGATAGCTGGTTGCTTGTGTTTGAGTTTCATTGCCGGCTGTTCCAGGTCTAATTCTAATGGGCAACCAGCTCCTGCCGCGTCGGATCAATCTGGCAACACTCAGCCCGCAACCGTCGCGCCGACCATGCCGCTCGCAGGATCAAACAATCAAACCGGCGACGTGGCCGATGAACTGCACACGCCGCCCAAAGGCAGCGCCGAACGCCAGGCCCTGATGGACGCACTGCGCGAAGTGTACAAAACCAGTCGGAATAGCGATGGCAGACCCAATCGAGGCGACATCATCTTCGTGGTGAATTACCTGAAAGTTCACGATGGCTGGGCGTGGACTTACGCCGAGCCCCAGTCATCTAACGCGAGTGATTCGTTCGGGGAAAACAGCGGCTTCCTGTTGCATCTTGAAGATGGCCGATGGAAGGTAATGAAGACTCCAGCAATGGTCAGTGACCCGAATGATCCTGAGAATCTGGATTACCCGGGTCCGAAGGATGTTGAGAGGATAAGGAAAATGTATCCCTCAATTTCCAAAGACATTTTTCCCAGGCCACAATAAAGGAGAGGCCGGCTACAGTCAGTCGTCGCGGTATCAGGCCTTTTCAATATGGATGCGTTTCAAGAGTTGGAAGCTCTGCTCGAGAAGGACCGCAACCTCAGGTTGGCCGAGCCCGACATCTACTCCGTGCTTCCTGATATCCCAGGTAAGCACCATTACGACAGACGCGCCGCCGTTTATGATTTAGTGGTCAGCACCCGCCCTTATAACTCCGTCATGTGGGGAAGTTCGCCGCGCGATTATGTTGCCTTCGCCCGCAAGGCCGTCATCTCTGCCAAGGGAAGGCTCCTGGATGCAGCGTGCGGCTCAATGCTATTTACAGCGCGCGCTTATCTCGACAGTGATAGACAGGTCATTGCTCTTGATCAATCGTTGGCCATGTTAAGGCGAGCGCGCAAGCGGTTGATGGACCTCGCAGGCTCTGTACCAGAACACATCCTACTGTTGCAGGCGGACCTGACGGACTTACCGTTGCGCCCTTCCGGCTACAACACAATCCTTTGCATGAATGTGCTGCATCACTTCGAAGCTGCAACAGTTTTGATATCGGGCTTGAAAAGTCTGCTGAGTGATGGTGGAAACTTGTATCTGACGAGCCTGGTATCAAACAATCGCTTCATCGGAGACCGCTATCTCAACACGCTCTATGCGACCGGAGAATTTGTTCGTCCACGAAGCGGTCTGGAATTGAAGGAGATCCTGAACAGATCTTTGAATCAGGAGGTTAGCTATCTGGTGAAAGGGAACATGGCATTTGCATCGACGGCGATAATTCCCTCGCTTTGACGCAGAGAGGATTTACCACAGAGTTAAGCATGCGCCGGTGCGCACCACCGGACATGAAAAGCTGATCTTTGACATAGTAAGCTAACGTTCAGCCAACACGGAATGGAGATCGGAAGTGATTGGTGCCGGTGACTGCTCGCC
>JAVHWA010000102.1:0-23779 GCA_032160165.1 Acidobacteriota bacterium
AGTGGTCAGTCGACAGTAAGGACGGATCGCGAATAAGGCTTTCACGGATCGGTACTAAGGCTTTCGATGCTAGCCGATATTGACTGCCGCGTAGACTCGATACCACTGACTACTGACCACCGACCACTGGCCACTGCTCTTCCCCTTCTCTCAATTGACTTAGTTCGGCTAAAATGGCAACGTTCGGATGATTGGATTTCCCCTGACTCACGTTTGTGCTTTGTTCGGCGTCCGGTTAGACATTAAACGCCGCGGACATTCCTGTGTGCTGGAAGACGGAACTGCGCTAACGATCACTTGCAAATGAAGAAAGACTCGAAGGAAAAGCCAGCGCGAGAAAGAAAAGAGGCGCTGCCAGAGCGCCTTTTGCGCCGTGTCTTCGAAGGCATGGGAGCTGCCGTTGATCGCGGCCTCGGTCGCGGCTCGACAACAACCCAAAGCGGCCTTACTACCACGGCGCTGGTCGAGCGTATGAAGCGATTGATAGACGAACGCGTGAGGGAAGAAAATGGCGGTTACCGTATCGCTCCCCACCTGTTGAAACTTAAGATTGAGTGGGGTACCCATTCGGAAGCCCCTCCGGAGATCATCACCGAACTCGAACATGAAGTGCTGGCGGCCGGGATCGACCATATAAACGACAATCGATACAGCACGCTGGGACCGGTGAAGATCGAGACGGAAGTTGATATCTTCACCACCGGCATCTCAGTCGATCCGACATTCGGCGAATTCGAACAACAGCTGAAAGAGCAGGACGAAGCAAAGCAGCGCGCTGAAGAGCTTGGCTCGCCTCTGATTCCGAAATCCCACGTCACTGATATCCAAATCAAGGCGCGCATCACCACGCCGGATGGAACACGGGAGATTCCGTTGACGTTCAAGCCGGGTGGGCCGCGTCAGGGCGTCGGTCGCGGCACTGACAACGATTTGTGCTTGAACGACAACAGCGTCTCGAAGATCCATGCTGCGCTGATGATGAACCGCGAGAGCACATTGATGGTGGCCGATACGGGATCCACCAACGGCACATTCATCAATGGCCGTCGTATCGCTTATGGCGAAGCAAGACAAGTGGAGGAGGGAGATGTAGTCGGCTTCGGTGACGTAGAGGTCAGATTCCGACGAGAAACCAGCGCCTGATATGTCCCTGATACTGCTCTTACAAACAGCCGCCAAAACACCAGCGACCGCTCCGGGACTCGAAAAACGGCCGGCCCTTCTGAGCCTGATCTATCTCGGCGGATTCGCGCTGCTTCTTATCTGGTTGATCATCGCGTTAATACGCTTTCGTCGTCAGCGCTCTGCTTTGGCTGCAGTGGCCTCCGCCGACCTGCCCGAGGAAGTGCGCGAACGTCTGGGATCGACCACCACCAACAGAGGTCTGCGCGTCCTCCGCTGGCTTTTCATAGTGCTGGCGTTGTCGGTGTACGGCTTTCACGTGTACTGGGCGCGCTTTGCGGCTCAAACCAATGAACGTTTTCAACAGCTCAGTTATAAGGACCTGCGCAACCGGCGACTAAGCGAGTCGGTGCTTCGCGGTTGGATTTTGGACCGGACAGGCAAATTGGAGAACGCGCTTGCGCTCTATCGCAAAGACGCGACAGGGAACATAGTGCGCGACTACCCCATGGATTCCGCGTTCGCGCATCTCTTCGGTTCTGATCGTGGCGATCCGGGGCTCGAGCGATCACTCTTCGGCATTCAAAGCACAGAGGTCCCCGAGGCGTTGCAGGTGGTGCTTGGTCAGGACCTTCAGCAGCGAGCCACGAAGGACGTGCAGCTTACGATTCACCACGAGCTGCAGCAAGCGATCGTCGATCAGCTCAAAGGCAAGAACGGCGCGGTGGTAGTACTTAACCCGCAAACGGGCGAAGTGCTGGGGATGTACAGCAATCCGTCTTACAGCCTCAAGGAAGTACAGGACGAAGCGCGTTGGATCCAGCTTGAGGCGGACGAACGCGACAAGCCTCTGGTCAATCGCGCCCTTCACTCCTACTACATCCCTGGCTCCACGTTCAAAACGCTAATGATGATCGCTGCCCACCGCTCGGGCATACAGGACACAGAGTTTGTATGCAGCGGCGGCGGCTTTATCGCGATGCCGGGCGCAAAGCCGATCTTCGACGACGGCGGGCCCGGTGAAGTTCACGGCCTGCTCGGGATCGATCGCGCGTACGAAGTTTCCTGCAACCAGTATTTCGCGCAAATGGCGGTCAAGCTTGGACCGGACCGAATCCGGGAAGCGGCGAAGCTCGTGGGTATCGGAGCTTACGATACGCCGGCTGAGACAACTAAGGGTCGTAAGTTGACTGAGATATGGAACGCCAGTTCTGACGCGGTAAAGCGCGCGCTTGCTCCCAGCGAAGCAACCATGGTGACCGGGAAACTGGGAAGGGACTTCAGCAAATTTGACCTTGCGCTTGAAGGATACGGGCAGGGATATGCCGGTCAGATGACGCCGTTTCAGATGGCATTGCTGGTTGCGACCATAGGCAATATGCAAGGGAACCTGATGAAGACCAGGATCGAGATGAATATACCTGATCAGGTTTACAATCCCGTCCTGACTCCGCAACTTGCGGCTCAACTTCGCGCCATAATGGGCCTGGTCACGGGCGGACCTGAAGGCACCGCGCGAGGAGTATTCGGCCCGGTCAAAGCGGCCGGCATAGTGACAGGCGGCAAGACCGGAACGGCCCAAAAAGACGTACCCGCGTACGACCCGAGGACGGGAGAGCCAATCAGACGGGTCGTCTACGACAAAGATCCAAAAGGCAATATCATCGGCCAACGGACAGTGCTTGTGATGTCGGACAAGCCGCGAATCGATGGTTGGTTTCTCTGCATAGCCCCGCTTGACCGCCCCACGATTGCGATGGCTGTGATTGTCGAAGGCGGCGGTTACGGATCGCGATCGGCCGCGCCTATTGCGGCCGCGCTTGTTTTGAAGGCGAAGGCGCTCGGCCTTCTGGGAAACCAGGCGAACACTGGGGTGCAACCGGCCCCTACTAAGAAGCCCAGCCAGCCGCGCAAGCCGACGCAATGAAGGACAGATGTCGGAGGCTGGAGGCTGGAGGCGGGGCGTTGGATATCAGATGTTGGCGGGGGGCATACGTAGATCGAAGACACGAATCAGCTTGGGGTTAACGCTTACTCTGACATCCAGCATCTGATATCTGATAACTCTTCCTTATGAAAAATCGCGCATCGTCACATCTTCTCGCCCTTCTCCTGATCATCGGCTTCGAAGTCGTAGGTTACTACGCAGTACACCGCGCGGCCCTGATCCGTGGGTACGAGACTTCGTGGATCAGCGGGATTCGCGACCTCCTGATGTACGTTCCTGTGGTCCTGGTCGTCTTTTGGCTGACGCGCGCGATGAGGTTTGCGGGCAACTGGACCCTCTACACCACCGCCATACTTCTCTTCTCCATCGGCATGCTGGTTCAGTATCGTCTTTACTCCGATCCGGAATACAACGCCAAAAACAAAGCCGAAGCGCGCGCGGAGAAAACCGACACGCTGCGCATGCGATACATCAACGAGAACTACGATGCCGCAAAGAAGAAGATGATGGGATTGCCGGATACACCGGCTCCAACCGACATTGAAAGCTCTCCCACCGTCAAAGCAAACTACACGGTGAGCAATGCGCTGACTTCCGGATCGACATGGATTCCGATTCTGGGATTCGCTGCCTTCGTAATCGCCTTTTCTTTTTGCGTACGAGACAATTTCCTTCTATGGATTCAGCGACATAGCTTCATGATTGTGGTGCTGACGCTGATACCGCTGGGGATTGCTGTAGGCACGTCGCGCTTTGGAAAAGCGGGCGGGAATATGACGCCCTGGGAGCCGTCGAAGATACCGTTCCTGCTCGGCTTTGCGGGAATCCTGACAGCCCGCTACAAGGACCTCGCGCGCACCTACTGGGGTATCCCCAGAGCGCGAGATGTCGTGCCGCTGCTCGCCATGGCTATGATGCCGTTCATTCCATTCTTCGTGCTCAAAGACTTCGGACAGATGCTCGTCTTCGGTGGCGCTTATGCGACGCTCTACCTGGTCGCCGTTCGTCGCTGGCCACAACTGCTGCTCTTCGTTGGTTCCGTGATTCTGGTTGCCGGCGTGCTTGTGGTGGGCGCACTTCCTGTTGACGTGCAGGAGAAAGTTCCCTTCCTTCCAACTATCGCGCGTCCCGTCAAAGCGGCGCTGCCCGATCGTATTCAACAGCGGTTTCATCTATGGCTCGACGGGTTCAATCCCCCTGCGCCGGAGATCAAGTGGTGGAAGAAGGATTATGAAGACGCGCTGAACGAGGACGAGGCCAAGAACAAAGCCACCGGCAAGCCGACTTTGCGCGATCTTGCGAACCAAAGCGAAGCGATGCGCAGGATCGTCAACGTCGACGTTTGGTTCGATCGGGTGGCGTTCCAGCCCGCTCAGGCGACTTTTGGCATCGCCGCCGGACGCACCACCGGCCGAGGTCTGGGCCTGGGCTTTGCGGAAGTTATTCCGGTGGCGGACTCTGACTATATCTATGCCGCCATCGGTGAAGAAATGGGATTAGCCGGAGGCGCTCTGGTTGTTCTGGCCTTGATCATTTTCGTTTGGGCGGGCGTTCGCACTTCGATTGATGCGCGTGATATGTTTACAAAGCTCTGCTCTGCCGGATTGACCGCCTTTATTGGCTTTCAAGCGCTGGTCAATATCGGTGGAGTCACAAGAGCGCTGCCCATGACGGGAATCACGTTGCCCTTTGTCAGTCACGGGGGGTTTAGTTTGATCACAAGTTTCGCCATGCTCGGAATGCTGATGGCCTTTTCACATCGTAACGCTCGTGATGCGAGCGGAGCTGTGCGAAAGGGACGACGACGCATCAGCGACCCCTCTATTCCGGAGGCTGTTCAATGAGAGAGCAAACGAGTAGCGCCCCGCTTCAGGTCGGGGCTGTCAGCGATCGGGGATTGAGCGAAAAGCGTCCGCTGAACGAAGACTCTTTCTTATCGGACGCGCAGCGGCGAATATTCGCCGTCGCCGACGGCGTCGGTGGCGCGCAGGCCGGCGAGGTCGCCTCGCAGACGGCTGTCGAAGTGCTTGACGAGGCATTCAAACATCAGATCGAAGGCGCGGATATCGAAGACCTGATGGAGGTGGCGATCCAGCGAGCGAATAGCTCAATCCATCAAATGGCGCTCGAACATCCTAAGCTGGCGGCGATGGCCACTACGATGGTCGCGCTTCATCTGGACGGCCACGTCGCCACAATCGGTCATGTTGGAGACTCGAGACTTTACCGTCTCAGTTCTAACGGAAATCTATATAGAGAAACTGCGGACCATTCAGTAGTAGAAGAAGAGGTGCGAGCAGGACGAATGACTCCGGAACAGGCCGCACATCATCCGAGTCGAAATGTGATTAGCCGCGCGCTGGGGGCCGAGTCCGGGGTTGAAGTGGATATGAAGACCATCGAAGTGGAAGATGGCACCGCCTTTCTGCTTTGCTCGGACGGCATCACGCGCCATATTCCTGACAATGAGATTCGCGAGCTCCTTACCGGCGCGCAGGACGTCCAGCAGGTATGCGCGGAGATGAAAAGGCGATGCTACGAACGTGGTGCAGAAGATAATCTGACGGCGGTGATTGTTCGGCTCGGCAGCAACGCGTTGGCCAGTACCCTCTCCGTCGATCCAGACCGCACGGTAGATTCGGCACGAATCGCGCTCGCTGAAACCGTCGACATCGTAGGTAATCCTCCTCCGCCTGTTGTTACGACGCCAGCGGAACCCCCGCCGGTTAACACGCCTCTGGCTGTGGTGCCCGCCGCGCCACCCATCAGCGACACAGCCGCGCCCAAGGTGAATCCGATTCTCGCGGCAGCCGCTCAGAACAAACCACAGCCGCGCAAGAGTGGCGGTCGCGGTTTTCTGCTGCTTCTGCTCATCATCGGAATAGGGGCCGGAGCTTTTTATGGCGGAATGTATTTCCAGCGGAAACAGGCTGAGAACGGGGCGCTCGCGAATCCCGCGGCGATCCCCACACCGACGGCAACTCCCGAGGACCTGGTCGCTGTGTTTGAGAAGAAGCGACACCAGGTCGATCAGGATCCCTTGCGGATGCGAGATGAACTGAAAGCCGAAGCCGCAGCAAAAGGAATTCAGAACCCGCTAGACTCGACCGAAGCGGAGTTTCTTTATCTGTACGGACGGGCGCTCCTTCTGACCGACGACTACGCTAGCGCTCTTACAGCGTTTGAGCGGGCGAGCGCGAACGTAACCCCCAACACCTCTCCTCTAAGTGCAAAGCTCAGGGTTGATACCAGATTGGCGATCGGTGCGGCGGCGCTCAAGCTGCGTATTAAGGACCCGGGCGCGGAACAACGCGCGGTTCGCGCGCTTGATGAGCTTTCAAAGGGCGCTGCTACGCCTACACCCAGCGCTTCAAAATGATTTCCACCTTTGCGTTTGAAGGAGACTCGGATGCTTGCCCATGGTTTTCCGGAATCGCCCACAATCGCGCTTCGCAACAAACGGCGGTCGCTCAGCATCTAAATTGGGCGAGCTAGTGAAGTGGCTTATGAAAGCGCGTACGGATGACGGAACTCAAACTTCAACAGTCTCTGCTCGATGGTCGGTATGAGCTATTAGACTGCCTCGGTCGCGGCAGCTATGCAGAGATCTACGTAGCGCGGGACCTCAGCGCCGCCGAAGGCGAGCCCAAAGCCGTCGTTATCAAGGCCCTCAACGTGCTTCTTCAAGGGGTCCCCGACGCCGACCTCGAGCGCACGCTGATTGAAAACTTTCAGAATGAGGCCGTCGCTCTCGATCGAGTTCGCCATCCAAACATCATTAATCGCCTCGGTCATGGGACTGCCATCGATCTCGCGAGTACTCCATTTCACTACATCGTACTTGAGTATCTGGCCGGGGGAGAGCTGGGCGCTCGGTCTCGAAAAGAACCTTTCACCCTCGAACGCGCTCTCTTTTATCTCGAGCAGGTTTGCCTCGGTCTCGCTCACGCGCATGACTCGGGCGTCATTCACCGTGACATCAAGCCGCAGAATCTGCTACTGACAGCCGACGCCCAGATCGTCAAGATCGCTGACTTCGGCGTTGCCAAACTGGAAGCCACCGAAGGGGCTATCACCAGAGTGGGAACAAATATTTACGCCGCCCCTGAACACAATCCACTGGTCCAGACCGGCCAGTTGGATGCCGGCTTGCGTAACAGCGCACAGATCCAATTGACGCCCGCGGCTGATATCTATTCGCTGGCGAAGACTACTTATACCTTGATCGCAGGTGTCGCGCCGCGCAAGTTCGCGCACAACCCTATTACCGAGTTCCCCGAGTCGATCGCTCAGAAGTCCTGGGCCAAAGATGTGCTCAAGGTACTTCGACGTGCAACCGAAACGAGGCCGGAAGACCGCCATCAGTCTGTTCCCGAGTTCTGGGAAGAGTTGTCCGACGCTGCCCTGCCGCCCACTCAGCCCCTGGCAACTCGCGATGAAGCCGAAGCGCGGGCAAGACCTTCCTCTGCAGTCGCAGTGGCGGAAGCTGCCGTCGTCAAGGCGCCTCCTCGACCTCGTTTCGATTCGCGAGAGCTGATCAAAGAATATCAGGCACAGGGTAATGGTTTGAAGCGTCCGCGCATTGTCGTGCCTGTAACCGGGATGCCGCCTGACGCCAGGTTTCCTGTGCCTCGGCATGGACCTGTGGCCGCTGCCCCGGCCCCTCCAATCGTCCGGTCTGTTGACGATTTCGTAGCGCCCGCGCAATATCAACCGGGCAGCAGCGGACGTCGCGGCTTGCGCGCGCTGGTTGCAGCGTTGATTATCATCGCATTCGCGGGAATACTGGTTGCCACTCACTTTTACGTGTCGAGGCAGCGCGCGACGGTCCCAGTGTCGGGTAACACGACATCACCCGATGTTGGTCGAGAAGGCGTAGTCAGCAGAGATGCGAACCTTCGGCGCGAGCCAAGTCTCACCAGCAATCCACCCCTGCGGGTTGTAAGAAAAGGCGTGCGGGTGCGGGTTCGTAGCGTGAACGACGCTAATAACTGGTATGAGGTTGAGGTCTTAAGCCTGGACGGCAGCGAGCAGGACAATATCACGCGCGGGTGGATGGGCAAGAGCACGTTAGATCTGGACTAGTTCCCTTCGAGAGGATGGACTCAAATAGTGGGGTTAATTGATTCGATTCGACGCTGGATCGATGGCGAAGGCGCCGAGGACCCGTTGGTGGCAGCCGACGAGCAGGCACGCCCACGCCGCATGTGGGAGGAGTTCCTGGTAAAAGTGGCGCGCGAGGTTGAGGCGGTGATGCAGCGCGAGATGTTTACTCCACCAGGAGGGCCGACTTTCATCCCGCGCGAGTATATCGTCTATCTTAGCGCCGACGACGACCGGGATTGGCAGGGGGACAAGCGTCGAGGACTTGAGCAGGGGCTGTTTCACGTTCTCTCAGAGCGGGCGCGCGAGCTGAGCGGACAAACACAATTGGCCACTAAGTCCTTTGCGGTTGAGCTTCGCGTCGATGGGACGCTTAATAAAGGGGAGTTCCGCGTCCAGCCTGTCTGGGACGAGACTGAGAGCGGACATACCATGGTCACCGCTCGACCCAACGAACAGCTTTTGCAGACGGCATTGCCGGCTCCGCCACCGGATGGCGCGGTCCTCGATCTTGAGCCTTCGGCCGACGATTCGACGGTTGTTCGGCCAAGGGTGACAGTCCTCTATCACATTGAGGTATGGCGAAATGGGGTCAGGCAGTCTGTGGTGCCGATTTCGAAACCAGAGATAACCATCGGGCGCGGGTCGCGCTCCGTTTCGGTTGATCTTCCGATAAAGGGAGACGCGGAAGTTAGCCGTGTGCACGCAATTCTCGAACGGGACAATGACGGCCAATTCTGGTTCACACCCAAAGGCCGAAACTCGACGATGCTCAACGGGCAGGAGATCCCACGTGAGCAACGCACGCACGTTGCAGCCGACAACAAGATTGAGATCTGTAGTTTCGTTCTTCGAGTTCAGCCCCAGTGACAAGCGCGTGAGCGCTGCCGTTTGCGCATTCTCTAAAATTAAATCGATGGCCGGCCTCGACGAGCGTCATTCGAAAGGATAACAAGATGCATCGAGCAATTCTGGCAGTCGTGCTCGCGATCACGCTTGCCCCAGCGGGATCCGCATCGAACCTGACCTCAAGCCGAAGCGCCTTAGTTTCCCACAAACGTCGCGCACACCCTGTCATTACTCTCGAGCGAACGGTCTGCTTCGGCAGCTGTCCCGTCTACAAATTGACCATCTATTCCGACGGGCGTGTGCTCTATCAAGGGATTCGGTTCGTCAAGAGAATAGGCAGGGCAGAGGGACGTATTAGCCGCAAAGCGCTCGACGCTCTGGTCCAGGAATTCACCAACAACGAGTTCTTTGGTCTTTACGACGCGTACGTTCCCGGCAGCCCCGGATGTCCTCAGGTAGCGACCGATCTACCCTCTGCCATTATCTCGCTTGAGCTCAACGGAAAAAAGAAGACTGTCCGCCACTATCACGGCTGCGCTGGCCTGAGCGCATTGAAAGTACTGACAGAGTTGGAAGCTCATATCGACGCGGCCGTTAATAGTAAGAAGTGGATTAAGTGACCGTCGCGTAAACTACTGCTTCGCATCTTACCAGGCGGACAACATGCATTCGAGATGACCAGATACCTGGATGTTCAATCCTGGCCGCGCCGTGATGTATTCGAGTTCTATCGCGGCTTTGACAAGCCCTACTTCAACATCTGCGTCCGGATGGACGTGACGGCGTTGTTGTCGCACCTGCGTGAACGCGGCCAAGGCAACGTGTCGCTGGCCTATCACTACTTCGCGCTACGCGTCGCCAACGAGATCGAACAATTCCGCTATCGACTTAGAGGTGACAAGGTAATCGTCCATGACGTAATCCATGGCGGAACAACTGTGCTGCTGGAAAGCGGAAGCTTCGCCCTGGCATATTTCGATTACCACGAGGACTATGCGAGGTTCGTCGCCGCAGCGAGAGTGGCAGTAGATCAAGCTCGCGCTGTGGGCTTATTCAAACCCAAGCGCGAGCACGACGCCCGAATACACTTCACCACGGTGCCTTGGATCGCCTTCACCAGCTTTTCACATGCGCGCAATTGGGGACGTGAGGACTCGGTGCCGAAGATAGCCTTTGGCAAGTTCGTAAATGAGAATGGCCGCTGGCTTCTGCCTTTTTCAGTGGAGGTCCATCATGCGCTTGTGGATGGATCAGACGTGGGACGATACCTGATGCGGTTGGAAGAAGCGTTGGGCAGCCCTGCGACGTACATCGCATGAGCGTTTAGGCATTGCCTGCAGAGACGGCAAACGTTCCGGATTCGAGGTCATCTATCAATGCCTGGAGTAATGGTGCGACGCTGGCCGGCTCAACATAGTTCTTACCCAACAGCTTGATGATTCGCCTGGGGTTCGTTTCGCCGCTTACTTCTTTCAGCAGTGCCCTGCACAACGGCGCGACCACCTCAGGCGCAAACTGCTTTCCGGTGTTACGCCGAAAGTCGTCAACTACGTCTTCCATCCCACGTCGCTTTTTGTAAGGACGGTCAGTCGTCATCGCGTCGAACGAATCCGCCAGAGCGACGATCTTGGCAACAAGCGGGATCTGATGCCCCATCAAACCCTCCGGATATCCTCGCCCATCTATCCGCTCGTGGTGGTAACGGGCCGTCAGAGGTATGTCCGCGTAGGGATGACTGATCGGCATCAGGATCTCGTAGCCAGCGGCCGGATGGCGATTGAGTTCGCTGGACTGCTTGGCGTCGATCTTGTAAGGAGCGTTGATGATGTCGCGTTCCACAACCAGCTTTCCTATGTCGTGTAAGTAACCCGCGACGGCTATGCCCTCGATCTCCTCGTCACTCCAACCCATTTCGCGCGCGATGATCTCGCTGTACTTTCCAACTCGCTCAGAGTGTCCCTGCGTGTATTTGTCCTTGCAGTCGATCGCGGCCGCGAACGCACGCACGGTGTCGCGATAGATCGCCCGCATCCCTTCATAGAGCGAATGATTTTCAGCGGCGCGCCGCGAGAGCTCTTCGAAAAACCTGTGCTCCTGCATACCGACCGCGATGTGTCGTGCCATCGCACACACCACCTCACGGTCCTCTTCGCTGAACGGCTCGTCGGTCGCCTTGCCGCCAAGCAGGATGGTTCCCACCAGGTTATCACGCACTACCAGTGGGACGAACAGCTCGATACTCGACGTATCAAACACGGTTTCATGGTCTTTGATGAAATCGGTGAAAGCTTGAGAATCGTCGGCCTTTGTGAGGCTGCAGATCCCGAGTGCTTGAAGCGTTGAGACTGCTTCTGCAGAGAGCGCCAGGTCGGCGGGAGGTTCTCCGCCCATCGCTCTGGCCGCGACAAATGTTAACGTTTGAGTGTGGTTATCAAATTGAGCGAGCGCCCCGCGCATGATTCCAAGAGAACCTTGCACGAGGTGGAGTGATGTGCGCATCCGCTCTGGGAAATCCGAAGTGTCGGCAATTTCCTGGCCGAGATCGGCGAGCGCCGCGAAGGTGTGCAGTAGCTTTTGCAGGGACTCTCCCTTTTCCATCGCTGCTCTTAGTGACCGACGGCTTTGGGTGGGGGAGCAAATTCAACCAGCGTGCCCAGCGCCTCTCGCTCATCTTTCGCGAGCGCGACGTGGCGGGTCAGTCCGAGCATTTCGAATAGTTGGATTGTCTGTTGATTGACGTCAGAAAAGATCAGCCGCGCTCCGGCGTTTTCGACTACATTAATGACGCCCAACAGAATAGAGATCCCAATACTGTTGACTAATTCAGTTTCCCTAAAACAGATGATAAGCGCGCGACAACCCGCTTCCAACTGGCGGCGGCACTCACGCTCGATCCGTTCTCCGCTCAGCTTGTTCAGATAATCGGCGGCGTAGATCACGGCCATGTTGCCGTCCGAACGCGAGCGCACCTGCGAGAGAATTGACGATTCAGCCATTTTCAGTAAGCTCCCTAACCTACCTATAAACGCAATCAATCGTAAATCGTAAAAGGTTGTTCTTAAGTAATCAGACGGCAAGCGGTATGTAACAATCAGTCCTTGCGCAAGTACTTTGTCATTCTAAGCCGGGTGCCGTCGTCAACCCGTTCAAATTCGACTTCGTCCATCAAGGTCCTGATCAGTTTCAGTCCCCAACCTCGCGCCTCTTTAGTGCCCTCAGTTAGATCGTTGCCTTCGGGGCCTTCGCCGTTCTGACTCGCTAAAGATGCCGGGACGACTCCGCGGCTGGAAACTGTAACGACTAATCTATCACTTTCTACGCGAAAACGCTGATAAATCTTTCTGTCGGGACTGAGGCTGTGCTCTGTAGCATTGATGCAGGCTTCGACCAGCGCGGTCTTGATCTGATTGATGGCTTCGGGACGGAAGCTGATGCGACGAGCGATTTGCTCGACGGTATGGGCGGCGATTAGTTCCGTGTCGTCACCCATGGGAATGACCATCTCGAATTCATCCGGGGCCACTTCAAGCCTGGCCATTGCCGCCGAGGCAACATTGATGCGTTCGGTCAAGAGCTCCAGCTGCTGCCGGCTGGATCCGTATGCGTCGCGCTCGTTGAGCAGTTCGCTGGCATCGGGTGAGAAACCCTCAGGTGCGACTAACCACAACCGTACCCTGTTGAAACCGCAAACCCGCGCAACCTGCATTAAGCGGTCGCACCATACCTCGGTGATGCCGCGACCCGCTTCAAGTTTCGAGTCGATTTCGGCTGCGATCCAGACGATCTCATTGGCGTCGGCATATTGCCCGGCATCGAAACCATGAGCAACAGCGCATCTTTCACTGTCGCAAACCTGTTGTATGGGAGGATGAAATGCTGCGCAACTGGCCGCGTGAACCACCTGAGGCAAACGAACCAGATCGGTTTCCGCATCGAGCGCGGCCATCAGTTCATCGGTCTCTGTTCCCTTGTGCGTCTTGCTGAACCGATCATAGTGAAACAAGCTTGCGGGTATTCGCTGACAGTTAAAGCGTTCTAGTAGTTCTCGCAAACCCAGTGCGGCTTCGCGCCGGTAATGGCGCGCCATCGTGTGCGGCGCGCGTTTGAGCGTTTCTGTCAGCATGTCTGCGACAACCAGCGCGCGAGGTTCGGCGCTCACTTCCAGGCGATACCGAGCGCTCAGGTAGTCTGACCACACGAGCGCGGTCTTGCCCGCTTCAATGAAGTTCGCGTCCAGGCTGGCCAGTTCATGAACGTGGAGTCGGCGGATGATTTTCTGAAACGACTCTGGCTCGAGGTTGAGTCGTTTGCGCCACGTCTCCACCATGGTTTTCCCGCCGTCGCCCTGGGCCGCTTCGTAGAGCACTCGAACAAGCGATCGTCGAACTGAAGGAGACGGTGCGATCTCTTCGAGAAGCGAAGTGAAATGCCGATAGATGCGGCCACCCATCAATTCATCGACGTAAAGTTGCTGACAGTTTCGGAAGCTGGTCAGGGCGATGTGCCGCTCTTGCGCTGCACGCAGAAGAGAGGTGATGAACAGCGGATTGCCGGCTGTCTGCTGCACGATCAGATCACGAGTCTGATCGTTAATGGTGATCTCGGCGCGTCGCGCAACATGGTCGACCATAGCCCGCGCGTCATCGTCGCTCAACCTGTCAAGCCGCAAAGATCCGGCCGAGTCATTCCCGTTTCTCGCATTGTGCACCGCGCCGAGAAGATGTCTTCGCAGACCCGCCAGCACGTACGGCCCGCCGGAGTGGAATAAGGCCTGCGCTATTTCAGTCCCCAGAGGTACGTCGACGCCATTCAAATGTTCGGCCAGCTCAAGACCATCGAGTAGGACAAACGGACGCGCTCCGCCGGCAAAGGAACGTTGTGGGGCACTGAGGCATAGCCGAATGAACGTACGGGCGTCTTCGTCCACGCGCGCTCGCTCGGTCATCTCGAGTAGTCGCTCGACCCATTCGTAGTCACCGGGGGCCGCCAGCCGCAACAGGTCAGCAATCGACAACGACGCATCAGTCAGCGCCGGATCGTGACGACGAAAGGCAACGAGCTGCAGTAGAAACGTGCGAAGAAAGTGATCAGCCGCTCCAACGGCGGTCTTGTCATTTCGGTTGAGGGCGAAGTAAATGGGAACCACGTCCCCTCGCCCGCGAAACAATTCGTCATAAGCCTGGCGGAGCAATTCCGAGACGCCTACGGAGGGCGCGCTCAGCAGCAGCAATCCTCGCTCGCCGCCATCCGACGATCCCAAATTCACGAGCTGCGCGAGCGCATCTCGGCGCCCGACGAACTCGTCAGGAGTGATCCGCCCAAGGATCGGCGTTTCCTTCCCGCTCTTATGTCTGGCTCTCGATGGCATCGTTACTGTGCGGCTCGGCAGGAGCCGAGTAAGCCTCTACTCTGTTCTTTCCTCGGCTCTTCGCGACATAAAGAGCGAGGTCCGCCGTGCGAATAATAATCTCCGGTGTATCCAGCCCGCGGTGAAACGCCGACACTCCAATGCTGATGGTTACTCCGCCGAGCGGTTGCGTCTTTCCATGTGGGAAACGCAAGCCCAGGACGCGTTTCCGGATCCGTTCAGCAATCGATGTCGCTTCTTCAAGCGTAGTCTGCGGAAGCAGGATACAGAACTCTTCGCCGCCGTAACGCGACGCCACATCCGCGCCCCGCAACGTTGACTTCAGGCACTGGGCAGTCATCTCGAGCGCAAGGTCGCCTGCCTGGTGTCCATTCTCGTCGTTGTAAACCTTGAAGTCGTCTATGTCGATCATCATAAAGCTCATGGCGTAGTCGTGACGCTTTGAGCGTTTCAGCTCTTCGGCCAGGCGCTCGATCAGGTATCGGCGATTGAGCATGCCGGTCAACGGGTCGGTTATCGACATCAACTGAAACTGACTTGCCTTCTCCTGCCACTCGGCGCGATCAAGCGCGAGTGCCATCTGCGGTGCGATAGAGTCGATCAAGCTCAGATCGATGTCATCGTAGGATCCGCCGCCGGCTTTGTCGGTTACATTCAGAACCCCGATCTTCCGCCCTCCGACCGCAATCGGATAGCTGATGAAGGATTTCGTCTTATAGCTACGGTCCGCTGGTGCCGGTGTGTGTCCGCCCGACTCGACGTCGCGCACCACCAGCGGGCGGCCCTCAAAAAGAACGGAGCCGGAAATCCCTTCACCCATCCGCACTCGCATGTCGCGCGCTACTTCCGCACGCGGACCAACCGCGGCAATCACAGCAAGTTCGTTGGAAGCTTCGTCGAAGAGCAATAGCGAGCTTCGTTCAGCCAGCAACATGTCTGCCGACATCCGCAGAATCGCCTCGTACGTCTCTGCCGGCTTGGTTGTATTAATGCGCTCGCCAAAACTGTGCAGGTTCTCGGCGAAACGCGCTCGTTGCTCGAGCTCATCCCGAAGTCGCAACACTTCCAAAGGCAGCGCGATCTCGCGGCAGTACGCCGAGATCGCCCTCCGCCCGGCATCCGTGAGCGGGAAATCACCGACCAGAAGGGCTGCCTTGACCTCGTCTCCGACGATTAGAGGAAAGAGTTCCGCCGGCTTTTCAGTCCTGTCGGCAATGTGTTTGCGAATCGTGTCCGCCGGTTTAAAGCCCTCCGCACTCTCGCTTAGAAAAAGCGATGTCGACCCTTTGGCGGTACTAAACAACCTTGCATCCTTTGAATCGATCTCGATGTGAATGGAGGTGTCAGAAAAGCGACCGATGCCGTGGGCGTAAGCGAACGTCCCACGGTCACGTACGAGCAAAGCGAGCGAGGTAAGCTGATGCTTACCGGCGAGCACATCCAGCGCCGCCACCGAAGCTTCTCGGAATTCACTCTCAGTAGACAATTCGCGAGATTCGGCAAGAGGAGAGGTTGGGTCGGGCTGGGAAACCGCGACCGGCGAGGCCGTAGCTTTCTTCGCGGCCAGTCCAACGTCGGGCACCTCCTCTGCCATTTCATCCAGAGGTGCGGTGGGCGAGCCTGCCTGCTCGGTCTTTGTCTTACCAGCATCCGCTCGAAATTCTGTAGCAGCAACGTCAATGCGCCGCGCAAGATCTTCGAGGTCCTCACGCGAGGCGAAAATCACGTTCCTGAATATTTCGCTCGACAGCAGGTCCTGCAAATCACCGATGCGAAATCGCTCGGCCAACGCTCGATAATCCGCACTGGTCAAAAACGCTCGGCCGCCGATCTGCGCCAATTGTCCTCGAGTCTCGAGCTTGACTGGCATCACAAAGCAGTGAAGGCCGGCATGACACCGATAATGCACCGGACCTTTGGCCTTCCTGGCGCGATCGTGCGCGACGCCACAATATGGGTCGCAAAGCTGCACGTGCGTGGGAGACGACTGGAAGGCGTGACAGATGGAGTTGTTATTTGAGACTTCCAATGAGGGAGGCTGATGCCCTTCGACCAGAAGCAAGGAGAGCCCGGAGGCTGCCGCTAAAGAGTCCTGCACCTCGGCCCAGTTTTCAGGTCCTCTCTCAGTCGGCCCCTGGCCCTTTTCGCGCTTAAGCACGGAGGCATTGTCTATGGTCGGGAACGTCAATTAAGTTTACGTCCGAAGTGGTTTTGTTTGAGGCTGAGGCTCGCGTGAAGAACGGGGGCGCTTTCTCACACGCACTGCTCTCAATCGAGATAGGACGGCGAATGTGGATAAACCTGCCGTCCCGACTTGAAGTATAAGGCCCCACGCATGAGCGAACAAGCGAATTCTCCATAGGAATTCGCGGCACGAGCGCGGGGCCACCGACGCAAGATTCAGCTCTCCCCCAATGTAAACGTCGAATAACCGGGCTATTTCACGTTGCGATCACCCGCTGGGCCGCGGCAAGGCCGGGCGCGTCCCCCGGCGCAACCTGTTCGATATAAGGCTGTTCGGGGCTGATGCGGATGCAGGCGGCGAAATGATTAGGCTTGATTTCCGCCAGCGGAGGGACGACCTCGCGGCAAGCCTGAATGGCGAATGGGCATCGGGTATGGAATCGACAACCTGATGGAGGATTGATGGGAGAAGGGACATCGCCCTCGAGGACGATTCGCTGGCGAGTGGCTTCAATTTCGGGGTCGGGCACGGGGACCGCCGAAATAAGCGCCTTGGTGTAGGGCATCAATGGCTCGTCATAAATTATCTTTGCATCGGCGACCTCGACGAGCTTACCCAAATACATTACCGCGACGCGATCCGAAACGTGACGAATTGCACGCAGGTCGTGCGAGATAAAGAGATACGTCAGATTCTTTTCGCGCTGCAGCTTCTCCATCAAATTCATGATCTGCGCCTGGATGGAGACGTCCAGTGCCGAGATCGGTTCGTCGGCAACGATGAAGTCGGGATCGACCGCGAGGGCCCGAGCGATGCCGATGCGCTGGCGCTGGCCTCCCGAGAATTCATGTGGATAGCGCTTGATGAACCTTCTGTTTAGACCCACAGTTTCCATCAACTCCTGGACGCGCTGGTCCTTCCCGCGACCCTGCGCCAGGCGAAATGTAGCTAGCGGCTCTGACACAATCTGCCCAACCGTCATTCTTGGATTGAGCGAGGCGTAAGGGTCCTGAAAAATCATTTGTAAATGGCGGCGCAGCTTACGCATTCCCTTTTCTGACTTGTGACGCGCATTCTGCCTGAGGATGGCCCGGACCAGATAGAAGAAAATCAGCGCGAGCAGAAAGCTCAAAAGCGTGTAAGAGAGAACGGTAAGAACGGTTGCCACGAGCCCTTCCCCTGCGAAATCACGAAAGACCCGCATCAGGCCTTTGCTGATTGCGCCGGCTATCGGAACTGGATATGTCCGGCCAAACACGAAAAGCGCTTCGAAGACGGCGAAAGCCGCGACACCTGCGATCAGACTCGCGCTGTTCACCCATGCGGGGACCTTCGCGAAGAGCGTCAGGTCCTGGCCGCGGAAAAAGACATGGCCGCTGGTCGGTTCGGTCAAGCGGAGGATCGCGCGACCCAACGTCGATTTGCCGCAACCTGATTCCCCGACGAGGCCAAGAGTTTCTCCAGGATAGATGTCGAACGAGACACCGTCTACCGCTTTCACGATGCGCCGGTGCTTACGAGCTATGCTCAAATGAATGATTAGCAGCACCGCAAATATGATTGCTACAACGAGTATGAGCAGGAGGATGATTCGACTTGTCCATTGCAGGGCGCTCGGTTGGAGATTTAGAACGTTCGATTGGACAAGGATGTACACGGCCAGCAGCGTGAGGCCCAAGGCGCCGAAGAGAATAAGGGGGATGCGAAGGGATTTGTCGCTACTCCCGAACTTAGGATCGACGCCCAGGTCGAAATGGACTTTGAGGTCCCGCACAGCGAGCAGCTCGCTCCCCTTCCCTCGTTCGATCGGAGGAGGCATAGCCGATTCACGCGCTTCGTTTGCTGGCTCTTGGCTCATCAGGCGTTTGCGTTGCCTTCCTCGTGTTTGTCGGCGGCAGATCCATGGCGCGCACGCAGGGCGCGCTCGCTACAGGACTTTATGTAAACCTCGTCGGCGAAGTGGCATAGCGAGAAATGTTCTTCGTTCAACTTAACGAACGGCGGAAATTCCCGGTGACAGATGTCCTCAGCACGATCGCAGCGCGGGGCGAACGGACATCCCGGCGGCAGATGCGCAACATCGGGCGGCAGACCGGGGATCTGATAGAGCGATCCCTGCTCTGATGTAGGATCGGGGACTGAGCGCAGAAGGCCTTTGGTATACGGGTTACCCGGAGTCGCGAAGAGCTCTCGTGTTGGGGCCTGCTCGAACACCTTTCCGGCGTACATCACGATGATGTGATCAGTCATTCCCGCGACAACTCCCAGATCGTGGGTGATAAGAATCACGCTCGCGCCTGTTTGCTGCTTCAGCTTCTTTATCAGCTCGAGAATCTGCGCCTGAATAGTGACGTCGAGCGCAGTCGTCGGCTCGTCGGCTATCAACAACTCGGGCTCGCACGAGAGAGCCATGGCAATCATTACGCGTTGGCGCATCCCGCCGGAGAATTCATGTGGATAACTATCCACGCGCGAGCGGGCCTCGGGGATGCCGACTGTCTCCAACATCTTTATGGCGTGCTCGTAGGCCTGGTCTTTTGTATGCCCCAGGTGCAGCCGAGTGATCTCCATCAACTGCCTGGAGATTCTCATAAAAGGGTTGAGCGATGTCATCGGATCCTGGAAGATCATCGCGATCCGCTTGCCGCGAATATGCCTGAGCTCTTGCAGAGGGAGCGCTCGAATATCTTCGCCATCGAAAAGTATTTCGCCGGACACGATCTTGCCGGGCGGCTCCGGAATCAGCCGAATGATCGAAAGGTTGGTAACCGATTTTCCCGAGCCCGACTCGCCGACGATTCCCAGCGTCTCGCCCCGCTCCAAGTCAAAGCTGATGCCGTCAACGGCCTTGACCGTGCCGTCTTCTGTTTCGAAGTACGTTCGCAAGTCTCGAACGGAGAGTATGTGCCCGTTGTTCATATCTATCGCCGATTCTCAGACTTTTCGCATCTGCGGGTCGAGCGCATCGCGCAAACCGTCACCAAGGAAATTCAATGAGAAGAGCGTCAGTGCCATCGTCACGCCGGGAAAGATCAGCTGCCAAGGGAAGATCGCGATGTTCTGAATTCCTTCGGATGCAAGACTGCCCCACGACGCAAGCGGCGCCTGCACTCCCAGTCCCAGAAACGAAAGGAAGGCCTCCTGCAGCATCACCTGGGGGATGGTAAGCGTCGCGTAGACTATGACCGGTCCCAGCGTGTTGGGAACAAGGTGCCGAAAGATGATTCGGGTTGTGGATACACCGGTCGCGCGAGCGGCCAGGACAAACTCCTGGTTCTTTAACGACATCACCTGGCCTCGAACGATGCGGGCCATCGTCAGCCAAGAGACTGCGCCGAGTGCAATGAATAAGAGGAACAGCTGGCCCTTTTGCTGGCTGATTCCAATACTCTGCAGGTATTGCATGAAGCGGGAGTTGCCGCCGAAGAACGCCAACAGCACGATTACGATCATCATGTACGGCAACGAATAGAGCACGTCGACGATTCGCATCATCAAGTTATCAACACGCCCGCCCAGGTAGCCGGCTGTTGCGCCGAATGCGATCCCGATTATCAGCGAGACGAAGGTAGCGATGATGCCGACGAGCAACGAGATCTGTCCGCCCATCAAAACCCGGGCGAGTATGTCTCGCCCAAGAATGTCCGTCCCCATCGGGTGGAGTCCCGAGAAGTTGCCGTTCACATCCCGAAACGGCGGCATCGCCTTGTTCAACTCCATCTGCGGAGGAACGGTGTCATAGCTGAAGCCCGTACGCCATTCGATGATATAGGGACCGAGGACCGACGCGACCACGATGATCGCCAGGACGATCATGCCAAATACGGCGAGCTTGTTCTTCAGGAGTCTTCGCCAGGCATCCTTCCAAAGGGATGTCCCGGCCAGTGGCTCCAGAACACCTGTGTCGGCTGATCGCACATCACCTTCCCCGATCGCAAACTCCGGCGCGGTATGTATGATATCGCCCTCACGTGAACGGATGGGCGGCTCGCTTACCGTCCCCAAGGGCGTTAGCGCGGGCTCGGGCGTGTCGGATTCAGGTTTGTTGATGGGTGGTTGGTCTTTCATCTCGTCAATACCTGATCCGCGGATCGATGAGCGCATACGCGATGTCGACCAAAAGATTGAAGACCAAAATCAATATTGATAGAAATGCAACGATGCCAATGATCAACGGCTCATCCCGTGAAAAATTAGCGTTTATGAAGTAGTTCCCTAACCCTGGCAGTGCGAAGATCTGCTCGACCACGACGGTGCCGGTGATTATGTAAGCCAGGGCGGGACCACTGAACGAAATGACGGGCAGAAGCCCCCCGCGCATGACGTGACGGAAAATCACTTGTCGCTCAGTTAGTCCTTTAGCCCGCGCCGTTCGGACGTAATCAGCTCGCAGTATTTCGAGCATGCCGGCTCTCGTCAAGCGAGCGATGTATGCCATGTACAGGGCCGAAAGAGTCAGTACCGGCATTACCAAATTCCAACTGGGAAAGCCACCCCATCGCGCTGGCGGCAACCAATAGAGTGTTAGTGAAAACAGTAAGACCAGTAGAGGGCCGAGCACAAAGTTGGGGACTGAAATGCCCAGCATTGCGAGCGCCATCGAGGCGTAATCGAGTTTTGAGTTCTGTTTGAGCGCCGCCAGCGTACCAGCGGTGAGTCCAACGAGTAGCGCAAGCAAATACGCCAGAAGCCCAAGCGTTGCCGAGACCGGCAGAGCACGCCACAGAATCTGATTGACGGATTGACCGGGATAAGTGAGCGAATCGCCAAAGTCTCCCTTCAGCAATCGACCCATCATCTTCCCGTACTGGACGTACCAAGGCTTGTCGAGGCCATACTTTTCGCGAATGTTCTTGACGATCGCGGGTGGAATTCGCTTCTCACCGGTGTAGAAATTCCCCGGCGCGAGGCGGATCAAGCCCCACGTCAGGGTGACGATGATGAGAACCATCGGAATGGTGATCAGCAGTCGGCGAACTATGAAACGAAGCATCTACGCTCTTCTCACTATTCAGCCATGTTTGGTGTGCCCTGGTCCCATTTCGCCTGGTCGTATTCGATGTAAACGTACTTCCATGCGTGAAGCGTCAGCGGATTCGGATACATGCCTTTGACGTAGGGTTTTTTCATCCAGTTTACCGAAGGCGTGTCCAGCGGAATAACTGGCTGTTCCTCCAGCATGTAGGCTTCGGCCTTGCCAAACAACTCGTAGCGCTTAACCGGGTCGCCCTCACGGTTCGCTTCGTCCAGCATGGCGTCATACTTGTTCTCATGCCACCCTGAACCATTTTCAGCACCGGCGTAGAAAAGATTCAGAAAGGTAAACGGGTCCATATAGTCGCCGCCCCACGCGTCGCGGGCAATGCCTTTATAGTCGCCTTTAGCGCGCACGTTTAGAAACGTCCTGAATTCCATCGCCTTGAGCGGGACAGTGATTCCCAGATTTTGCTTCCACTGGGCCTGCAGAAACTCTGCGATCGGCGCGTTCATGCCATCGGGGTTGTAAGTAACCTCGACCTGATCAATGGGGAAATTCTTACATGTGAAGCTGCCGTCCGCGTTTTTGGCAACGGGATAGCCTGCCTCTGCGAGGTACTGTCTGGCGCGCTCCGGATTGAAGTCATCCCCTTTCTGATTAGGATAGCCAGGAAAGATTCCCACCGGGACGAAACCCGTGATCGGTTTTACGGTTTTTCTCCATCTGGCGAATGCTACTTTGTCTATCGCCATGTTGAAGGCCTTGCGCAAACGCTTATCAGTGAACGGACCGCGTCTCACGTTGAAGTCGTAGTAATCGTTTCCATTCTCCGTCGCGTCCATATAATCGCGCAGCGGCCGGATGTAATCCATCCATGACGCCGGAACGGTGTGATTCAGAAACCCATCGATCTCGCCCGCCTTGTAGAGATTCATGATGGTGGTGCTGTCTTTTGCCGGATAAAAAGTTATTTGCTTTAGCTGAACCATTCCGGCGTCCCAATACATCGGATCTTTCTCGACCACGAGTCGATCGTAAGGAATCCACTCCTTAAGCTTGAAGGGCCCGCTGCTAACGATGTGGCCGAACTGTGTCCACGCCTCCCCGAATTCCTCGATGGCCTTTCTGGGAACAGCGCGGAAGAACTGGTGCGCCATCAAGCCCAGGAAGAACGGCGCCGGTTGGCGCAGGGTGACGCGAAGCGTGTGTTCGTCTATAGCTTCTACACCGATGTCCTTTTCCTCAACCGGCACCAGTTGCTTGTCCTTGAGGGCATCCTTCAGCTTGGGGTTAGCAGCCAATTGGCCGGCGCGTTCATCGTCATCGCCTGATAGAACGAAGCGCGCGGGCGAATGCATGAACTGATGGAATGGCGTGTTAAGCGCTGGATCTTCTCCCGTGGTGGATTCGCCAGCCGACGGGACAGGCTCCGCCAGCACATCCTTATCGAGCAGAAACGTCTTCGCCCCCGGATCGAAGACGAATGAACCGCCGGTGTTGTAGCCCTGGCTATATTTTATGTAGTAGGCGAGGTAGGCATTGCGCGACGCCAGCTTGGGCGACAGTCCACGGCGGAACGTATAAACGAAGTCCTGGGCGGTGATGGCTTCGCCGGTTGACCAGCGCGCGTTATTGCGCAGGTTAAAGACGATTTCAGATGAATCCGAATTAACTGTCCAGCTCTCTGCGATGGCTGGTATCGGCAGGGTGTTTTTCGGGTCGTACTCCACCAGTCCTTCATAGAGTGCGCCGTACACGCGAGCATCGGGTTGGCCTGTCCCCACCTGCGGATCGAGTGATTCGATCTCCGAGCCGGTCACGTAGCGCATCACCTGTCCCTTTGGAGGGACTACCTTGCCGAAATAGACGTCGTTACTGGCGGCGACGGAACAGCCGATTGCTAGCAGCGAGAGCGCTGCTAGCGCGATTGCGAATCGAAATTGAGCGGAACGAAGCGACGACATCAGTACTATCTCCTTCGGCGGCGTGGGCCGACCGCAAAGACCGCGTCCCGGTAAGACTTCAAAGCATTGGAGCCTGTTCGAGTACTGCTTCAAAAGGGGAGAATCCAAGTGTTCAGGCGCGACGGATTTGAGATCGAGTCACGTTATCACGCGACCGCCCGGCAATCAAGATTGATCGACCGCCGTGGATTTACCAGTCAACCGTCAGACAACAGTTGTTGAATGCCTGGAGAGTTTCAAGATTAGGAGCTTTGAAATACTT